>JAAVFW010000005.1 GCA_014800535.1 Bacteroidales bacterium
ATTTACTAAAAATCTATGACATAGCAAAGGCTTTCGCGCTGAATTTCAGCATGAAAGCCTTATTTTTTAGCCTGACTGAACGAAAAAAGAGACTGCCTAAACTTGTTAGACAGCCTCTTCTTTTATTGATTGGGCTTGATTAAGCTTGAGTTTTCTTGATTAAGCTTGATTGAGCCTGGTTAAGCTTGAGGAGCTTGATTAAGCTTGAGGAGCTTGATTAAGCTTGATTAGCTTGGTTGGGCGGGGTTGCTTGTTAGAAGTTGTAGCCGATTTTGAGGGCGAAGTTTGAAGATGTTCCGGCGTGCTTGGGAGTCCAGCAGTGTGCCAGATATCCGATGCCTCCATACCAGTTGCCGAATTTCAAACCGACCATCGGGTTTACAAGGACTGCTCCGCAGTGTGTGTCTTCTGTGTTGATTTCATAACCCACGTCGAAAGAGAAGAAGGGTTTGAATTTTGAGATTCGTCCTGAAAATTCGCCACGGGCAAAAATCGGGATGAGGGGTCCGTTGCTGAATGACCACTGTTCGGTTATACCAACTCCGACACCAAGGTCGATGTTCGGATGAACTTTTGTTTTAACACCTCCCTGAATGTTAAATGAGCAGTTATCACTATTGGCGATTACAGGCTGAAATTCAAGGAATGGATTGACGGCGTTTGCTACAAATGCTGAGATAGCGAGCGCGAGAGTGAGTATTAACTTTTTCATATCATTAAGGTTTTAAGTGTGTGTTTTTACTCTTAACGCTCGTTGGGGTAACATGGTTTAACGCTCATTAATCATTTTTTGAATATAATCAGCAAATTCTTGGTTATGCTCGGCTCCAATCACATATTTTTTCCCATTCTTTAGCGTCATCAAGACACATTGTGATGCCTTGCCATAGCATGCGACATATTTCTTTATTCCTCCGTCATAGAAAAAGCCCCAATAACCGAAATAGCCGCGTGCCCCCACAATACATTTTTCTGCCATTGTCGGAGCGAAGACTTCGATTTTTTCAATCTCTTCAATGGGGTAGAAGGATGTGCGCAGCGGATGTCGCACGTAGACTCCGGCATTGTCGGCTGCCGAATAGACCGGTGAGTAAAATAGAGACGGAATCAGGATGACAAGCAGTATGGAAGTGAGTGTCCAGGCAACGGGCAATTCTCCATTTTTAAATGAAGATGCCGCTGAGATTATAATTGTGAGAGAGACAACAACCGTGAGGATTATTGCAAAAGGACTGATTATTATTCGTTGTTTCATGAGTTAAAGTGGAAAGATTGTCTTATTTCTTGATTACTTTTGTGGTGTGATGGAGTTTGCCGTTTTGTTCGATAGTCAGGAGATATACACCTGCCGGAACCTCAGGATAAATCCGCATTGAATCGCCTGTGAGTGCGACAAAATCGTTGACAAGAATCCTGCTGCCTGCGAGATTCATGAGGGAGACACGATAATCAGCGTCATTGTCGGCGATGACTTCAATATGATTGTCAAACAGAATGGGGCGGACTTCCATTGAAGTGTCGGATTTTTCAGGTGTCACAATGCCTGTGTCATCAACGTGGATTGAAAACTGTTCAGTGGCAGCTCCATATTCGTTTTCAAGTTTAAGCGTGGCAATGTATAAGCCGGGAGAGGGGAATGTCAGTGTCGCCTCACCTCCAGTGCCGGTGGTTTTAATATCGCTTACCTTTCCGACATTTGTCAAATATAAAGAAGTCTCCGTTGTGAGATTAAACGAGTTGCCGTCAAGCATTGGTGCTCCTGCGCAATATTGCGGTTCAACCCAGTAAATAGAGCCTTGTCCTTCAAGTTCTGTCGGATGATAATCATGATTTCCCGCAGAAAATGATTTTCCGCCCTGTCCGTTAAAAGTGAGGTCTTGACCATAATCTTTTTCAAAATCGAAGGCTGCCACCAATCCATCGGAAGGTGAAGAATAATCAATGTCTGACATTGCATTTCTAACTTCGTCACCGCTTAATGATTTGTTCCACACCATGAGGTTATCCAGATTGCCGATGACTGACCCGGAGTTATGAAGGAATCCACCGACAGCGACCACATTGTTATTGCTCCATGCGTAAGGTGTGCCTTGATAGAGGGGAGTGTCGGGATGCTGTTCATCTCCGCGCGACCATGAGGTTACTCTCTGTTCTTCGCCATCGAGGAAGAAGTGTGCCATCAGGTTACCTTCATTATCGAAGTCGAACGTGTAAGCGAAATGATGCCAGATGCCGGGTTCGATGCGAGTATTATCAAACCTATAATCAACATTTTCGCCGGATTTCATTCGTAATGTAAATGAATCTGTAATGCCGTTTTCATCGACAGTATGCCAGAACCAGCCTCTGTTATTGTTAGGCCATTGATCCATCTTGTCACGGATGTTAAGCAACTGTGATGAGTGATTGTAGAATGTGTCGGGCTTCAGCCAGAATGAGACGGAGAAGGATTGTCCGGGAGATAATGCCGTGTCGGCAAACCTGAAGCCGAATCCGGATTCTCCGACCTTGACACCACGAGATAATACACCCTCGCCCGGCTCTGATTTAAATTCAAGCTTTGCAGATTCACAACCTTCGGCGAGCGATATGAACTCATCTGACTTTCCATTGACCGTGGCAGAGAGAATCACAGGAACATTACCACTATCTTCCCGTGTTATCTGAATGAATGACGGGAAGTTACGGGTTGTCTCAATTTCTTCACCATTGATTGTTTCAACGCCGGTAACTCTTAGCGAATAGGTGCCCGGTTTTTCAATTCCATCAGAGAGTGAAATATCGGTGGAATTGTCGCTTGATGCGATTTGATTGCCGGATTCATCCGAGATTATCCATGAACCGGGAGAGTGAAAAGAATCCACATAACCCACAGAGAATGGTTCTCCGGGTTTGATTATCTCCTTACTGACTGCGATTTTGTCAGACATCTCGTAGGTGGGAGCGAGTGACATCGGATTGCTCCATGCAATATCGCTTTCGGTTGTCATGTCGAGCGACATGGCGGACACTCCGAGACAGACATTCTTGTCATGGTCATAATCGACAGGCACGGAGAAGAGCAATCCTGCCCACGACGTTGTAAGACCCATCAAGACAGGCTCTTTCCCATCCTCACGAGCATAGAGCTTAAAAAGAGAGGTGTTGACATCAATGTTGTGGCAGACATCATTCCCCTTGTCGTTGGGCATATTGAAGATAATCTTACCATCAAATCCGTTGTGGCGTGAAGATAGGATCTCAGCTTTCTCTATGATGGGAGAAGAGGGACGTTTTGCAGTAACATCAGGGCGTATGATTGAAAATTCTCCAAGTCGAAGGTCGAGATTGTCGGCATTTTTGAAGTTTATTGCCACCATAGCCACCTCATTCCCTGCCAAGGATGCAAACGATTCTCCAATAATAAATTTCTTTTCAATCCAGATACCTTTCTTTTCAGACTGAGACATGGCCCGGACAGCAGATTCAGTTGTCTCCGTTCCTTTTGCCGACATCACAAGAGAGACATCCGACGAACCGTCTATAATCTTATAGCGCAGGGTGACAACATCGCCGGCTTCAACCGGAAATTCTGTTTTGAAGAGGTGGAGATATTCTTCGGATGTTGACCCGGCAATCCGAATCAGGCTTCCCCCCATCCAGGCGTCATCCCACACAAATTCTGCTTTCAGACCATTCCGGGCGACATCTGCCTGGTTTCTTCCCAGAAACTTATTGGAAAACCACCACATCCATGTTGGCAGATAATCTTGTATGCCAATGTTATACCACTCGGAATTGTGACTTCTCTCCCCTTTATAGTTGAAGAATTTGCCGTTGCCGAGATTAAAATAGGTGATGAATGGTTCTTCCGACAGATTCCATTTCAATGCCGAGCGGGCTGACATCATTTTCGACATTCCGAAAAAGTCATCATTGTCGGCAGCTATTATGAGGGAGTTGTTAATCGCGGGAGTGTTTACGGGATTGCACGTTCCACCTGTAAACCATTTTATCACACGATTCAAGTAAGAACGCTGTCCTGTTTCAGGGCGGGGACCTTTTTCAGCACGACTCTCAAAAAACATATTCTGAGAATGAGCACCCCAAAGACCGATTGATAAATTATAGTCTTTAAGGAGAGTCCATATTTTATCGGTCCATCCTTTAGGCTCTTTCCCTTGCAGGTTTATTCCGCAGTAAAGATCTAACGGACTGCGCCCATATTCGCGGGCAGTCCATTGAGAATCACTCAGCAGCGAGCCGCTGCCGTTATAATTCCAATTGTAGTTGAAGAAGAGAGACGACCTGATATTATCGCCATATCCCCAGTTCTCCAGATTATGATAGGGCAACAACCCATAATCGAACTCTATTTGACCATTATCGGCTGTTCCGTCATACCAGATGATTTCCATGAGCGGATTACGTCCCGAATCACGAAGGGTATGATAAAGGTCTTCGTGAAGCTTACGAAGATCGGCTACAAGCGTGGGTGGAGCCGTAAACTCGGAATTATAGCCGACACCGTCAATGCCATAATATTCCATGTAGTCAGCCAGTTTCTCTGCACCGACCGCAGCCAGATTATTCAGTCCTTGCGACCATTCTTTAGAGATGTTGCCGAAAGGAATAGCTGCAAGACCGCTTACGGGAACGCCGTTCTTGTGAGCCACATCGGCAAAATTGCCGGGGATACGCAGAAGTTTTGCCGACCAGTTGCCATAGTGAGTTATGTATGACCACATTGGAAACACCTCACTATCGAAGACCCCATCGGGGAGAGCATTGAAGGCTTCGTTGTTAATCGGGACCCAAAATATAAGCTTCTTATCGTTTGTCTCGGTCAATGACGGATTGACCTGTGTCGAAGCGTTACGGAAGCGAGTCTTAGGACGCACTCTTGAAATGAAAAAATTATCGTCCTCGCTCCATTTATTCCCTTTTTCCCAATTATTGAGAGCCGACGCAAACTCTGACCCGCGAACACCCCAATCAATATAAGATTCCTTTATGTGCTGCGCTGTCACGTTTAATGACAGAGGCAGGAGAGCGGAAATATATAACAGCTTGTTAAATCTCATAAAAAAATCTGATTGTGAAAGTGTTTTGTAAAAGCGGCTGCCACAGGAGGACATGTTTGTAGTCAAATCAAGGCATATATGTTGTTTAATCAGGAGATATATGTGGCCAAATCAGGGATTATAGAGATCCTTGTTGTAATAATCAAGAATTTCGTTTGTTGCTTTCAACGCCTGCACCGCCTTACTCTCAGGATTAATTTTAATGGCAGCAAGATAATCGTTGATTGCGAGAGCACGATTTCCGCAACTCCAATATTTCATGCCCCGGATTGTGAGAGCATCGTCGTTATCGGGATTTTCAGAGAGGATTGCGTTAAGTTTTTCAATTGCCTGCTCAGGAGTAAGACCGGCGATTGATTTTTTAATCTCTTCAAATGTCATGGGATTGAAATTTTATTAGATGAAACAGGATATTGCAAAAACATTGCGGCTAATCTGTCGAACTTATCAGAGTCTTCAGTGGTCAGAAAACGTGTTTCTCCACCCTTTGTGCATAATCTGTCCATTTCAGGGTGTCTCGACAGATAATCAGCCAGAGAGTCGGCAACAATCTCACCTTGTGTAACAATTCTTATCTCTTGCGGAGAAAACTGCCGGATTTTCGGAAGAAGAACCGGATAATGGGTGCAACCGAGCACGAAAGTATCTATTTCCGGATCGGTTGCCAGCGCCTCATTAATATATTTTTTTACAAACCAGTCGGCACCGTCATTTGCGGCCTCACCGTTTTCCACAATCGGCACCCACATGGGACACCCTTTTTCCGTAACGCGAATTGCCGGGTTCAGCTTGTCGATTTCAATTGTGTATGATTTGCTCTGCGCCGTGCCCGGAGTTGCGAGCACAGCCGTGTGCCGGCTTGAGGTGGAGGCGATATATTCGGCAGTAGGGCGGATAACACCCAGAACTCTACGGTTGGCGTCGATGCCGGGGAGGTCGTTCTGCTGAATGGTGCGCAATGCTTTTGCCGAGGCAGTGTTGCAGGCAAGGATGACAAGATTACAACCGGCTTCAAATAAATTCTTGACGGCTTCGAGGGTGAACTGATACACGAGCCTGAAGGAACGGGAGCCGTAAGGAGCGCGGGCATTGTCTCCCAGATAGAGATAATCATATTCCGGAAGTCGTTTCTGAATGTCTTTAAGGATGGTCAGACCGCCATATCCGGAGTCGAATACGCCAATGGGTCCCGGAGTGTTTTTCTTCATTATCGGAGAAGTTTTTTCTAACTCTTAAGGGTGAAAAAGCGACCTCTGTTCCCATGAAACATAGTGAGAACAGCGGCCGCTCTTAAATGTCGTTACCGGCTAAATTATTTGATGCCGAGTTTTGCTTTTACGTCATTGGTAATGTCAACAACAGGGTTGGCATAATAAAGAGTCAGCTGAGGTTCTTTTACTTGAATCAGAGAGTAAGCACCTTCTTTACCAACCGACTCAACGGCCTGGTTGATTTTAGCAACGATAGGAGCCATCAGTTCATTCTGCATTTTCTGAAGATCCTGCATTGCGCTCTGCTCAAAGTTCTGCATTTTCTGCTGATAGTCCTGAAGTTCGCGAGCTTTGCGTTCTTTGATTGCGGGAAGTTCAGTGTCAGGCATGCTCTGGAACTCATCGTAGAGACGCTTCATTTCGTCTTCAAGTTTCTGAGCTTCGTCCTGATATTTTTTCTGAACATCCTGAAGTTTTGTCTGTGCCTGAGTCATTTCGGGCATAGCTGCCATCACTGTGTTAAGGTCAACGAGACCCACTTTCAGAGTCTGGGCAGAGAGGAGCATCGGAAACGCCAGCATAACGGCGAACAGAAGTTTCTTAATCATAATTTTTAGAATCAGATTTAATCTTGATATGGTTATTGTTATTTATAATTCATTATTTGTTGGAGTAGCCAAGTTTTGACAGCACTTCGTTGCTCACATCAATTCTCGGAGAGGCGAACACAATGCTTTGAGATGAGGCACGGTCAAAAATTGCCTGATACCCTTTCTCTTCAGCAACAGATTTGACGGCATTATAGACATCTTCCTGAATCGGCTTCATCAGAGACTGACGTTTTTTGTAAAGCTCACCTTCCGGACCGAAATATTTGTAGCGGGCCTCAGCAGCTTCTTTCTCTTTGGCTGTAATCTCTTCTTCGCGCTTTTTCTTCTGGTCGTCGGTCAGAAACACCATCTCCGACTGGTAATTCTTATACATTGTCTCAGCTTCTTTTGAAAGCTCATTGACCTCCTTTTCCCATCTTTGAGAAACCTGGTTCAACTGCTCGTTGGCCATTTCATAGGCGGGAACGTTTTTCAAGATATATTCCATATCGACCAGAGCGAACTTCTGGGCGGATGCTGCGAAGACTCCGATAAGAGCCAGGCTGATTGCAAGAATAAATTTCTTCATAGGATATTCGATTGTTTAAAACGAAATCTTTTCCGTTGTTATTAACTTTCTGTTATTTATTAATAACGCGAAAAGTCTTAAAAAGTTACATCTTATCCAATTCAAAAGGAAGAATCATCTGTGTCGGAAGAATCATCAGAATTCCTGACCAAGCACGAAGTGGAGCTGACTTCCGCCTCGACGACCCCACACTTTGTCGAAACCATAACCCCAGTCAATGCCGAGGAAACCGAGCATCGAGAGATAGATGCGTGCTCCGACACCGGCACTACGTTTCAGGTTGAAGGGAGAGAACTCACGCACCGAGCTCCAGCAGTTGCCGGCTTCAACGAAGGCAAGCGCATAGATTGTGGTGCTTGGCTGAAGAAGGAACGGGAAGTGAAGCTCCATGGTGAATTTGCCGTAAGCGTAACCCTCATAACCACTCGGTGTGAACTGACCGTTTTCGTAACCACGCATAGAGACAGTCTCTGTTGCGTAAGTGTAAGAACCTGTCATGCCGTCGCCACCGAAATAGAACGTTTCAAACGGAGTCTTATAATATTTGTTGAATGAACCGAGAAGGCCGATGTCAGCGCGAGTCATCAATACAAGTGTCCATTGTCCGTCGGGGTCAGTGAGCGGGGTGAATGTCTTGCTTTTGAATTTTATCTTCCAATATTCAATCCATTTGTAAAGTTCTGTCTCAGCCGATTGCATGCCGAGGGTGTTTGCCTCGTAAGTGAGTTTCTTGTAATCCTTCTTCTGGAATACTGTCCAGGGAGGAGTCACCATAGCTTCAAGCGAGAATTGCGAGCCACGACGTGTATAGATTGGATTGTCGATACTTGTACGCGCCAATGTCACTCCAAGTGTCAGAGAGTTTGATGTGCCATTGTGCATATAATAGAGGTAATCCCAGTTTTTCAGATAATACCATCTGTAGGCGATAGAAGCCTGCAGCGTAAAGTAATCGTCGGGCCAGCTGAGACGTGTTCCGAATGCTGCTGAAACCCCTGCGAGCTGAAGCACCTTGTTGGGGTCGTAGGCATTCTGGTAAGAGTAGTTATTGTAATAGTTAGTGCCGTATGAACCGTTTGCCCAAAGTGAGTTCATGTAGCTGTTATACCAGTTTTCGTTGTAATAGCTGCCGTTGATGCCGGTTGCTCTTGAATAGTCAAGAGAAACAGACACAGAGTTCGGACGTCGGCCACCAACCCAGGGATCGGTGAACGAAATGTTATAACTCTGGTAATATTTAGCATTGGTCTGCGCCGAGATGGAGAAAGTCTGTCCGTCGCCACGCGGAATGATGCCGCGATAACTTGACGGGTTGAAGAGGTTCTTCATCGAGAAGTTGGAGAATGAGAGAGCCACCTGACCGGTAATGCCTGTCTGACCCCATCCGAGAGAAAGCTGAATCTTGTCGTTGGGTTTTGATTCAAGATTGAACACGATGTCGACAGTTCCGTCTGATTCGTTAGGCTCAGGGCGGATATCCATTGATTCGGGGTTGAAATGACCGGTTGCCGCAATCTCACGATAGGAGCGCATCAAGTCACTCTTTGAGAAAAGTTCGCCCGGACGCACACGAAGTTCACGACGGATTACTTTTTCATAAAGCTGGTCGTTGCCATTGATGACAACGCGGTTGATGCGTGCCTGCGGACCTTCGAGAATACGCATCTGAAGGGCAATGCTGTCACCTTTCACCTGCTCTTCGATCGGCACGAGCTGGAAGAACAGATAACCATTGTCGAGATAGAGATTGGCCACGGCATCCTCATCTTCCATTGTGCGTTTGTTAAGTCGTTTCTGATTATAGACATCGCCGGGATAGATGCCGAGCATCGTGTTGAGTGTCTCAGTCGGATAGACAGTGTTGCCAACCCATGATATGTCGCTGATATAATATTTCTTACCTTCATCGACAGTCAGGAAGACATCGACAGACTTGTCGTTATAGCGTGCAACGGAATCGTGTGTGATGCGGGCATCGCGATAACCCAGCTCATTATACTTGTCGATGATTCTGACCTTATCGTCATTAAAATCGGTGTCGACAAATTTCTTTTGTTTGAAGAGATTCAGAAGGTTGCCATTTTCATTGGTCTTTTTCATGGCGCGCTTCACCTTGCCGTCTGAAAGCACCTCATTGCCATCGACATAAATCTTATGCACCTTCACTTTGTTGTGACGGTCGACATAGACGTTAAGAATGACCTGATTCTCTTTAGAAAGGTCGGGAGACTGTGTGATTTTCACAACAGCGTTTTTGAAACCCTTCTTTTCATAGTATTCCTGGATGATCTGTCGGGCGCGCGCAATGATATTGGGAGTCAGCTGCTGCCCTTCAACCATGTGGAGTTTTTCGTTCAGTTCTTTCTTTTCGCCTCCCTTGGTGCCTTCATATCTTATTTCTGACAGACGAGGTTGCTGACGAAGTGAAATTTCCAGCCATATTTTGTCGCCTGCAATTTTTTCGATATTTATTTCAACCTTTGAGTAAAGGCCTTGCTTCCAGAAACGTTTCACGGCGTTGGAGATGGCATCGCCCGGAACTTCGATTCTTTCCCCCACAGAAAGGCCGGAGTATCCGATAATGATGTAATCTTCCACCTGCTTCACACCGGTCACTTTAATGCCGGCTATTTCGTAGGTTTTCGGAATAGGCGAATATATAACTTCGGGCGTGTAAATGGTATCAGCCGTTAGAGCCGGAGCAGGCTGCACATTGTCATTAGTCTGCGCAAAGGCAGAAAAACCGCAGCCAAGCTGAAGCATAAGAATCGGTAGAATCTTTTTGAGACTTAACATATATGGATTGTGGGGGATAATAATCGTTGAGGTTTAGTTTGATTTAGGGTTGACTTGTTCACTTGTCTTGCCGAACCGGCGTTCTCTTCCGGCAAATTCTTCGAGAATCCGACGATATTCAGCGCCATCGAAGTCAGGCCACAAGGTGTCGGTGAAGAAAAATTCGGAATATGCAATCTGCCAGAGCAGGTAGTTGCTCACCCTCTTTTCGCCACCGGTGCGAATCAGTATGTCCGGGTCGGGAATCCCTTTTGTAGCAAGTGAATCGGAGATTGTCGCTTCGTCAATATTGTCGATAGAAAGTTCTCCTGCGGCAACCCTGCGGGCAATTTTTTTAGCGGCTTCAGTGATTTCCCATCGTGAGCTGTAGCTAAGGCTGAGGACCAGGCGGAGTCCGGTGCAATGAGCGGTCTTTTCGAGGCATCCGAGCAGGACATTTCTCGGACCCTCCGGAATACGGTCAAGATCGCCGATGATGAGCATGCGCACATTGTTAGCGAGCAGTTCCGGAATTTCTCTTTCAAGAGCCCAGCTTATAAGGTGCATCAGAGTGTCGACTTCTTCTTTCGGACGATTCCAGTTTTCTGTCGAGAAGGCATAGAGTGTCAGATAGTCGATGCCCAGGTCAGACGACAGGCGTGTGATGCGTCTGACAGTGTTCACACCTTCTGCATGACCGTCGCTTCTTGGCAGACCGCGGCGTTTCGCCCAACGTCCGTTGCCATCCATGATTATTGCGACATGACGCGGGAGTAGATTCCTGTTAATGCCTTCGGCTATGTTGCTGTTCTGTTGCTCGTTCATCGTTTAATCTTTGTAATTGCAGACGGCACACCGTTTGCTGAACTCATAACTTAGAGTGACCGTAAAGGTTGAATACCAGTCGGTGTTCTTCATGAAATCGCTTTTTATGCCGTAAGGGTCTTTCAGGTTGTCGCCGTCGAGACGGTCGGTAAATGTTTTTTTCATCAGAAATTCAAGACCGAGGTTCAGTCGGCGGTTTATTTTGAATTTGACACCGCATCCGACAGGCATTGTGAAAGCGACACCTGTTTTGCTGTCAACGGTCCAGATTGTGGCGCTGACTCCGGCGGTTATATAAGGCGAAAAGCGTTTCAGCTTACGGTAAGTCTCACCGATTCCGAAGTTGAAGAAGTTAAACTCGAAGAGTTCTCCAACCTCATAGAAAGTAGTCGAAAATTTGAAGTTCGCGTTGTCGGGCAGAACATCTGTCATTGTTGAGGTATCACCCCGAAGGGAGCCGACATAGACATTTGTCTTGAGTCCGAATCGCGGATTGATGATATATCTCAGGAGAGCCTGGAAATCCCATCCGGGATTTTTCCAGAGGTTTGATTTATTTGCGTCGCCCAGATACCCGGTCATGCCGAAGCCGCCGCCTATGTCAAAGCGGTAATCCTCCTGACCCTTTGCTATCTGCGAAGCGAAGGTCAGAAGAATCAAACATGCGAGAAGTCTGAGAGTTTTCATTCTGTTTCGATGAAGATGATTGTGATTAATCAGAAGAGGGGAGTGTCAAGCACTCTTCCAAGCACACCTTGCCAGATCTGGGAGTTGAGACTGCCATTCTTGTCGGTGCCTCCGAAGAGGAAGATGTAGGGAGCGTCCCATGTCACTGTGCCATTGTCGACACTTACACCGCGCGTTTTAAACGCCCGGTTTTTCCAGAGATTACTGAGTTGGAATTCTTTCTGAGCGGAAATGACGATTGCGTCGGCACCGGCAATGCTCGGGAAGAAGTCGGGCAACTGCATCCCTGAGTCGGCAGCGCGCCAATTCACACCGTTGTCATAGGATATATAGACGGTGCGGTTCATCTCACCGTTAGTTTTCTTACCACCAAGCAGAAGCCAGATGGGATATTCATTACGAATCGATTGAGAGGTTGTTGCGCGATAATCGACGTAAGGTATAAGGATGCCTTGTGAAAGTTCCGGCATTTTGCTGCCACTCAGTTTAACCCAGTGTGTGCCATCAAATCCCCATGTCTGTGATGAAAAATCGCCCTGCGAGGTGACACCTCCGTAGATGAGAGCGATAGGATTCTTTGCCCAGCGGGTTGAAATGATTCCCATGTTTGACGAATCATAGATCGGGAAGTCAGATTCAAGTGCAGTTTCGCTGAAAGAACCTTCAGGCCATGATGTGTGAACAAGTCCGCCTTCAGCAATGCGCAGTCCGAGTAATTTATCACCGTATGCGCCGAGGATACGGCTCCATACGGCTCCGGTTGAGGTCCAAGTCAGAGCGTCGGATGATTCCAACAGTTCGCCATCTTCAGAAAGGATGTAAAATTTATTGTCAGAGGCAGTAAATGAATTAATCTCAACAGGTTTTGAGGTGTTAACCTGCGATTTATTCCATTTCGCTCCGAAGAGGTCAGAGCTGACAGCAAGAGACAGCGTTCCGTTGTTTTCTTCTATCAGTGAATAGACCTTATTGTCATAAAACACGGTTTTCTGAGCGGTCGGTGTTGCTGAAGAAGAGGGGAGAGCGGTTGAGCGAAGTGAAGCCCAATAGATGGAATCCGGCTCCATTTTGTGGACATTGACTTTGATGTTGTAGTCAACGGTTGTTTTCCCGTCTTCCGCTGTCAGTCGCAGAATGGTTAAGCCTGAAAAGTCGAGCGTGTCCGACGGATTTTTCTTGTAATCCGACTGAGATGTCAGGCGGTCTCCCTGCATGATTATAGTTGCCGCGGAAACAGTCGAGGGATAAGAAATGATGGGGACAAGACGGTCGATTTTAGTGCCTTTCGGAAGAGAATCGGCATTATAGATTATTTTCTTGTCAAGATCAATCGAAAAGAAAACAGAATCAAGGTCTTTTGCAACTTTTTGGTCGCTTTTAAGAGAAAAAGCAGTGACAGCAACAGATGAAGACGGAGAGTAAATCTCTTCAGACGAGGTCTTCTCATTGCAGCCGGTGACTCCGATAGTAGCAATCAACAATAATAGTGTCTGGAGAATACCAGAAGTGTATTTGTAATTAAATTTCACGTTTTCAGAATGTTACGGTTGTTTCCGAGAGAAAAGGTTGCAGATTTTGCTAAGTGGTTGCAACTTTTCAACTTGCAAATATAGCATAAAAAAACGAATCAGTCAAACGAAAAATACGGCATTGAATTGTCGGTCTGCTCATCTGCTGCTTCAACTGTCTCAGTCCGGTCAGCCAATCAGTCGTTCACTATCCGGCCGAAAAGTAATCAATGATAGATTTTCGATAGGTGAAGATTTGATTATCTCCGACGGTGGTTATTTGCGGCATCGGTAGTCCGGCAGGAAGTTGAGGAGCCGGAATCCCCTTCTCACATTCAACCGGAGACATTTCTATTCTTATTTCATCATATAGTCCGGCATCGATGAAACTCTTCAACAGTTCGGCGCCCCCTTCAACCATCAATGAAGTCAATTTGAAATCAGAGTAAAGGGATCTGACATTTTCCGCAAGAGGAAGTTTCGTATCAAAGATTATAGGATCGGATTGAAGCACTTTGGCAGAAGCCGGGATTCTGTCAGAACGGAAGATTACCGGTCGTGGAGTCAGCCCGGGGAAGTAACGTAGGTTAAGCGAGGGATTATCGATTATGACAGTGTTTGTGCCGACCATTATTGCGTCGGTCAGCGCGCGCTGACGGTGCATAAGGATTGTAGACGCCGGATTGGAAATTTTGATAGGATGAATCGTATCATTGTCATCTTTCCCGGCAATGAATCCGTTGGATGTTTGAGCCCATTTGAGTTGAATCCACGGGCGGTGGAGAGTGTGGGCTGTCATGAAACGATGGTTAAATTCAATACATTCGTCGCGAAGCACGTTTTCGGTCACCTCAATTCCGGCTTCGCGAATCATTCTGATACCTCTTCCGGCTACGAGCGGATTAGGGTCGGGAGCCCCGACAACCACCCTGTGGAATCCTGATTTGACAATCAGTTCGGCACATGGGGGAGTCTTACCATAGTGTGAGCAGGGTTCAAGCGTAACATAGATGGTAGCCTGAGACAATTTTGATTTATCTTTAACAGAATTGACTGCGTTGACTTCGGCATGCGGGCCGCCGAACCGACGATGCCACCCTTCGCCGATTATTTTCCCGTCGGAATCTGTTATTACCGCGCCAACCATCGGATTGGGCGAAGTGAATCCTTCACCGTTTGCCGCTAATTGCAAGGCGCGTCTCATCATAATTATATCAATGTCCATAATCGTTCTTTATAAATAATAACGGCAGGCAAAAGATGTTTGATACATTTTGCCTGCCGTTTTTCAGAATATATCGGTATGATTATTTGTCGAGACCTCTCAGACGGAGAAGGGCTTTTGCATCCGGTTTATGACCGCGGAAGCGTTCAAACAGAACCATGGGGTCTTCAGTGTCGCCGCTTTCAAGGATGTTTTTCTTGAATGAAGCAGCAGTCTTGGGGTCGAAGATTCCTTTTTCTTCAAAGAGTTCCCAGCCGTCAGCTTCGAGCACCTGAGCCCAAAGGTAGGTGTAATAGCCTGAAGCATAGCCGTCATCACCGAAAATATGTTTGAAATAGGGTGAGCGATAGCGGTAGGTTATTTCTTTAGGCATTCCGATTTTTTCAGCAAACACGCTTTCAAATTCGGGCACATTGATATTTTCGCCATCTGTCTTACCCCATGCAAGGTCAAGGAGAGCAGCGCCTGTAAGTTCTGTCACAGTGAAGCCCTGATTGAATTTAGAGGCAGCCTGCATTTTGTCGATTAACTCCTGAGGCATCGGTTCGCCTGTCTGATAGTGACGCGCATAAATTTTCAGCACTTCAGGATCGGTTGCCCAATGCTCGTTGATTTGAGAACACATCTCAACGTAGTCGCGGTCGACATGAGTTCCGGCAAGAGATTTGTAAGGAGCTCTTGTCAACATTCCCTGGAGAGCGTGGCCGAACTCATGGAAAGTTGTTTCAACCTCATCGAGTGTGAGAAGAGCGGGGGTGTCGCCGGCAGGACGAGTGAAGTTGCCGACATTGTAGACGATGGGGCGTTTGTATTCGCCGTTTTCATAGACTCCTGCAGATTGCATTTCTTCCATCCATGCGCCCTGACGTTTTGAAGCACGGGGGAAATAGTCGGTCATGAAGACAGAGATATGTTCCCCGGTCTTAGCGTCCTGCACGTCGTAGACAGTCACTTCATCCATATATTTAGGAGCGTCAGGCATTTCAACCATCTTGATGCCGTAGAGCTTTTCAGCGCAATAGAAGAGACCCTTCAGCACATTGTCAAGAGAGAAATAAGGGCGGAGTTCATTTTCATCAAGATCGTATTTATCTTTCTTGACCTTAGCAGCATAATAGTAATAATCCCAAGGCTCGATTGTGATGTTGTCGCCATGATTATCTGCATATTTCTGCATGTCGGCAACTTCCTCGCCGGCACGTTTCACTGCAGGTTCAAACACCTGGAGAAGAAGGTTTTCGGCATTTTCGGGAGTTTTTGCCATCACGCGGGAGGTCATCATTTGCGCGAAGTTGTCAAAGCCCATGATTTTAGCCTTCTCATTACGGAGCTTGATGATCTTTTCGATTACAGGATAGTTGTTGTAATCACCGAAAGATGCAAGGCTTGTGTAACCCTTATACATTGTTTCGCGCAGACCGCGGTTGTCGGCACTCTGAAGCACCGGCAGACGGCTGGGAGCGTGAAGAGTGAAGACCCAAAGTCCGTCGAGACCTCTTGATTTAGCTTCTTCGGCAGCCTGAGCGATTGAAGATTCGGGAAGACCGGCAAGGTCGTTTTTATCGTAGACTGTGATAAAGAAACTGTTTGTTGCGTTCAGCAGATTTTTGTTGAACTGAATGAACAGTTTTGAAATTTCGTCGTTGACTCTTACCAGTTCAGCTTTTTTGTCGGCGGGCAGAGCGGCACCCTGCTGTTCAAACTGGCGGTAGATTTTTTCGACAAGACGCTGCTGAACTTTTGAGAGTCCCATTTTGGTGCGATTGTCATAGACACTTTTGACTTTCTGGAACAGAGCGTCATCAAGGTTCACCATGTTTGAGGCTTCATTGAGCATCGGGATTGCCTCTTCCGCCATTGCAGCAAACTCATCGGTTGACATTGCACCGTCAAAATGATAGAAGACAGCTGCTACACGGTCAAGAATCGGAGATAGATTTTCAAGGGGGAGGATTGTGTTGTCAAAATCGGGCACCGCGCGGTTGGCAGTGATTGCAAAAAGATTCTGTTTCTGCTGTTCGATTCCGGCTTTGATTGCCGGGATGAAATCAGCGGTAGAGATTTTCTCAAACGGAGGAATCTCATACTTGGTGTCGTAGGGGGCAAGGAACGGATTCTCTGCCACTGCGGTGACAACCGGAGCTGCCAGCATGCAGGCAGCAGCCATTGATAAGAATTTCTTGGTCATTTCTATTTGAAGGTTAAAGAATTGTCTTCAAGTAAGTTTCAATAATTAGCTTATATCAATCTTCGGATTAATATTGTAATCTTCAAACTTGCTCATCAGTCATTATGGACCCCCATAACTCCATCTTCGCAAGTTCAAATCTTGCTAAGATTAATTTCGAATCTTAATATAAACTAATTATCGAAACTTACTTAGTGTGCAAATTTAGCATAAATAAGTTGAATAAGCAAAGGCACCGGTCCGGAGCCTTGTTAATCGGACGGATCTTTGACAAAGGCAAATTCAGCCTCGACCGGATAATGGTCGGAAGTGTCAAGATTGAGACGGCCGGAACGCAGAGGAAGGAGGTTGCCCCGAAAGAGAATCTGGTCGAGGTGGAAAAGGAAGAGATGTTTGTTGAAGGTTGGAGTCGGGCCGAATGATGTCATGCTGTAGGCATCCTTGAACCCGGCATCAATAAATTTTCGATAGGTCCACGAAGCCGGAACATCGTTGAAATCTCCGCAGATGATTATCGGACAGTTTACATCTTTGACTGTTTCGATAATTTCATCGGCAACGACGCTGCGGTTTCGAAATGATTCTTTCATTTTGGCATAGATGCTCTGCTTAAACTCCTTGACACTTGATTTCGCTGAGTTTACAGATTTCACATCCGTCACAACGTTCTGTTCTTTTTGGGTCAGATTATAAGAGGTGAGATGGACATCGACCACAATCAGCTTATTACCTTTTATATCTGTTCTGAAGGCAGCGAATGAGGGTGTGAAACTGACCTGTGATGACAAGGGTTTTATAAACTTAACCGGATATTTTGAAAGTACTTTCAGGTCGTTGAAGCCATCGTGGGTTGCACGGTAAGGATAGATTTTCCAAAGGGAATCGAGAAGAGCAGGGGGCACATCTTTTTTCATTTCCCAGTCTTCGAAGAAAGTCTTGAGTTCCTGAAGACAAATAATATCTGCGCCTGATTCCATAAGGAAATGAATCGCGCGTTGCTCTTCTGAATCAGGTTGGCTTATATCGTCAAAATGAAGTGAATTGAATGTCAGGATTTTAAATGTCACAGCATTTTCTGGAGCTTTCTCAGGAAACCCGATTGGCACAGCCATACGGATTGAACTCATGGTCAGGAAGAGGGCAAGCAATCCGAGCCCACCTGTAATGAACTTGCGTGAGATTAACCAGCATATTGAAACGATAAGAGTGAGAATCACAAGGAGAGGAAAGATGAGGGTCATGATGGCGGGAATCGTGAAAAATTCCGGGTTGAACTTTCCTCCGAAGCCTGAAAATATTGTCAGAATGTATAGGACAATCGAGGCGATTTTTGCTATTAATTTCAGAAGTGAGCGAGTAATCATTTTCGATTTTTAAGGTGGTTGGTTATAAAAATCAGTTCATTCTTTTCAATCTCAGTCAATGAAGAATACCCTGAGGATGAAATCTTATCAAGAATCTCGTCAAGACGTTTGTCGGGATTCTCGATTGGCTTAAGCTTGATATGAAATTTAGGATTTGGTGTCTGTTTTCTTCTTTTTTGAAAGATGAGAGCAAATAATATTCCGGCAATCAATCCTCCGCAGTGAGCTGCGATTCCACCGGAATTTGTTTCCACACCGGAAAGGAAGGAAACAATAAAGATAATGATTGCTATCTGTCGTAGCGTGAGGTTGAAGAGATTGAAAAAGGAGAATCGGATTGAAGGCATTACGGTTGCGGTGAATCCCATGATTCCCATAGCCGCGCCTGATGCTCCGGTAAGCAGGTTCAGAGAGTTGGTGTCGTGGATGGCAGCGAGATAAATTTCAAAACACACTGCGGCAGCAATTCCGCAGGTGAAATAAAGGATAACGGGGTTGACAATCGGTTTGCCGACACTGTCATAAATTAATCTGCCAAACCAATAAAGAGCTATAAGATTGAAAATGAGATGCAGCGGTGAGGATTGCACAAACATATATGTCAGCACCGACCACGGCTGTACCGCCAGATTAGACCATCCGGAGGGAAGGGCAAGTATAGAAAAAAGCGGATTGATGACATCTCCTGAGATTACATTGTAAAGGTGAAAAATCTGCACAAGCAATGAAATGCCGATATTAATCCATATCAGAATTGCCAGAGCTTTTTTCTCTTTCAGTGAGAGCAGCAAGTGTTGAACCAATCCTTTGAAATTCATGTCGTTAAAAATTCGGGCCGCGAAGGGTGCCCTGTTTCTTCCAGATGAGCAGGAGAATAAGACCGAAGATTAGACCTCCGAGATGAGCGAAGTGGGCGACAGTGCTTGTTGACGAACCGATGCCGAGAAAGAATTCGAGCACGGCATAACCTGCAACCATATATTTGGCTTTTATCGGAACCGGAATGAAAAATAGATACATCGGAATGTTTGGAAAGACGAAAGCGAATCCGAGCAATAGTCCGAAAATTGCACCGGAAGCTCCGACAGTAAGCATCTGATTCAGATACATATTCATCCCTTCTTTGAAATATGTATTTCCTTGAGCCGCAGCCATGTCAACAATCTGTTTCATGGAGTCGTATGTTCTGCCGTTGAGAGGGGCGATTCCCGCAATGTAGTCATGTTGCCAGGTAAGAGCCCAGACTGCTTCCTGAACCACGGCCGCACCGATGCCACAGACAAAGTAAAAGATAAGAAAACGACGTGCACCCCAGACTTGCTCAAGCACTCTGCCAAACATCCAGAGAGTGAACATGTTGAAGAGGATGTGGGCAATGGAGCTTGGAGAATGAAGAAACATGTAGGTGACGAGCTGAACAGGATTGAAACTCTCTGCCTTATAAAAGTGCAACCCTCCAAACCGAAGAAGAGTTGAACTGAATCCCGGCACGATTATTTCAGCCAGCCATACGATGATGTTGATTATAATAAGATTTTTAGTCACCGGAGGGATGGATGAAAACCATCCGGATGAGTTGAAATTAGCCATAGATAAGTGCGGTCTGAATCTTAATAGGGTGCAAATTTAAGAAAAAACCATGTTAAAAAAAGTTAATCGTCATGATTAGACATTCAAAATTGTGAAAAATACGCAGTTGGCATGATAATTATGGTGTGAAAATTTGTTAATAGAAATATAAACCATTAAATTTGTCAGATGATTTTTTGTGGCTCTTAGACAGAAGATAGTTATTTTTTCATGTGAGCCATGAGAAAGGTCAGGAGATGTTCTCTCCGGGAATGAGAAAACACACACATAATAGAATATAAAAATATGAACAAGACAGATCTCGTAAATGAAATTGCCGCAAAGGCAGGTCTGAGCAAGGTTGCTGCAAAAGCGGCTCTTGATGCAACTCTCGAATCAATTGCCCAGGCTCTTGAAAACGAAGACAAAGTGCAGCTTATCGGTTTCGGCACATTCGCAGTTGTTGAGAAACCTGCTCGCACAGGTCTTAATCCCCGTACAAAAGAAAAAATCGAAATTCCTGCCCGCAAGGTTGTTAAATTTAAACCTGCCGACGGTCTGGGAAAATAAGAACTTCCGTTTAATCAGTTGCCGGCGGCATCAATGCCATCGGGTGTGATTAAGGGAGGAAGATAACCTTTTGATTACAAGTTATTCGCGGTCTTCGGAATGTTCCGAAGACCGCGCTACTTGTGGATATGAAGGAAATTGTGTAAATTTGAGGATTGAATTTTTACAAGATTCTAATTAGAAAAAAGAAGATAAATGAGTATTGAAAAGATAATATCCGAGGGAGTATCGAAAGCTGTCAAGGAACTTTACGGGCTTGATTTCCCGGCCGACAAGGTTAATCCGTCGCCGACTAAGAAGGAGTTTGAAGGGAATCTGACAGTTGTAGTGTTTCCGTTTCTGAAATTTTCCCGGAAGTCGCCTGAGATGACTGCTCAGGAAATAGGAGAAAAACTTGTTGCCGACGTTGCAGCGGTTGAGAAGTTCAATGTCATCAAGGGATTTCTTAATCTGAGTGTCAACCCCTCTTTCTGGGCACAGACCCTTTCGGACATCGCCTCAGATGAAGATTTCGGAATCAGAAAGCCGACAGAAGACTCTCGGCTTGTGATGGTTGAATACTCATCACCCAATACCAATAAGCCTCTTCATCTTGGTCATGTGAGAAACAATCTTCTTGGTTTCTCTCTAGCATCGATACTTGAGGCAAACGGTGACAAGGTTGTCAAGACCAATATCGTCAATGACCGTGGCATTCATATCTGTAAGTCGATGCTTGCATGGAAGAAGTGGGGCAACGGTGCCACACCGGAATCGACAGGAATGAAGGGTGATCATCTCATAGGCGATTACTATGTTGCTTTCGACAAGCATTACCGTCAGGAGCTGAAAGAGATAATGGAGCGTGACAATGTGACGGCTGAGGAGGCTGAGGCACGTTCCGAACTGATGGCAGAAGCTCGCGAGATGTTGCGCAAATGGGAAGCAGGCGACGAGGAGGTGCGTGCTCTCTGGAAGATGATGAACAACTGGGTTTATGAAGGGTTTGACGAGACTTACCGTCGTCTTGGTGTGAATTTTGACAAGATTTATTACGAATCTGACACATATCTTGAGGGTAAGGATCTGGTTTTGGGTGGTCTGGAGAAAGGAATCATGTTCCGCAAGGAAGATGGCTCTGTCTGGGCTGACTTAACGGATGCAGGTCTCGACCATAAGCTCTTGCTGCGTGCTGACGGCACTTCGGTTTATATGACTCAGGACATCGGCACCGCGAAGCTTCGTTATCAGGATTATCCTATCGACAAGATGATTTATGTTGTCGGCAATGAGCAGAATTATCACTTCCAGGTTCTTTCAATTCTGCTTGACCGTCTCGGCTTCAAATGGGGTAAGGATCTGACTCACTTCTCCTACGGAATGGTTGAGCTTCCAGACGGAAAGATGAAATCTCGTGAGGGTACGGTGGTCGATGCTGATGACCTTATGGACAAGATGGTTGAAGGCGCACGGGAGGCTTCAGCCGACCGTTTCAACGATATGCCGTCCGAAGAGGCAGCCGAAGTTGCACGCATGGTCGGTATGGGTGCTTTGAAATATTTCCTTCTCAAGGTCGACCCGCGGAAAAACATGTTGTTCAATCCGAAGGAATCAATTGACTTTAACGGCAATACAGGTCCGTTCCTGCAATACACTTATGCCAGAATACGTTCAATCATACGCAGAGCAGGCGATGACTTCAACCCGAAGGGAGAGATAAAGACTCAGCCGAATGAGAAGGAATCTGTATTGATTCAGAAAGTTGCCGATTTCCCCCAGGTTGTCAGTGAGGCAGCCCGATCTTTCTCTCCGGCTCTCATAGCAAACTATTGCTATGACCTGGCTAAGGAATACAACCAGTTCTATCATGATTATCCGGTGTTGAAGGAGGAGAATGATGATGTGCGCAAGATGAGACTTATTCTGTCATACGTTGTTGCCAGAACATTAAAGCGTGCGGCAGCTCTGCTCGGCATGGAAATGCCGGAACGAATGTAAAATTCTTTTCGGGGATGAACAATTCCGGAATGGAATTTGTCAAGAAAAAAGAGTGAAATAAACCAACAATTAAGAACAGTATAATATGGAATATAGAAATTCTCAAACACCTCCCCCTTACTATGGAGGTGGCGACTCCGGAGCTTTGACCCGTCAGGTTAGTTCCGTGATGAAACGTGTCTATGTCAGAATGTTCATCGGACTTCTGATTTCAGCTTTCTGTGCGCTTGGTGTGGCATCTTCACCCGCAGCGATCAGCTTTATTTTCGGCAACCGCCTCGTCTTCTGGGGAATGTTTATTGCAATGATTGCAATGGCTTGGATTATCCCGGCACGTCTGAATAAGATGTCGACAAGCACAGCATTGATTCTTTTCTGTGTTTTTGCGGCCTTGATGGGCACATCGCTTGCAAGCATCTTCTATGTTTACAGCATGCGTGCAATCACGATGACTTTCTTCATCACTTCGGGCACATTTGCTGCAATGTCTGTCTATGGTTATACCACTAAGTCAAGTCTTGCAAAAATCGGCGCATATTGCTACATGGCTCTTTTCGGTCTGATTATCGCTATGGTTGTCAATATTTTCCTGAAGAGTTCAAGCCTTGAGTGGGTTATCTCAATAGTAGGTGTGCTTCTCTTTGTTGGTCTTACGGCATGGGACACTCAGCAAATCAAGCAGATTGCACAGTATAATCTTGACCCGGCGTTGGCTGACAAACTCGCAACAATGGGCGCCTTGAATCTTTATCTCGACTTTGTCAATCTCTTCCTCTTCCTTCTTCGTATTTTCGGAGGAAACAGAGACTGATCGACATAAGTTAGTTAACAATAAAAGCGGAGGACTCTTAATTGAGCTCTCCGCTTTTATTGTGTCGACAATCGAGTTATTGTGTTGATTATTGAGGGTTATTTCTTTGGAGCACTGAATTTGGCACACCTCTGATTGAAGGCAAGTGTGACGACATAATCGTCGGAGAGATAACTGTAAATTTCAAACATCTCTTCCATGTCGACATTCCCTTCCGGCAAGAATCGGGCTTTCCCTAAAACACCGGCATTAAATGGATCGAAATCTTTAAGTTCCGGCAGTGACAGGATTGAAATGGAATTGCGGAAATCAATACCGGGTTGAAGTAAGGCTTTATAGACTGCTTCTTTAATTGTCCAGGCAAGAATGTTGAGTTTTACATCGTCGGCAGGAATCATTGCCTGCTCATCATCACTGAGGAATTTATTGCGCACCTTGATGACCTGAGCGCGGTTCGGATGTTCGCAGTCGATGCCGAGGGCTGAACGGCGGTTGTATGAATCAAGCTCACATTCGGGTGTCGGCGGAAGAGACGCAATGACAAGGAGATGGTCGGAGTGAGAGATGCTGATTCGGCGATTGCTCCCTTCAAGGAGGGGAGCGCCGGTTTGTGTGTGGCTTATTTCCCGATAGGAATCTTTGCCATTTTCAGAATATATCTGGCGAGCCATCTCAAGCCAGGTTCGTCCGGAGCGGTTTTCGCAACCGCTCACCTCAGCAACCATTATTCCGACAGGTGTCGGGTGTTCCCAATATATAAAGTCAGTCATTGTGCAGTGTCTTACTTTGAATCGTTATCTTTTTCAGATTCCTGAGATTTGCGGTCGATGTTTACTCTCACTTTTGTTATTCGGTGTTTGTCGATATTGACCACTAAGAATCGGCATGGACCACGCTGAAGCGACTCCTTGCGTTCGGGAAAATCTCCTTTTATTTCCAAGAGCAGACCGGCGAGTGTTTCAGCATCGCCTATATCTCCGAGTTCCTCCTCATCAATGTCGACATCACGGCAAAATTCGCCCAAGGGCACTTTCGCGTCGAAGATGTAAGTGTCGTCGCCTATTTTGCGATAGAGAGAACTTTGTTCGTCATATTCGTCATCAATCTCTCCGACAATCTCCTCGATAATATCTTCAAGAGTGACAATTCCCTGAGTGCCGCCATATTCATCAATTACTATCGCGATATGGATTTTTTTCTTTCTGAAATCTTCAAGAAGGTCGTCAATCATTCGTGATTCCGGCACAAAATATGCCTCACGGAGCAGCGTCTGCCATCGGAATGAATCGTCGCGTTTCCCGATGTAGGGGAGCAGGTCTTTACTGTAAAGGATGCCTCGTATGGTGTCTTGCGAACGATCATAAACGGGGATTCTTGAGAAACCCGAATTGAGAATTACCTGCATCACTTCAGACCATGTGGCATGATACTCTATATCGGTGACGTCAACACGAGAAATCATTATTTCGCTTGTCTTCGTTTCGCCGAAAGAGAGTATTCCCTCAAGCATCTCTTTTTCCTGACCTTCCTGAATGTCTGAAATTTCGAGAGCTTTTTCAAGCACATCGGTTGTGACTGTCTCCTGTTTTTTCGCTATGATGCGGTTTATTATCGAAGAACTTCTGACCATAATCATTGCCAGAGGTCCGGTCAGACGATAAAAGAACATTACGAACGGAGCCGCTTTTACTACCCATCTGACGGTGTAGGTTCTTGCAATGAGTTTAGGAATAATTTCGCCACAGAGCAGGAGAAGGAATGTCAGCAGAACTGTCTGGAGCAGGAAGCTGACGACGGGATTGTTAAATTCTACTGTGTGATTGATTGCAAATGTCAGCAGAACGACCGTCATGATGTTGACGAGGTTGTTGCAAATCAGAATTGTTGCAAGAAGTCGTTCTGAGTTTTTAATCAGTGTGACAGCCGTATTTATCTGAGGGTCGTCTTCTTTTTCCTCGTCAAGTTTTTCTATTTCAGAGCGTGTCAGCCCGAAGTAGGCAATCTCAGAACCTGAGACAAACGCGGAAATTGCAAGACACAGGCAAGCTGCCAGAATAATCATTGCCCAGGCAAACCAATTTTGCGGAGCGTGAAACTCAATGGTCCGGGCGAGAAGAATTGTCAATTGCACCGCAGCGGGTGCGGTTGGTAAAGGGTCGGTATCCAAAATTATTTTTGTGTTGATTCTTGTTGCAAAGTTAATCTTTCCGAGTGAAATTTCCAAATTGGATTTTTTCGACACGTCCGAGTGAAACATACCAAAGGTAGCCTTCGACTGAAGTCACACCGTTACAACGTCGCATTATGCTTGCATAGTCGCGAACTTGTTTGATATACTCGGAATTAGGTTCGCCGAATTTAAAATCTACTATAATGGCTTTCCCATCCGGATGGAGCATAATGCGGTCAGGACGTTTCACAATCACTTTACCGGAGCGGTTGCCTCTGGTTGCGAGAGAGCGTTCGTTGAGCACTTTAACTCCGGGAGAGAACCATCCGTATTGCTCCACACTCGCAATCGCCTTCTCAATAAATTCGCGGTTCTGATTGATCCATGCCGAAGAAACCGCGCCTGATATCCTGGCTTTCTGAAGAGCCTTGTCAATATCGGCAGCCGTTATGATATTTGCCATGACGGCATGAAATTGTGTTCCCTCTTCGCGTGCCTCCTGTGAGGGAAGCGTCGCCGCTGAACCATTCTCGTCTGTTTCGACAAACTGAAGAATCGGAAGTGAAGCGTTTATGTGATATTCCCTGATTGGTAAGGATCGGTTTATATCATTTCCGTCGGACGACTGATTGACCGGCGCAGAAGATTCGATAACGAATTTCTCACCGAATGAGAATCGGAGGTCTGACAGTTTTTTTATCTCATCGGGAGAGGGGAGATAAGGCCGGTCGGCAGAAACAGAGGCTGTGATTATCTCAGGGGCGTTGTCAAGAAGTTGATAGAGCATCTGCCAGAGTTTTGTGTTACCCAATTTATTGGGGTTAATCTCCTGCGGACACGGAAGGAAAATATATAATTCCTTGACAGCGCGTGTCAGAGCAACGTAGGTGGCATTAAGACTGTCGACCGCTTCCTCAACCCTGAAAGATGACAGCAGATCCTCATGAGCTGTTCCCGTAAGAGCTGAAGAAATATTGACCGGAAGATAATCAGGAAGTTTAATTGCATCTCCCCAGGGATTTTCAGGTTTGACCCATGTCCATTTGCGGGATTTACCTTTGTTGAAATCTTCGCTGAGTTCCGGGATGATTACACAATCAAACTCCAGACCTTTCGATTTGTGGATTGTCATGATTCTCACTGCATCGGTGTCTTCGGGTGAAGTAATCGATGCTGTCTTTTTACGTTCTTTCCACCATGTCAGAAAGGAAGCGATGTCGGCGGGATGTGAATCACAGTAGGCGAGCACTTCATCTTGAAAGGCAGCCAGAAAAGGAGCCTCATCGCAACGCAATTCCTTCGGGATACATTTTTCGGCTATGGTCTCCACAAGAGCCGGAAGCACAGTCGACTGCATGGAGTGGAGCAGCGCATCAAGATTTATGAAGGAATCAGAAGAGGGGTCAGCTTCAGAATCAAGCATAGAGGCAGAGGGGAAATCGGGAATACGGAATGGTGTCCCCGAAACAATCGACTGCAAAGCGTCAATTATAATTCTGACCGCTGACGATGAGTCGATTTTGAGAGATTCTTCACTCACAAATTGAATCTTCTCTACACCCGGCCCGGCTTTTGAATTGTAGTCCATGAGGGCTTGAATGACTCTTTCTCCCTGAACGTTTTTGCGCACGAGGAAGGCGATGTCCTTATATCGGTATCCGCGGCTGCGCATCTCCGCCACACGTTCGCCGAGATGCAGGCTCTCATAATACATGGCTGCCTTTGTCTCATCATCGTCGTTGGGCGATGTTTCCGGCGAAGGAGTGAAGTTAATTTCAATATAGCCGCTTGTCTCTGTGTTGTGAGGCGGCTGAACGGTGTTGCAGTACAGACGTGAGAATTGTGGACCTAAGGAGTCTGACAAGTAGCGGAATACGAGGTTGTTAAATTCAACCACACGACGTTTCGAGCGCCAGTTTGTATTCTCCGCAGCGGAATTTCCCGCGTCTTTCATCTGTGAGTAGAAAAGAGAGGGCACAAGGTCGGTTATAATTGAGGAGTCGGCGTTGCGAAAGCGATAGATGCTCTGTTTTGCATCGCCGATTATGAGGTTTTCCTGATTGCGCGACTCGCTTTCAAAGAGAAGAGGGTATAGGTTTTCCCATTGCATGAGGGAAGTGTCCTGAAATTCGTCGATAAGGAAGTGATCCAACCTGGCTCCGAGACGCTCATAGATAAACGGAGTGTCATCTTTTGCAATAATGCGGCTCAAAATGGTGTTTGTGTCGCTTAGTTGAACGAGGTTATGATCAGAGGTATAGGAGCGTATGAAGCGGCAGACGAGAAGCAACATTCCAAGCAGAGGAAGATTCTCCCTGTATATTTCCCAATAATGGTAGGCTCCTTTCGGATTTTCAACTAAATCTTTGAAATAGTTGATATTATCATAGAAGAGAGTTCCGGCAGCTGTTATCCTGTCAGTGAGGACGGAGTCGGCCGACAGTTTCTTGGATTCTTTTGAAGAATAAAAGGTCTTAATGTCGGAGCTGGCAGGTGTTTTCTTTTTCTTTACATCAGAAATCACGTTCTCCCAATCCGGATTCAGGGCAAGTTTTACATGGCTGTGCATATAGGCGCGCCCCTGGGCTTTTATGTCAAGTCCTTTTTCAAGAAAAAGATTTGCCAGTTCGCGCCCCGAAATAACGACCTTCTCCCAGGCTTCGGCAACCGGAGTTTCACTTAACTCTTTCAGTCGGACATAGAGGGTGTCGGGCGCCATCCCCTCTTTGTCAAAAAAGTAGTTGCAAAGAGAGTCGTAGATTGAGCGAAATTTATCGTTGTCAATATTTCTCAGAGACGCAAGAAGTTCCGAATAGGCAGAAAATTTCGACTCCCTGCGTTGAAAGAGATTCCACCCCGACCGGTTCTTTTTCTGATTGAGATTGATGAGAAGTGAGAGAATGGGCTCGGCATAATCTTTTTTCCCGGTGCCCGAATTAAGGCCATTGAGCATCTCCTCAATCGCGAGAGCACTTAGAGTTTCAGTGCCTATTTCCACCCCGTAGTTATCATTTAAATCGGTTTCGTAGGCAAACGTTCGGAGCACACTTTGAAAAAAGGAGTCGATTGTCGTCACATTGAATTGCGAGAAATCGTTGAGAAGATGGTCAAGGGCAATCTTGCATGCTTCGCTTATTTTATCTGCGGAAACATGTAATTCCGCGGTGAACTCCTTCATGTAGTCGGCGGAAGGAGCTGTCGAATGGTCGGCGAGAGCCGCCAGCTTGGCCACGATTCGGTCTTTCATTTCCGAAGTGGCTTTATTAGTGAAGGTTATGGCAAGAATGTGACTTGCCGCCTCGGCAAGCTCACGTTTTTTGCGCAGTCGACGAGGTTTATTCTCTTCCTGAATCGAGATGAGAAAACGGATGTATTGCCGGGCAAGAGTATAAGTTTTCCCGGAACCGGCTGAAGCAAGCTGACGGGTTAGCATTTTTAAATCCCTTTTACGGTGTAACCTTCGCCACGAAGCAATTGCGCAGCCTGAAGACGGCAATCACCCTGCAGAAGTATTTCACCACCGCGCGACGAGCCGCCTGTGCCGAGACTTTTCTGAAGTTTCTTTGCAACGTCTTTTAATTCGGCATCGCTGCATGTAAACCCTTCGATAATGGTGGCTGTCTTTCCGCCGCGGCCTTTTTTCTCCATAACGATATGAAGTGTTTCTTTCCGGCGGGTCTTTTCCGTTTCGACGGCGTTGTCATTATCTCCGGAGTTTTCTTCAGCTGCGGGCACAACGTTGAGAAGCGCTCCGAGTTTATCTTTCCAATCTTCCATTAAACAAAACTGTTAGAAAATCATCTGAAGCCGGACTTGCACTGCATTCAGAGAGGTGGGAAGAGCGTCATCCCTGTCCCATGCGTGCGAATAACTGTAACGTATTTTTCCGGTTATGTATTTGTTGAAATAATAATTCAGACCGCAACTGACATCGCTGATTCGTCCGCCGAAGATAGATGAAGAAGCGTCTGAAAGACAGGTATAATTGTATGAGGCTACACCTTCGAGAGTACCTTTCCCGGGAGTATTGATGCCGGCAAGCGCCATGTTATATTTGTAGTCACTGCCGATGATGGCGCCGCGCAGGGTTGCGTAAGCTCCGTAGGCATTGAAGGCAGGATGACCATCCTTGCGGTTCACCTGCATGAAGAAATATTGCGACTCAAGCGCGATTCGGTGATAGGCTGCCATAAGTTCCGGGGTGAACTTCCATAGGTTTCGTGCGTGGTCGACAGTTGTTCCGATTGCCTTGACTTGAGTCACCTTTGTCGGGAAATTAGCAGAGAAGGTGAAGCTGTCATGAGAATCAGGCGAGCCTGAGAATTGCGGCGACATGAAAGCTCCGGAGATGCCGGCCTGAAGCATGATTCCGTCGGAATGGTAGGGACGCGCCACTGCTCTTACCCTTGCGCCAAACCCTTCATGAACCATCTGGTCAGGCGACACAATCACAGACGATGCTTTGGGCTCGGCATGAAGAGATGCCGAGATGAAATATTTGTCGGGGATGTGGTAATAACCCACTCCAAGCATGTGAGCCTCGTTGAAGATGGTGTTGCTTATCGGCTCAATCATCGTAACCTTTGTGCAGGCAGCCGTCGAATTCTGATAGCCGAAATGCTGCATTGACAGACCGATGCGCAGAAAATTTTCGGGGTTGAATGTGTATTGCATCCACACATCCTTCAAAGTGACCTTGTTATAGGCGTATGAAGCCTCGATTTTACCTGACCATTTTCCATAGGTTATCATGACACCGAGGCGCACATCGGGGAGTGCCACACCATCTGCAAATTCCGATTTTTGAGGACCGGCAAATACCGCGCCATCCATGAGTATTGTGCCGACAGGAGAGAACTTTGGCTTGAGGGTCTCTTCTTCTGCATGGGCTGAAGTGAATGTGGCCAGACAGGTAGCAAGGGCTACCATGACAGATGCTGATCTTTTCATTAGGGCAAAAGTATATGTAGTCTTTTTTTATTTCACCCGTCTTGTTATGGGGCGGATGAGGATGATGGAATTATCAGAGGATAAGAGAAGGCACTTTTTCAATCTCTGTTGTGCTGTTGACAAGATTTCCGGCAGCGTCGTAAATATAGAATGCCGGCATGCGTGAAACATTATATGTCCTCACATTTGCAGACTGAGCGCCATCCATGTCAATAACTGTTGTCCAGGGAAGATTGGCAGCGGCCTGACGCCAGGCGTGCAGGTCGGAATCAAGAGAGACATGGTAGATATTGACACCTCCGGCAAATCTGTTGTAGAGGGAAGCGATGCCACGATTGACTTCCGGCGATTCCGGTTCGTTCATCAATGAGAAGATGACGATGGTCGGACGCCCGTGAGAGGCAACTTCCGAGAGTTTTCTGTCAACTCCGTTTTCATCGGGTAGCGAAATTTCAAGAAGGTTGAGTTCCTCGGCCTCAATGACACGTTGTAACCCTTTTTCCGAGTTGCGTCGTTTCATTGCCTCGATGGTTATTTCTTCCATCAGGGCTGTTCTGGGGTCATCGGGCGCAAACATTTTGAAGTCGGTCGCTACGGCTGCAAAATATTTGTAGTCGACAGGATCGATAGGATTAAAAAGAGGTTTGCCGTCGATTGTCTTTGTCAGAATATAATAGCCGATAATCGACCCTCTGTTATTTTGGAGATAATCGGAAAATAAGCGTCGTTTAAAGTCAGAACGGGCTTTTTCTGTTGTCAGAGAAGGAATTGATGCGGCCAGGTCAGTCTCGAACTTGCTCATTTTTTCAGCATCTTTGCTTCCTGTCAACACTGTCTTGGCTCCGAAATCTGAGGCGTTCCCTTTGACAGCGATTGTCTCTATTGAATCAATCGGAAGGTAGACATATCGGTTTCCGATCGAGAGACGGAATATTTCAGGATTTTGAAGGGCTTCTCCTTTAAATGTGAATTTGCCGGAGGCCGGAATACGAGTTGAATCAACTATAACCCAGTTGCCGGTGAAATCAGGCTTTTCAAGCACTATGAGCGAATCTTTAGCATTAGTCAATTCCCCTTCAATCTGAAAACCATTGTGTCGGCATGCAGAGAAAAGGATGATAAATAAGAGGATAAAAGAGGGGAAAAAGAAGGATGAAGCCTTTCGGAAATTCATAAAATGAATGAGGGAATAAATATTTTGATAAAAAATGAGTTAATTAGAGAGGGAAAGATGGCTGCAAAGTTAATAATTTTTATTAATTTTGTCCCCAATTACGCGAAGAGAAAAATAAGAAATAAATTGTATGTTGAAACCAATTAAGAAAACCATCGAGCTTGGAGATGGCCGTACGATAACCATCGAAACGGGCAAACTTGCAAAGCAGGCTGATGGAGCGGTAGAAGTAAGAATGGGCAACACGATGTTGCTCGCAACTGTCTGCTCGGCAAAAGATGCTAATGAAGGAGTCGATTTCATGCCTCTGACAGTTGAATACAAAGAAAAATATGCATCAATCGGACGTTATCCCGGCGGCTTCCTTAAGCGTGAAGGACGTGCAAGCGATTATGAGATTCTGACCTCACGTCTTGTCGACCGCGTTTTGCGTCCGTTGTTCCCTGATAATTATCATGCAGAGACATTCGTCAATATAGTAATGTTCTCGGCAGATGCCAATGAAGCGCCCGACGCTTTGGCCGGAATTGCTGCATCAGCGGCTCTCGCTGTCAGCGATATCCCCTTTAACGGACCGATTTCTGAAGTGCGTGTCGCACGTGTCGACGGCGAGTGGGTTATCAACCCGACATTCGCTCAGATGGAGCGTGCCGATATAGAACTGATGGTAGGTGCTACTTACGACAATATCATGATGGTTGAGGGTGAGATGAATGAGGTCTCTGAAGCTGAACTTCTTGAAGCCCTTAAGGTCGCTCACGCTGAGATTAAGAAGCATTGTCTGGTTCAGCTCGAACTCATGAAAGAAGCAGGCAAGGAGGTTAAGCGCGAATATAATCATGAAATAAACGATGATGCTCTGCGTGCAGATGTTCGCGAGAAATGTTATGATAAGGCATACGCCATAGCTCGTGCCGGCAATGCCGATAAGCATTGGCGTGCGGAAAACTTCAAGAGCGTTTGTGAGGAATATATCGCTAACCTCCCTGAAATGACTGCCGAACAGCTTGAGAATTATAACGAAGACCAGCGCATTGCAATGGTGAAACGTTATTATCATGATGTTGAGAAAGAGGCTATGCGTCGTTGCGTGCTTGACGAGGGAATTCGTCTTGACGGTCGTTCAACAACTCAGATTCGTCCGATTTGGTGTGAAATCGACTATGTGCCCGGACCTCATGGATCAGCTGTGTTTACACGCGGTGAGACTCAGGCTCTTGTCACTGCTACTCTCGGCACGACTCTCGACGAAAAGATTGTCGACGACGTTTTGAATCAGAGCAAGGAGCGTTTCCTTCTTCATTATAACTTCCCTCCCTTCTCGACAGGTGAGGCTCGTCCTCAGCGTGGTGTGGGTCGTCGTGAGATTGGTCATGGCAATCTGGCTCATCGTGCGCTCAAGAGAATGTTCCCCGACGGCTTCCCTTACACTTGCCGTATCGTGAGTGATATTCTTGAGTCAAACGGTTCGTCTTCTATGGCAACCGTGTGTGGTGGCACTCTCGCACTGCTTGATGCCGGTGTTAAGATGAAACGTCCGGTTGCAGGTGTTGCTATGGGTCTTATCTCAGATGCAGGAAATGTGAAATATGCAGTGCTGAGCGATATTCTCGGCGATGAAGACCACTTGGGCGACATGGACTTCAAGGTTACAGGCACAACCGATGGTATCACTGCAACTCAGATGGATATCAAGTGTGACGGCTTGAGCTATGAAGTGCTCGAAAAAGCTCTTGAACAGGCTCGCCAGGGTCGACTTCATATCCTTAACATAATCAAGGAAACCATTCCTGAGGCTCGTGAAGATTACAAACCTCATGTTCCTCGTCTTGTAACACTGGAAATTCCCAAGGAAATGATCGGTGCCGTTATCGGACCGCAGGGTAAGATCATCCAGGGTATTCAGGAAGAGACAGGTGCCACAATCTCAATCGAGGAAGATGAAGAAAGAGGCATCGGTCGTGTGGAAATCGCGTCTAAGGATAAGGAAAGCATCGAAAGCGCAGTCGCTAAGATCAAGGCAATCGTAGCTCTCCCTGAAGAGGGTGAAACTTACGAGGGCACAGTTCGTTCAATCCTTGACTTCGGAGCCTTTATCGAGTTTATGCCCGGCAAGGATGGTCTGCTTCACATCAGTGAGATTTCATGGAATCGCCTTGATTCAATGGAGCAGAGTGGTCTTAAGGAAGGCGATAAGGTTACGGTTAAACTTATCGAGATCGATAAGAAAACCGGAAAATATCGTTTGTCAATGCGTGCGCTGACAGAAAAACCGGAAGGTTATGTTGAGCGTGAACAGCGTCCGCGAGGCGAACGCCCGCAACGTCGTGACGGCGACCGTCCGCGTGGCGACCGTCCGCAGCGTCGTGATGGCGAACGTGGTGAGCGTCCGCAGCGTCGATTCACTCATCGTCCCGACGAGAAGAAAGACTGATTGATTTTTGCGCTGTCTGCCAAGACAGGCTCTAAATAATAAAGGAGGATAAGTCATAGATGAATTTATGACTTGTTCTCCTTTAGTTTGTTATATCTTTAAAATAGCATTAAAATGAAGAAAATATATCTTGCAGGAGGATGCTTCTGGGGCACAGAGCATCTTTTTTCACTTGTCGATGGTGTTGTCAGCACCGAAGTGGGGTATGCTAACAGCGATGTCCCTGACCCTTCGTATGAATTGGTTTGTACAGGCACAACCGGTGCCGCTGAGACTGTTGAGGTCGTTTATGACGAGTTTAAGATCGGACTCTCGGAGTTGTTGGCAATCTATTTCAAAAGTATCGACCCGACGTCATATTGCCGACAGGGAAATGATGTCGGCACACAATATCGCACCGGTATTTATTATGTAGACCCTTCCGACCTGAGTGTTATAGAAGCTTTTGTAGCGGCCGTTCAGCGTCGCTATGATGAGCCTTTGGAGGTGGAGGTCGGTCCTTTACTTAATTTTTACCCTGCCGAATTGTATCATCAGGATTATCTGGATAAGAATCCGGGAGGATATTGTCATATTTCTCCGTCGCTTTTCAATGAGGTCAGAGGTCGAAAGAGTTCTGAAAATAAGAAAGTGGAATTGCGCGAGAGATTGACTCCGTTGCAATGGGAAGTGACTCAGAATGGAGCCACTGAGCGGCCGTTTGTCAATGAATATGACCATGAATTTCGGCGCGGCATATATGTTGATATTGTCGACGGCACTCCTCTGTTTATCTCGTCAAGAAAATATGATTCCGGTTGTGGCTGGCCTGCTTTCACTCAACCATTGGATTTGTCGCTTGTTACGGAGCATAGGGATACTTCTTTCGGACGTGTGCGCACAGAAGTGCGCTCTGCATCAAGCGGTTCGCATCTCGGACATGTTTTTCCTGACGGTCCGAAGGAGGAGGGTGGCATGCGTTATTGCATCAATTCATCATCGCTGAGGTTTATTCCAATCGAGGAAATGGAGTCCGAGGGATATGGCAAATATATTCCTCTGATAGAATGAGCGGATTATAGAATCAGCTCAGAAGCGAACGCCTGCTGAGAGGGAGAAGTTAAAAAGGGATGATATGATGGAAAATTTTTTTGAATTATACCAGTGTAAATCGGCTTTCGCTACAACGGCTGCAAAAAAGTCACTGATATTGTAAGTTAGGGAAGTTTTGCCGTTTACACCGAATGTGAACTGTCTGACACGTCCCTCAGATGAATCTTCGTAGCATTTGTTCCATCCCAACGATGGCAAGACACTGATGTTATAGAGGAGGTGTCGGCTGATGACCCAATTGTAGGCATATCCGACAATGAATGAATATGTGTCGTAATGAAACCGATATTTATTGTCGGCAATCGTGAGATAGGGCAGGAGTTTCGGATTTAATTTTTTGAAATCGAGTGTAAGATCCTGATTAGCGTAATTGAATCCGGCAACAAGAGTTCCTGCACTTTTAATCTGAAGGCGGGCGAAGCCAAATGCCGCCCCTTCTGCATATTTCCTGTTGTTGAAGATATAATAGGCATCAACATTCAGACTTCTGAGATTTAATCCCTCGAAAGGAATATTTATTCGTTTCCCGGAATTGTAATCGCCGAATTTTCTGAGATATGTTCCTCCGGTGTTTTCGGAATAGGTGAGACTGGCGTTGAATCTGGCACAGGTGAAACCGAAATCAAATTTCTTATGGTTTGTCGGTTTATTGCCGATGATGTTTGTCATGTCGATGTTATATCCCACACTGACAGCCATATATTGCAGATATGCACCGAGATGACAATAGATGTCTGATTGCATCAGCAGATACATGTCTTTGTTGAATCGCATGACGTATGAATCTGTCCAGTTGTCGTTCACCACACGGGCTTTCCAGCGACGTCCTGTGCCGATGACGTAGGCGGTGTCGTAGGAGTTGAACACACGGTCGCCCCAGCGATAGACGTCGACGCAGAATTTTAGAAACTTAGGCCACTTGACGGTGGTATCGTTCATTGCGAGCTGATTCTTTTTGAAGAGATGCCACCAGTTTCGGTTAGTATCAAAAGTGTCTGTCTTCTCCGGATAATATACTCCTGCCTTGTGAGGGTGGGAGATATGATTGTTCATAGTAACAGCCGGTTCGCCAAGTTCAGGCGCTCTTGATAGTGTCAGACTGTCCTTATCGGATATGTATTGTTTCGTTTCAGACGTAATATTAACGACGTTTTCTTCGGCCCGCATGCGCAGTCCGAAGAAAATTGTAATGAAAAGAAATGACAAAATAGCTCTTGCAGTCATTCTAAAAGAAGGAGAGAGAGATACTTATTGGAGAATGTCTTTTTCGTTAAGTGTCTGATGATATTTTTTAGCGTTTTTGAGATGCTCTTCGTAGGTCGATGCAAAATTATGAAAACCTGAGAAGTCCTCACGAGCGCACATGTAAAGATAGTCGTTCGGCTCCGATTTCAAGATTGCGTCAATGGTCTCGACCGAGGTGGTTCTGATTGGAGCAGGAGGGAGACCGAAATTCTTATATGTGTTGAAAGGTGAATTGACTTCCAGATGCTTTTCAAGCACACGTTTTATGGTGAAATCCTGAAGAGCGAATCTGACGGTGGGGTCTGATTGTAATTTCATGCCGCGGGCAAGTCTGTTGAGATAGAGGCGCGCGATTGTACCTTTTTCAGAACGTTTGTTGGTTTCTTCATCAACAATTGAGGCAAGAATGGTCACCTGGAGCGGAGTGAGATTCAGGTCGGAGGCAAGTTTGCGTCGGAAGGTGTTCCACACGCTGGTGTAGTTATTACCGATTTTTTCAATCAGCTCCTTAGGAGTTGCCGTCCAATAGACACTGTAGGTGTCATTTAGAAAAAGTGCGAGAGCCTGGCCGGGTTCAAGATTATAAGGGGCGAGGGTTGCAGAATCGTTCATCGCCTCAATCAGCTCTTGCGGAGTTAGTTCGAGTTTACGCGCAATTCGTTCTGCCATCTGATTTGAATCACGAAACCCGTTGATGGTGATTGACACCGGGTGTTGCCCACCGCTTGTGAGCTTTCGCATGGCGGTAAAAGGGGAGTCGCCTTTTTTTATTTCAAATTGTCCATGTCGACGTGTCATGTCGACGTTTCGTATCTTCATCAGGCGGAGTATGCGCGATGTATAGCTGTCGCCGGTGTATTTTTTCAGGGTGTCTTTAATATCAGTCATTGTCGCATTTTGCGGAATACGGATTATGACCGTTTTGTCAGCACCGCTTAACATCATGGGGAAAACCGCAGCGAGTGTTATGAAAAAGAAAACGAGTGCGGAAATCAGAACCACTTTGGAGGTTCCGAGAGATGTATGTTTCGGCATTGGTCGGTTATTATTGTTTTGAGGGTCGATGCCGTTGCTGATATTATTATTGCTCATATTGGTTGATGATATTTGCAATTTGTGAAACATTTTCCTTTGATATTCCTGCAATGGGAAGACTGATTATTTCATTGGCGAGCTGTTCAGTCAGAGGAAAATGTTGTTTGTGTTCAGAAAGATAGCATGGCTGCAGATGAGGAGGAGTGGCGTAGTGAATGTCGGTTTCAATTCCTTTGTCGGCAAGGAATTTCCTGAGAGCATCACGATTTTTTGTCCGGATGACATATTGATGCCAGACCTGACGTCGGTCGGTCAATAGAGCCGGTTTTATTATGAGGGGATTGGTTATTTCATTATTGTAGGTTTCTGCAATTGATTGCCGACGATGCGTAATCTCATCAATGTGTCGCAGCTTGACATCAAGAGCGGCTGCCTGAATTTCATCAATGCGGCAATTGTAACCTTTATATATGTTATGGTATCTGCGGTCAGAACCGTAATTTGCGAGTGCCCTTATGGTTTCAGCAAGACTGCTGTCGGATGTGGCGACAGCTCCTGCATCACCTAATGCACCGATATTTTTTGTCGGATAAAAGCTGAAGGCGGCCGCGTCTCCAAGTCCGCCGGTTTCTTTTCTCCCGTTAAACCCTTCCGATTGAGCGCAGGCTCCGATGGCCTGAGCGTTATCTTCAATTATCAGAATATCATTCTCTTTGAGGAAGCGTGCAGTCGGTAGATCCCAGCATGGATTTCCGTATAGGTGCACGAGTAGCACACCCTTCGTCTTTGACGTTACAGCACGTTTTAATGCTTGGAAGTCAATATTATAATCTGTCTCGGAGGGTTCGACACCCACTCCGGTTAATCCGAACTCCGAGAGAGGCAGAATCGAGGCGATGTAAGTGTTGGCAGGATAGATTATTTCGTCACCCTCCTTTAGTTTCCCATTTTCGATATATGCTCTGAAAATCAGGCGTAATGCGTCAAGACCGTTGCTCACACCGACAACTTGTTTGGCACCGCATTGCCTTGAGAGAGATTCTTCAAAACTCTTTGTTGCCGGTCCGTGCAGATATCGTCCGGAGCGCAAAACAGACATCACTGCCGTCTCAATTTCTGACAGCATAAACTCATTCTCTTTAGAGAGATTAAGAAAAGGAATTTCCGGTGTCACCGTCGGAATTAGAGAATGAAATGAAAATTTAAAGGATGATTAATTGCTTTTTTTCTGTCGGGTGTATTGCTTAAACTCATCAAAGTCTCGAATGTAGTCTTCCTCTTCGTAATGATGTGAGCAGAGAGCAAGACAAACAGTGCCGGTGGTGAAATTATGCATGGAGTCCCACACACCCGGTGGAATCAGTACTCCTTTATTGGCACGGTTGAGGGTGATGACCATTTCTTTCTCACCGTCGGTCAGATGAAGGTCAAACGATCCGGAGACTGCAATCAGCACTGTTGAGTTTTCTTTGTGGGCATGGCCGCCTCGGGTTTCCCCTCCGGGCACATCATAGATGTAGAAGACTCTCTTTATAGAGAATGGCACGTGGCAACCTTCCTCAATGAAAGAAAGGTTGCCGCGTGGGTCACATACTTTTGAAAATTCGAAAACTCTGACTTTGTCGAGTAATCCCATTGTCAAACGAACTTACTTGCGTTCTTTGTTCTTTTCAAGCTGGGGCTCAAGAGCTGCCAATGCGTTGTCGAGTGCTTCCTCAAATGAGTCAGCTGTCTTTGATGCGAAAAGGGGTGCGCTTCCGGGAATTGAAAGCTCAACGGCTGCTTCTTTGTTGTTTGCACTCTCAGGCTTTACGAGAGTGTAGTTTACGTTTACGTCGCTGATTGCTTCAAAACGACGGGTGAGTTTATTCACTTTCTTGTTAGTGAAGGCAACGAGCTTTTCAGCAATATCGAAATGTATAGCTTTAATTTTTGCGTCCATATCGGAATAGTTTTAGTGTGTTTACAAAGTTAACAAAAAATATCGGTAGTTTTGTTTAAACGAGTTGATAAAATAATACGTTTTTATGCAACTTTTTTATATCCGTTGCTGCGTGTAGACATGTCGGTCCGGGTGACAGCTGTGTCTAATTATTATTGAAGTTTACTCAATTAATTGAGGGTTAATTTGTTATTGCTTTATTGTGAAAAATAATCCCTGTCAGCTCTCATCATCAGTGTCTTTTTTTCTTGCGCGGGGATGCGCTCCGATATAGTCGCGTCTCATCTGTTCAAAACTGACATGGGTGTAAATCTGAGTGGTTGCAATCGATGAATGACCGAGAAATTCCTTCACACTGTTTATGTCGGCTCCGCCATCGAGCATGGCAGTGGCAAAGGAGTGGCGAAGGGAATGAGGATTGACGGCTCCTCCCTGTGTGCCTGATAGCATTGTTTTCGTAATTTTCGCAATTGCAGAATGAGAGATGCGCCCTTGCGCGCTCCTTATAAGGGGCTTTTCGCCGGAGGGGAGCGGTTTCCAGCGTGTGTCGCGAGTCTTTTGCCAGTGACTTATCTTTTCTAACAATTGGTCGGGGAGTGGGATGATTCGTGTTTTGTTTCGTTTCCCGACAACACGCATTTCTTTGCTGTTGAAGCGTATGTCGCTGTCGTCGAGTGCTGCAAGTTCGGCGCGTCTGAGTCCGCAGGAGTAAAGGATGTCGATAATCAGTAGGTTTCTCTCCTCCATCCAGGGTTCCATGTCCGGTCGTTTTGATGAAATGACATTTTCCAGTTCTTCAGCTCGGATGAATTTAGGAAGTTTTTTCGGAATGTGTGCCGCCTGAATGTCGGCGGCAGGATTTGTCGGCAGGTTTTCACGTTTCATGAGAAAACGGAAAAAAGCACGCAGACTTTGCAGTTTGCGACGCATTGAGCGAGGCCCGATGTGTGATGCCTCCGAAGCTAACCATGCTCGAAGATCGGAGGTTGTCACGGAGTAGGGGTCAAGCTCCGCAGGTTTCCCTGCAGTGATAAATTCTGCAAATTCAGTCACATCATGCCCATACTCTCTCACCGTGTAGGGGGAGCGGTTCTGTTCGTACTTTAAAAACGATTTAAATCGCTCGATTACATCCATCTCTTCCATCTGTATCAATCTTTAACTGACGTCCTTACGGTTGTGGAATGATACAAAATAAGGTATAGCTCATCTTCAAGGCAGATGATGAGCTATACCATTTATTTCGTTTCGTTGAAGCTGTACAAAACGCTGCTTCTGCGCGTAAAAGGGGTACGGCGCTTTCTTACTGTTCAGCCTGACGAAGCTGCTGAACATAGACAGCCTTCATCATTTTCTTACGGTTAGTAACCGAGGGCTTCTGGAAAGCCTGACGGCTGCGAAGTTCTTTTACGATACCTGTTTTTTCAAATTTGCGTTTGAATTTCTTCAGCGCTTTTTCAATGTTTTCGCCTTCTTTTACTTGTACGATTATCATCTTTTATTCTGTTGTTTATTTATTTTCTATTGTGCATTTTTGCATCCGCAACCGATGTGCAGACACCAATTGCGGATGCAAAATTATATAAAGTTATGTTAATAGCAAAATTAACACTCAAAAAAGTTACATCAAATGTGTATTTTTTGCATTTTCTTTCTTCAGGATTATTCCTGAGGGCCATACCATTTGGAGTACATCAGATAGTTTTTGGCAATCTTGATGTTCATTTCCTTGGCTTTTTCCGGCTCTACCATCTTGACGAATTTTGCCGGACACCCTGCCCAAAGCTCGTGAGCTCCGATTTTTGTGCGGCTCAACACAACAGAGCCGGCAGCCACAAGAGCACCTTCGCCAACTTCTGCATCGTCCATAACGATTGAACCCATTCCGATGAGCGCGTAATCGTGGATTTTTGCTCCATGTATAACCACGTTATGTCCGATCGAAACATCGTTGCCTACTTCAATTGTCGATTTCTGATAAAGTGTGTGGAGCACGCTGCCGTCCTGAATGTTGACACGGTCGCCAATGCGTATTGAGTTGACGTCTCCGCGAAGAACTGTGCTGAACCAGATACTACATTCGTTGCCGATTACGACATCTCCGACAACCACAGCATTGGCTGCAAGGAAACAGCCTTCGCCTATTTCAGGTGTAAATCCTCTTACTTCCTGTATGATAGCCATTTTTATTTACCTTGTTATTTTGTTTTGCTGTTTATCGTTTAAGTTCTCTCGTTTTTGTCTTCATCCATTCCTGTTCGTCGGCTGAAAGGAAGGGGAGAAGACGCTCGCGCACCATAGCGTGATAGTCGTTGACCCATTTGATTTCTTCGTCGGTCATGATGGCTGTCTCAAACAGATTGAGGTCGAAGGGGAAGAGGGTCATCGTCTTGAAGTGGTAGAAGTCGCCGAACTCAGTTGTCTTGTCCATCTCTGTGACGATGAGATTTTCGCATCGGATTCCGTATCTTCCTTCATAATAGACGCCGGGTTCGTTGCTGGTGACCATTCCAGGCTGAAGTGTAGCCGGGTTTTCGTTCAGGCGAATGTTCTGCGGTCCTTCATGGCAGTTGATGAAGAATCCGACACCGTGACCTGTGCCATGATAATATGCCTTTCCTTCTGCCCAGAGGAACTGACGTGCGAGCACATCGAGCTGCGAACCGCGAGTGCCCTCAGGGAAGATTGCGCGTGCCAGAGCGATGTGTCCCTTCATTACAAGTGTGAAGTCATGGCGCTCGTCGGCAGTCGGTGTGCCGAGCGCAATGGTGCGTGTGATGTCGGTTGTGCCCTGCTGATACTGACCTCCTGAGTCGACAAGCAGAAGTCCGTCACCCTCGATTGTCAGACTCGTTTCTGCTGTTGCTTCATAATGCACGATAGCACCGTTGGCTTTCCAACCGACGATTGGTGCAAAGCTTTCATCGACACATGTCTTTTCTGCAAGACGCAGAGCGCGAAGACGTTTCGAAAGTTCCAGCTCGGTGAGTTTTCCGGTGGGGTACTCGCGTTCAATCATCATGAAAAATTTGGTCAGGGCAACTCCATCTTTTTCCATTGCCTTTCCAAGACTTTCAAGCATCGAACTGTTTTTGATACTCTTGAGCTTAGCCACTCCGGCACCACCGAACACGGGTGTGCATGAGATGTGATCATACAGACCGCGACATGTCTTTTCAGGGTCGATGAGAAGACGTGTCTCTTTGGGAAGTTCCCCTACAAATTCCGTAACACTTTCGTAAGGACGGTTTTCGATGTTGTATTTTTTTAGGTGAGCTTCTACTTCCGGATTCAGTTTATCGCTGTCTACAAATAAGACGCGACGGTTGTCATCTATATAAAGGAATGATACATAAACGGGAGAATAGTTGATGTCGCCGGCTGTGCGGAGATTGGTTGCCCATGCGATGTCATCGAGTGCGGAAAGCATGATGGCATTTGCCATTTCAGCCTTAACCTCAGTCATTATGCGGGTCATCTTGCTTTCAACAGATTCTCCGACAATAGTTTCGTCGTGAATGAAAAGCTTGTTGTCAGGGCGTGCCGGACGGTCCGGATAGATATAATCGAACTGAGGGAAGTCTGTGTTGAGTTTTATGCCGTTGTCGTTAAGCTCCTGCTGCAGTCTTTGTGCGAATGAAACCGAGAAAGTCATTCCGTCGATGCCGACAGTTTGTCCTTCGTTCAGATGTTCAGTAACCCAGTCGATAAGGTCGACAGCCTCCGGACCATCTTCCTTCATCATCTTGAATCCTGTGCCCTGAAGCTGATTCTCGGCCTGGATGAAATAACGGGAGTCAGTCCAGCAAAGTGCTTCGTCTTGTAGCACGACAGCTGTTCCGTTTGTTCCGTTGCCTGATTCAAAACCGGTCAGCCATTCTCGTCCGCGCCAGTGATGGGGCGGAATTTCACTCTGATGCGGGTCTGTGCCGGTTATGATTACAGCGTCGATTCCTTTCTCTTTCATGACCTTGCGAAGCAAAGCCAGATATTCTACATTCTTTTTTTCCATGAACCTGTAAATGCGTTTTGCATTGAATTATTTTGTGTGTAAAGGTATTAAAAATTACTGAGTTTTGCAACCGCGACTGAGCGTTGATTTGTAAATTGCTGATTATCAGATGTAAATTTAACAAGCAAACATCTCAGGGTAAATAAATTAATTTTTTTTAACGAAATTTTGGAAAATTTGATATGTTTTTTTAACTTTGCAGTGGTTTAAACATTGACTCTGTATCAAATTGATTAATCGTGAGATTAAGGATTTGGAAACTTAGAAAGGTTCTCCTTTCGAAGTAAGAGTATAATATTTGATTTTTGTAAGTTAGTGGTTGAGTAAGACTCCATCGAGCTTGTGAAAGTTAGATTGATCTTAAAAATCACAAAGAGCGGAGAGTCGTGAGATTCTCTGCTCTTTGATTTTGATATATAACGGTTAATTATTAATTTTGCAGCCAAATCCGGAAAAGATTCTAAAATATATCATTGTGAAGAAATTACAACGTCCGATTGCGCTTTTTGACACATGGAACCGTCATCAGAATCTGATGCCTCTCACCGCAACCCGCCCTGTGGGGGCGCTGCGTCTTGGAATCACTACAATCAAAGAGAAGTGGAATCCATATTCCGAGCATGATGTTCTGTTTTATTCCGTAGATTATCTTCGTGAAGCTTACCCGCTTCCCGATTTTGAAGGGGTCTATCTGTTTGTTGCAGGCAATGTTATTCCTGACGACCACCTTGTTGATAGAATCTCAGAATTAAAGCGTGGTGAAGGGCTGAGAAATGAAGACGAACCGTTGGCTTTTGTCGGCACACCGGCTGAAGTTGAAGCCTACGACTTTCTTTCCGCTCCGGATTATCATGATGTCGTTACAATAAGATATGTCTACGACCTGTTTCTATTAAACGACAGCATGATATGTAAGGATTTCGCCCGTCTTACCACCGGGAGAAAATCATTGCCTCTTTCAATTTCCAATAGGGTAATCGGCGACTATGAAGACCGGGATGGTAATCCTCTTATCTTTATTGAGGAGGGAGCTTCTGTTGAAGGTGCTGTGATTAATCTTCAAAGCGGACCGATCTATGTCGGACGTGACGCTCAGATTATGGAAGGAGCACTTTTGCGCGGCCCGATTGCCTTTTGCGACAACTCTAAGGCGCGTATGGGTGCGAAGATTTATGGAGGCACGACAATCGGTCCGTACTGTAAGGTCGGAGGAGAAATAGACAATGTTTTATTCCTTGGATACAGTAATAAGGCTCACGATGGCTATCTTGGGAATGCTGTGATAGGGGAGTGGTGTAATATCGGTGCCGGTGTCAACGCATCGAATCTTAAGAACGATTACTCCAAAATCAGGATTTGGAACTATGCCTCACGCACTTTCATGAAAACAGACTTGCAGTTTTGTGGTCTTATCATGGGCGACCATTCAAAGGCCGGTATAAACTGCATGTTTAATACAGCCACAGTGGTAGGAGTCGGAGTGAATGTGCATGGCAGCGGATTTCCTCGTGTTATTCTTCATTCCTTTATGGAGGGAAGTCCTGCCGGAGGGTTCTCTCAGGTTACATTGAAGAAATTCTATGATATTGCCGAGAGGGCAATGTCACGACGCGATATGTCGTTGTCTGAAGAGCAACGACGTGTTTATGAAAAATTGTATTCTGACACAACATTGATTCGATAATCGGAGTTGATTCGACAACTCGGGAGAGTAAGAGGAGGATACGGCTTCGTCCCAAATGGGAAGAGGTCTGTAAACCGATGAGATAAAAAATTGAAAATGACGAATAAAAAGTGTTAAAACACTTGCTTAAACCGTTAATTTTTAGTAACTTTGCGAGACAAAAATTAGGACTTGGTCAAAATGACTCAGCTAATCGCCTGAATTGCAGGCGGTTGGATTGTGTCTTATGATGATATGGAGTTCTGATTTTGAAAGTAGGTAAAAGGAAACTTATTTTTAAAATAAATAAATTTAAAGACAAGAATGCCAACAATTCAGCAATTAGTAAGAAAAGGACGTACTGTTCTGAAGGACAAGAGCAAGTCGCCCGCCTTGGATTCATGTCCGCAGCGCCGTGGTGTATGTGTGCGTGTGTATACAACTACACCCAAGAAGCCTAACTCGGCCATGAGAAAGGTAGCGCGTGTGCGCTTGACCAACGGCAAGGAAGTTAACTCATACATTCCGGGAGAAGGTCACAACCTTCAGGAGCACTCAATCGTTATGGTGCGCGGCGGACGTGTGAAAGACCTTCCGGGTGTTCGTTACCACATCGTTCGCGGTACACTTGATACTGCCGGTGTTCAGGGACGTACACAGCGTCGCTCTAAATACGGAGCAAAGCGTCCTAAAGCAGCTAAGAAATAAATAGCAGCTTCTTACGCAAATTAAAAATCATTATTCGTAACAGGTTTTTGATTTATTGGATGGCTTAAGGAGTGATAAAGAGATATCCTCCGAGGTTGAGTAAACGCAGCTAACTGTGGCGTTGAAGAAATAAGACAGCCAAGACAAAAACATTAAACAAACACAAATGAGAAAAGCTAAGCCGAAAAAACGGGTTATTCTTCCCGATCCCGTTTTTCATGATGTCAGAGTGACAAAATTTGTCAATCATCTGATGTTCGACGGTAAGAAAAACACCGCCTACACCATCTTCTATACAGCTCTTGAAGTTGTGAAGGCTAAAATGCCGAATGAAGAGAAAAGCGCTCTTGAGATTTGGAAAAAAGCTCTTGAGAATGTGACTCCTCAGGTGGAGGTGAAAAGCCGTCGTGTCGGCGGCGCGACTTTCCAGGTTCCGACTGAAATTCGCCCCGACCGCAAAGAGTCTATTTCCATGAAGAATCTCATTATCTATGCTCGCAAACGTGGCGGCAAGACAATGGCAGACAAACTGGCAGCAGAAATCGTTGACGCTTTCAACGACCAGGGTGGTGCCTACAAGAGAAAAGAAGATATGCACCGTATGGCTGAGGCTAACCGTGCTTTCGCTCACTTCAGATTCTAAGAGAATACTCAAATGGCTAAAAACGACGAACTCAAATACACTCGTAATATCGGTATCATGGCTCACATCGATGCCGGTAAAACCACAACTTCAGAACGTATCCTTTTCTATACCGGTCTGACTCATAAGATCGGTGAGGTGCATGATGGCGCCGCTACCATGGACTGGATGGAACAGGAGCAGGAACGCGGTATCACTATTACTTCTGCCGCTACCACTACTTTCTGGAACTATGATGGTGATAAATATAAAATCAACCTGATTGACACTCCGGGACACGTCGACTTTACTGTCGAAGTGGAACGTTCACTCCGTGTCCTCGACGGTGCTGTAGCTACTTTCTGTGCTGTTGGTGGTGTTGAACCCCAGTCTGAAACAGTTTGGCGTCAGGCTGACAAATATAACGTGCCCCGTATCGGTTACGTTAACAAGATGGACCGCTCCGGCGCTAACTTCTTTGAAGTTGTTCGCCAGGTGAAAGAAGTGCTCGGCGCTAACCCCCTTCCCATTCAGATTCCTATCGGTGCGGAAGAAACTTTCAAGGGTGTTGTTGACCTTGTGACCATGAAGGCTATCTTCTGGCACGATGAGTCAATGGGTGCTGAATACTCAGTCGAGGAAATCCCCGCTAACCTTGTTGAAGAAGCTGAACAGTATCGCGACCAGATGCTCGAAACTCTTGCTGAGTTTGACGAGGCTCTCATGGAAAAATACTTCGACGATCCTTCAACAATCACTGAGGATGAAATCCGCAAGGCTATCCGCAAGGCTACCCTCGCAATGGAAGTTAACCCCATGATTTGCGGTTCTTCTTTCAAGAATAAAGGTGTTCAGACTCTTCTCGACGCTGTCTGCACATATCTTCCCTCACCTGAAGATGCAGGTGCAGTTGAAGGCCATGCAGTTGGCGACCCCGATAAGATTGAAACCCGTGAGCCTTCTCCCGAAGCTCCGATGTCAGCTCTTGCGTTCAAGATTGCAACTGACCCCTATGTAGGTCGTCTTTGCTTCTTCCGCGTTTACTCTGGCGAAATCGAAGCCGGCAGCTACGTCTTCAATAGCCGTTCCGGCAAGAAGGAACGTATCTCACGTCTGTTCCAGATGCACTCTAACAAGCAGAACCCGAAAGAGAAAATCGGTTGCGGTGACATCGGTGCAGGTGTAGGTTTCAAAGATATCCGCACAGGTGATACTCTCTGCGCTGAAGACGCACCCATCGTGCTCGAAGCAATGGAATTCCCCGATCCTGTGATTGGTATTGCAGTTGAACCCAAAACTCAGAAAGACCTCGATAAACTCGGTGTCGGCCTTCAGAAACTTGCAGAAGAAGACCCCACATTCCGTGTTGAGACAAATGAGGAAACAGGTCAGACTGTCATCTCAGGTATGGGTGAGCTTCACCTTGACATCATTATCGACCGTCTTCGTCGTGAGTTCAAGGTTGAATGTAACCAGGGCCGTCCTCAGGTAACTTATAAGGAGGCTATCACTCAGCCCGTTGAGCTTCGCGAAACATTCAAGAAGCAGACTGGTGGTCGTGGTAAGTTCGCAGACATCATTGTCCGCATCGAACCCGCTGACGAAGATTTCGAAGGTAGCCTTCAGTTCATCGATGAGGTTAAGGGCGGTAACGTGCCTAAGGAATATATCCCCTCAGTTCAGAAGGGCTTCCAGACTGCAATGAAGAATGGTGTTCTTGCAGGCTATCCCGTTGAACGTCTTAAAGTGACTCTTAAGGATGGTAGCTTCCACCCCGTCGACTCTGACCAGCTTTCATTCGAACTCTGTGCAATCCAGGCGTTCAAGAAAGGTTCTGAAAAGGCAGGCCCTGTTCTTATGGAACCGATCATGAAGGTTGAAGTCGTTACTCCGGAAGAATCTATGGGTGACGTAATCGGCGACCTTAACAAACGTCGTGGTCAGGTAGAAGGTATGGAAACAAGCCGCAGCGGTGCCCGCATCGTTAAGGCTAAAGCACCTCTTGCCGAAATGTTCGGTTATGTGACAGCTCTTCGTACCATCACTTCAGGACGTGCAACATCAACAATGTCATTCAGCCACTATGCGGAAGTGAGCAGCTCTATCGCACGCAACGTGTTGTCAGAGGTTCAGGGCCGTGTAGATTTGATAAAATAAAACAGAAATCAGTATATGAGCCAAAAAATTAGAATCAAACTGAAAAGCTACGATCACAATCTTGTTGACAAGTCAGCAGAGAAGATCGTAAAGACAGTCAAGTCTACAGGTGCAGTTGTCAGCGGTCCTATCCCCCTGCCCACACACAAGCGTATCTTCACTGTCAACCGCTCAACTTTCGTTAACAAGAAATCGAGAGAACAGTTCCAGCTCTCTTCATTTCAGCGTCTGATCGACATCTACAGCTCAACTTCAAAGACTGTAGACGCGCTGATGAAGCTCGAACTTCCCAGCGGTGTTGATGTTAGCATCAAAGTCTGATACTTAAACAAATCTTAAAACAAAAAAATATTTAAATCCGACCAAGTGGGGCATCGCCCCGATGCCCCACCGCTGGTCAATGTTAAATTCAAGGTAAGAAATGCCAGGATTATTAGGAAAGAAAATCGGAATGACATCCGTTTTCAGTGCCGACGGAAAAAATATTCCGTGCACTGTTATCGAAGTAGGTCCTTGTGTTGTTACTCAGGTTAAGACCCTCGAAAAGGACGGCTATGAAGCTGTTCAGGTTGGCTTTGTTGAAAAGAAAGAGAAACATACCAACAAACCCGAAGCAGGTCATTTCAAGAAAGCCGGAGTAGCTCCGCAGCGCCACTTGGCCGAGTTCAAGTCTTTTGAGACAGTTCCCGCATTGGGCGAAACTCTTACTGTCGACCTGTTCCAGGAAGGTGGTTTCGTTGACGTGGTTGGAACCAGCAAAGGTAAAGGGTTCCAGGGTGTTGTTAAACGTCACGGCTTCGGTGGTGTCGGTCAGGCAACTCACGGTCAGCACAACCGTCTTCGTGCTCCCGGTTCTATCGGTGCCTGCTCATACCCCGCAAAGGTATTCAAAGGTCTCCGCATGGCAGGCCAGATGGGCAACGAACGTGTGACTGTTCAGAACCTTCAGGTTATCAAGGTTCTTCCGGAACACAATTTGTTAATGATTAAGGGCTCTGTTCCCGGAGCTAAAGGTTCAATCGTTTTAGTTGAGAAATAATGGAAGTAGCTGTTTATAACATCAAAGGAGAAGACACAGGACGTAAAGTTGTCCTCAACGATGAGGTATTCGGCCGCGACCTGACTGAAGGAAACGCAGAACACACCGTTTATCTCGACGTAAAACAGTATCTTGCTAACCAGCGTCAGGGTACTCACAAGAGTAAAGAACGCAGCGAAGTGAGCGGCTCAACCCGCAAGCTCGGCCGTCAAAAAGGTGGCGGTGGTGCTCGCCGTGGTGACATCAACTCTCCGCTTCTTCGTGGTGGTGGCACAGTTTTCGGACCCCGTCCCCGCGATTATCGCTCAAAACTTAACAAAAAACAGAAAGCTCTTGCTCGTCGTCTCGCTCTTACTTCAAAGGCTAACGACAAGCAGATTATCGTAGTTGAAAACTTTACTTTCGACGCTCCCAAAACCAAGAATTACATGGATATCGCCAAGAATTTCAAACTTGACGAAAAACGAGTTCTTCTTGTTTTTGCTGACAACGACCGCAACGTCCTCCTGTCAGTGCGCAACGTCCCCAACGCTCTTATGGCTCAGGCAGCTGACTTGAACGCTTACACAGTGCTCAATAACGATGCTATCCTGATGACTGAAGACAGCGTTAGAGTAATCAACGAATTCTAAAGAAAGGAGAACAGAAATGGATATCACTATCAAACCTCTTGTAACAGAGAAAGCAACAGCTTACAGCGAAAAGCAGAACTGCTACACATTTATCGTGTCTCCTGAAGCTAACAAATTCCAGATTAAGGACATCGTTGAAAAACTTTATAATGTCCGCGTTGAGAAAGTGAATACTGCCCTTTACGCTGGTAAACGCAAACAGCGTTACACCAAAGGCGGTCTTATCCGCGGTAGAAAACCCGCGTTCAAGAAAGCATACGTAACAGTGGCTGAAGGACAAACTATCGATTATTATAGCAATATCTAAAAATGGCAGTAAGAAAATTTAAGCCCACAACCCCGGGCCAAAGACACAAGATTATTGGTGTGTTCAAAGGAACTATCACTGCTACCACACCAGAAAAATCTCTTACAGTCGGCAAACGTTCCACTGGTGGCCGTAACTCTTCAGGTCATCTGAGCACTCGCTATCGTGGAGGCGGCCACAAGAGAAAATTGCGTCTCATTGACTTTAAGAGAAACTATGATGGAGTACCTGCTGTTGTAAAGAGCATCGAGTATGATCCCAACCGTTCAGCTCGTATCGCACTTCTTTACTACACTGACGGAAGCAAGGCTTATATCGTTGCTCCCAACGGTCTGCAGGTAGGTCAGACAGTAATGAGCGGTCCCGATGTCGCTCCCGAAGTAGGTAACGCTCTTCCCCTGTCTAAGATTCCCGTAGGTACTCTTATCCATTGTATCGAACTTAAACCCGGTCAGGGTGCCTCTATGGCTCGTTCTGCCGGTACGTTCGCTCAGTTGACCTCACGCGAGGGAGATTATGCAATTATCAAATTGCCTTCAGGTGAAACCCGCAAGGTTCTTCTAACTTGCCGCGCTACTGTCGGCGTTGTCGGTAACTCTGACCACGCTCTCGAACAGAGCGGTAAGGCGGGCCGCAGCCGTTGGCTCGGTCGTCGCCCCCACAACCGTGGTGTGGTTATGAACCCTGTTGACCACCCGATGGGTGGTGGTGAAGGTCGTCAGTCAGGCGGTCATCCCCGTTCTCGCACCGGCCTTTATGCTAAGGGTCTCAAGACTCGTTCTCCGAAGAAACATTCTTCGAAGTACATTATTGAAAGAAGGAAAAAATAATTTGATTAATTGACACAACTATGAGTCGTTCGTTAAAAAAAGGACCATTTATCAGCGTTAAGCTCGAAAAGAAAGTGGCAGCTATGGAGGAAAGCGGCAAAAAGGCGGTCATCAAGACTTGGAGCCGTGCCTCTATGATCTCTCCTGACTTCGTTGGCCACACTTTCGCAGTGCACAATGGTAACAAGTTCATCCCCGTTTATGTGACTGAAAATATGGTAGGTCACAAGCTCGGTGAGTTCGCTCCTACAAGAACTTTCCGCGGCCACGGTGGTAACAAGAAAAAATAATGGTCTCTAATCAGTTCAGACAAAAAAAAGACTAATATACAATGGGTTTAAGAAAAAGAGAATCAGCTGATGCCATCAAAGAGGCTCGTAAGTCTGAATACTTTGCGAAACTCCGCAATGTCCCCAGCTCGCCGCGCAAAATGCGCCTTGTTGTCGACATGATTCGTGGTCGCGAGGCTTTCAAGGCTCTTGGCATCCTCAAGTTTTCAAATAAAGAGGCCGCTCGTCGTGTAGAGAAACTTCTCCGCTCGGCTATCGCCAACTGGGAACAGAAAAATGAACGTAAGGCTGAAGCAGGTGAATTGTATGTCAAGACTGTGTTCGTTGACTGCGCTCCCATGCTCAAGCGTCTACGCCCCGCTCCGCAGGGTCGTGGCTACAGAATCCGCAAGCGTTCTAACCACGTGACACTCTTCGTGGATACTATTAATAACGTTAATGACTAATTTGCAAGATGGGACAGAAAGTTAATCCGATTAGCAACCGTCTCGGTGTTATCCGCGGTTGGGACTCAAACTGGTTTGGCGGTAAGAAATACGGTGAGACTCTTCTTGAGGACTCTAAAATCCGTAAATATCTCCGCTCTCGTCTTGCTAAGCACAGCGTTTCGAGAATTATTATTGAGCGTACACTCAAAATGGTGACTGTCACTATCTGCACCTCTCGTCCCGGTCTTATCATCGGTAAGGGCGGTAAGGATGTTGACGCTCTTAAAGAGGAACTCAAGAAACTGACTGAAAAGGATGTTCAGATCAACATCCACGAAATCAAGCGTCCCGAACTCGATGCTGAGCTCGTTGCAAGCAACATCGCTCGTCAGATCGAAAATAAGGTGGCTTATCGTCGTGCTGTGAAAATGGCTATCCAGTCAACTATGAGAATGGGTGCTGAAGGTATCAAGGTTCAGGTCAGCGGTCGTCTTAATGGCGCTGAAATGGCTCGTTCCGAGATGTTCAAAGAGGGTAGAACTCCTCTCCACACTCTTCGCGCCGACATTGATTACGCTCTTGTAGAAGCTCTTACTAAGGTTGGTATCGTTGGTATCAAAGTTTGGATCTGCCGTGGCGAAATCTATGGCAAGAAAGAACTTACTCCTTCTTACGCTATCGGTCATAAAGAGCAGGGTGGTCGTCCTCAGGGCGGTCGCAAAGGCGGATTCCGTAAAAAAAATAACAACCGATAATCAGTAGACTCACAATATGCTTCAACCGAAAAGAACTAAATTCCGTCGCGCCCAGAAGGGACGCATGAAAGGCGAGGCTCAGAGAGGTAATCAGCTCGCCTTCGGATCGTTTGGCATCAAAACTCTTGAGTCAAAATGGATCACCGGCCGTCAGATTGAGGCTGCTCGTATCGCGGTTACTCGCTACATGCAGCGTCAGGGTCAGATCTGGATCCGCATTTTCCCCGATAAACCTATTACCAAAAAGCCTGCGGAAGTCCGAATGGGTAAAGGTAAAGGTAACCCCGAAGGTTTCGTTGCGCCTGTAACTCCGGGACGCATCCTGATCGAAGTCGAAGGCGTTAGCTACGACATCGCTAAGGAAGCTCTCCGCCTTGCAGCTCAGAAACTTCCCGTTATCACGAAGTTTGTCGTTCGTCGCGACTACGATCCCTCGCAGAACGTATAATTTCTCCACGTCCACACAATATATCCTCCTTGCCGGGCGTTAGTCCCGGTGGGGTAGGATTACAACAGAGATATTTATCAATATGAAAAAGGAAGACATCAAGGAATTAAGCATCCAGGATCTCTGCGGTCGTATCGAGGCTGCCGAGAAGGCTTATCGTGAATTGAAAGTAGCGCACGCGATCTCTCCCATCGACAACCCCGCTAAGATCACTAAGGATCGCCGCGAGATTGCTCGTTTGAAGACTGTGTTGCGCCAGAAACAGATTGAAGCTGCTTCTGCTAACAACTAACCCCAAAAGTATTTAGAGAAAAATGGAAAAAAGACATTTGAGAAAAGAAAGAATCGGGGTTGTTTCGAGCAACAAGTGTGATAAGACTATCACAGTTGAAATCAAGTGGAAAGAGAAACACCCTATCTATGGTAAGTTTGTCAACAAGACAAAGAAGTATCACGCACACGATGAAAACAACGAGTGCTCAATTGGCGATACTGTTCGCCTGATGGAAACTCGTCCCTTGAGCAAAACCAAGAGATGGAGACTTGTTGAAATCATTGAAAAAGTTAAGTAATTATGATACAGAGTGAATCACGTCTTACAGTAGCAGATAACAGTGGTGCTAAGGAAGCACTCTGCATCCATGTGCTTGGCGGCACCGGTCGCCGTTACGCTTCAGTTGGAGATACTATCGTTGTTACAGTTAAAAGCACTATCCCTTCTTCTGATGTGAAGAAAGGAACAGTTTCTAAGGCTGTTGTCGTTAGAACTAAAAAAGAAATCCGTCGTCCCGACGGAAGCTACATCCGTTTCGATGACAACGCTTGTGTGCTCCTTAACAATGCAGGTGAACTCCGTGGAACTCGTATCTTCGGCCCTGTTGCCCGCGAACTCCGTGCAACAAACATGAAGATCGTTTCTTTGGCACCTGAAGTTCTTTAACGTCTTAAAAGCAAACTAAAATGTCAAAATTTCATATCAAGAAGGGTGACACGGTCTATGTAAATGCCGGTGATGACAAAGGCAAGACCGGTCGTGTGCTTGAGGTGTTCCCCGCCAAGAAGCGCGCAATCGTTGAAGGCATCAACATTGTCACCAAAAGCACAAAACCTAATGCCAAATACCCCCAGGGTGGTCTTGTGAAGATGGAAGCACCCATTCACATCTCCAACATTAACCCTGTTGACCCCAAAACCGGCAAACCCACTCGCGTAGGCCGCGTCCGTAACGAGAAGGGTATGCTTGTCCGTATTTCTAAAAGATCAGGAGAGGAGATTAAGTAATGAGCAGCACAACTCTTAGCAAAGACTATAAGGAAAGAATAGTTCCCGAACTCACTAAGGAGTTCGACTATAAGACTGTTATGCAGGTGCCCCGCCTTGAAAAGATTGTTATCAATCAGGGTCTCGGCGCTGCAACTCAGGATAAGAAACTTATCGAAACAGCAATCAACGAGCTTACTGCTATTACCGGTCAGAAGGCTGTCCCCACTCTTTCTCGTAAGGACATCTCTAACTTTAAGCTCCGTAAGAAAATGCCTATCGGTGCGATGGTGACTCTTCGTCGTGAGAAGATGTATGAGTTCCTTGAAAGACTCGTGCGTGTGGCTCTGCCCCGTATCCGTGACTTCAAGGGTATCAACTCTAAACTCGACGGTCGTGGTAACTACACTCTCGGTATCACCGAACAGATCATTTTCCCTGAGATCAATATTGATAATGTGCCCAAGCTTCAGGGTATGAACATTACTTTCGTTACTTCAGCTAAAACTGATGAAGAAGGTTTTGCTCTTCTCAAGAAATTTGGCCTTCCCTTTAAAAAAGAAAATTAATCTATGGCAAAAGAATCAATGAAAGCCCGCGAGGTGAAGCGCCAGAAGATGGTGGCACGTTACGCTGAAAAGAAAGCTGCCCTCAAGAAAGCTGCTCTCGCTGATGCTGATGGCAACATCGACTACGAAGCTATCGCTAAACTTCAGAAGCTTCCCAAAAACGCTTCTAAAGTTCGCCTTCACAACCGCTGTCTGATCACAGGCCGTCCGAAAGGTTACATGCGTCAGTTCGGAATCTCTCGTATCCAGTTCCGTGAAATGGCGTCTGCAGGTCTGATCCCCGGCGTGAAGAAAGCAAGCTGGTAAACCTCGTTTCATTTTCGACTGATAGTTGCTTTTCGCAACCATCTATATAAGGATGCCCTCCGGGGCATCCTTTAATGTTTTTCAGCAATTCTGATTAAGTTTCTTACAGTTTTTTCAGAATAACGCGATAGTTAACAAAATTTTACATCCTATTATTTTGTCAATTGGAAAAAACTGATTAACTTTGCGAAGATTTTGGGGTGGAGTATGCCCTTACGGGTGTGCTTATTTCAAAATCACTTTGAGAGAATTAAATATTGTTCGGTGCTTCCGAATCAATTTAACAAACAAAACAATGACTGATCCAATAGCAGATTATTTGACCAGACTGAGAAACGCCATTCACGCGGGTCATCGCGTAGTGGAGATTCCTTCGTCAAAAATGAAAAAGGAGATCACTAAAATCCTTTTTGAACAGGGCTACATCCTCAACTACAAGTTTGAGGAAGGCAACACTCCCTCAGGTGTCATCAAAATCGCCCTTAAGTATGATCCGGTCGACAAAGTAAATGCGATTAAGAATCTTCATCGTATTTCTCGTCCCGGTCTTCGTCAGTACACAGGTTACAAAGACATGCCCCGCGTTCTTAACGGACTCGGCATCGCAATCCTGTCTACTTCTCAGGGTGTAATGACTAACAAAGAAGCCAAAGAAAAGAAAATCGGCGGCGAAGTTTTATGTTACGTTTATTAATCATAGGAGGTATTTGATATGTCAAGAATAGGTAAAGCACCCATTGAAATACCTGCTGGAGTAACCGTACAGGTAAACGGTAATGTTGTCACCGTAAAAGGCCCCAAAGGGGAACTGACTCAGGAAGTTAATCCCGACATCAAAGTAAATGTTGAAGATGGTAAGGTTGAAGTGACTCGTCCTTCAGACGATCGCGAGCATCGCTCACAGCACGGTCTTTACCGCGCGCTTATCCACAACATGGTTGTTGGTGTCAGCGAAGGTTACAAGAAAGAAATGGAACTTGTCGGCGTCGGCTATCGTGCGACTTCAACCGGTCAGGTTCTTGAGCTCTCACTCGGTTTCTCTCATGCAATCTTTATCAAACTTCCCAAAGAGATTAAAGTGGAAGCAAAGAGCGAACGTAACAAAAACCCGCTCATCATCCTCGAATCGGCCGACAAGCAGCTTCTCGGTCAGGTATGCGCAAAAATCCGCTCACTTCGTAAGCCTGAACCTTACAAGGGTAAGGGTATCAAGTTTGTCGGTGAAATCATCCGTCGCAAGTCCGGCAAGAGCGCAAGTGCTAAATAATTAATCTCACGAAGTTATGATCTCGAAAATAGCAAGAAGAAATAAAATCAAAACCCGCATCCGCGGAAAAATCTCCGGAACTGCGGCTCGCCCCAGAATGTCTGTATTCCGCAGCAACAAGGGGATTTATGTTCAGATTATCGACGACCTTGCAGGCAACACACTTGTAGCTGCATCTTCAAAGGGTCTCGAAGGCGGAACTAAAAGTGAAGTGGCTGCCAAAGTAGGTGAGGCCATTGCAAAGAAAGCTCTTGAAAAAGGAGTGACTGAAGTTGTATTCGACCGTAACGGTTATCTTTTCCACGGACGAGTTAAATCACTGGCAGATGCTGCTCGCAACGCCGGCCTTAAATTCTAAATATCATCATGGCAAAGAGAAATAACAGAGTTAAATCTACTAATGACCTTGAGCTCAAGGATCGTTTGGTTGCCATCAACCGCGTTACAAAAGTAACAAAAGGTGGTCGTGCGTTCAGCTTTGCAGCTATCGTCGTTGTCGGAAATGAAGACGGTGTTATCGGCTGGGGTCTTGGCAAAGCAAATGAGGTTACAGCTGCAATCGCAAAAGGCGTTGAGACAGCAAAGAAAAACCTTATTCGTGTTCCCATCCACAAAGGAACTATTCCTCACGAACAGAGCGCAAAATTCGGTGGCTCACGTGTATTCCTTAAACCCGCTTCCGAGGGTACCGGTGTGAAGGCCGGCGGTGCAATGCGTGCAGTGCTTGAAAGCGTTGGTATCACTGACGTGCTTGCAAAGTCAAAAGGCTCTTCTAACCCCCACAACCTTGTTAAGGCAACAATCGCTGCTCTTGACGAAATGAGAAGCCCGGCTCAGGTTGCACAGAACCGCGGTGTATCAGTGGAAAAAGTGTTCACAGGTAAATAATCTTCATAATCATGGCAAAGATCGCAATCAAACAGATAAAGAGCAGAATCAACTGCCCCGCAGTGCAGAAAAGAACTCTTGATGCGCTTGGACTGCACAAGATGAATCACACCGTGGTTAAAGAGGATACTCCCTCAATCATGGGTATGGTGAAAACAGTTCACCATCTTGTTGAAGTCACTAAACTTTAAAATCGACATCTAAGAAATGGAATTACATAATCTTAAACCTGCCGTAGGCAGCAACAAGAAGAATAAGAGAATAGGTCGTGGTCCGGGTTCGGGCTACGGTGGTACTTCTACACGTGGTCACAAAGGTGCTAAGTCACGCTCAGGCTACAAACGTAAAATCGGTTTCGAAGGTGGTCAGATGCCGCTGCAGCGCCGTGTGCCTAAATTCGGTTTCAAAAACATCAACCGAGTTGAATACAAGGCGCTTAACCTTGATGCTCTTGAGGCACTTGCAGCAGCACGTAACCTCGAAAAGATCACTGTTGCCGATCTCCGCGACGCAGGTCTTGTTTCTAAGAAAGCTCTCGTAAAGATCCTCGGAAACGGATCTTTGACCCATAAGCTTGAAGTAGAAGCAGACGCTTTCTCTAAAAAAGCTGAGGAAGCAATCGTCGCTGCAGGTGGTTCAGTAATCAAAAAATAATCTATCTTACAATGGGATTTACTCAAACTGTTAAAAATATCTGGAGCGTAGAGGACCTTCGCAAGCGGATCGGGATAACCCTTCTGCTTGTGATCATCTATCGTTTCGGATGCTACGTTGTCCTGCCGGGTATAAATCCTGACAGCCTAATGGCGCTGAAGAATTTCACTTCAGACGGTCTTATGCAGCTACTCGACATGTTCTCGGGTGGTGCGTTCTCTCAGGCTTCGATTTTTGCCCTCGGTATCATGCCTTATATCACAGCGTCAATCGTGATTCAGCTGTTGGGCATGGTTCTGCCTTCGTTCCAAAAAATGCAGCGCGAAGGTGAAAGCGGGAGAATGAAACTCAACCAGTATACCCGTTATCTCACTGTGTTGATTCTCGTCCTTCAGGGTCCCGCTTACCTGATGAACCTTAAATATCAGGTTCAGGCAGCCGGAGGTTACGTGGATATGTCTTTCTGGATGATGGTCTTCATGACTGTTGTGCTTGCAGCAGGCTCAATGTTTATCATGTGGCTTGGCGAGAGAATTGATCAGAAAGGTGTCGGCAACGGTATCTCTTTCATCATTCTTATCGGTATTATTGCACGCCTTCCTGAAGCATTTTTCCAGGAATTTACCGGTCGTCTGATTAACTCGGCAGGTGGTGGTCTGGTGCTTTTCCTTGTGGAAATAGTCATTCTGCTTGCTGTTATAGCCGGTGCAGTCCTTCTGGTGCAGGGCACTCGCAAAGTCCCCGTGCAGTATGCAAAGCGTATTGTCGGCAACAAACAGTATGGAGGCGCCCGTCAGTATATTCCCTTGAAGGTTAATGCAGCCGGTGTGATGCCGATCATTTTTGCTCAGGCAATCATGTTCATCCCCATCACACTTGCAGGTTTCTCTGCTAAGCAGACCGGTTTCATCGGCGCTCTCACCGATATGTATGGTTGGACCTACAACATCATCTACTTCCTGATGATTGTGGCATTCACATATTTCTATACGGCGATTACAGTGCGTCCCGCTCAGATGGCGGAAGAATTGAAGCGCAACAACGGTTTTATTCCCGGCATTAAACCCGGCAAACCGACTGTTGAATATCTTGACTCAATCATGTCACGAATCACACTGCCCGGTTCTATTTTCCTCGGCATTGTGGCTATTCTTCCCGCTATTGCTTATGTATGTGGCCTTAACCGTAATTTCGCATCTTTCTTCGGTGGCACTTCACTGCTGATTCTTGTGGGTGTTGTTCTTGACACTCTTAGAATTGTCGAAGGTCATCTGCTGATGCGTCATTATGATGGCTTGATGAAAGATGGAAGCCGAATTCAAGGCAGAACCACAGGTAACCGTGCTTTCTAATTAATTTGTTTTGACAAGAGAAAGAAACTGAATCATGATTTTTATCAAGACAGAAGAGGAGATTGAATTGTTAAAGAAGGCCTGCGATCTTTGCAGCCGCACCTTGGGTGAGGTTGCTTCGTGGGTACGTCCCGGAGTGACTACACAGAAACTTGATACAGTTGCACGCGAATTTATTCTTGACAACGGCGGTCATCCTGCCTGTCTTGGTTATCATGGATTCCCCGGCACTCTTTGCATTGAGGTCAACGAGATGGTGGTTCACGGTTTTCCGTCGAACTACGCTTTGCGTGAAGGCGACATTGTCGGAACTGATTGCGTTGTTGAACTCAACGGCTTTCACGGTGACAGCTGTTACACATTTGCGGTTGGAGAAATCGACGAAAAGTGGCAGAAGCTTCTTGACATCACACGTCAGTCTCTCTATGTAGGGATTGAAAAGGCACTTTCCGGCAACAGAATCGGAGATATCGGCAATGCCGTTCAGACATTCTGTGAGAAGAACGGAATGAGTGTTGTTCGTGAGATGTGTGGACATGGCATCGGACGCAGCATGCACGAGGATCCCGAAGTTCCTAATTACGGACGTCGTGGAATCGGACCAAAGTTGAAACCGGGCATGGCAATCTGTATTGAGCCCATGATTAATCTTGGGAGCAAGAATATTGTCATTGAGAATGACGGATGGCAGTGTCGCACAAAAGACCGCAAGCCGTCGGCTCATTTCGAGCATACTCTTCTGATTACAGAAGACAAGCCGGAAATTCTTACAACTTTCTCTTATATTGAAGAAGCTCTTGAGAAATCAAAAGCATAAAAGAAGATTACTATGGCAAAACAAGCAGCAATAGAACAGGACGGAGTCATTCTCGAAGCGTTGTCAAACGCTATGTTTAAAGTCGAGCTGGAGAACGGACATGAGATTACAGCTCATATCTCCGGCAAGATGAGAATGCACTATATAAAGATTCTTCCCGGCGACAAGGTAAAGGTTGAAATGTCACCTTACGACTTGTCAAAAGGACGAATTGCCTTCAGGTATAAATAAAAAAACAACACAATATGAAAGTAAGAGCATCAATCAAAAAGCGCACTGCCGACAGCAAGATCGTGCGTCGGAAAGGCAGATTGTACGTAATCAATAAAAAGAACCCTAAACTCAAACAACGTCAAGGCTAAGCAAGACCTTAACGCAAACATTCATACCAAAACATTATGGCAGTACGAATAGTCGGCGTAGATTTGCCGCAAAACAAGAGAGGTGAAATCGCCTTGACATATATCTACGGTATTGGCCGTAGCGCAGCTAACAAGATTCTTAAAACAGCAGGTGTTGACCGTGACATCAAGGTTCAGGACTGGACAGATGATCAGGCTGCTGCTGTGCGTGAAGTTATCCAGCGTGACTTCAAGGTAGAGGGTGACCTCCGCACAGAGATTCAGCTCAACATCAAGCGTCTTATGGATATCGGTTGCTATCGTGGCATCCGTCACCGTATCGGACTTCCCGTGCGTGGTCAGAGCACCAAGAACAATGCACGCACACGTAAGGGTCGTAAGAAAACTGTTGCTAACAAGAAGAAAGCTACTAAATAATAATATAACAGTATGGCAAAAAAGACAGTCGCAGCTAAGAAGAGAAATGTTAAGGTTGACGCAATGGGTCAGCTCCACGTGCACTCTTCTTTCAACAACATCATCGTTTGCTTGGCAAACAGCGAAGGTCAGGTTATTTCATGGTCTTCAGCCGGCAAGATGGGTTTCCGCGGTTCTAAGAAAAACACTCCGTACGCTGCACAGATGGCAGCTCAGGACTGCGCAAAGGTTGCCCATGATCTTGGGCTTCGTAAAGTTAAAGCATACGTTAAGGGACCGGGTAATGGTCGTGAAAGTGCAATCCGCACAGTTCATGGCGCCGGAATTGAAGTTACAGAAATTATCGATGTAACTCCGCTTCCCCACAACGGATGTCGTCCTCCCAAACGCAGAAGAGTATAATAACAAGTAGCGTCTTTTGTCACAGGTCGTTCTGAATGCGAATAGACTGTCTTCATGACCTACCCTCTCGACAGTCGCGGCTGCGCTAAGGAACGACAGATGACAAGAAAAATTGAAAATCAAAAATGGCAAGATACACAGGTCCTAAAACTAAAATCGCCCGTAAATTCGGCGAACCTATCTTTGGTGAAGACAAAGTTCTTAGCAAAAAGAACTATCCCCCGGGCCAGCACGGTGTTAACCGCCGTCGCAAGACTTCCGAATACGGTCTTCAGCTCCGCGAAAAACAGAAAGCCAAATATACTTACGGTGTGCTTGAACGTCAGTTCCGCAACCTTTTCGAACGTGCAGCACGCACTAAAGGTATCACCGGTGAGGTGCTTCTCCAGCTCCTCGAAAGCCGTCTTGACAACGTTGTTTATCGTCTTGGCTTGGCACCCAGCCGTCCCGCTGCTCGCCAGCTCGTGCTTCACAAGCACATCACAGTCAACGGTCGTGTCGTGAACATCGCGTCTTACCAGGTTAAACCTGGTGATGTCGTAGCTGTTCGTGAAAAATCAAAATCACTTGAAGTTATCGCTGACTGCCTTGCAGGATTCAACCACAGCAAATATCCCTGGATTGAATGGGATGAATCTGTAAAGGGTGGTAAATTCCTTCACCTTCCCCAGCGTGAGGATATTCCCGAAACTATCAAGGAACAGTTGATCGTTGAGTTGTATTCTAAATAATAAACCATAAATAGAGACCCATGTCAATTTTAGCATTTCAAAAACCCGATAAGGTCGTGATGCTTGAGGCAGACAATTCATTCGGTAAGTTTGAATTCCGTCCCCTCGAACCCGGCTATGGCCAGACCATTGGCAACGCACTCCGTCGTATTCTACTTTCAAGCCTCGGTGGATATGCAATCTGCTCCATCCGTATCGACGGTGTTGCCCATGAACTGGACACTATCCCCGGCGTGATTGAGGATGTTACTAACATTATCCTCAACCTCAAACAGGTTCGTTTCAAGCATCTGAACAACGATATCGACACTGAGAAAGCTGTCGTTAACGTTGCGGGTACAGATGTTTTAAAAGCCGGCGACTTGGGTAAGGTGCTTTCGGGTTTTGAGGTCTTGAATCCCGACCTCGTGATTTGCAGGCTCAACCCCGACACAAGTTTCTCTATGGAATTCACTATCAATAAGGGTAGAGGTTGGGTTTCAGCTGATGAAAATCGTGAAATTCTTCGCGCTCAGGGTGCTGACCCTGCTGTCATCGCTATCGACTCAATCTATACTCCTATTAAGAATGTGAAGTATTCTGTCGAAAACTATCGTGTTGAGCAGAAGACCGACTACGAAAAGCTCATACTCGAAGTGACCACCGATGGCTCTATTCTTCCGAAAGATGCGCTTAAAGAAGCTGCTAAGATTCTGATTCATCATTTCATGCTCTTCTCTGACGAGAAGATCACTCTTGAAACTCCGGCTGAAAACAATGTCGAAGAGTTTGATGAGGAAGTGCTCCACATGCGTCAACTCCTTAAATCCAAACTCGTTGATATGGACCTTTCTGTCCGTGCGCTCAACTGCCTGAAAAGTGCAGAAGTTGAGACACTCGGTGAATTGGTTGTTTTCAACAAGAACGACCTGCTTAAGTTCCGTAACTTCGGTCGCAAGTCGCTCAATGAGCTTGATGAATTGCTCAGCAGCCTGAACCTATCGTTCGGAATGGACATTTCAAAATATAAATTAGACAAAGACTAAACAACGATGAGACACAATAAAAAATTCAATCACCTCAGCCGTAAGAAAGGTCATAGAGATGCCCTTCTCTCAAACCTGGCTATCTCGCTGATCATGCACAAGAGAATATTTACGACTCTTGCAAAGGCTAAAGCACTCCGTGTCTTTGCCGAACCGCTGATCACTCGCTCTAAAAAGGACGACATGCAGAACCGTCGTCTTGTTTTCAGCTATCTTCAGAACAAAGAAGCTGTCAAAGAGCTTTTCGGTCCTATTGCTAACAAGGTTGCTGACCGTCCCGGTGGATACACTCGTATCCTGAAGATTGGTCATCGTCTTGGTGACAATGCCGAAATGGCAATGATCGAGCTTGTTGACTTTAATGAAAACATGCTTGGCGACGCAGCTAAGAAGGCTACTAAGACACGTCGTTCACGTCGTGGCGGAAAGAAGGCTGCTGAAGCAACTGCTGAAGCTGCTGCAGAATAATAAGCTTTTAAAGTTTCTTAATATAAGAGGTGAGTCAATTTATTGGCTCACCTCTGTTTTTTTGTCTTTAGAATGAATATAACCATAACCTTATGGTGATGGTGCAAAATCGTTCCTGCCTTATAAAATTAAAGAGAATGTGTCGTAGCAGAAAATTACGACACATCCTCGTAGCAAAAATTGTTTTCTTTTATGTGTTAAGTAGGTTTCAATATATAAACTTATAATCGAAACTTACTTATTTCAAATATTCATGAAAGAAGCTTTCAATTGAATCGAAAGGAATCTTGTCTTTCCGGTCGTATAGGTCTGTGTGGGAGGCTCCCGGTATGACCATGAAGAGCTTGTTATTCTCCTTGCCGGGAGTGACATTCAGTTTTTTGTAAGCATCACTGCCGAAATAGAATGAATGAGCCTTTTCTCCATGAATTATCATTACGGCATTTTCGATCTCACCAGCACGACTCATCAGCGGAAAGTTTATCCAAGGAATTACTGCCGTAGCATTACGTCCGCCGTTTGAATTCAGAGATCTGGGGTGGTAACCACGTTCAGTTTTATAATAGGCATGGTAGTCTTTAAAAAATTGAGGTGCATCTTCAGGAAGTATATCCGGCACGCCTCCGCCCAATTTGGGTGTGCCGGTGTGAAAATCTTCCGTACGCTGCTCTGCCAGAGTCTTCCGCATCTCATTGCGAGCATCCGCACTGTCGGCACTGTCAAAGTATCCGTTGGAATCAACGCGACTCATATCATACATGGTTGATGCAACTGTTGCCTTTATGCGAGGATCGGAAGCGGCTGCATTGATGGCTATGCCGCCCCACCCACAGATACCGATGATGCCTACTGCTTCCGGATTCACCTTAGGATTTGTTACAAGATAATCAATTGCTGCACTGAAATCCTCTGTATTGATGTCGGGAGAAGTCATATATCTCGGAGAGCCTCCGCTTTCGCCTGTGAAAGAGGGATCGAACGCTAAGGTGTAGAATCCGCGTTCAGCCATTTCCTGTGCGTAAAGTCCGGAACTCTGTTCCTTTACCGCACCGAACGGACCGCATACAGCGATTGCAGGAAGCGGCTCTTTGGCATCTTTAGGAATGTAAACATCAGCTACAAGTGTTATGCCGTAGCGGTTGCGGAATATGACTTTTTTATGCTCCACCTTATCACTTTTCGGAAACACCTTGTCCCAGTCCTTCATAATGGTAAGTTCCTCAGCAGGAAGTTTGATTGTTTCTGTGTTCATATCTTTAGCATTTATTGTTGTTGATGAGAGCGCAATCAAAGCGGATAAAAAGATTTTATATTTCATATCGCAAAATTACAACATTCTGTCTTGAATTTTTCTAACATTTTCGCATGTATCCCTACCATATTCACTGACCCCGGTCAGTACAATTAATACTGCGATACTGTTCAGTTCAATATCAGCATTAAGATGTGGTCGTGGAGTGGAGATAGATAATAACTGACTAATGGTAATAAACTTGATTAGAGAATGGGGGAGAATAAGCGAAATATTGATTCAGCTGCTCTTTGGTGAATCGGACGTTTCTTCCATTCGCCGTAAGTAATCTTGCTGCATTGGCTCAGGTCGTTAAAAAATATCTCACGCATGCGGGCGTTGAACTCTTTGTCGTAGACCATCAGATTACATTCAAAGTTGTTTTCAAAGCTTCTGTAATCGAAATTTGATGAGCCGGTAGAAACTATATCATCGTCGATAATCATTGCTTTTGCATGTAACATTCCGGGGTTATACAGATAAACTTTTATTCCGGCNTGCAGACATTGGGAAATGTAGGAGAAAGAAGCATATTGCAGCATTTTTGAATCACTCTTGATCGGAATCATAATTCTGACATCAATCTTCGACAATGCCGCTGCTTCCAAAGCTCTTTGAAGAGGGTCGGAAGGGAGAAAATAGGGAGTTTGAATATAAATTGAACGCTTGGCGGAAGTAATGGCTTTAAGAAATACGAGAGAGATGTTACCCCATTGGTCTGTCGGACCGGAAGAGATAAGCTGCATCCCGCACTTGTTGTTTATCTCTTTATTTACAATCGGCAGGGTAGAAAAGCCGGCTTTCGGGTTAAGAAAATTCCAGTCAATCAGGAAGGAATAGATTAACTGATTTATTATTTCGCCACGCACCCTGAGATGAGTATCTCGCCATGCCGACCCATCGGATTGACCGAACACATATCTGTCGGCTATATTCATCCCTCCGATATAGGCAGACTTCCCATCGATGATTACAATCTTGCGGTGATTACGCCAGTTGACCCTATTGGCAAGTTGAGGGAATGTTACTTTAAAAAAAGGATGGGCTTCCACACCTGCTTCACGCATTGTGCGGAAAAATCTGTTGCGGGCGGAAAAACTTCCGACATGGTCATAGAGCACTTTGACTTTTACACCTTCGCGCGCCTTCTTCATTAAAATCTTAGCAATTTCTGAGCCCGTCGAATCATCGGAGAAGATNTAGTACTGAAGGTAGATATATTCCTTAGCCTCCAATAAATCTCTTTTAAGAGAGTTGAATTTAGAGGAGCCATCGGTGAATACTTTCACCTCATTATTAATGGTCAGCGGTGTGTGTGAAAGAGAGGTGACGAGTTTTATCAACTGTTTTTCCCGATAGTCATAAGGAGTGGCATCGAGATTAATCTGAACGGAAGAAGATTTATGAAGTAGTTTACGCTTATTTCTTCGAGAAATAATATGGATGTTTTTTATTCCCCGTCCGAAGAAGAAATAGAAAAGCAGACCGACACCGGGCAGAAAAAGCAGGGCAATTACCCATGCAAGAGCACGAATTGGATTGCGGTTTTCCGACAANACAACTCCAATGCTTCCTGCAATCAGTATCAGATAGCCGATTGCCGCAGCAACCAAAATCCACACGCTCAGACTAACGCTCATGATCCATTCCCTCTCTTTTTAGAGTAATAACTACGTTATATTTTTTTTAACGTTTNAATCCTCNCAATATCTTTANNATAAAGATAAAATAATAGGATTTAACATTTTTTAACAGTTTTGAGTGTTGTAATGTCGGTAAAAATCACTTATTTTGCGTGTCCTAATAAATAAGCCGAATAATAAGAATTTATTTAGTTAAGCCAAATGAGAGTCAGAGGTGTTTGTGATAAACATCTCTGATTGTTTTTATTGNGGCANACAAATAGTGTCAAAGGTTAGTTTTATTCAGCGTTTTATTCAGCGTTTTATTCAGCGGATTGCTCACTTGTTTTGCTTCAGATATTCTTTAGCGGTGAAATCGAGTTCCTCAAACCACTNTTTTCCGAAACGACGTTCAAGGGGTTCGCGCAAAAACTCGTAGGCTCTCAGTCCTTTTTTCCTACCCAACACTTCAGCAGGCTTACAAATTTTCCAGCGATGGANGTTGACAGCTGTAAAACCGTCATATTCTTTCAATCTGACCGGATANAGGCTGCANGAGATGGGTTTNAACATACGATCGTTTCCCTCGCGTTTTAATTTTTCAAGAAGGCAAAGGCANACACCCCCCTCACCAAAAGTTGAGAAGATGCAATCTCTTCCGTTGACNATNGAAGTNACAAGATCNCCCTCCTCATCAATATAAGAAGCACCCTGAGCCTCTGCAGTCTCGCGTGCGGCGGGAGTCATGAGAGGGAGAAGTTCAGGCAACAGCTCTTCAAGTCCGGAAGCTTCTTCCAGAGTCAGAGGAGCACCGGCATCGCCTTCAATGCAACATTCNCCGAGACATTCATTAAGATTGCAACAGAAATAACGTTCAATAAGATCGAGAGAGACGAGAGTATCTTTTATTTGTAGCATAGATTGCAATTACTTATTATAGATTGTTGTGAAACCTATCAGGCGGTCATAACGTGCTCCAGGGGGAGTGAAATAGACAGCAGTCTGATATTCGTTGGAAGTTTCAAATTTATCGCCATCAATCAATGAAGCATTTCCCTCGGAATCTTTTCCACGAGGAACCACGACATACTGGTAATTATAGCTTCCTTGCTTCAGCGGCATCTGAGCGCGATATTTATGAGTGTCACGGTCGTAAGACATCTTATTTCGCTCGCCGTAAGCAAACATAGAGAGTTCACCATCAATGTAGACATCGCCATTGATAACTTCCGGATGGTCAAGTTCAAAATGCACCAAGATGTAGTCGGCACCGAGGTCGGAGTCAGTGGCATTATATTCCCTGACAACAAATCTGCCATGCTGAGTTTTGTCGTAAGAATAACTCACACCGGCACGAGGCAAATCGGTTGATAGATAGGCATGATAACACGGCGACTCATATACGGTTGAATCAACGTGCATTCCCGGATAATTGTTTCTGACGGTTTCAAACCGACGAAACTCATTGCCAGCAGGGAAAATAAGAGCCGGGATGTGCTCATAAATTATCTTATTGCCGCTAAGCCTGTAGGGGCGGGCGATTGAACGGGTCGCATCGGGCCGGCCATTCTGGCTCACTTTTACGGTCAGATCTGAAAACGGGTCAGTCAATTGGAAATCTCCCGGATCGATTGTGAGATTGACCTGTTGCCACTCTGTGTTAAGACCCTTATCAGTTCGCGAGGAACTTTCACCGCTCACAACGACAGCCTGTTCCGTCACCATAAACCGGGCTTGAAGGAGAACTTCCTCAGGGTTATCCTGACGAAACACCTGAAGGAGGTAATTTCCGGAAACGGTAGGACGAAGTCTTTCTGACGGAAATTCAAAACGATAATTTACAAAATGTATAAAAGTGTTCTGCGAAAAGGCATAATCCTCTATATCATCAATGTTAAACCCATCGATATATTCCGATTCCACAAGGCGCGAGGGTTGCCAATCGGCATTGCAATGCACCAGACGCACCTGCAGATGAGAAGCCTCATCGGTTATCTCATCGAAACTGAAAACAAGCGTATCGTCAGAATTGAGTCTTATCACAGGAGGTGCCATTAAATTGTCAGGCACACTGACCTTTAGAGTACGGAAAAAAGGGTCAAAAACAGCAGTGTTGTAATTAGCTGCANTCGNAGGCCNGCAGAAAGTGAANGNAAGAAGCAGCCCAANNAGCAGAANGAGNCGACGGAAACTCAGGTTGAAAAGAATCTGTCGGGTCATGACTCTTGAGATATTAGCTCAGGGTGAGCAGAAATAAAAATGTCGACAGCGAGAGCAATGAGTTCATCACAAGACTTGGCATCGGGTTTACCTTTCAGGTCGCGGCATGCCAAACGGTCGCCATTCTCAGCAGCAAACCGGCGCACGAGCGGTTTAACATCGGCCGACGCTCTACGGTTGTCGGAAGGGTTAGCCTCATGAAGAAAGCTTTCAGCCATAGCCATAGCATTTGCAGCTCCACATATTTCGCCGCATCCNCCGACACCTCCNCCCATTCCNGAAGCGATGCGTGCAGCGGTTTCTCTATCAAGACCTATGAGATTACTGAGAGTCATCAGCACGCATTGAGCGCACCGATACCCTTCNTGATGCAGATTNACNGAATGTTCCTTATATGTTTCTTTTNTGTCGTTTGTCATAATGAAAAAAATTACCAGTTAATAGGTTCAAGCCCATGAGCTNTCAGCCAATCATTAGCCTTTGAGAAATGNCGGCATCCGAAGAAGCCCCTTGATGCAGAGAGNGGNGANGGGTGAGGAGCAGTCAGCACGAGATGCCGGTTNCGGTCAATCCTCGCACCCTTTCTAATGGCNTCAGCACCCCANAGCAANAATACAAGATTCTCCTTCGCATTGTTGAGAGCTTCNACAGCNGCATCNGTAAAACGNTCCCATCCGATTCCCGAATGAGACTTTGGTGAGTGNTCTCTTACGGTGAGGGTGCTGTTGAGAAGGAGTACACCTTGGTTNGCCCAACGTTCAAGATTACCGTCCGACGGCAATTCTGTTCCCAAGTCAGACGAAATTTCTTTAAATATGTTTCTGAGAGACGGNGGAAGTGGTACACCCGGATTGACAGAAAAAGACAATCCGTTAGCCTGCCCCGGACCATGATAAGGATCCTGACCGATAATCACCACCTTGACATTTTTGAAAGGACAGGAATCAAAGGCTGCGAAAATCTTGCCGGCAGGAGGGTATGTCTTGTAAGAACCGGAAGAATATTCACTCCTGACAGTGTCGGCGAGCGATTTGAAATATGACTCTTCAAACTCACCGCNCAACTGATCTTTCCATCCCTGTTCGAGTTTTACGTTCATCTGTAAAATGTAATCTAATANAAGGGAATAAGGAGAGGTTAAGGGATTGCAAATTTACGGATATAATTGGAAATACCGAAATAAAGTTGTAACTTTGTGGTCGCTAACCGCTCCCATAGTTCAATGGATAGAATAGTGGATTCCGGTTCCATCGATTGGGGTTCGACTCCCCATGGGAGTACATCAGAATACAAGACTGTATAGTGAAACGATGAAGAGGTCTCAAAGCAGTGATGCATGGAGACCTCTTTTTTTTTCGTCANACAGAATCTAACTATCGTCTGAGAATGAGAGCTGAGTAGGGNTCGACTTTAATCTTGCCACCTTTGATTACGGGTTGCTCCGAATCAGGATAAATCACACCGTCGGAAGCAACGACACGCCATTCCCCTTTAGGCACGACCACAGTGTTTTCTTTCTCNGCACCATTGAAAATCACCTTGATTGTNGACCAACTGTCGCCATTAGCATTATCCTTAAGTGTGTAAGAAATAAGGTTAGGAGACTTGGAAGAATCTATTTCATCGAATACGAGATGACGGGCAATCTGGTCAGCCGAAGTCATGCGAAAGGCAGGATGATTTTTTCTGAGGTTTGTCAGACCGCGATAATAATCAAACAAATCGCGATTTTTCGCTTTCAGCGNCCAATCGATTGCGTTTATNGAATCCGGACTTTTGTATGAATTATGCACACCTTTCTTNTCGCGGAATATTTCTTCACCGGCAAACATAAACGGAGTGCCCTGCGAAGTGAAGACAATTGTCTGGGCAAGTTTAGCCGCGCGNTGACGAGTCGCATCATCAGCATCGCTCATTGANTTGCGCAACTTATCGGTCAGGCAGAGGTCGTCATGACAAGAAACATAGTTGACAATCATTTCCGGCGACGAAGCGTAGGGGAACTTAGAATTATTGCCGAGCGAATAGTCAACCTGCGGATGCGGGGTAGCGGCTACGATGCCGATTTTCACAGTTTCCTCAAGTCCCGGTTTTCCGGTTGCGAAGCCACGATCGGAAGCATCTGTGTAATGACCCTTGACTGCATCGCGGAGGTCATCGGAGAACACGGCAATGTCTTTCATCATGCTCACATTCTCCTTGAGAGCTCTACGTTCCACAGCCAAAGGGGAATCGCCGGCAGTCCACCCCTCACCATATACAAAAATCGAAGGATTGATTTTTTTGAGCTCAGCGGCCACCTCATTCATGGTTTCCGTGTCATGAATTGCCATAAGGTCAAAACGGAAGCCGTCGATGTGATATTCATCGGCCCAGTATTTAACGGAATTAATGATGTAATCGCGCATCTGCTGAAGGTCAGAAGCCGTTTCATTCCCACAACCCGAAGCGTCGGAATATGAGCCATCGTCCCAATGGCGGTGATAATAGCCCGGAGCGGTAAGCTCGAAATTTGAGCCATCATTTTCAGCAGTGTGGTTATAGACAACATCCATTATGACACCGATACCGGCATCGTGAAGCGCCTTCACCATCTCTTTCATCTCTCTGACGCGTGCCTCCGGATCGGAAGGATTGGTAGAGTAGGAACCCTCAGGAGCATTATAATTCTGCGGGTCGTAGCCCCAGTTGTAGGTGTTCTGCTGAAGATTCAGTTCATCGACTGAATTGTAATCGTATGAAGGGAGAATATGCACATGGGTTATGCCAAGCTCCTTCAGATGGTCAATTCCGGTTTTCTGACCCTCCGGAGAGGTTGTGCCATGTTCTGTCAGAGCAAGGAATTTACCTTTATTCGCGATACCTGAAGAGGGGTCCATAGAGAAATCCCTATGGTGCATTTCATAGACAATCACATCCGTAAAGTTATCAACTTTCGGACCTTTGTCATCCTTCCAACCCTCCGGATTTGTAGCGTTGAAATCAATAATGGCGGCTCTTTTACCGTTAGGACCGACAGCCTTAGCCCACACTCCCGGAGTCTCCTCAAGCGTTTTCCCTGCGGAGGTTACTTGGAAAGTATAGAATTTGCCATAGAGTTTTTCAGGGAAAGATGTTGTCCATGTGCCCGATTCCGGATTGAAAGTCATCGCAACTTCTTTCTCAGCAGCGGAGTTACGTCCGGTCGGATAGATTCGCAAGGTCACAGCATCAGCCTTAGGACTCCAAAGACGGAAATGCGAACCTGAATCATTGATTTCAAGTTCCAGGTCGTCGCCCGAATATGTTGGATAATTTATAAACTGTGAGTCGAATACACTCTGGGCGGAAGCACCGCCTGCCCCCGACAGAATCATTGAGCCGGCAGCAAAAAATGATGTCATGAAAGAACTTAATTTCATGAAATAATTAATAAATATGTTTTTAGGTTATCTGATAATTGTATTGATATAACGAATAAAGAAAAATAAACCACCTGTAATTAAATAGAAATTAGCATAAATTAACATTTATTTACACTTAACGGGAACTAAAGAGGAATCCTGCAATGTGTTTAAGTTTCGAGGCTTGCGTAATTGGAATAAAAGTATTAACTTTGTCGCGCTTTTGAGCATAGGGTAAATCCATGGGCGGCAATAGAGAGGNCGCGGATTCGGCTCTATGGAAAAAAGTATCTGTAAANAATTTTAAACTCTCATTTACTATGCATCTTACAACAGAACAGAAACAGGAGATTTTCGAGAAGTATGGTCAGGGCAAAAACGACACAGGTAGCCCCGAAAGCCAGATTGCACTTTTCTCAGTGCGTATCAAGCACCTCACNGAACATCTTAAGTCAAATCACAAAGACTACGCAACTGCNCGTGCGCTTAAGGCTCTTGTAGGTCAGCGTCGNAGCCTTCTCGACTATCTTATCCGCAAGGACATCAACCGTTACCGTGCGATTATCGCAAAGAAAGAACTCGGTATCCGTAAATAATCCGNNCCATTCTTTCTTTCAAGAAATAGAACCTCCTTGCAGAGGTTTGAACAGGAAATCCGACCAACGTCGTTTTTCCTGTTTTTTTTATGCGTAAAAAAAACAGGAAANCNTAAAAATAAGACNNNGACAGAATGATAGATATTATAAAAATTGTTAAATTTGCAGTTTAGGAAAATTATTCGTTTCCCTTCATAATCCGGCGTGAGGAGATTCACCCGGATGTGCAGACGCAATCATCTATGGAAGAAGAAAAAGAACATCAGAATATTTCAGACGAAACCCCGGAAANAAACAGNTCCGATGAGAAAAACGTGCGNCNNGCGCGTCATCATCTGATTGGGAATAAATTTGTGAGGAGAACACTTAAAACTCTCTTGGGAGTGTTGATTGTTCTGCTCATGATNCCTGTGCTTCTTTACATTCCCCCGATACAGACTTTTGTCAAAGACATTGCCTGCAATATTGTTGAGAAGAGCACAGGCATGAAAGTGGGAATCGGTCATTTCTCATTGAAATTTCCNCTTGATGTCGAGCTGAGCGATGTCTCTGTGATAGAAGCTGAGGGTGACACAATGGTGATGGCGGGAAAAGCTGTGGCCGATGTTAAGCTCCTTCCGTTGCTGAAACTTGATGTTAAATTAAACGAACTCCGTCTNGAACAAGGTTATTACCGCANGGTGTCGCCTGACTCTTCCATGATTATGAAGATACGCGCCGGCTTGGTTAATGTCGACGGCGGAAGTTTTATCAATATACGCACAAGCGAGATTTCATTGCGCAAGGCACGATTGAAAGATGGAGATGTTGCCCTATACATGAACGTGTGGAAACAACAACCCACACCGCAAGACACAACATCAATCCCCTTCCTTATCACTGCCGACGAACTTGACTTGGAAAATATACGGTTCGGCATGTCGATGTTGCCAACCATCGACACACTGAACTTTGTAGCCGACAGACTGCGTTTGGAGAAAGGCGTCATTAACCTGCGCACAAACAACATAACCGCTCGAAAGGTTATTGGCGTCGGAGGNGATGCNTCCTACATTGCTCCGACNCCCGAATATGTTGCGTCTCACCCGGTGCCACCGGCCGACACTACATCANCTTCCGCGCCATTCAAGATTAAGGTTGACACTATCGGTNTGTCNGGNTTCAAGGCATTATANGCCATTAAAGGAGCGAAACCGCTGCCCGGATTTGATGCNANCTATATCTCATTCACTGACCTTTCGATAGGACTGAAGGATTTCTATAACGAAGCCACCACCGTGCGACTTCCCCTGACAGGACTTGCAGGAAAGGAACGAAGCGGTTTGCAGATTACCGAAGGGTCGGGCACAGTGTTGGTCGATTCCACCGGTCTTGCCCTCGACAACGTGCGGGCACGCACACTTTACAGTAATCTTGCCGTAACGGCAGGGGTGCCGTTTGCTCTTATGGAAATGGCTCCGGACGGTCCCCTCAATGCAATTGCCGATGTCAGTCTCGGACTGCCCGACATCGAGGCTTTTATGCCCGATTTNAAGATATACACCCGGAAATTGGCTACGCGCAATCCCCTNACAGCGGCTGTNGATGTTGCCGGCACTCTTTCCAANGTTACAATCAATAAGTTTGATGCCGCCTTGAAAGGGGTATTCAGTCTGCGGGCAAAAGGGTTTGCCGACAACGCCCTCGACTTCAAAAAGCTTCGCGCACAGATGGAGATTGACGGAGAGCTGACAAATCCTGAAGTGGCGATGAAACTGGCTGATTTCAGCGGTGTTTCCGTGCCTCCTCTCAAGATAAAAGGCACAGCCGGNGCCAATGGNCAGGCTTACAACCTCAATATGTTGGCCACAACCCCTCAGGGGAATGTGGCGGCAAAGGGTGATGTCAGCCTGACAGCCGAGACTTACGATGCCGACATAAGAATCAATAATCTTAACGTGGGTTATTTCATGAAAGACCTGGGAATCGGACATATCACTGCCGACATCTCAGCTCATGGAGCNGGATTTAATCCCACCATCAAGAGTGCTAATACGGTCATAAATATAGATGCTCCTCATCTGGAATATAACCGGCAGANCTTCCGCGACATTCGGGCTGACGTNTCTCTTCATGAGGGNGAATTTACAATTAANGCAAGTTCTCCNAACAGTAACCTCGACTTTGTGTTGAATGGCAACGGAAGCATCGACAACGATGAATACAGGTTTGATGTGGATGCAAGAATTGCGCATGTAGACCTTAAGGCACTTGGATTTTCAGAAACTGAAAACAACGGCAATGCCGACATTCACCTTGTAGGTATGGCAAACCCGACTAAATGGTTATACGATGTAGACCTTGACATAGCGAGTCTTGACTGGAACATCCCCGACTCGTATATAACTATTCCATCGCCACTGACCGCTCACTTCATGGCAAACGAATATAGCACCGAATGTGACATAGACGGCTATAAGACCGATTTGACNTTCCGAAGCGGGAGCGGACTNGAGAAATTGATTGATTCCTTTATGTCGGTTTCATCCGACGTTTCGCGTCAGATCGCCCGTAGGAGTCTGGATGTTGATTCCATCTCATCCAAGCTCCCTCCCTTCATGCTTGAAGCAAGAGCCTCAGGTTCGGGTATGCTCCGGCAGTTCCTTGAAACGAGCGGACTCGGATTTGACAGCATCAATGCAGTAATCCGAAAAGATTCAATCTTGCATTGCAGGGCAGACCTGATGGAACTGAAGACATCATCGTTAAGACTTGACACGATAACGTTTGGACTTGAGCAACGAGGCAACCTCCTCGACTATGCGTTGCATCTCGGCAACCGTCCCGGCACACTCGACGAGTTTGCAAAGGTCAACGTAACGGGTTATCTCGGTTCCAATCGTCTTTCAACCTTTGTGCGTCAGCAGAATCTGGAGGGTGANACAGGNTACCGGATCGGATTTACCGCATCTGTCAACGACACCACCGTCAACGTGCATTTCACTCCCCTTAAGGCCATGATTGCCTATATGCCCTGGAACTTCAACATGGACAATGAGGTGGATGTCAACCTGAAGACTTATGCCGTAAATGCAAACCTCAAGGCATCGAGTGCTGAAAGTTCCATCCTGCTCATGACAGAGAAAGCNTCAGANGGATATGATGAATTACACGTCAATTTGAAGGATATAAAAATCGAAGACTTCCTGAAAATGTCGGTTACGGCNCCTCCGGTNACGGCNACCATCAACTCCGACATCCGNGTGAAATACACCGGATTGGCTCTGACCGGAAAAGGTAATGTCGGCATTACCGATCTTACTTACGAAAGGAGACGTGTCGGTGATTTCGATTTGTCGCTGATTGCAGGGCGCATGAATGAAGGAAGAACAAGAGCCGCTGTCGGACTGAAGGTCGACGGAACGGAGGCCGTAGGGCTTTACACCGACCTTGTGCCCGATAGCGTCGGTGCGCTCGTCCCCAAGAACGTCCAACTGAAGCTGACCGATTTCCCTCTCAATGTGGCTAATCCATTCCTGAGCAATATGGCGACACTGAGCGGTGTGATAAATGGCAAGATGGACATGACAGGCAGCTTCACAAATCCGATTATAAACGGAGGTCTCAGTCTTGACAGTGTCTATGTCGGAATCCCCATGATAGGAAGCTCGCTGAAACTTTATCATGATCCTATCACCATTACCGACAATCAGATTGACATATCGAACTTCAGCATTTACGGCGTCAATAAGAATCCTCTTGTCATAAACGGTAAGATAGATGCCCGCAACTTCTCAAGGATAGGGTTTGATATGTCGGCGGCTGCCAGCAACTTCCAGCTCGTGGGCACNGATCGCAAGACNAGAAGCGACGTNTCCGGAAAACTGTTTATGAATCTGGATGCCACAGCCAAAGGTAACATGGCATTAATGGATATCAATGCCAATCTCAACATTCTCGGCACAACCGACGTGACCTACACCATGGCAGCGACAGAAGCATCACTCACAGAGCAATCATCGGGCGATGTGGTGAAGTTTGTGAATTTATCAGACACAACCAAGGTGGCTGATGATTCCGAGGTCGAGCCGANCATGAGGATGAGAATCAANGCCGGANTGACAATCAGTCAGGGCACACAGGCAACCGTNATCCTTGCCGGCACCGGTGTTGGCTCCGGAAGGGTTGAGCTCACTCCGAGCGGCACCGTCAATTACTTCCAGAATTATATGGGAGACATGTCGCTGAACGGACAGATTGCTCTNGGCACNGGGTTTGTGAGATACAACATCCCCGTGATGGGCGAAAAGAAATTCATTTTTGAAGAGGGCAGCTATGTCGGATTCAACGGTCCGATGATGAATCCCTCGTTCAACATCAATGCCTACGACCCCGTCAAGGTTAACATATCGAGTGGAGGTAACACGCGAAATGTCACCTTGATTGTCGGATTGTCAATCACCAANAACCTGGCGANTCCGAAGATTATGTTCGACCTCAGTGCGGAAGACGACATGTCACTGCAGAACGAGATCTCGGCAATGAGCCCCGATCAGCGGTCGGCAACGGCAATGAANCTTCTCATCACCGGACANTATACCGGTGCCGGTGTGAAGAATGTAAACTCAAACCTTGTCACAAGTAACCTTTATGGAATATTGACCTCACAGCTCAATTCCTGGGCTGCGAAGGCTATACCCGGCGTCGACCTCTCATTCGGTGTCGACCAATATGAAAGCGGCATGAACGGCGAAAGCTCGACAACGACAAGCTATTCATATCAGGTTTCAAAATCGTTGCTTAATAATAGATTGAAAATCATTGTAGGTGGNAATTACACCACCGATGCCTCAGCTGANGAAAACCTCTCGCAGAACCTTATCAGNGACATCTCCTTNGANTATATGATCAAACAGACCAATTCAATGAGTCTTGCAGCCAAGCTNTTCCGCCATAAAGACTTTGAGAATATTCTTGAAGGAGAGATTACGGAGACGGGTGTCGGCATTGTGCTTCGCCGTCGCCTGAGCGACTTGCGAAGACTATTCAGATTCCGGTTTGGCAAGCGTCGCGGTCAGACACCTGTGAAGCTTGAGACCGACAGTGTTGGTGTAATTGAAAAGAGGGAAGAGGAAAAGCATGAAAACTAAAGATAATTTGAAAAAAATATATCCGCTCCTGCTCATACTTATTGTGGGAGCAGTGGTTCACACAGGTTGTTCCACCACGAAGCGGCTCGGACCNGGCGAGGTGCTTTACACCGGNGTGAAGAAGATTCAGATTAACCCGACNGATAAGGAGAAACTTCCTTCTGAATTGGTGGGGAACATCAAGGAGACCCTTGCTGTCGACCCTGCATGCCCGCTCCCCTTTGTCTCCCCATACGTGGCAAACCCTTTCCCGTTCGGACTGTGGGTTTATAATTCTATTCCTGACTCGGCTCGCGGATTGAAAGGATGGATCTACCGCCATTTTGCCAAGCCCCCCGTCACAATCAACGATGTGCGTCCCGAAATGCGAATGAAGATGGTTGAGGGCGTGTTGGCAAATAACGGCCATTTCGGAAGCACAGCCACCTATCAGATTGAATATAACAAGAAGAATCCCAAGAAAGCGCGTCTGAGCTTCAATGTCGATGTNTCAAAGGGGTATCCGATTGACAGTATTATCCTTTTCAATAGAGATGACTCCCAGCTGACCCACTTCATCGACTCATTGGCGAAGAANGAGTTTTATCTGCAAAAAGGGGAAATCTTCTGTGTCGACTCTCTGTCGGTTGCGCGAGTCAATATAACTAACCAATTGCGAAACAGAGGTTATTATTATTTCCAGCCCGACTATATAGAATTTCTTGCCGACACATTCCTCAATCCCGGAAAGGTGGCTTTGAAACTGACGCTTGCCGACAATATTCCCGGAATGGCTCTGAACCGCTATAAGGTGGGAAATGTCACGACAACAATTCAGCGTCGCAGCCGGCGAAATCCCGGCACACCCGACACAGTGCAGACCTCCAGAGGAAAACTCGTCATCATGCGGCCGCAGCGTGTCAGAGAAAGTATGATTCCGGAGTGCATAACTTTCCGTAAAGGACGTTACTTCGCAGTGCGCAACATGGACCTCACTCAGACTCGTCTGGCGCGTCTCGGTGTTTTCGGTGACATTCAGATTCGTGTCACACCGGCCGATACGACGGCTGACAATGGTCTTTTGGATGTCGAAATCACATGCCGTCCCGAACAGGTAATGGAGGCCTCGCTTGAAGTCAATGCAACTTCAAAGTCTAACAGCTACATCGGCCCGGGTCTCGTTGCAACGCTTTCTCACAAGAACNTGTTTGGTGGAGGTGAAAAGCTGAACATNCAGCTCAATGCCAATTATGAATGGCAGACCGGACGCGACCGGTCAAGCGTCTTCAACAGCTACGAATTTGGATTGTCGGCCACTCTGGCTTTCCCNCGTCTTCTTGCTCCGGCATTTATCCGCCGGTCNAGAAGAGACCTTAACTGGACNAACTTCACTCTCAGCGGCGATGTGCTCAACCGNCCTCACTATTTTATGATGGCTGAATACTCCATGGGGATGAATTACGAATGGCGCGGCACACGCAACACGCAACACTCTTTCACCCCTTTCAAGCTCAGCTACACCAAAATGATTCGCACAACAGCCGAGTTTGATGAGGTTATGACACAGAACCCCTCGATCGCACAGAGTTTCAAGGACCGTTTCATTCCGCAGCTCAGCTATACATATACCCTCGATAAATTTCTTGAAAGGGAACGCATCAACGGAATAAATTTCACGGCAACCCTCACCGAAGCGGGTAATCTCTTTGATGTCATCTATCGGGCATGTGGAGTGAAAGGTGAGAAAAAACTGTTTGGCACACCCTTCTCACAATTCATAAAAGGACAGGCACAGGTTGTCTACAGCCGGCGCCTTGTCAGAGGGTCTGATCAATGGCTTGTCAGCCGTGTATGTGTAGGAGCTGAACACGCCTACGGTAATTCGCGGGAAGTGCCATACTCCGAGCAGTTCTACGTTGGTGGAGCCAACTCTATCCGCGCCTTTACCGTCCGTTCAATCGGTCCNGGCAGCTATCGCTCCCCGAAAGATCAGGTGAACGGATATTTCGACCAGACCGGTACGTTCAAGGTTGAGTTGAATACGGAGTATAGATTTCCGATTGTCAGCGTTCTCCACGGAGCCGCCTTTCTGGATGCCGGCAACGTATGGTTGCTTAAGAAAGACCCCTTACGTCCCGGAGGTCAGTTGCAGGCAAAATCGTTCTTCAGAGACCTTGCTCTCGGCACCGGTGTCGGTTTGCGTGTCGACATCGGCATGATGGTGATACGCGGCGACCTCGGCTACGGACTTCACACTCCATACGGCAACGGCACCGGACATTACTTCAATGTTGCTTTCCGCAATGCTTTTGCCTTCCACCTTGCAATAGGTTATCCGTTCTGATGAAACCATTGTCGAAAGAGGAGAGAGGGGGAGTGGTGATACTGATTGCCGTAGTCGCTCTCTTGTTGGCATACGGGTTGTGGGCTCGCGGATGTGTCCGCCTGACCGAAGCGTCTGCCGGAATGTCAGATTATTCCGTTGCGAGTGAATTGCCAAAAGATTCTGTGGAAGACTCTCAGGAAGAGTCGACCACAGTCAGCGCTCGTCATTCCGTAGGAAAGGGTAGAGGAAAAAGCAGTCGGCGTGAAAAATCCGGTCGGTCCTTTAATAGACAACGGACAAAGAAATCCAAACCTGAGGAGCATCCGCGTGACTTTCTCAGAGACAACATCCAGTCCGAAACCGATAACTAAAATAAGTAAATTAAATATAATGTTAAAATATGTTAAAATAATATTTTTTTATATAGAAAGATTTTGATAATATAAAATGGAGTTGTATTTTTGTGCATTATAAATTTAAATATAAAATTATTATGAAAAAAGAAAAAGATTTGATTATTTACCCTCTTGCACTTCCAGTCACGATGTGTCCGGAAAAAGAAGTGTATGTTAATCCAACTCCCGGAGAATTTCCAATGATGGGTTGTGGTACGCCTAATGAGGTTCAATATTTTACTGAAGATGTATTGAAACTTTTTAAGGAGTTGGGAATGAACCTCGCGCAAAATATATTAGATTATAAGGAGGATTGTGTAAACAAGCGAGAAGGTGCGATTTTTGATTCATTGAAAAATGCAAAGGCGGTAGGAATAAAGTTGATGTTGAGGATTTGTAATCCAAAATACGAAATTCCTACAAGAGGAGCGTTGCAAACTAATGAGATGTGGGAATTAATATTGAAGAATGCGGTCAAGGTAGTAGTTCCGAGCTATTCAGAGGGTAAGTGGAATCCAGAATTATATAAGTGTTGGGAGACCATGATTGAAAGAATTTATGCACCAAAAACTGCATCAAATGGTACCAATGATTTAACAGATTATTCAGAGCAAATAGGGGGATTGATGTTAAAGGATGAGCCAACACTTACATTGTTCTGGATTCTTGGAGAGTGTAAAAACAGAATTAATGATGTCTTTGAAAGATTAAATGTCAAAAAGAGACCATTTTTTTATGTAAACCTGTTCAAAGACGATTTTACTAAGAAAAATGCAGGTACTAATCTTTCTGGAAATCTTGATATTGTACCAAATAGAATCTTAAGCGGGTTTGATAAGTTGACCGATTATGATTCCTATGTTGATCAATTTACGCGTGTTTTTAATCCTCCGTGTCTTTCATTTGATGCCTATCCTGAAGACTTACGAAACGACACTACTCGCAACTATACTATAGATTTTTATAATTCTCTTATTGCTATGTCAAAAAGAGCAATGAATGAAAATCTTCCTTTTTGGAGTACCGTTCTTACTTCCAGCCAAAGCGATGGTGCAACGATTATTTCTATAATATCTTTGCACAGTCTTAGATTTCAGGCATACAATGCCATTGCATTTGGAGCCCAAGGACTATCATTTTGGAGAATTGGTCAGGGAAAAGAGACAAAAGATGGTGTTCCTACTTTCCCGGATGCTCCTATCAGTCTGGATGGGAAGAAAACAAATACTTTCAACTTGGTAAAAAAATTGACTGACCAAATCAAAAAGTATCAGCATGTCTTTCTTGGAGCGAATGTAACTTATTTGAAATTTTCAAAGACACCTCCTTATACTGTCAAAGCTGATAAGACTATTGGCATTGATGAATCATATATCGCCAATAACTCCGTCTTGGCAAATATACACATTGATGAGCAAGATGTCGGAATTTTGGTTTCGCGCATGAAAAATGGAACTAAATGGTATACCATGATCGTAAACCAAAATATGGTTAGTTACCAGACTTTGAAACTAAGGTTTGGGACTCCTGTTTTAGATGTTACAAATAACTCTAAGCAGATTAAGGCTTCACCAAATGTGGAAACGATTATTCTCGAACCCGGAGATTGGAGAATATTTGAAGATTATAATGGTGTGGTTTCACCCATTGGATAGTAATTTCTAACATAAGCTCATTGTCCTCTTATAGTAGAGAGTACAAATTATTGATATGATATCTACATAACAAAATCACTCGATTAAGTAGGAGTATTACTTTTTGTTATGTAGATATTTTATTAAAATATTTTTTTATTCAAATGTAATATTATGAAGGCGAGTTATTTTATTGTGAAAATCTTGATGGTCTGTTTCGGACTGGCGGTTTCTGTTGCCGCTGTTGGTGAACCGGTGAAGTTTTCATACGGAGGAATCAATTATGAGATCATTGGCGACAATGAAGTCAGAACAGCGGTAGGAATAGGAAGAAACTTGATTGGAGGCGAAAAAATACCTGGCTCCTATTGGGAGTATATCCCCGGAAATTTTGTGAGCGGTATTCTGGAGATTCCTGAAACGGTTGTCTATGAAGGAAAGAGGTATTCGGTTGTTGAAATAGGAGACAACTCATTCGGTTGTAACCCTATTTATTACTTATCGTTGCCTCGGAGTGTTAAAAAAGTCGGTGAATGGTCATTCTATGAAACCGATCTTGAGGGTATGATTGATTTGCGCTATGTTGAAGAGTTTGGTAAACATTCATTCGACTGTCCAAAGCTGGATAAAGTGGTATTGTCGGATAACTTAAAGAACGTCTCACTATATGAAATTTTTTTCAAAAGTTCGGATGAGCATTTTTTGTTTGTGCCCAATGAATCGTTGCAGGGTAAAGAGAATTATATAGGTCTACCTGAAGATTTTATATGTGAAGAATCATATTTGAGTGATGACAATGAAAAACTTAATGGTTCACTTGAGAATGTTTATCCTCCATTAAATACTGATTCAGGAGTTTTTTATGAGGATTTAATCGGTTATAAGATTACCGGCGGAGCAACATGTAAGACCCGGCCCGGCACCTATACATTTCGGTCTGAAGATTATTTAATGAACATAGCATTGACATTTAATCCCGGCAATGGAGTAATTGTTGGAAATTTTGAGGTTAAAGATGCTGTGGTTAAGGATGGAAAGACTTATAAGGTGACTGAAATAGGTAAAATCTCATTTGCCAACTTTCCCAAGAGTTTCAACATTCCGGAGAGTGTGGTCAGAATTGGCAGTTACGCATTTTATAATGCCAATTGTGATTTGATGAAGTTGCCGGCAGGGTTGAGGAGTATCGGTGTGTCTGCCTTTGAGAAGAGTAGTCTTTCCGGCGACCTTGACCTGCAGAATATAGTGAAGACAGGAGATTTTGCATTTTCGTTTACTGATATATCCTCTGTTTCACTCCCCTTGAATTTCGGACGGAAGGAGATGTCGACAGGTAAGGGACTTTTCTATGGATGCGAGCAGCTTGAGACTGTTTTGATTCCGTACGAAGCAGAGATATTGCCTGCAGGCACCTTCTATAATTGTAAGGCAATCGGGAGTGTTACGATTCCTGAAAGCGTAAGCTATATCGGAGATGTCGCATTTAGAAATTGCACCGGTTTGACATCCGTCTCCTTGCCGGAGAAATTAAGTTATATAGGGAATCAGGCTTTTGCCGGATGTGCCGGATTGAAGGAGATTACCATACCGGCATTTGTCGGAGGATTCGGAAATTTTGTCTGGGCTGATTGTAATGCTGTTGAGAAAATTTATTATAAGGGATATGATCTTGTTGAGGCAAGCACCGATATATTTCCGGATTCCGTTTATGAGACGTCCACACTTTATCTAACGACAGAAGCAATGGCAAAGGTGAGCGAAGTGTCACCGTGGAATCGTTTTGTCAACGTCGTGGATACCGGTACTTCCGGAGTTGAGGAGGTTGAGGCAAGAGTGGAATCAGAAAATGATGCTGTCTATAATCTGCAAGGAATGAAAGTGTCTGACCGACTTGAGAATCTTCCGAAAGGTATATACATCTTTAAGGGGAAGAAGATAGCCGTGAAATAATTGAAGATTATAAAATCCAAAATGGGGTGAATCGACAATCCGATTCACCCCATTTTAGCGATGAGTGTTTTTAAACGTTTAAAAATCCTATATAGCCGTCATCAGCAGTACGGCATCGCGCCGCAGGGATACTTAAGCTTGAGATTTTTCTATGAGAGCAACTTTATAAATTGCTGCTCTTTGTAAGTTAAACAAGCTGCGGGCGCAAAAGGTTTATTTAAATCTGTGAATGAGACCTAAATGCTTAACGGTTGGCGCGTTTACGCTCGATTTCATCAAGAATAATCTTGCGGATTCGTATGTGATTGGGAGTCACCTCGACATACTCATCTTCTTTGATGTATTCAAGTGCTTCTTCGAGCGAGAAAACAATAGGAGGCACAATCTTCGCCTTATCGTCGGCACCGGAAGCACGCATGTTGGTGAGCTTCTTGGATTTGGTGACGTTTACGACAATATCGTTATCTTTTGCGTTTTCACCCACAACCTGTCCGGCATAAACCTCTTCCTGAGGGAAGATGAAGAATTTGCCGCGGTCCTGAAGTTTATCAATAGCGTAGGCGTAGGCTGTGCCGGCCTCCATTGCGATAAGCGAACCATTGGTGCGGCGTTCGATGTCGCCTTTCCAAGGTTGGAACTCCAGAAAACGGTGAGCCATAATTGCTTCGCCGGCAGTGGCAGTGAGCACATTGTTACGCAAGCCGATAATGCCGCGTGAGGGGATTGTAAATTCGATATTTATGCGGTCGTTCTGTGTCTCCATCGACACGATATCACCGCGGCGACGTGTCACCATGTCGATAACTTTCGAGCTGTATTCCTCCGGCACATTTACTGTCAGAGCCTCGACGGGTTCACATTTCACACCGTCAATCTCCTTGATGATAACCTGAGGTTGACCGACCTGAAGTTCATACCCCTCACGACGCATAGTCTCGATAAGAATAGAGAGATGAAGCACACCTCGGCCAAAGACAGTCCATTTATCGTCGTTTTCAGCCTTTTTGACACGCAGAGCGAGATTACGGTCAAGCTCTTTTTCCAGACGTTCAGCGATGTGACGGGATGTGACAAACTTGCCGTCTTTGCCGAAGAAGGGGGAATCGTTGATAGTGAAGGTCATTGACATTGTAGGCTCGTCAATGGAGATGCGGGGCAGTGGCTCCGGATTGTCGTAAAGAGAGACCGTATCGCCGATTTCGAAATTATCGAGACCGACAATGGCACAGATGTCGCCGCTCGACACCTCCTGAACCTTCTTGCGCCCCATTCCCTCAAACGTATGGAGTTCTTTGATTTTCTGGCGCACCACAGAGCCGTCTTTCTTGCAGAGACCAATCTCCATTCCCTCACGGAGTGTGCCACGATGCACACGTCCCACGGCGATACGTCCGACATAGCTTGAGAAGTCAAGACTTGTAATCAGCATCTGCGGGTCGCCTTCGATTGATTCCGGTGCAGGGATATATTCCAGAATGGCATCAAGCACGGGAGTGATATTATCAGTCGGCTGTTTCCAGTCGGTGCTCATCCAGTTCTGTTTTGCCGAGCCATAGATTGTGGGGAAATCAAGTTGATCCTCGGTTGCATTGAGATTGAACATGAGGTCAAACACCATTTCATTAACTTCATCTGGACGGCAGTTCGGTTTGTCGACTTTGTTGATTACGACAACCGGTTTCAGTCCCATGGCAATTGCTTTCTGAAGCACAAAACGTGTCTGAGGCATCGGGCCTTCAAAAGCATCGACAAGCAGCAGGCATCCGTCAGCCATGTTCAGCACTCTCTCAACCTCCCCTCCGAAGTCAGCGTGTCCCGGAGTGTCGATAATGTTGATTTTGGTGCCTTTATAGTTGATTGAGACATTTTTGGAGAGGATAGTGATGCCTCGTTCGCGTTCGAGGTCGTTATTGTCAAGAATCAGCTCGCCTGTTGACTGATTGTCGCGGAACAGATGTCCGGCAAGTAGCATCTTGTCGACGAGGGTTGTTTTGCCGTGGTCGACGTGGGCTATGATGGCGATGTTACGAATATCCTGCATAAATTAAATCTGCAAAAATCAATAGAGATATTAATAGGGGCGAGGTTGAGAGAGTTAGAATGTGCAAAATTACAAAAAAAAGAGATTGGGAACTTCATATAAGCGAAAAAATCGTTAACTTCGCGACATAAACAAGGTGACATTTCATCTCACATATCGCCTTAGAGGGCGGCAAAGAAACAATTTAATGATTCGTGACACTTATGAGGAAAGAAAAAACGCTTAGGATTAAAGGAGAGGTTTATCCCCTTCAGCCGAGACGTGTGATGGGCATATTGAATTCCACACCGGATTCTTTTTTTTCAGGCAGCCGCAATGAAGATGCCACCTCTCTGCGCCGTCGGATTCGCGAGATGAAGGCGGTGGGTGTCGATATGGTGGATGTCGGCGGGTATTCGACCCGTCCGGGTGCTCCTGAGGTGACGGTTGCTGAAGAATGGCGACGTGTCAGTGTGGCTCTTGAGGTGCTTCGCGAAGAATGGGAAGATGCCATCATTTCGGTCGATACGTTTCGTGCGGAAATTGCCCGTCGGAGTGTCGAGCAATTCGGGGTTTCCATCATAAACGATATTTCCGGGGGTGACCTCGACAAAGATATGTGGAGCTGTGTGGCTGAAGCAGGAGTTGCATACGTGCTGATGCACACTCGAGGCACACCTGCCGACATGCAGACTCTGACTGACTATGACGATGTGGTTGCTGAGGTGTTTGAAGATCTTATGCGCAAGGCGTCCGGGCTGCATCAGATGGGAGTTGCCGATGTTATTCTTGACCCCGGATTTGGGTTTGCCAAGACGGTGGAACAGAATTATCAGCTGCTTGCCTCTCTGGAAATGTTTGCCGACACCGGGATGGCGGTGCTTGCCGGCATGTCGCGTAAATCAATGATTTGGCGCCCGCTCGGTATTACACCCGAAGATTCTCTTGCCGGCACCATCGCGCTTCACACAGCCTCGCTCCTTAAAGGTGCCGACATTGTGAGAGTGCATGATGTTGCGGAGGCGGTGCAGATGAGAAATGTTGTCGAAATGCTTTTGGCACAAGACAATAAGTAATAAACTTATCAACCTATAAGTCTAAAAAATGCTTGATTTCGGTATTAAAGATATACTCGACATTCTGATTGTCGCCATGCTCCTGTATTATGTCTACAGGTTGATGAAGAGCAGTGGCACACTTAGCCTTTTCTACGGTGTGCTGCTATTCATCGTGATATGGGTTGTGGCATCAGAGATTTTCGGAATGAGGATGACAGGCACTATCCTCGATAAATTCATGGGTATCGGCCTGATTGTTCTTGTGATTCTGTTTCAGGACCAGATAAAAAGATTCCTTATCGACATAGGCTCACAACGCAAGCTGAAAGTTTTCAGGAAGCTGTTCCGGCATGATGATAGAGACGATGAGGTTTTGCATGCCAGTGTGATGGCAGTGGTTTATGCGTGCATGAGCATGTCGAAATCGAAGACCGGAGCTCTGATATGTGTTCAACGTCGCGTGCCGTTGGGCGATTACGAGAAGACAGGCGACATAATAGATGCCGACATTAATGTGAGATTGATTGAAAATATATTTTTCAAAAACTCTCCGCTCCACGACGGAGCGATGATAATTTCTGACCATCGCATCAAGTCGGTCGGATGTATTCTGCCGGTGAGTCATGACATGAACGTGCCCAAGAATTTCGGTTTGCGTCATAGGGCTGCGTTGGGCTTGAGCCAGGTCACTGATGCCGTCTGCGTGGTGGTGAGTGAGGAGACGGGACATATCTCGGTTGCTGACAACGGCTCGTTAAAGTCAAAAGTCTCTACTTCCGATCTTGAGCATTTTCTTTCAGATGCACTTGCTATTAATTGATTGATAAAAAAAACGTCTGCCGGAAAGTGACAGACGGTAATCAGTTATTGAAGGATTCCTGAGCAAATCAAACGAGTTTCACCACAAGATCTTCATCATCCATTGAGACGACAATCTTACCTTCACGACCAAGCCAGCCAAGAGCTGCCATGATTTCGTCTTTTTTCAGTTTTGTCGCTTTTTTCAGTTTTTTCAATCCGAGCATCTTCATCTCGGAGGCATCGAGGGCTTTATAGACTTCGCCTGCCCAAGTTCCAAATGTTGCAATATCCATAATTTTGTTTTTTATTGTCGGAATGGCATGAAAAGATAATCTTGCACATCCGACCACAGTTAAATAATTATACTTTATAAATCTAACAAAGAGACTTCTGAGATTGTTTATTAGGGTGATAAGTAATGCCGGAAATGGATTAACAAGATTAGATGAGAATTAAATGATATGGGAAAAAAGAAAGAGAATACACCGGAAATAGTTGAAATGCGCGACGGCGTCGTGATTCGTAACACCGGGAGCAGCTATATAGTGCGCCTTGACGATGGGAAGGAAGTCAACTGCCGCATCAAAGGTAATTTCCGCATCAAAGGAATCCGCACAACCAATCCTGTGGCTGTCGGCGACCGCGTGCGTGTCGGTCTGACAGGGGGCGACGCCGACTTTATCACCATGATTGAACCCCGCAGAAACTACATAATCAGGCGTGCATCTAATCTGTCGAAAGAGTCTCATATCCTTGCCGCCAACATTGACCAGGCAATACTTGTCGCTACGTTGAGAGAACCGGTTACGACCACTACATTTATCGACCGGTTTCTGGCAACAAGCGAAGCCTATAACATTCCGGCAATCTTATGTTTGAACAAATGTGATTCGTGGGATGACGAAGACCGCGAATTGGGCGAAGCTGTGAGCTACCTTTACAGAAGTATAGGCTATCAGACGGTCATTGTGTCGGCGCAGACCGGCGAAGGCCTCGACACTCTCCGCGAACTCACAACAGATAAGGTTACGCTCCTTGCCGGTAATAGCGGTGTGGGAAAGTCTACGCTGATTAATGCCCTCGTGCCCGGAGCAAATCTGCGCACCGGTGAGATTTCTGACATCCATCACACGGGGATGCACACCACGACCTTCTCTGAGATGCTTGACCTCCCATACGGAGGCAGGATAATAGATATTCCCGGAGTGAAAGGGTTCGGTACCATCGACTTTCAGCCGGAGGAAGTGTCACATTATTTCCCTGAGATTTTCCGTATCGGACGGGGATGTAAATACGGCAACTGTCGTCACACCGGCGAGCCGGGATGTGCCGTTGAGGAAGCATTGGAGAGAAATGAAATTTCTCAAAGTCGCTATGCCTCCTACCTCTCGATTCTCGAAGAAGCTGAAGAAGAAGCCGGTGCTGATAAATACCGCAAGCCCTTTTAAAGCATTGGAAGGCATTCTTTCACCGGATATGTCAAAGAATCGATCAAAACTACCCACCTTTCTTCCTGAATGGTGCGCGTCTTCTTCACTATGCCGTTTTAAGGATCAGTCGACTTGTCAGACTTGTCAGACCCGTCCGACTCGTCTGACAGGTCCGACTATTCCGATGATTTACTGTTGCGATAATTGATGCGGGCGCGGAACATCTGCTCTTTGATGCCGCCGTGCTCCAGGAATTGCTGCTGCTGGCGGTCAATCAGGCGGCGGAGAAGATAGGTGGTCTGGTTGATAAGTGTAATCATCAGATTACAAAACTCTTCCGGGTTCATTCTCTCTGCAAAGCGAGTCGGATTTTGCATGAAGTGGTCGCTTTTCAGATATTCTCTAAGATGGAAAGTGCGCGGATGTTCTTTTCCCCATAGCGAGAGATTATTTTGTCGCAGATGATCTTCAAAATCAAGCAGAAGTTCTTCCAAGGAAGCTTTAGCCACGTTGGTCAACTTAATTTCCGTTTCCTTGGAAGTGCGAGAAGCCTCACTGCCTTCGGCAATATTTTGTTTTCCGCTACGAGCTGCCTGTTCAATCTGATCGCGAGTTCGACTGCCGCAACGCACAAACTTCTTGGCAAAAATCATTGATAAATCGCAAATAATCTCGGCGAGCTGAAATGCACGCAGTTTACGATAGCCACCGGCTGATGGAAGAAAAGTATTCATGCTTACAGTGGATAGGGTGATTAACGAAATAAATATGTTATTTATGTTAATCGAAGAGGGAGGCGATGTCGGTTGTCAGGTTGAGGTTAAGAGACGATGCGCCTTTATGGGGCATCTGATAGGAGACTCCGACACGAAATGAACTGACCCTGAATCCAAGTCCGACGGAAAATCCGCTCAGGAAGTTGCGCTGATATGTTGACATATCAGTGCGCACTTTGTAGTTATAGGCAAGGGCAGCATAAAACTTTTCTGAGGGGGAGTATTGCAATCCGAACACAAGATGACGGAAGAGGTCGCTGAAGAAGCTTGATTTAAGTTCGGAGCTGTCGTCAGAGTCAGTTTTATGAGAATAATACTGGCGTTTCCATCGGGTAAGGTCAGTGGCAGTGATAGCAATTGAAAATGGAGAAGAGCCAAGCCCTTGCATATATCCTAACGAAATGTTGAAGGGGAGACGGGTATAGGAATCGCTGAATCTCTTTAGCTGACCGCCCATGTTCGAGAAGACAGCAGAGAAAGAGAGGTCATTCTCTTCATTATAATAATTAATGCCTAAATCGACGGCAAGAGCGAAGGCGGAGTATTGTTCATAGATGCTGTAAATCATCTTGAGGTTAGCACCTCCGCGCAGACGGTCGTTGATGTCATGACTGTAAGCACCCTCAAAGACGATGTCCTGTGGGGTGAAATAGCCTGTTTCACCTCCGCTTTCATTGAACCCTCGCATCTTTCCGTAGTTAAGATACCTTATTCCGGCAGCCCAGGCACCATGTTCGCCGGCACCCATGCCGTAGCGCACGCCGGCAAAATTCGATGTGCCCATGTAAAGCATGTAGTTGAAGGCGAGTTGCGATTCAATTTCGGGTCCCAATAGGGCAGGGTTTTGCTCGGAGAGGGTGACATCATCGTCGATTACAGCGATTCCGGAGCCACCCAGGGCAAACGAATGAGCCGAAGATGGTATTTCGAGAAACGAATATCCCGAATTGCCGGTCTGAGCCATGGTTGAGATGGAGACCCAGAGAGCTGCAAGGCAACAGAGAAGTCTGGTATATGGAGACGTAAGACAAAATAGGCGTTTCATGAATAAATTTTGTGAACACGGCAAGAGTCAACAGCTCAAACCGGAGTGTGCTTATAGAGTGTAAACGGAGAAAACAAGATGTTATTTTATCAGGATAAATGTAATACTCCCGGTGCGGAGTGTGAAAAAAAGTAAAAAGATGTTATAAACGGCACTTTATGAGGTCAGAGGGGTTGCGGATGTGATAAAAGGTTTATAAATTTGCATATCATGAAGCGAATGATGAAAAGACTATCATTATGTTTATTGATTTCGAGTGTGTTCGGAATCGGAACCGGTCATTCCCAAACCTGCCGAGTCCACACCGGATGTGATGCCCGCGGAGTCAAGCAATATATGGAGGTGTATCAATATGACTACGTCACCGAGAAGCCGGAATTTCCCGGAGGGGATCTTGCGCTGATGCAATTTATCAACACGACAAGGGTTTATCCATCGAAAGCATATAAGAAAGGAATCGAGGGGAGGGTAACATGCGGATTTGTCATAAATACGGATGGGAGTGTGAGTCATGTCAAGGTTATCCGAGGGGTGGAGAAGACACTTGATAACGAGGCCAAGCGGGTATTCAGCGAAATGCCGACATGGCGTCCCGGTTCGGTCAACGGGAAGGTAGTGCCTGTTCACATAGTCCGCTCGGTATGTTTCCGTCGCTGATAAAATCGAGCGGAAATAAGCGGAAATGACCAACTTACGGCAATTTCAATTTGGCGGAATAAAAAAAAAAGTGTAACTTTGCAGCGAGTTTGTAATCTCTGGTAAGAATGGTTTAGTTAAATAAAAGCCATAGTGATAACTTATTATATTGCAAGCGAACACATTAAAGAAAAATATAAACAATGGATCTTATTAAAATTGCGGAGGAAGCATTTGCAACTCCCAAGAAAGAATTCGAACAGTTTGGCCCCGGCGACACCATCACAGTCGCTTATCGAATCAAAGAGGGTAACAAGGAGCGTATCCAGCAGTATCGTGGCGTTGTAATCCGCATCAGCGGTCACGAAGACAAAAAACGCTTCACAGTCCGTAAAATTTCAGACGGTATCGGTGTTGAACGTATCTTCCCCATGGAATCTCCGTTTATCGAATCAATCACTGTCAACAAATACGGCAAAGTTCGTCGTTCAAAACTTTACTATCTGCGTGCTCTTACCGGCAAGAAAGCTCGTATCAAAGAGCGTCGCGTGAAGAAAGCGAAGTGACGAAAAAGGGATTCTCCCGAAAAATAAAAAAAAGCGGTTTCAACCTTTGGTGAAACCGCTTTTTACACATCTTTTCATTGCTTCTGATTGTTATTCTTAAAGAAATAAACAACTTAATACTATGGCTAAAAAAGCATTATTGATTATATTAGACGGCTATGGTCTGGGCGACCATAAGAAAGACGACGCGATTTTCAACACTCCCACACCCTATATCGACTCTCTGATGAAAGACTATCCTATGTCTCAGCTTCAGGCTTCGGGCGAGGATGTCGGTTTGCCCGACGGGCAGATGGGTAACTCAGAGGTGGGCCACCTCAATATCGGTGCCGGAAGAGTTGTCTATCAGGACCTTGTGAAGATTAACCGCGCTATTGCCGACGGCTCTTTCGCAGAGAATCCGGAAATTAAATCCGCATTCAAATATGCGAAAGATAACAATGTGCCCATCCATTTCATGGGTCTGGCATCGGCAGGAGGTGTCCACTCATCACTGAATCATCTCTATGCTCTTTGCGACACAGCCAAGGCCTATGACCTTGACAAGGTGTTTATCCATGCTTTTATGGACGGACGTGACACCGACCCGCGAAGCGGCGCCGGATTCTTGCGCGACATTGAAGCTCACTGCAAGAAAAGTGCCGGAAAGATTGCAACTGTCATCGGACGTTACTATGCAATGGACCGCGACCACCGTTGGGAACGTGTGAAAGAGGCTTATAACCAGCTTATCTACGGAAAAGGGAAACAGACCGACGATGTTGTGCGCGCAGTGGAAGAATCTTACGCTGAGGGTGTGACCGACGAGTTTATCAAACCTATTGTCAACGATAAGGTTGATGGCAGAATCGGAGCCGGTCATGTGGTTATTTTCTTCAACTACCGTAATGACCGTGCCAAAGAGCTGACGATTGTCCTCACCCAGCATGAGGAAGACGGCATGAAGCCCATCCCTGATTTGCAGTATTATTGCATGACTCCTTACGACGATTCATTCAAGGGCGTGCATATCTTATTCAACAAATCAGATGTGCCCGACACTCTTGCCGAATATCTGTCTGCCAACGGAAAGAAGCAGCTGCATATTGCGGAAACAGAGAAATATGCACATGTGACATTCTTCTTTAACGGAGGTCGTGAAGAACCGTTTGAGGGAGAGGAGAGAATACTTGTGCCATCTCCGAAGGTAGCCACTTACGACCTTCAGCCCGAAATGAGCGCACCTGAAGTGACCCGCAAGCTTGTCGAAGCAATCGACACTGAGAAGTTTGACTTTATCGTTGTCAACTTCGCCAACGGCGACATGGTTGGTCACACCGGAGTCTACACTGCAATTCAGAAGGCTGTCGAGACGCTCGATGTGTGTGTGCATGATGTGGTTGAGGCTGCAAAGGCTCATGGTTATGAAACAATCATCATTGCCGACCATGGTAATGCCGACCATGCTCTCAACGACGATGGAACGCCAAACACTGCTCATTCGCTTAATCCCGTTCCGTTCATCTATGTGGGTGATAAGAATGCCAAGGTTAAGAACGGACGTCTTGCTGATGTTGCTCCGTCACTCCTTCATATTCTCGGTCTCAAACAGCCGGCCGACATGACCGGTGAAGACCTTATTTCATAATCTGAATTTTTAGAAAATGAATAGAATTAAAGCAGGATTTCTTTCCATTGCGGTTGCAGCGGCTCTCTCTGCCTTCATCCCCGGAGCAGCAGCGAAAGATCTTGTGCTTCTTCACTCCAACGACACTCATTCCCTGATCGAGCCCGGTCCTGACGGAATGGGTGGTGTGTTGCAGCGTAAGGCAATAATGGACTCCGTGCGCAAGGCCGAAAAGAATGTGATTACGGTCGATGCCGGTGATGTGGTGCAAGGCACTCTCTATTTCAAATTCTTCAAGGGTGACGTGGAATACCCCTTGATGGATATGATGGGATATGACATCAGGATTCTAGGCAATCATGAGTTTGACAACGGCATGAAGGAGCTTGCCAAGTATTATAAGAATACGAAAGGCACTCCGCTAAGTTCAAACTATGATTTCGCCGGAACAGACTTGGAGGGTGTCTTCGAGACATATCTCATAAAGAAGGTCGACGGAAAGAAAATCGGATTTATCGGTCTTAACATCGACCCGGAGAGTATCATTGCCAAAGACAACATTGACGTTAATTTCAAAGATGTTGTAAAGACAGCAAACGAACTGGCTGCATGGCTGAAAAATGATAAGAAATGCGACCTTGTTGTGGCAGTGACCCACATCGGATATGTTAAAGAAAATGAAAAGACAACCGATGTCGAGCTCGCACAGGAAAGTCGCGACATTGATATTATCATCGGTGGCCACAGTCACACCCTGATTGACCCTGCCAATCCTGATAAATACCCGTCAATCGTCAGAAACAGCGAGGGTCGCCCGGTGCTTATCTGTCAGACAGGAAAATCGGGCAGATATTTAGGTTATGTCAAAATTGATCTTGACAATCTGGAGCAACAGAAAAGAGAGGGTAGTTATGATTACAGGCTGATTCCCGTCACCGACCGCTTTCCTCAATCTGCGCTCGACGGCAAGATTAAGAATTTCATTGCTCCCTATAAGGTGCTTGTCGACTCGGTCAACAGCAATGTCATAGGCACATCACTTTATGACATGAGCAACCGGGAGCGAACCGGAAGATTCCCTAACTGGATTGCCGACTTCGCTCAGTGGTATGGCACACAGATCACAGACTCCCTTAACCGTATCGGTCAGGGAATCGGCGATGTCGATTTCTCAATCATGAATGTCGGAGGAATCCGTTCATCCATGGCGAAGGGAGATGTGACCGAGGGTCAGATTTTGTCGACATTCCCATTCTCCAATCACATTGTCCTGACAAAGCTTAAGGGTAAGGATGTGATTGATGCCATGAGAGTTGCCGCACGAAAAGGTGGAGAGGCCGTAAGCGATGAACTGCGTGTCGTTGCAGATGAAAACGGTAATCTTATCAGAGTGGTTCTGAATAACGAGGAACTCGACCCTGAAAAGGATTATCTCATGGCAACAATCGACTATCTCGCCTGGGGAAATGATGACCTCACCGGACTCGGAAAAGGGGAGTGGCAATGGCGCGACGAAAGGGAAATGTCGCTTCCTCTTCTGGATTATGTGCGTCGTCTGACGTCATTGGGATTACCTGTCGCAGCTGACGACACCCCACGGTTTGTCACTGTTTCCGGAAAGTAGACAATCATATATTATATGAATTGGTCTAAAAATCGATGTGAGCTGGCAGCGACTTTAATGGTCGTCTGTCAGCTCATGTTAATTCTTTCGGGATGTGGAGGATTCTCAGTCAGAGGTGGAGACACGACCGCCGTCGAGAGAGAAACGTCGGGAAAATCAGATTTCAGCCGTGATGTTGAGCAATGGGTGGATTCGGTGCTCGAAAAAATGACTTTGAGGGAGAAAGTCGGACAACTTGTAATGCCGGCCCTTTATGCCCGTTCTGATTCTTCGACAATGAGAATGTTGCGATTCTATGTCGATTCGCTTCATGTCGGGGGAATCCTGCTTCTGAAAGGGGATGTGGAATCGGCAAGGGGAATTGCCGATGCTGTCTATGCCGGCAGCAATGTTCCTATGTTCATATCCATCGACGCCGAGTGGGGATTGGGGATGCGTCTTGAAGATGCTCCGTCTTTTCCACGGAATGGTAATATCTCAGATGAGGTTGATGAGAACATAATGTATGACTATGGACGCGAAGTGGCACGGGAGTGCAGATTGACCGGAATAAATATGGTGCTCGGACCGGTTGTCGATGTCAATTCCGCAAAAGGGGAGAGTTCTGTAATCGGCACTCGGAGTTTCGGTGGCGACGCCCGGAAGGTAGCCGGCTTCGGCACAGCTTACAGTCAGGGTCTTGAAGACGGCAATATAATAAGTGTGGCTAAGCATTTCCCCGGACACGGCGGAACAGAAATAGACAGCCACAAGCTCATGCCTCGGCTCGAAAGAAGCCGGAAGGAGCTTGAACAGGAAGACCTCGTTCCGTTTAGGGAGTATATCTCGCGCGGGTTATCGGGCATTATGGTCGGACATCTCAGTGTGCCGGCTCTCGACAGTGTTAATCGTCCGGCTGCTTTTTCTCCGGTGGTTATCGACGGCTTCCTGCGTGATGAAATGGGGTTTGAAGGATTGGTGCTGACAGATGCCCTCAACATGAAAGGTTCGGAAGGAAGGATGGCTGTCGATGCAATAAAGGCGGGAGCTGATGTGGTTATGGCGCCGCAGAACACTGCTGCGGAAATTGAGAGAATATTGCTTGAAGTTGAGCGTGGAAACCTGTCGGAACTTGAGATACGCGAGCATTGCCGACGAATCCTCTTTTACAAATATATAGTTGCGCGCGATAGGAATGTGGCAGAAAAAGGTTCAGGCGAGCTGCATAATGATTACACGCGAGAATTACTCCACCGCCTCGGAGGGAAGAAGAATCAGAGACGCCCGTTGTCGGAGTAGGAGAAGTGTCCTTCGATTGTCACTATGACATGGTCAAGAAGGCGCATACCCATAGTGGCCGCAGCCTTTCCGAGAGCACGGGTTATATTGTCGTCCTGCATGCTCGGCTGTTTGTTTCCTGAGGGGTGATTATGACACAGCACGATGCTTTCGGCATTTTCCAGCAACGCATGTTTTAGAATCGGACGCGCATCAAATAGGGAAGCTGTTGAGGTGCCGGATGTTATTCTGCGTTTAGAAATCAGGCAGTTCCTGCGGTCGAGGAAGAGCGCCCATATTTCTTCATGGTCGGCATTTCCGATAACGTGGCGCATGTATTTGGCGATAACATCAGAAGAGGTGAATTGCTCACGCCGCGGAATTTCTTCATGCACATATCTTCTGACGAGTTCCATGATGGCTTCAATCTGCTGTGCTTTGACAGAGCCGAGTCCGGGAATCATCATCAGTTCCTTAAGCGAACGACGTTCCAGACGGGTGAGCAGATTGTCGTTGGCTCTCATCAGGTCGCGGCAAATGGTTGTGATGGGACGGTTGGGCAACCCTGTGCGCAAGATCAGGGCGAGAAGTTCGGCGACACTCAGAGAGGAAATACCATACTTAAGGGCGCGTTCGCGCGGACGCTCATCCGGGGCAAGCTCCTTGACAGTGAGAATCTGCTCAGTGTCCTGAAGTGAAGGGTAAGTCTTTTCAGGTTTCAGCGGTGAGTTTTCAGTCATTTCCGTAGGAGTGAGGGAGCTTGGGATTGCAATAAATATTATGAAACCTATTTCCCTTTTCTCAGTCTTATTTCTTCCTGTTCGTCACGACCGTGACCGAGAAGAATCTTTCGGAAATAGGCCTTTATGAAACCGGTGCCATAGCCGGTGAGCTGAATAAGTCCGGCAGCGACGGCAATGAATGATTCCTTCAGGTTTTTCAGAGAGATGAGTGCGGAAATCCACAGCAGGAAGATGTAGATTACGAGGGGAGCCAGAAACCAAGGGTTAAAGAAAGATGCAATGATCAGGGCTGACGCACCGATTACAAAAACAGCCGGAGCCCAATGCACAAGTTTCATCGAGCCGGGATAAAGGAGTTTTAGAGTGATGCGCGACATTCCGAAGATGTGCACCTGATTCCAGAATTTGCGCAGGTTTCCACGACGTTTGTGAAAGACATAGCAATCGCGGAGGAGGACAGGGTCATAGCCGGCCTGTCTGACTCGAGTGCTCATATCGATGTCTTCACTGAACATTTCGCGGAATCCGCCGGCTTTCTGATAGACTTCTTTAGCGAAGCCCATATTGAATGTGCGAGGCACAAATTTCTCCATGCTGACTTTCCCGCCACGTATTCCGCCTGTGGTGAGAAATGATGTCATCGCGAAGTTGATAGCCTTCTGGGTTGGCGTAAACGATTCGTGGGCTGCATCTGGACCGCCGAAAAATTTGATGCCGCTGCCTTCCAATTCTTTGCGAAGTCGTTCGATATAGAATGGAGGAAGAATACAGTCGGAATCGACAAAGACAAAGAAGTCGCCCTTGGCACGGTCCATTCCGTAGTTTCGGGCAATGCTTCTCCCTTCGTTATCTTTATAGAAATATTGCAAAGAGCAAGCAGAGGAATATTTCTCTGCCTGCTCTTTGCAAGGTACGGTGCTACCGTCTTCGACAATCACAATCTCGAATCCCTTGTCGGTCTGTGCGGCAAGGCTTGCCATGAGGTCGGCAACTTCGTCGGGACGATTATAGACGGGAACGATAATTGAGAACAGCATGTCGTTGTTTTAGATTGTCGTTTTGACGGATAAAAAAGTTTGATTCAGGCTTTCACACGACCAACATAGCTTCCGTCGCGAGTGTCGACTTCGATAAGTTCACCTTCATTGACGAAGAGGGGAACACGAACGGTTGCTCCTGTTTCAACAGTTGCGGGTTTGAGTGTGTTGGTTGCGGTGTCACCCTTGATGCCCGGCTCAGTGTAGGTTACTTTGAGAACAGTCTTCATGGGCATTTCAGCGTAAAGCACGGTTTCAGTTGATGCGTCTGACACTACTTCCACAGTGTCACCTTCTTTCATGTAAGCAGCACCGGTTACGAGTTCTTTGTTGATGGGCACCTGCTCGAAGGTTTCGTTATTCATGAAGATGTCGTCGCCACCGTCGGCATAAAGATACTGGTAGGGGCGGCGTTCAACGCGAACATCTTCAAGTTTCTCACCGATGTTGAAGCGACGTTCAAGCACGCGACCGTCGACAACGTCTTTGAGTTTTGTACGCATAAAGGTGTTTCCCTTGCCGGGTTTCACATGAAGGAACTCTACAACGAAGTAGAGACGGCCGTCCATACGGATGCAAGTGCCGTTTTTGATGTCCTGAGCGTTAATCATATTGTCTAAACCAATTATTGTATTTGACCACAAAATTAATAAAAAGCTTTTAAAGGAAAGGTATATTAGCGAAAAATCATCTGCTGAATCGGCATAAAATGGGGTGTTAAGGGATAAAAAAGATTAAAATAACCATAAAACACTCTGAATTTTTGGTTGATACAAAATGTTTTTCTAATTTTGCAGTCCGAAAAAGTGAAAAAACAATAAATAAGATAAGATGAAAAGAACATTCCAGCCCTCGAACCGCAGAAGAGTGAACAAACACGGCTTCCGCGAAAGAATGGCAACTAAAGACGGTCGCAAGGTTCTTGCTCGCCGCCGTGCAAAAGGTCGTGCTTCTCTGACTGTTTCTGACAGCATCGCAGGAAAGTAATCCTTTCAGCCATTCTTTTCCGATCCCGGGCATAAAGATATATCCTCAGGGGTCGCAGCATTGATTCCCTTCAGACTTGCTCTGAGGGGGATTTTCATATACCCCTATCTCTGATAGGTTTTTGTTGTTAGAAGGGTGTCGATGGCGGAGGTCATGAAAAAACAAAAGCTGCTCCGCATAGTTGATTTCTGCGAAACAGCTTCCGTAATAAGTTGTGTTGTCCGGCTTAACCGTTAAACCAGTTGAGTGTGTCACCAAGTGTGCCGATTCCGAAGAGCCAGTAAAGTAGGATGAAAATCAGCACTATGACTCCAAGCCAAAGCCAGAGCTTATTTGTTTTGAATGTATCTCTGCGTTTCATATTCTTACCATTTGCTTTGAGGCTGTCGGCAATCATGTCGGCATTGGGAGCCTCATTCTTTTCATGTTCGAGCCTTACTTCGTTTTTAGCACGGCTTTCATTTTCGCGGATGTGTTTTTCTTTAGTATTCATAGTAATAGTGAATTTTTGAAACTAAAGATGCGGAGAGCATCAGAAGTCGTTAAGGTTATTTTACTATTAAAACATCCGGGAAAAAGAAATGTTTAACAAGCCGTGGACAAACTGGTAAAAATTTTTAGACCGGGGTCTTAGCCGGGGTCTTAGAACGGAGTCTCCTCACCATTGTCAGGCAGGAGATCGGGCGTGGCGAAACCGTCGTCGGTCTGACCTCCGGCAACGGGAGTCTGCGGAAACACCGACATGCCGAATGGTGTCTGAGAGTCGGACGATTCGTTGTTCATGCGGGAGCTGACTCTGATTCCGCGGTTTTCAATTCCGCTACGAGCCTCTGCGATGGTGTTCTGCACTCTGTCGTAACCTTCCTGCCAGTTTTCAAAACGAGCGAATTTGGAGACGAATCTGAGTTTGACGTCGCCAACGGCACCACTTCTGTGTTTAGCCACAATCAGCTCGGCAAGTCCGCGTATGTCGTTCCCTTCTTTGTCTTCACCGGAGCGTGTGTAATATTCCGGACGATGGATGAAACAAACGATGTCGGCATCTTGCTCGATAGCACCCGATTCGCGGAGGTCGGAAAGAACAGGGCGTTTATCCTCGCGGGTCTCTGTACTTCGGTTGAGCTGAGACAAGGCAATAATCGGGATGTTGAGCTCTTTGGCAAGTGCTTTCAGCGATCGCGAAATGGTGGAGACTTCTTGCTCTCGGCTTCCGAGCTTCATCCCCGAAGCGTTCATCAGCTGAAGGTAGTCGATCATTATCATCTTCACACCGCGCTCTCTGACAAGACGTCGGGCCTTTGTGCGCAATTCTGTGATGCTCAATCCGGGTGTCTCGTCGAGATAGAGGGGTGAACTGTAGACGTTTCTCAGTCGGCTGTTAAGTCTCACTTTCTCTTCGTCGGAGAGTTTGCCGGTCTTTATTTTCTCACCTTCAAGGTCGGCTATGTTAGAGAGAAGACGTTTCACGAGCTGCACGTTGGGCATCTCAAGAGTGAAGATGGCGATGGGCATGTTGAAGTCGATTGCCATGTTTTTTGCCATCGAGAGCACAAAAGCCGTTTTGCCCATTGCCGGACGTGCGGCAATGATGATAAGGTCGGAGTTCTGCCATCCGGCTGTCATTTTGTCCAGGTCGGTAAATCCTGTCTCCAGACCTGAGAGACCGCTTTGATTCTGAGAGGCAGCGTTGATCTGTTCGATTGCTTCTGTGAGCACGGGGTCAATCTGCACCACTTCGCGCTTGAGCTGACGCTGTGAGATTTCAAATAGATTCCCCTCGGCCTCCTGAAGCAGATCGTCGATGTCATTACTCTCATCAAAAGCTTTTGTTTCGATTGAAGAAGCGAAAGCTATGAGCCGGCGCGCGAGATATTTCTGTGCTATCAGTTTTGCATGAAACTCCACGTTGGCCGCCGAATAGACTCTTGAAGTCAGTTCGGTTATATGCACCGCACCCCCCACATCTTTCAGTGTGCCGTTCTGACGCAACTGCTCGGTGACGGTCAGCATATCAATGGGGCGCTGATTGAGACCGAGATTGGTTATCGCTTCAAAAATCTTCTGATTGACAGGGTCGTAGAAGCTGTCGGGAGTCAGAATGTCGCAGACATTCATGTAGGCATCTTTTTCGAGCATACATGCGCCTAAGACAACTTCTTCCAGGTCAGTGTCGCGAGGAGGAAGCTTACCGACAGAGTCGGTCATTATCTTGTCATTCTTATGTTGGTAAGAACGTTGTTGTTGAGCCATTTTTCAGTTATAAGATGTGATAAAGGATGAGGAGTTCGGCTGCGAGAAGAATTATTGAGGCTGCGAGAAGAAGGGCAGTTTGCCGCAGGACATTGTTGAGAGCGGCCCCCCGGAGTGTGGTCAGCCTGAGATAGTTCTTAACCGCACAAAACGCGGGAATTATCCAGATGATTTTTGCAAGGATGGGGAGCAGAGATATGAAAGGTGACACAATCAATGCCAGCCCTCCCAGGGCGAAGATGAGATAAACGACGGTCATTGTGCGACGTCCGAACAAAACAGCTGTTGTTTTTTTATTCACTGCGCGGTCGTCTTCAATATCTCTGACATTGTTGACAATCAGCACGTCGGCAGCCATCAGGCCGATACCTGTCGAAATTGGGAGTGCCGCCTGAATCATTGTCAGGTGGATTGCCGGGAAGATTGATTGAGCATCCCAATCGGGAAGTTGCACGTAGGCCGTGAGGCACACCGGTACGATCCCAAAGAAAATAATGACAGCGACATCACCGAGTCCGTGGTGAGAAAGAGGCCAGGGACCTGCCGAGTAGGCAAGGGCGGCAATGGCGATTACGATTCCTATCGGAAGGAGCCACCATCCTCCCCAGTAGATCAGCGACAGCCCCATAAGGCAGACAAGACCAAGCAGCGAGAGTGTGGCGCGGAGCATTTTTTTCGGGTCAATATCTCCTTCGGTCACACCGCGGCGGAAACCTTCACGCCCCTTCTTGTCGAGTCCGTTGGCATAGTCGAAATATTCGTTGGCAAAGTTTGAGACAATCTGCGCACCGATTGCGAAAAACAGACAGATTAAAGCCGGTAAAATGCGAAATGAACCGTAGGCAAAAGCCACAATCCATCCCGCAAGCACACCTGCCACACTGACAGGAAGAGTGCGTAATCTCATGGCTTCAATCCAGGGAGCAAAGCCGCGTTTTGTTGACATCGTTATTTTTTATTCTTATTCTATTCCGTTTTCTGCCAGGTCAATGATTGTCCCGGCGAGTTTTTCAGCACATCTCACAACTCTCTCTTTGTCGTTTAACTCTTCGAGCAGAGATGCCGGGAGAGCGTCAGTGCCGAATTTTAATCCGAGCAAAGCCAGTGCCAGAGATGCGTTTGTGTCGGCATCGCCCGCTTCCATCACCACTTTGTCGAGTGCTTTCTCCATGGTTTCGCAATTGACGAGTGTCCAGATGCCGGTTGCCATTGCCAGACGGGTGAACCAAAAGGTCTGTGGATTATCGAGACCAAAGTCGGCAATTTCTTTGTTATATGCCATTTCAACAAAGGGGATGGTGCGCTCATCAATCCCTGCCGCCACTTCGCAAAGGGTTTCGCGAGAGGGCATTATTCCATGCCATAACAATGAGTGGGCGATTGTTCCGACAACGGCAGCCGACGACAGACACCGGGAGTCATGATGTGTAAGACGGCATCCGTCGGCAAGAATCGCCCTGTAATTGACAGGCATAAACGATAGAATCAGACACCTGCCGAGAGCCTCGTTTGAGGCTTCCAGATTAGGCATGTTGCGCCACACTTCACCGGCCACCTCTTTCGGATTTTCGAGATATTCAGGTTTTGACAGAATCCAACGGAAAAGAGGCACTACCTCCTCTTCGGTGTTATTAAACCATTCATAGATTCTGCGGGCATGTGTGTCGGCAACGTAGTCTTTATCTTCGGAAAGAGCGTCGGCTGTCAGCAGGAGTAATTCCGTGTCGCCTGTCCATTCGTTTCTTTTCCACTGCGAGCGGTGCCCGTCGCGGATTATCCGGGAGTATTCCTTCAATCCGTCAGGGTAGAAATGGCGGGCTTCAACCTTACTCATAAGCTCGGTGCCTTTGCCAAGAGCGTCGCCTATGGCATAGCCGAGCATGGCTGCCATGATGCGGTCGCGTATGATTGCTGTGTCGACAGATTCTTTTACGGTCTTCATGTTCGGAGAGTTTTTTTATGCAAATATTATTGAAGGGGGAGAGAGATTTATTCAGCAAGGTTGCTGATGCGGGCAATGTATTTCCCGATTATGTCAAATTCAAGATTAACTTTCGTGCCCGGTTTGATGTCGCGGAAGTTGGTGTTGTCGTGAGTGTAGGGGATGATGGCAACTCTGAAAGAATCTTTTTCAGAATCACACACTGTCAGGCTGACACCATTTACGGTTATTGAACCTTTCTCGACAGTGACATACCCTTTTTTCGCCAGTTCGGAATTGAAGTCATATTTAAAAGTGTAATACCAGCTTCCGTCGGCTTCAGTCAGGTCAGTGCAGATTGCAGTTGTGTCGACATGTCCCTGAACGATGTGTCCGTCGAGTCTGCCGTCGAACTTCATGCTTCGTTCAAGATTGACGGAGTCGCCGGTTTTCAGCTCACCGAGATTCGAGCGGTCGAGTGTTTCCTGAATGGCAGTCACAGTGTATGTGCCGTCGCCGGGGAGGGAAACAACTGTCAGGCAAACGCCATTATGAGCAACACTCTGATCTATCTTTAATTCATCGGTAAATGAACATTTAAGTGTGAGATGCAGGTTTCCGTTTTCTTTTCTGAGGGCTACGATGGGAGCCGCTTCTTCAACAATTCCTGAAAACATATTGGTTTTAATTATTTTAATCGTGTGAACTTGGATGAGTAGCTGTCTTCACACCGCTCAGACGTTGTGAGACAAACCATCGCTTAGAACAGCGAAGTTAATAAAATAACTCAATTTTTGCAACACCAAAATACGAAATAATCAGATATGGAAGAGCAGAATATTTTTTTGATTATGACGCGTGGGAGAGGATATATTAACTTATTTTATTAAATTTGTAGTGTGATTATGATTAGCAGTGAGGTAAGTCATAAGTTTTAATGTACCTATATTCTTAACTAAGTAAGTTTCGATAATTAGTTTATATTAAGATTCGAAATTAATCTTAGCAAGATTTGAACTTGCGAAGATGGAGTTATGGGGTTCCATAATGACTGATGAGCAAGTTTGAAGATTAC
>JAAVFW010000006.1 GCA_014800535.1 Bacteroidales bacterium
AAATTTACTAAAAATCTATGACATAGCAAAGGCTTTCGCGCTGAATTTCAGCATGAAAGCCTTATTTTTTAGCCTGACTGAACGAAAAAAGAGACTGCCTAAACTTGTTAGACAGCCTCCTCTCTTTTATATAATAGTAAAATAAACTTTATATAATAGTAAAATAAACGCTATGACGATTTATCGGCTTCTTACATTTCAATTGCGGATATTGCTTCAGTTATTTTCTTGACTGCATGATGATAAGAGGCTTTCAATGCTCCCACTGAGGTGCCGAGGATATCCGAAATCTCTTCATACTTCATTTCGTCAAAGTATTTCATATTGAACACCAGCCGTTGCTTTTCCGGGAGCTTGGCAATGGCTTTCTGAAGTTCCAATCGGAGAGCATCTCCATCAAAATAAGGGTCTGCCTCCAATTTTGAAAGCAGAAAGGTGTCATCTTCAAGATCAGTCTTGAGATTGTTTCTCTGACGTTCCTTATGAATGAAATTAAGAGATTCGTTGACGGCAATCTTATAAAGCCAAGTCGAAAGTTTTGCATCTCCACGGAAATTATGAAGATTTTTCCAGGCTTTAAGAAAAGTTGTTTGTAGAAGGTCGTTGGCATCATCATGGTTAAGCACCATCTTCCTGATGTGCCAATAGAGAGGTTTCTCATAGATATGGAGCAGTGTCTCGAAAGCTTCTTTCGAGCGTGCTGGTTCCTGCAGAGCTTTTACAAGCTCTTTTTCATCAATCCCGACCGAGATTGCCATATCAATTATTATAATAATAAATGACTTGAAAAAACGATTGAAATTATATATATTCAAGCCCTGAGGTCGTAAAGTTATAAAAAAAAGTTGTTTCATACAAATAAAAAATTTTGATGAGATACTAAATTATTAATTGTTGCCAAGGTTCTTAAACTTTTTTAAAGATAAGGTGTCTAAACATATACATAGGAGTATAATCAGTTATGTAATATTTATAATAGACTGATTATTAGATGGATTAGTAATTTGAGGAATGAGATTATGAAGGAAGAAAATATTCTTAAAGATAAAATTGGAACGGAGACAGGTTTTAAAGTGCCTGAAGATTATTTTGACTCTTTCCGCACAAAGATGCTTGATGAACTTCCTCCGGTTGTCAAGATGAGACCTGTCGCAGAGCTCAGCCGATGGCAGAAGTTGAAGCCCTATTTTTATATGGCTGCCATGTTTATGGGAATCTGGTGTATGATGAAACTCTTTCATACTGTAAGCACTTCATATAATGGCGATGAGATTGAAGGAAGCGAACAGGTTATCGCAATGGTAAACGGCGATTCAGAGACGATTGATTATTTCACTTCTGAGTCATATCAGGCTGATTATGAACTCATGCTTAGTGCAAGCGATGAATATAATGATATTCATGAGTTTAAGGAAGCGTTTAATGATACAATGTTAAATTCATAGTGTATGAAAAGGTTATTTGGTAGAATTATTCTGCTATTTTCATTGGTTATGATGTCAACCCCTGCGGTGTTGGCAATTTCATCAGTGGAAGATTGCAATGTTTGTTGCTCACAGTCACCATCAAAACAACCAAAGAAACATAGAAATGATAAAAAGTTGACTTTTGAGGAAATTAATAACTTCAAGATAGACTTCCTTGTCAAGGAGATGGAACTCACCGGTGAGACGCGCCAGAAATTTGAAAAACTTTACAGGGAGCGTAATAAGGAACTTCATCAGTATTTTTCTCGTTCTTTTCAGATTGAAAGAAAGTTGAAAGGTGACAAGAACCTCACTGAAGATGATTATGCCGAGGCAATCAAGACAATGAATGAGAGTCGCGCCAAGTGCATGGAAATCGAAAAGAATTTCGACAAGAAGTTTGAAAAGTTTCTGACAAAGAAACAGCTTTATAAAATGCGTGAGGGTGAACGAAAGTTTCATGAAACCATGCGAAAGATGCCTAAAGGGAAAGGAAAACCTAAAAAATAAATAAGGGTCTCTTTTCAAGTACGTTACATCTGTAAGAGTTATAGAGTATGAAAATGAAAGATATTGTGAGACAGGTAGCCATATTGGTTGCCTGTCTGTTTTCAATTAATATGAGTGTTGAAGGAGCTAATCCGGATTTTGCATATCCTAAGACAGTTTCGAAAAATGCCTCGAAGATGCTTTCGGAATCTTTGAAAAATGGTGATGAAGAAGGCTTGACAAGAGCTGTTATGCAACTTGTGATTGCCAATTCAATGATTGAGCCGGACAGCATTGCTGTGTCGGTTGATTTGTTTAAGGAAGCTGAGAAATCATTAAACAATCCGTGGAATCCATTGATGTATTTGCTTGAAGCTCAATATTACACATCAATTTATTCCTCAAATAAATATGTTTATGATTCGCGTCAGGCTCAGTCAGGTGAGAAATCAGCTAATCCCTTTGAGTGGAGCGTGCAGGAATATGCCGGGAAGGTGACTCAGCTGCTTCAAAGGGCAAATGTTGCATCAAAATACCCTAATTTGAATCCGATAAAAAACATATCCGGAATCTTGATTAACTGGGAAGGTGCGGAAAGCGAAGGTTGGACAATTAGCGACTTCCTGTTTTTTACATCTATAAGAATAGCCAACACATATTATTCGGCAGGTTCGGAAGTGATACCATTCTATCCTTCGGAATCACCATATCAGGGTAATACATCTGTTATCAGACTCAAGAAATTTGTCTCTCAGCTGACAGAAGATTGGATTGCATCCTGTCGGCAACGTCATGCAATGAGTGTTTATGCTCAGGCACTTGTTGAGAAAGGGATGCAAAAGCCATATAAAGAGAGGATGTCCTTTTATTGGGAAATGGCGAAGAGAATGAAGGATTCTTCGTCAGTGCTTCACCTGCTTGCAGAAATTAATCCATCAGCGTTTAATCATTCACTCATCATTCGCGACACAGAGAAAGATTACTATGTGTTTGCTTCAGAAGCATTGAAGAAATATCCTGACGCCCCATATTCAGATGCTGTGGAGAGAACGCTTATGTCAATGCGTAGCCCGTCGGTCAATATCACTGCAAGACAAAAATATCTCACTTCAGAAAATGTGGAGTGCAAAGTGATACTAAAGAACTTAAGCACTGATGATCTTTCTCTTTATAAACTGTCTGACAAATATCCCGAGACCGGCAGAAGTGAGTTCCCTCTGCGCGATGCGCAATTAATAAAAAGAGTTGCAGTTAATTCTGCTTTATCGGGAGATAACATCTATCCGTTTTCCGATACAATCACTTTGAAACTTGAGTCTCTGCCGTTAGGAAATTATGCAATAGTCTCATCGTTGGAGGATAAGAATCTTTCAGGAAAACGATATCCGTCAATGTGCCGGTTTGCCGTTTCCGACATTAATTGTGTGCTTGCCAATTCCCCGGCGGCATCAAGAATTTACGTTTTCGATGCTGACGGAATGACTCCCATTGGAGATGCAGATGTAAAATGTTACTCCAACAATCAGGCTCGCACACTGATTGCATCTTTGAAAACTTCACCCGATGGTTATGCTTCACTCCCTGAAAAGCATTGTCAGATTGTTGTAAGCACTCCGAAAGGGAAATGGAGTTCATACAAATATCAGAATGACAGACCGCGGGATAATAAGGAACAGCGGCGAGCTGAGATTTTGACTGACAAAGGAATTTGTCATCCCGGCGATACAGTTGGATTCGTAGGTGTTTTATCTTCCCAAATCGGCAACTCACTTAGCCCGCTTAAAAATATGTCTGTTAAATGTCTGCTTAGAAATGTAAATTGGAATGTGGTAGACTCCGCAAGCTTGGTAAGCGACAGGTTCGGACGTGTTATAGGTAAATTGAATATTCCGAAAGAAGACCTTTTAGGTTCTTACTTCATTGAGATTTCAGAATTGGACTCTGACAATGAGGGTAGAAATACAATGGGACAGATCTCGGTGGAGGTTGCAGAATATAAGCGGCCCGAATTTATAGTAACGCTTGAGCCGACATCCCCTTCATATAAGGTAGGTGAGACGGTGACTGTGAAAGGCTCTGTCAAGACGTGGGCAGGTATGCCGTTGGAAAATGTTAAAGTGAATTTTGAAGTTAACACTAATCCGATGTATTGGCGTTCGCAGATTAATGCAGCAAGCTTCAAAGGGGAACTGACAACTTCCGACAAAGGTTTATTCACAATCAAACTTCCGACAAGTGCATTGCGAAACACACCCTATCAGGATGCTTCTTATCGTATAACGGCGCGTGCCACTTCCTCAGCGGGTGAGAGTCAGGAGTCGGAAGCTGCATTTTTCTCAATCGGCGATGCGGTCAGACTTCAGGCAACTATTCCGGTGGTCTATGATGCGTCTGAGAATGATGTATTGAAGATTAAGGTTATTGCAAAATCGGCTGCCGGAGAATCTGTCGACCGTTCGGTTGTCTACACACTTAGGAATCATTCAGACGAGATTGTGGCGTCAGGGTCGTTTGTTACTCCTGACCTTGAAATTAACCTAAAGAACCTTCCGGCAGCTTTATATAAGCTTGATTTAAATGATGAACTGAATGGTGACATAATCATTTTGAAAGATGGAGGAAAGGTCTCTCCGGAGGGAGTGATGCTATGGATACCTGAACGTAGCATTATTGCATCTGAAAAATCATCGGAAGTGAATGTCAGATTCGGAACAGATAGAAAAAAAGGAAGATTCCTTTGTCAGATAAGCGACATGCAGGGTAATTCGACATATAAATGGGTTGAAGGAAATAAAAATGGCATTGGCGAGATAAAGGTGCCTAACCCCGTTGATGGCGAACGTACCTTTATCAATGTCTTCACTTCAGATGAATTTAAATCTGAAGGAGGACTGATTACGGTTTATCCGTCGACGGCTGCCGACACTTTGAAGGTAGAGACGGTCTCTTTTAGAGATAAGATAATTCCCGGGAGAAGAGAAACATGGACCTTCCGTTTTCGTAATGGAGGGAAGAGCACCGGAGAGATGGCAGCTATGAGTGTCATGACGGATAAAGCTCTCAATTCAATCATGCCGTTCAGATGGAATTTCAATCCATTACGCTTTCAATATTTTAATCCGGTCAGCAGCTTATCGTTTGAATCAGTAGGAAAGACATATTCAAACTTCTCACCATCTTATAATAATGGGGGAAAGAGAGTGAAATCAGTGCTTCTTCCTTCTTGGAATCTATATGATAGAAGTCTTTATGGCTCATACGGAGGAATAAGAATACGTGGCGGAGGAAAGTATTATGCGTCGGTTCAATCGGATGAAGCTGTTTTCACAAAAGCGATGAGCATGGACAGCGCATATATGAAAGCAGAGACAGCGATGTTAACCGGTGCAGTCAATGGTGTTGAAGAACAACTTTCAGCAGATTCCGGTATGGAAACTATGAGGAAGAAGGAGAATAACGACCTTGAAGGTGAAAGTGAAGAGACCTACAGAGAGTCGGAATTCCCGGTTGCCTTTTTCTATCCCTCCATGGTGACAGATGAAGAGGGGAATCTTGAAATTTCATTTAATGTGCCTGACTTCAACACTACCTGGCAGTTTCAGCTCGCAGGTTACGATGATTCAATGAAAAGTGTCATGATGGTGAGAGATGTGACAGCATCCAAACCATTAATGGTGAGTGTGCATGCCCCTCGCTTTGTGCGCACAGGCGATAAATTGGCTTTCACTGCTTCTGTTTATAATAACTCGGAAGAGAAGATAGAAAGCGGTGTAAAGATGGAAATATTCGACATTTACACCGGGAAGATTCTTGCTTCGAAAGAGTATGAGACTTTGCAAATAGGGAAATCGGGTACAGATGTTGTCTTTATCAATTATGACGTTACATCTTCATTTGCAGAATTGGGAGTAAGGGTGTATGCCCGCAGTGGTGAGTATTCAGATGGCGAACAGGTTGCAGTCTCCGTATTGCCATCATCTGTGCCGGTAATCGACTCATATAAGTTTTATATGCAGCCCGGTCAGGCAACTCAGTCTATGAGGCTTCCCAAGTTTGAGAAAACAGATAATGTGACACTTTCATTCTGTGCAAATCCGATATGGTATTGTCTCAGTTCTATCGCACCTCAGATGAATGGAGATTCCGAGAATCTGCTGACATTGCTCAAATCGTACTACGCCAATTCCGTAGCAAACGGATTGACCTCTGAATCGTCTGAGCTTAAAGAGGGATTAAAGAGATATTTTGAGGATGTTGATTCAGGAAATGGCGAAACCCTGAAATCTCCATTGCAGGAGCGTGTCGGCGAGAAGAGTGTCTCGTTATCCATGACACCTTGGGTAAATAATGCTGACGACGAAACGCGTCGAATCAGCTCACTTCAGACACTTCTTAATGAGAATGAGATGGAGGGGAGAATAGAAACCCTTCTTACCAAGATAGAGCAAAGGCAAACATCAGAGGGACTCATGTCATGGTTCCCGGAGATGGACGGAAGTCATTACATGACCATGCGTATGCTCGACATTTTCGGCATGTTGAATAGAGACGGTTATCTGACTCCTGATAAGAAGGTGACGAAAATGGTTGAACGCTCTGTCAAATATATGGATCGTTATTATGTTGAGCAAGTAAAGAAAAATGGTGAATCATATTCATTGGGAGAAATGATTGACTATCTGCTGACACGAGGCAACCTGACATTAAAAGGAGGTTCGTTGTCTGCAATATCTATGTCAGGAGAATTTGCACGTTTGCAGGAAAAAGCAGTTAAGCAAACAATAAAGGAATGGAAGGATATGTCGATTCGCAGAAAGGCTGAGACCATTCTTCTCCTGACAAATGATGAAACGTCTAAATCGTTATCACCTGCAGTCAGACAAAACACAATCAAAGATATTCTCAAGTCATTGGAGGAGTTTTCAACTTCATCACCTGAAAAAGGTGTATGGTTTGAAGGCTTGAAAAAGGGTCGTTCGAATGGTGATGCTGTTATTTCAACTGCAGTAGTCATGGAATCCTTTGAAGCCGCTGGAGGTGACAAGGAATTTATTTCGGGATTGCGCCAGTGGTTAATTCTTCAGCGTCAGATTTCAGAGTGGGGCACTGATGATGCTACTATCTCGGCCGTAAATGCCATTTTGAACAATTCCGCGGATTGGATGTCGGTTGGAGATGAGGTCGATATAAAGCTTAACGGAGAGACACTGAATCTTCCGAAGAAAAATCTTTTGACCTCCGGCATCGTTGTAAATCTAAATGATAAAAATGCCTCTCGCGGAGAATTAATTATATCTCGGAAGGGTAGTGGACCTGCATGGGGTGCGGTAACGTCGCAATATGTCGCTCCGATAAGGGAAGTAAAGGCTCAGTCGGTCGACGGATTGAAAGTGAAACGCAATCTCTTAAAGCTTGATGAAAAGAGTAATTCAACAACCGAGGTTGATGAAAATAATCTTAAGGTTGGAGACAAGGTGAGAGTGTTAATCACACTTGAAGTTTCTGACGACATGAGTTATGTCACTGTGGAAGATTGGAGATCGGCATCGATGGAACCGGCAGAACAGATTTCCGGCTTGAAAAGAACTGAAGCGGGATTATGTTATGCAGAAGTTAGAGATGCTAAAACGACATTCTTCTACAACAGACTTCCCGCAGGCACATTCATTTTGAGTTATGATTGCTATATGACCCATGCAGGGGATTTTTCAGCAGGCATGACACACGTTCAATCAGCTTATTCCCCCGAATTTACATCGCGAAGTGAAGGAGAGGAGGTTAAAATCGCACAATAAACGATTTTTATTCCTATCCATTCATCTCATCTGAAAAATTTTTACTAATATTGTGGTTGGAAATATCCATCTGATGATATTATGTAAGACGATGATATTTTCCTATGCTTCAGAAATAGATATTGAGGCTTAGCAAATGGTTTAATTATTAGTAGATTGTAATGAGTAAGTATTTATTGACACTTGCTGCCGGCATGACGATGTCTGTCGCGACAATGGCACAGATTACAGTCCCTTCTGATTTTTCGGTTTCATTAAATGAAAGTAATGAACTGGAGGGCTGGGTGACTTATGGTAATACCTCGGCAGTTGGAGGAGATTTCAGTGCGGATTTCTCTAACCATGAGTCAGGACCATGGTATAAGGTGCTCACTTATGGAGGGGAAACAGCTGCATTCTCAGCAAGCATTTTTGAAGATTCAAGTGAGAGCGACCAGTGGCTCATCACACCGGAATTCACAGTCAGCGATGATAATGTTTTGCTGAGATATGAAGCGGTTGCCTACGGCACACGAAGCAAGACTAAATGGAAGATATTGCTTTCTGAAGGAGGAACTGAGAAGGACGATTTCACAACAGTTGTCACCTCAAGTAAGACCATGAGTCCTCTTCAGGTATCTGCTGCCATGTCTAAAGGCTTTGGTGCTGAGATTTCAGGCTTAAAAGGAAAGAAGGTTAGACTTGCTTTTGTCAATGAAGGAAACAGAGCAGGTGTGCTTGGCTTCCGCGACATCACTGTCGGAGCTTACTCATTGACATTTGATTCGCCTGAAGAAGTTCTTAAGACATCAATCAAGTCAACCGACCCCCGCTTCTCAGTTGGTATGCGTGTTTCAACCCCTGTCGAAACAAAGGGTATTTCTGCGACTTTGGAGACAGAGGAAGGCCAGGTTCTTAACTTCTCAAACAGCATTAAGCTTTCGTCGAGCACTGCCACTAAGATGACCATTACGTTCGACGACGAGATAGACTTCAAGGGTCGTGGCTCAATGGGGTATACGCTGACCATTCGTCCGAATATGGAAACAGAAGTTGCACCCACTGTTGTCAAGGGCACAATGATGTATGTCGACATGAAGTATGACCTCCCGGTTCTTATTGAAGAATTCACCGGCTCTTGGTGTCAGTATTGTCCCTACGGTGCAGCCTTCATGGAATATTACATGGACAAATATAATGTCGGAACTGGAAATAAAAAGGTTATCGGAATCGCTGTTCACAGTGGCGACGTGATGACTGTCAACAATTATGAATCTCCTCTGGAAGCACTTGCAACTCCCTTAGGATTCGGTGGACTTCCGTCTATGATGGGTAACCGTTCTCAAGTTACACATCCGACTCAGTTCCCGATTTCGAATTTCTTGGCTGAAAAGTCTTCTTCAAGAACATTCATCTCACGTGTAGATTATGATCCCGCGGCTTCCAATGAGGTGAGTGTAACATACAACACTGTGCTGTCGTATGCAGCTGAAGACCCCGACATCAACGCATCAGTAATCGTAATCGAAAATGGTGTAAAAGGTAATAACAGCGATTATTCTCAGACCGTTTCATCAGGAATTGCAACCCTGACAGACGCTGATATTATCAAGAACTTCGGAGAAGAGTTGCTTCCCTACATGCAGATTTATATCAATATGGATAAACACTCAGACGGTTCATATTCAGTTTCCTACACCAAGATGGTTTATGGAGAAGTTGCCCGTGGTGTCTTCCCCGATTTCTATGGTAATGAAGTGAAGGGAAAATTTGAAGCGGATGTGCCTGTGAGTGGTAATATCTCATTTATCATGCCCGGAGCGGTAATGAATCCTGAAAATGTTGCAGTTGTCGTAGTGCTTTCAGACGCAATCTCAGGTAAGGTCGTTGCAGCTGATGAGCTTTCTTTCGATGAGTTTAACAAGGATATCGAAGATCGTTATGAAGCATCTGTGGCTGCTGTGAATGTTGGCAACGCTTTTGTTTCAATGCGCAACGGTTATCTCAATGTCAATGCCGATTCAGATGGTGACATTACAGTCTATGCAACCGACGGTCGCACACTAATCAACGGTCATCTTGTTGAAGGTGAAAACGTATTTGCACTTGATGGATTCAACGGTGTTGCCGTTGTAAAGGTTAACACTGCCTCAGGTGTTGTCGTGGCAAAAGTTGTGAAGTAATCAGAACAACTGAATAACTTAAAAAGTTAAGCGGGTGAGTCAACATTGAATTTGACTCACCCGCTTAATTAATATTGGTGAACGGGGTCCAAACTTATAAAGGTGATCTAAACTTCGATAACGAGACCTTCTTTATTGAGAATCGTATCAGGGAAAATCTCTGTGGCCTCTTTGAGAAACTCTTCATCGTTTGTGATGCGGGAAGAATAGTGACCCGTAAGCAGACGCTTCACACCGGCACTCCGAGCCAAGAGGGCAGCCTGTCGGGCTGTTGAGTGTCCGCGCTGTTCAGCTTCTTTCTCATAATTTGAGGTATAGGTTGTTTCGTGCATAAGAAGGTCGGCACCGCGAATCTCGTCGGCAAGTTCAGGCATAAATGATGTGTCGCTCAGATGCGCATAGACACGCGCCGGAGTAGGGGGAGTGGTGAGTATCTCATTTTTGATTACTCTGCCGTCAGGACGAATGTAATCTTCCCCTTCCTTCAGCCGTTTCATCATGGCGATAGGCACATTATGAAAATCGCATGCACTTCGATTGATGTGTCGTAGGTCAGGTTTTTCCTCAAAAATAAAGCCAACCGTCGGAACACGATGTTTAAGAGGAACAGTCCTTACAGTGATTGCTTTATTCTCAAAGATTATCCCCTTTGCAGGCTCGATAACATTGAATTTTATCTCAAAAGGGAGGTCACGGGAGAAATAATTGAAAATGTTTGAAAGGATTTTCTTTCCCTCGTTAAAAGTATGGATAGTAATGCTTCCACCGGTTTGAATGAGCCCAAGGGTGCCTATAAGTCCCGGAAGACCGAACACATGGTCTCCATGAAGATGTGTCAGAAAGATATTGTTGAGACGGCTGAATTTAAGCCGGTGTTTCTGCATTGCAAGCTGAGCCCCTTCTCCGCAGTCAATCATAAAAAGATTGCCGCGTATGTCGAGAATAGTCGAAGAGGGTTGATGCCTGAGATTAGGTTTTGCCGACCCGCATCCCAGAGTGTGAAGCGTGAAATTTTTTCCTGACATGTAACTCTATTTACGTTTCATCTGAGAATAATCCTTCGCAAGTCCGCCGGCACCGGTTTCCTTGTAAAGGGAAGGGATGTCATGGCCGGTTTCTTTCATAACTCTGACGAGTTTGTCAAACGACACCCTGTGGCTTCCATCGGTCATAACGGCGTAGACATTTGCATCCAAGGCTCTTGCAGCAGCGTAGGCGTTTCGTTCGATGCAGGGGATTTGCACAAGACCGCAAACAGGGTCGCAAGTCATGCCGAGGTGATGCTCCAATCCCATCTCAGCGCTATATTCGATTTGAGCCGGACTTCCTCCGAAGAGTTGACACGCGGCGGCAGCAGCCATCGCGCACGCCACTCCGACTTCTCCCTGGCAACCAACGTCAGCACCGGAGATACTTGCATTATGTTTCACTACATTACCGACAAGACCTGCTGTGGCAAGAGCATGAAGTATTGATTGCTCCGGAAAATCGCGTGTTTTCCACAAATGGTAAAGCACACCGGGCACGACTCCGCTGGAGCCACATGTGGGGGCTGTTACTATTTTTCCACCCGACGCGTTCTCCTCACTCACTGCTAAGGCGTAAGCAAAAACCCTTCCACGTGATTTGAGATTGTCAGTATAGCCGCTTGCCTTTACATAATAGGCGTTTGCCTTGCGCTGAAGGTTGAGCGGACCGGGCAGGCGTCCCTCATGGAAGAGTCCGCGCTCGACACTCTCTTTCATCACATGCCACACCTCTGCCAGATACTCCTTTATGTCAGCCCCTTCGCATTGCTCCACATATTCCCAGTAGGCATGTCCGGTGCGTTCGCAATATTCCATGATGTCTGACATGGTGTTAAGATCGTAGACTTCATCACCCTCGACATGTGAGCCGCCTTCCTCTTCAAGCGCGCCCCCTCCAACACTATACACTGTCCATTCATCAGTCATTTCTCCTGAATGGTCGAATGCTTTGAATTTCATTCCATTCGGATGATAGGGGAGGAAGATTTCAGGTTGCCACACAATATTGACAGAATGTTCCGGCGACTGGAGAACGTCGATGATGGCCGCATCTGTCATGTGCCCGCGTCCGGTTGCTGCCAGACTCCCGTAGAGAGTCACTTCAAACGAACGGGCATTATGGTGTTTCTCAAGAAATTGTTCGGCTGCCTTTCTGGGTCCCATCGTGTGTGAAGACGACGGACCGGTGCCGATTCGGAAGAGTTCTTTTATTGATTTCATGCTGACCACAAAGTTAGCAAAAATATCCCAATAAATTAGGATTGCACCGTCTGCAACGAATCAGTAATTTTGTTATGTGAAGAAACCTTAAGCCTGTAATGAGACGATTACATCAGTTTTTAACAAGAAATATAATTATTTTTGCTCTGATTATTGGCAGGGCTGTTTGTGTTATGGCAGATGAACAACCGTCTGACACTCTGTTTCTTGACAACCTTAATGTGGTGGCGTTAAAGCAATCTGACAAATTGCGGAGTGAGGCTTTGAGCGGTACTCTTCTGACTGGTGTTGAACTTGAACAACTCAATGCTTTTGCGATAAAAGGGATTTCTGACGTGGTGCCGAATTTCTATATTCCTGACTATGGCTCAAGAATCACATCATCAATTTATGTGAGGGGCATCGGAGCGCGTATGGATCAGCCTGCTGTCGGACTGACAGTTGATAACGTTCCTTTTTTGAATAAAGACGCCTACGACTTTGACCTCCCTGACATTGCAACTGTCGAGATGCTCCGTGGCCCGCAATCCACACTCTATGGTCGGAATACGATGGGTGGCCTGATAAGTGTCACCACTCTCTCTCCAATGGATTGGCAAGGTCTTAGAGTGCTTGCAGAGGGCGGATCCGGTGCCACATTCAGAGTTTACGGTGGTTACTATCATAAATTCAATCGGAAGACAGCTCTTTCGGTCAATCTTTCCGGCTTCAGAACTTCAGGTTATTACCGTAATCTTTACAATGGGCAGAAAACTGATAAAGAAAAATCAGTCTCCTCAAGAATTAAATTTGAATGGCGGCCCAAGAAGACTCTTCATCTTCAAAACACCCTTTCACTGAGTGCTCTCCGTCAGGGAGGTTATCCCTACGAGTCGGTCGAAAGCGGAGAAATAAACTATAATGACACATGTTTTTATCGTCGGTTTCTTCTGACCGACGGGTTGACACTGAAGAAGATTCACAAGTGGTTTGTGGCGACATCAATTACCTCAGTTCAGTATATTGATGATAACATGACGCTCGACCAGGACTTCCTTCCGCTGAGTTATTTCGTATTGACTCAAAAGAAAAAGGAGACCGGACTGACAGAAGACATTATGTTTCGTTCTGTCGACAACGGAGGGAAGTATTCATGGATTGGCGGATTCTTCGGATTTTATAAGCATACCGCGATGCTCGCTCCTGTCACCTTCAAAGATGTTGGCATCTCATCTTTGATTGAGTCGCACAGAAATGACGCAAATCCTTATTTCCCGATTTCATGGGATTCACGCGAATTTCCTCTTGACTCCGATTTTAAGATAAACACAGGAGGTTTTGCATTCTATCATGAATCAAAATATAAAGCCGGAAGATGGACTCTGACCGCCGGATTGCGACTGGATTATGAACGGGCTGAAATGAATTATAAAAGTGATTGTTCAACCGGTTATATGATTTATCGCCTCGGCGAGACTCTTCAACCCGAACGTCATGTCGATATAGAGATTCATGACACCGGAAAACTATCGCGCACCTTTGTTACATTCCTCCCGAAACTATCGGCAATCTATAACTTCAATGAGGAGTCTGATAATAATGTTTATGGCAATATAAGCAAGGGTTATAAGTCAGGTGGATTTAACACCCAAATGTTCAGCGATGTCCTCCAGCAACGTCTCATGTCGGTCATGGGAATAGGTGGAGGTTATAAGGTAGAAGATATTGTAGGTTATAAACCGGAAGAGAGCTGGAACTTTGAAATTGGCTCTCATCTGAATTTTCCTGACCAGTTTCTTGAAGCTGATTTTGCAGTCTTCTACATATATTGCCTGAATCAGCAACTGACGATGTTTCCTGAAGGAACAACAACAGGACGTATCATGACTAATGCCGGAAAGACAAGAAGTTTCGGAGCAGAAGCAACTGTCAGATGGAATATATCAAAATCGTTGTCATTGCCGTGGCGGGGATCGTTAAGTATGAACACTTCATACGGCTACACTAATGCCCGATTCATATCCTTTGATGATGGCATTGAAAATTATGCCGGCAAAAGATTGCCATACGTCCCTCAGAATACGTTCTATGTCCAGACACTCTACGATCTTCCGCTCGGCTCCGGATTTGTTAAAGGGATTCTGTTTGATTTGAACCTGCGTGGCACGGGTAATATTTATTGGAATGAAAACAACTCTATTAATCAGCCGTTTTATGCCCAGCTCGGTGCCGGCGTTTCTTTGTCCGGAGATGATTGGTCGCTTGAACTCTATGCAAGAAATATTACGTCAACCCGCTATTGCACTTTCTATTTCAAATCAATGGGTAATGAGTTTCTTCAACGAGGCAAACCATTTAATTTTGGTGCAACTTTACGGTTCAATATATAATAAGGTGTAATCAACAAAAAAAATATAGTGATGAAAAAATCTAAACTCTTTCTTTCGGCCGCCGTTATCCCGGCACTGCTGTTGACCGGTTGTAATCTTGACGACCCTGAGAACCTTGATTCGATGGACTTCAATGTGATGAATCATATCTCTCCGCTCGATTCATCTGATGAAGCTGTGATTGAAGAGGGTCTGTACTCGTTCACACTCGACATGAACAAAGGAAACCTCTTTTTCAAGAACACCGGTTTCAAGACAGTGCAGATGGGTACAAGTTTTGCTTGCAAGACAACACCCTTTAAGTTGTCAACCATCACCGATGAGACTCTGATGGGAAGTCTTTACTCCTTCAGCATGGCAGGAGATGCACAATCTTCAAACAGTGGTTTGAGCCTTAGCAATCTCAGCGGAAAAATCTCATCATTGTCGATTAGTGGGGGAGGGGTAATAGTTCCCGGGTATCCGATGGTATCTAATACCACTAACCAGCTTGTGATGAAATACACACTTGCCGACAAATATGTTGTGCGCACCTTTAACGGCGACGCACTCTACGGCGGTCAGACCGTTACGACAGACGACAGTGGCGTTGGCTTCACCAGCGACAAAATGATTTATCGCGTGAAGATCGATCCCGCCAACAAAAAGGCCACGCTTATTATATATGAGTGCAAATTCTCTGAGAGCATGCCGATGACTCTTAAAGCGATCGTTCTTGAGAACCTGACACTGAATGTCACTTCGACAGGTTATGTTATCACAGGCAACAACCTCACCCCCATGTTGCCCGAAGGAGAAGAATTGTCACCCTTCCCCGGCTTCATGTTTGAAGATGTCAATGTGACAACAGTCGATTCAGATCTGACCACCATAAAGGTAGACTACTCTGTCAGAAATGTTCGTGCCGGCTCAAAATACACCGGCGAATTTGAAGGAAGTTATGTTGTAATCTGAAAATAATAGATAACCATATAGTTCATAGTTAAGAGCAGCCGACGATAAGTTGGCTGCTCTTTTAAGCTATTAAATTTTACATGTTGGAGAGAGTAAAGTTGTCATTTTAAGAAATTTTAACTACCTTTGCAGAGAATATTTGCACATTTCTTTAAAAAGTGTGTTGTGAAATAAGATAACTAACTAATATATAAACGATTATATGAATCTATTGTTGGACATAAGCAACGGTGACCTCGCCATTACGGCAGTGTTGACCGGTATCGGTCTTGTATTTGCCGCTTTGCTGATAGCCAGACTGATTTCTCCCAAGTCGTATTCCGTAAAGAAATCCGAACCCTATGAATGTGGTATCCCGACTCGCGGTGAGTCAATGATACAGTTTAAGGCCGGATATTACATCTTTGCGATTCTGTTTCTTATTTTCGATGTTGAGACAGTTTTCCTTTATCCCTGGGCAGTTGTAACCAGAGATCTCGGAGCTAACGGTCTTTATTGCATCGCGATATTTATGTTTATTCTAATATTGGGTCTGGCTTACGCCTGGCGGAAAGGAGCATTGAAATGGAAGTAAAAATCAAGTCAATGAAGCGTGAAGACTTCAAGGACAATGAATATATCGACAAACTTGTTGAAGAGCTGAACGCAACCGGTGCAAATGTAGCAGTCGGCAAACTCGACCAGCTTATCAATTGGGGTATTTCAAACTCTTTGTGGCCTCTCTGCTTCGGCACTTCTTGCTGTGCAATCGAATTTATGAGCCTTGGTGCCGCTCGTTACGATATGGCACGTTTCGGATTTGAGGTGGCTCGTAACTCACCTCGCCAGGCTGACTATATAATGGTGCAGGGCACAATCGTGCATCGCATGGCACCTGCCGTAAGACGTCTTTATGAACAGCTCGCTGAACCGAAATATGTGATTGCATGTGGAGGTTGTGCTGTATCAGGCGGTCCGTTCAAAAACTCATATTGTGTAGTGCCGGGTGTGGATCAGATTCTTCCCGTCGATGTGTATATCCCCGGTTGTCCTCCGCGCCCCGAAGCATTTTTCTATGGTCTGATGCAGCTCCAGAGAAAAATTAAGGTGCAGAAATTCTTCGGTGGAGTCAACAGAAAAGAGAAAATCGAAGAGTTCTTCAAGGCGCATCCTGAAGAACGTGGCCAGATTGATTGAAAATAAATGGTCACTTCATTGAGAGGCACAACAATTTAGTTGTCTAATAAATCAATAAGACATCAATCAGAACAAACGAAACATCATGAGCGATATAAAAGAAGTTATCAGCAGAGTTTGCCCGGATGCAACATTTGAGGAAGGCGAATGTCTCACCGTAAATGTGCCCGATAAGTCATGGGCGGCTTTTGCAAGAGAACTTAAGGAAAACCGTGAGCTTGACTTCGATGTGCTGTCGGCTGTGGTCGGCATGGACTGGAAGGAATCTCTCGGAGTTATTTATTATTTCACTTCAACTTCTCATAACTGGGATGTGCTTGCTGTGAAAGTGGCTGTGGCTGATCGTGAGAATCCGATGATTCATTCTGTCAGCAATCTTTGGAAAGTCGCACTTTTTCAGGAACGCGAAGTGTATGACTTTTATGGCATCAAGTTTATCAATCATCCCGACATGCGCCGTTTCTTCCTTAGAAACGACTGGAAAGGTTTTCCCCTTCGCAAGGATTATGATGCCAACCCTGAACTGAACCCCATCCCGGCAGACGACGAGCAGAACGAAGACGACACTGTGAGCTATGTTGAAGACGAAAAGGGTAACATCAAGAAAGTGCCCGGAAAAGTCTTTGCTCCGGAAGAATATGTTGTCAACATCGGTCCTCAGCACCCCTCAACTCATGGTGTGATGCGTTTCCGCGTTGCTGTCGACGGAGAAATTGTCAACAAGGTAGATGTCGTTTCCGGATATATCCACCGCGGCATTGAGAAACTTTGTGAAGGACTTGGCTATCCTCAGATTCTTCACTTCACCGACCGTATGGACTATATGTCGGCAATGCAGAATCGTCATTGTCTCTGTCTATGTATCGAAAAGGCTCTCGGTGTTGAAGCGCCTCGTCGTGCTCAGGTGATTCGTGTCATCATGGATGAGTTGATGCGTATTTCTTCACATCTGCTTTCTTTCGGATGTACTGCGATGGACCTCGGTGCGACAACCGCTTTCTTCTATGGCTTCCGTGAACGCGAAATGGTGCTCGATATTTTTGAGAAGACTTGTGGAGCCCGCATGTCAATGAACTATAATGTTATTGGCGGTGTGATTGCCGACATTCATCCTGACTTCGTAAAGGATGTCAAGGAACTTCTTAGAATTATGCCCGGCGCTCTTAAGGAATATCACACAGTCTTCAGCGGCAACCTTATCGCTAAGAACCGTTTGAAGGAGGTTGGTATGCTTTCTAAGGAAGAAGCTATCAATTATTGCATCACCGGCCCCAGCGGACGTGGCTCTAATTGGAGCTGTGACTGCCGAAAGAAACATCCTTACGCAGTTTATTCAGAGGTGCAGTTTGAGGAAATCCTTGAAGATGGATGTGACTCTTACGCACGTTATATGGTGAGAATGCGCGAAATCGAACAGAGCTGTAAGATTATCGAGCAGCTGATTGATAAGATTCCGGAAGGCGATATTCGCGCTCAGGTGCCCAAGATTATCAAGCTTCCTGCCGGAAGATGGTATCAGCAGGTTGAGGCAAGCCGCGGAACATTCGGGGTTTATATTGAATCTGACGGTTCGAAGAATCCTTATCGAGTGCACTTCCAGAGCCCCTGTTTCAATCTTGTCGGCGTAATGGATTTGACATGTAAGGGTAATATGATTGCCGACCTTATCACAATCGGTGCGGCACTCGACTTCGTGATTCCCGACATCGACCGATAATTCACACTCGATTGAGAAAAAGTAAAAAGATTATTCAACAGATATAGAAAACAGTTATGTTTGATTTTAGCATAGTAACTAACTGGTTTAACAATCTTCTTACAGGATGTATGCCTGAATGGGCAGCTATCCTCGTGGAATGTGTTGTTATCGGAGTATTGATTTTGTTGACATATACCGTGCTCGCACTGTTTTACATCCTTTATGAACGTAAGCTTTGTGCATGGTTTCAGTGTCGTCTCGGTCCGATGCGTGTCGGCAAGTGGGGTCTTCTTCAGGTCTTTGCTGATATGTTTAAAATTCTTATCAAGGAGCTTATCAGTCTTAAGGGTACCGACCGTTTCCTCTTCAAGCTTGCTCCCTACATCATCATCACCTCATCTGTGACAATGCTTGCATGTCTTCCCTGGGGTAATGGTCTTCAGATTATTGATTATAACATCGGTATTTTCTTTATTCTCGCAGTTTCTTCAGTCGGTGTGCTTGGTATTCTTCTTGCCGGCTGGTCATCAAACAATAAGTACACCCTTATTGGTGCGATGCGAAGCGGTGCGCAGATGGTAAGTTATGAGCTTTCACTCGGTATTTCACTGATTTCGATTGTTGTTTTTGCCGGCACAATGAATATCTCCGAACTCGTAGCAGAGCAGGAGAGTGCATGGTTCCTTTTCAGAGGTCACATCCCGGCAATTATCGCATTCATCATTTATGTGATTGCAGCGACAGCGGAAACAAACCGTGGCCCCTTCGACCTTCCTGAAGCAGAGCATGAGTTGATTGCCGGTTATCACACAGAATATTCAGGTATTCATTTCGGCTTCTTCTATCTTGCGGAATATCTTAACCTGTTTATCGTGTCAGGCATCGCTTCGTTGATGTTCCTTGGTGGCTGGATGCCTTTCCATGTTCCCGGTTGGGATGGCTTCAACGCTGTGATGAATTATATTCCCGGTCCTATTTGGTTCCTTGCCAAGGCATTCTTCATTTCATTTGTTATCATTTGGTTCAAATGGACATTCCCCCGTGTCAGAATCGACCAGATGCTTTCATTCGAATGGAAATATCTGATGCCTTTCTCACTTGCAAATCTCGTGTTGATGGCAGTGTGTGTGGCATTCGGTTGGCATTTCTAATTCCGACAACTTATAAATTGAATTAAGAACAATAACAACTATAAATTAATATGAGCGCTAATTTTGGCACAGTGACCCAGGTTATCGGACCGGTTATCGACGTTTCCTTCGAAGGAGGAAAGGAAAATATTCCGCCGATTTATGCAGCCTTGAAAGTTGAGCGAGACAACGGCGAGGAACTAATCCTCGAAGTTGAGCAGCACATCGGGGAAGACACCGTTAGATGTGTCGCAATGGAATCAACCGATGGTCTTCGCCGTGGCGTCAAGGTTGAAAACCTTGGACGTCCGATTGCAGTTCCCACCGGAACTCAGGTAAAAGGTCGTCTGCTGAATGTCATCGGTGAGCCGATCGACCACCTCGCAGATCTCGACCGCGATAATCTTCGAAGCATTCATCAGCCTGCTCCCGAGTTTGATGATCTGGCAATTTCAACTGAAGTACTTTATACCGGTATTAAGGTGATCGACCTTCTTGAACCTTATTCAAAGGGTGGTAAGATTGGTCTTTTCGGCGGTGCCGGTGTGGGTAAGACAGTGCTCATTCAGGAGCTTATCAACAACATTGCCAAGGGTCATAACGGTTTCTCAGTGTTTACCGGTGTTGGTGAACGCACACGTGAGGGTAATGACCTTCTCCGAGAGATGATTGAAAGCGGTGTCATGAAATATGGTGACAAATTCCGCGAAGGTATGGAGAAAGGCGAGTGGAATCTTGCGGATGTTGACATGAAAGAGGTCAATAATTCTCAGGTAACACTTGTGTTCGGTCAGATGAACGAACCCCCGGGTGCACGTCTTCGTGTGGCGCTGAGTGGTCTGACTGTGGCTGAACAGTTCCGCGACAGCGACGGTGGTGGTAAGGAGATTCTTCTCTTCATCGACAACATCTTCCGTTTCACTCAGGCAGGTTCTGAGGTGTCTGCACTTCTTGGTCGTATGCCTTCTGCCGTAGGTTATCAGCCGACTCTTGCATCTGAAATGGGTGCGCTTCAGGAACGAATCACTTCTACTAAGCAGGGTTCAATTACATCAGTTCAGGCAATCTATGTGCCTGCCGACGACTTGACTGACCCGGCTCCGGCTACCACCTTCAGCTTCCTCGATGCAACAACCGTGTTGAACCGTAAGATTGCCGAACTTGGTATTTATCCTGCCGTTGACCCCCTCGACTCAACTTCTCGTATTCTTGACCCGAATATTATCGGTGAGGAACACTATAATGTTGCGCAGGAGGTTAAACAGCTCCTTCAGAAATACAACGACCTTCAGGATATTATCGCTATCCTTGGTGTCGACGAGCTTTCCGACGACGACAAACTTGTTGTGGCTCGCGCTCGTCGTGCTCAGCGTTTCCTTTCACAGCCGTTCCACGTTGCGGAACAGTTTACCGGTCTCCCCGGTGTGATGGTGCCCCTTGCTGAGACTATCCGCGGTTTCAAGATGATTCTCAGCGGTGAGGTTGACGAATATCCCGAACAGGCATTCCTTAACGTCGGCACAATCGACGAGGCTATCGCCAAGGGTAAGAAGATGCTTGCTGACGTAAAATAATTAATTAGCCATGACACTCGAAATTATCTCGGCCCGTGAGGTCATGTTTAAGGGAGAGGCCGAAATGGTAACTCTGCCCGGAGAGCTTGGATCTTTCACTGTGTTGAAGAACCACGCTTCCTTGATTTCGGTTTTGGTTGCCGGTAAGGTAGTCTACCGTAATGAGCAGGGTGAAGAAAAAACGATAAACATAAAAGGTGGCCTCGCCGATGTCGACAATAATGTTGTTTCGGTTTGCATCTATTAATTTGAGAAAGATGAAAATTAGAATAGCACTTATTTTTTCTTTACTTGTCGGATTACTGTTCCCCATGACGGCTAAAGCTTCGTCTGAAGAGAACGGTGAGCAAGTCAATGTAAAAGAGATAATATTCCATCATCTCGGCGACGGCTATGGTTGGGAAGTTCCTTTCAGTCATGTCTACCGTATTCCGCTTCCTGTAATCGTGAGAGCGGAAGACGGAAAATGGTTCTGTTTCTCTTCAGCTAAGCTGACAGAAGTTACAGTTACTGAAGACATGGCAACCGGTAAGAAACATAAAGAGCTTTCAACTGTCATTCACAAAGAGGAGCGCGACGGAAAAACTTATATGTTCCTTCTTCCTCATGTGAGTGAAAACGCTAATAAGGTTGTTGAAGTTTTCCCGTTGTCTGCTTCTGAAGAGAAGGAAGTTGCTGCTGAAGCAGCTGCTTTGAGCAAAGAGAACGGTGAAGATATTCATCACACTATTGTTCCCGGTTATGTTTGTCATGACGGAGTTTATTACAGAGAATATCGCACTTTTGACATTTCAATCACCAAGAATGTTCTTGCATTGTTCATTGCAGCAGGTATAGTCACTTGGATGGTTATGGGTCTTGTGAGATATTATCGTCGTAAAGGTTTGAAGGCACCCCGCAAGGGTATGGGCTTCATGGAGCTGATTGTTGATTTTGTCTATACCGGCGTAATCAAGAATACTCTCGGCTCGCGTGCTCAGAAATATGCACCTTACCTTCTGACCTGTTTCTTCTTCATTCTTGTCATGAACCTTTTGGGTCTGATTGTGATTTTCCCCGGTGGCGCTAACCTGACCGGTAATATTGCAATCACACTCGTACTCGCTTTGCTGACATTCATCGTCACCAATATTAATGGAAACAAGCATTATTGGAAGGAAATTTTCTGGCCTGATGTGCCTTTATTCTTGAAATTTCCCCTCCCCATCATGCAGCTGATCGAAGTGTTCGGTATTTTCACAAAACCGGCTGCACTATGTGTCCGTTTGTTTGCCAACATGATGGGTGGCCACATGATTGTGATCACATTGACAGTTCTTATCTTCATCTTCGCAGCTTTCGGAGCAGCGGCAGCAGGAGGTTCGGTTGTCATTTCAGTACTCTTCTCTCTGTTTATGCTTGCGCTTGATGTGCTTGTAAGTTTCATCCAGGCGTTTGTGTTCACAATGCTATCAACAATCTTCATCAGCATGTCGACAGAAGAACATGGACATGAAGATCATTCAGTTGAGGCATAATCAAAAAAAAGAAATTAACAATAAACAATAACTACTTAAAAAAACATCAGAAACTATGTTATCAATGATTTTAGCAGCAACCGCGCTGGCATCACTCGGCGCAGCACTTGGAGCAGGTATCGCAGCGATCGCAGCAGGAATCGGCATCGGTAAAATCGGTTCTTCAGCAATGGAAGCAATCGCACGTCAGCCGGAATCAGCAGGCGACATCCGATCAAACATGATTGTGATTGCCGCTCTTATCGAGGGTGTTGCACTTTTTGCTGTGATTGTATCGGCACTTGCATTGTTCATCTAATCAGACACACATCTAAAAGAATAACAGATGGAATTATTCACGCCCGATTTTGGACTGGTGTTCTGGATGTTTGTGGCGTTCATCCTTTTGTTTTTGGTGCTTGCCAAATTCGGATGGCCAATCATCATCAAGAATATGGAGTCTCGTGCCGATACCATTGACAAAGGAGTTGAGTATGCGCGTGAGGCAAAAGAACAGCTCGACAACGCACGCAACGAAGCTCAGAAGTATATGGATGAGGCTCAGGCTAAGCAGGCTGAAATGTTGCGTGAGGCAGCTCAAATGAAATCTCAGATTATCGAAGAAGCTAAGAAAGAGGCTTCTGATGAGGCTAAGAAAGTCATGGATGCTGCTAAAGTGTCAATAGAACAGTCGCGCAAAGAAGCTGAACTACAGTTCAGAAATGAAGTAAGCAAGTTCTCGATTAACATCGCTGAGAAGATGTTGCGCACTCAGATGAAAGATGAGGCTGCACAGCGTGAGCTTGTAAATAAAATGTTGGACGATATAGAGAAGAACTGACTCGATGGATAATGGTCTGATACCCGGACGCTATGCAAAGGCGTTGTATAAATTGGCTGTGGAGAAAGGGAATTCCGAAGAAGTCTACGAGGAAATGAAATCAGTAGTAGCGGCTTTCGAGACCACTCCCGGTTTGGAAAAAGTACTGTCAAACCCTTTTGTTGACCGCTCAGAAAAAGAAAAATTGCTTTTGACGGCTGCGGGCGACAGGGTAGAGGACGATTACCGCGGGTTTGTGAAGCTTATCCTCGACAATAAGAGGGAAGAGTTTGCCCGGTCCATGGCCATCGCATACTGTGACATCTATCGTCAGGCTCATCACATTGCTAAGGTCGTAATCACTACTGCCTCGGCAATGTCTGAAGATGAGATGGATAAGATTCGTAGTTTAGTCCGGAATGCTTATAAGGATTATGAGCTTGAATATGGCACAGTCGTAGATCCCAACCTCATTGGTGGATTTGTGATTGATGTTGCCGGAAACAGGCTTGACTCCTCTTTGAGCAATGAGATCGAACAATTACGTCTAAACCTCTTAAGAAGCAATTAAAAAGATGCTTAACCCAAGCGAAATATCTGATATATTAAAAAAACAGCTTGAGGACGTCAATACTAAGGTCAAGTTTGACGAGGTGGGCACCGTACTGAGTGTAGGTGACGGTGTTGCTCACGTCTATGGTCTTGACAATGTAAAGTCCAATGAGCTTGTTGAGTTTGAGAATGGCGTGACCGGTGTCGCTCTTAACCTTGAAGAGAGCAATGTTGGTGTGGTCCTTCTTAACAATGTGAATAAGGTTACTGAGAACATGTCGGTTCGCAGAACGGGTGAAATCGCTTCCATTCCTGTGGGAGAAGGGTTGCTCGGTCGAGTGATCAACATGCTTGGCGAACCTATTGATGGCAATGGTCCGATTGAAGGTGATTTGATTCGTCTTCCTTTGGAAAGAAAGGCTCCCGGTGTTATCTTCCGTCAGCCTGTGACTCAGCCGTTGCAGACCGGTCTTAAGGCAATCGACTCTATGATTCCTATCGGTCGCGGACAGCGTGAGTTGATTATCGGCGACCGTCAGATCGGTAAGACTGCAATCGCAATTGACACTATTATCAATCAGCGTCAGAACTACCTTGACGGCAAACCTGTATATTGTATTTATGTTGCAATCGGTCAGAAGGCATCAACTGTGGCTTCTATCGTTAATACTCTCAAGAAGTATGGTGCGATGGATTACACTGTTGTAGTTGCTGCAACTGCTTCCGATTCAGCATCAATGAGATATTATGCACCATTCGCCGGCGTTGCTATCGGTGAGTATTTCCGTGACTCAGGTCGCGATGCCCTCATCGTTTATGATGACCTTTCAAAGCAGGCGGTTGCATATCGTGAGATTTCACTGATTCTGAAACGTCCCTCAGGACGTGAGGCTTATCCCGGTGATATCTTTTATCTGCACTCTCGTCTGTTGGAACGTGCAGCTAAGATTATCGACAATCAGGAGATTGCATCTCAGATGAATGACCTCCCTGAGGTTCTTAAGCCTATGGTAAAGGGTGGCGGTTCGCTGACAGCTCTTCCGATTATCGAGACACAGGCAGGCGACGTTTCTGCATATATCCCGACAAACGTTATTTCAATTACCGACGGTCAGATCTTCCTTGAGACTGCATTGTTCAACCAGGGTATCCGTCCTGCTGTCAATGTAGGTATCTCAGTGTCGCGTGTGGGCGGTAACGCTCAGATTAAGCCGATGAAGAAGGTTGCCGGTACGTTGAAGATTGCGCAAGCTCAGTATCGTGAGTTGGAGTCATTCACCAAGTTTGGTGGTGACATTGACCCTGTAACTGCAAAAGTAATTGACACCGGTCGTAAGAACCAGCAGCTTCTCATCCAGCCGCAGTATCAGCCGTGGCCTGTTGAGAATGAGGTGGCAGTTATTTATTGCGGTGTGAACGGTCTTCTTGAAAACGTGCCCCTTGATAAGGTGCACGAGTTTGAGACTCAGTTCATTCAACTTGTCAAAGCTAAATATCAGCAGGAGGTTCTTGACCAGATTAAGGCCGGCAACCTCAGCGACGACGTTCAGGCAAAACTCACTCAGTGTGCTAAGGAGATAGCAGCAAGCTACAAGTAACATAGAGAGTCCGGAGGGGGATGAGAATGCCCCTTCCGGCTCTTCCTCAAATTTATCAAACTAACGCTCTAACATCATAAGGACTAATGGCCACCCTACGGGAACTTAAGACACGAATTGGCTCTGTAAAGTCAAGCGAGAAGATAACCGGTGCTATGAAGATGATTTCATCGGCAAAGGTTCATAAGAATGAATATGCTCTGAAGCAGCTTCTGCCGTTCAAGAATCAGATTCGTTCCATCATGGGACACATACTGGAAACTGGCGAAAATTTCAGTTCGCCGTTGATAGAAACTCGCGAAGAGGTTTCTACCGTCGGACTTGTAGTTTTCGGTAGCGATGACGGTTTGTGCGGTGCGTATAACATCAATATCTTCAAACACCTTTTGGGTGAAATATCTTCAATCCGTAAGAATTATGGTGAAGATGTAAGGATTAAGATCTATCCTGTTGGTAAGAAGATGCTGAGAGCGGTCTGTAAGATTGCCGGTGGAACAATTGATGTTGTTGAAGTGTCAGGAGTTGACTCCAAGATGGACGGCGACAAGGTTAATTATTTCACAGAGGAATTACACAAGGCATTTATTAGCGGTTCGATCGATTTGGTAAAGGTTGTTTACATGCAGTTTAAGTCAATCAGTAAGCAACATCTCGAAGTTGAACAACTTTTCCCGGTTAATGCTGCGGCACTTAGCGAAGAGGGTGTTGAGATGGCAAACGATAATAAGCTTTATATTTTCGAGCCGAACGCCAATAAGATATTTAATGAGGTACTTCCTATGTTTGTGTTATCGACCATGCAGGAGATCACGATAGAGAACCGTGCTTCAGAGCAGGCAGCTCGCGTGATGGCAATGCAGAGTGCCAACGATAATGCCAAGAAGCTTCAGGAGGCACTTCAGCTTGAGTTCAACAAGTTGCGTCAGGAAGGAATTACTACTGAACTTCTGGATATTCTGGGAGGTCAGGGAGAAAGATAACATTAATAGTTAATCTGATATTGTTGAAAATAAATGAGTAGTATAAAAGAATATTTTTCATCGGTCGGCAGTGGTATTAAAAGCCTTGTCAAGGGAATGCAGGTCACAGGCAAAGAGCTTGTGACTCCTAAAGTGACCGAGCAGTATCCGGAGAATCGCGAGACGCTTCAAATAGCAGATCGTTTTCGTGCGGAGCTGACCCTTAAATATGATGCAGAAGGGCGTCATAAGTGTATTGGATGCGGAATCTGCCAGATGAATTGTCCTAACGGTACAATCAAGCTTACCACAAAGATGGTTGAATTGCCCGACGGCAAGAAGAAAAGAAAGCTTGACAAGTATTATTATGACTTGGGAAGCTGCACATTCTGCATGCTGTGTGTGACAACATGTCCGCAGGATGCTCTTGAATTTACAAATGATTTTGAGCAGGCGGTTTTCACACGCGACAAGCTTGTCAAGACTTTGAATTATCGTCCGGAGGTTGAAGATCCGGCACCCGCGGCACCGGCTCCTAAGGTTGCACCGGCCGCCCCTGAGAAAGAAAACAAAGAAAACTAATCATATAATGGATTCAGTAGGAAATATCATTCTTTATTTCGTGATTGCTGCTGTGATGATTGTTTTTTCATTCATGGCAGTAAGAACACGTAAAATCCTGCGTTCCGCAACTTACCTGTTGTTCTCACTTTTGGCAACTGCTGTTTTTTACTTTCAGCTTGGTTATCAATTTTTGGGAGCTGTCCAGGTGGCGGTCTACGCCGGTGGTATAATGGTGTTGTTTGTATTCGCGATTCTGCTGACCCACAGACCTGACGAGAAAGAGCGTCGTTTGGATTCTCATCGTAAGGCTGTCGGAATCATCAGCTCTGTCTGCGGTGCTATCGTTCTCCTTTATGCCCTGTTTACAATGCCTGTGCTTAATGGTGCATCCCTGAGCGAATGTATCAATGGGTCGGCTATGATTACGATGAGCGATATTGGCAAAGCGTTCACTGGCACAGCTAAGTTTCAGTATCTTTTGCCTTTTGAAGCAGTGTCTGTTCTGCTGCTCGCATGTATAATCGGTGGCGTCGTTGTTGCCCGCAAAAATTAATGGTCATGAGTCTAAGCATTTTATGGTATCTTGTGCCCAGCATTCTGATGTTTGCATGCGGCGTTTACGGATTTATCACCCGTAAGAATCTGATTGCAATTCTCATCTCCCTTGAGCTGATGTTGAATTCAGCAGATCTTAACTTTGTTATTTTTAATCGGTTCCTTTTCCCTGAAAGCATGGAAGGTATGGTCTTCACTTTGTTCTCAATTGCAATCGCAGCTGCCGAAACTGCAATTGGCATTGCAATCATTGTGAATATCTATCGTTCAATCGGTGGAACTGATATTACTGAAATCAATAAACTGAAAAACTAAGATATGGACATTACATTACCAATTCTGATTTTGGCTCTTCCGATTGCAATGTTCCTGATCTTGGGAATCGGTGGAGTGAAAATGCCTCGTAAGGTTGCAGGTGTGCTTGGTATTCTCGGTATGGGAACAACCATGTGTCTTGCCTACACCGTGGCATGTACTTATTTCTTCAGCGGAGAATCTCAGTTTATCCTTGATGGAATCCGCCAGCAGGTAAGTGTCTTCGATGCCACTTGGCTTGCATTTACTGAAAAGCTCGTGGTTAAGATAGGTTTCCTTCTTGATCCTATCTCAGCAATGATGCTTGTTGTCATCACAACTATTTCGTTCATGGTTCACCTCTACAGCTGGGGATATATGGAACATGAACCGGGCTTCCAGCGTTACTATGCGTTCTTGAGTCTGTTTACATTCTCAATGCTAGGTCTTGTTGTGGCAACAAACATTTTCCAGATGTATATCTTCTGGGAGCTTGTGGGTGTCAGCTCATACCTTCTGATTGGTTTCTTCTATAAGTTACCTTCAGCAGTGTCAGCATCTAAAAAGGCATTTATCGTCACTCGATTTGCTGACCTCGGTTTCCTTATCGGTATCCTGATTCTGTCTTTCTATACAAAGACATTCAACTTCATCGCTCTTACAAGCAATCCTGAGGCTGTGCTCAGCTCAACCGGCGGTGCAACATTCATGGGTGCTTCCGTACTTACTTGGGCGATGGTTCTCATCTTTAGCGGTGGTATGGGTAAATCGGCAATGCTTCCCCTTCACATCTGGCTTCCCGATGCGATGGAAGGTCCGACACCGGTTTCTGCACTTATCCACGCTGCGACAATGGTCGTTGCAGGTGTTTACCTTGTAGCTCGTCTCTTCCCCGTTTACTGTGTGGTTGACGCTTCCCTTACTTTTGTGACTTGGGTTGGCGGTATCACAGCATTCTATGCTGCAGTTGTTGCATGTACGCAGATTGACATCAAACGTGTGCTTGCGTTCTCAACAATTTCTCAGATTGCATTCATGATGGTTTCTCTGGGTGTTGCATACGATCATCCGTTTGAGGGTGCTCACTATGCAGGTCTCGGCTACATGGCAGGTATGTTCCACCTCTTCACTCACGCAATGTTCAAAGCGTTGCTGTTCCTCGGTGCGGGTGCCCTGATTCATGCAGTTCACTCAAATAATTACACTGAGATGGGTGGTTTGAGAAAATATATGCCTATCACTCACTGGACTTTCCTTATCGGCTGTCTTGCAATTGCCGGTATCTATCCCTTCTCAGGTTTCTTCTCTAAAGACGAAATGCTTGCGGCAATGTTCCAGAGAAGCACCTTCTGGGGTCTTTGGATGACAATGGTTGCCGGTTTGACTGCGTTCTACATGTTCCGTCTTTATTACATGATTTTCTGGTGGGAAGAAAACCCCAAATACAAAGAGCACAAACCTCATGATGCTCCCTGGCAGATGTCACTTCCTTTGATTTTCCTTGCTATCGTGTCATGTGTTGCAGGTTTCATTCCTTTCGGAGAATTCATCACTTGGAACGGCGCTCCCTATCATATTCACATCGAGGCCGGAGTTGCAGCAACCAGTCTTACAGTGGCAGTTGTGGCAATCCTTCTCGCAACAGTGATGTATCGTAAGAAGAACGACCTTCCTGCAAAAGTCAAGAGTGTTGTGCCCGGTCTTTGGACAGCAGCTTACCACAGATTCTATTGGGACGAAATGTATCAGTTCGTCACTCATAAGATTATCTTCGGTATTATCTGTAAGAGCATCGCATGGTTCGACCGTCATGTTATCGACGCTACAATGGATGCGTTTGCTTCAGTAACACAGAAAGCTTCTTGCGCAATCAGAGGAATGCAGAGTGGAAGCATTCAGGCCTACGTTGTCTGGTATTTCCTCGGTGCCCTCGCACTTGCAGCTATCACATGGGTATGTCTTATATAATAAATGCAACGCAGTAAAAAATTTAGATTATGTTTGGAAATATATTAATCTGGTTCGTAATAATCCCCGTCTTGATGATGGTGGGTCTCGGACTGTGTCGCAACAGCAACATGAATGCAATCCGTGCGGTTATGGTTGTTGGTTCAACAGCATTGGTAGCATTGTCAGTGTGGTTGTGTATTGATTTTCTTGCGTTGCGCGCGGTTGACTCTTCGGAAATGCTTTACACCGGAAGTTGGGTGTGGTATGCTCCTCTTCATATAAACCTTGCGGTTGGTGTCGATGGTATTTCTGTTTTGATGCTTATGCTTTCGTCAATCATTGTATTTGCCGGCACATTCGCATCATGGAAAATTTCTCCTCTTCCGAAGAACTTCTTCCTTTGGTTCTGTCTTCTGTCAACAGGTGTTTACGGCTTCTTCATCTCAATCGACATGTTCACCATGTTCATGTTCTATGAAGTTGCACTTATTCCGATGTATCTTCTTATCGGATTCTGGGGTACAGGTCGCAAAGAGTATTCAGCAATGAAACTGACTCTTATGCTGATGGGTGGCTCAGCGTTCCTTATGCTCGGTCTCTTCGGAATCTATTGGCAGTGTGGAATTGACTCTTGGAATATTCTTGAAATCTCACATGCGGCTCCCATCGATGCTTCATGGCAGAAGATGTTGTTCTGTTTCACATTTGTCGGATTCGGTGTGCTTGGCGCAATGTTCCCATTCCACACATGGAGTCCTGACGGTCACGCTTGTGCACCGACAGCGGTTTCAATGCTCCACGCAGGTGTGTTGATGAAACTTGGTGGTTACGGATGTTTCCGTATCGCTATTTTCCTTTTGCCCCAAGCAGCCAACGAACTTGCATGGATCTTCATTATCCTGACCGGTATCAGTATCGTTTACGGTGCATTCTCAGCATGTGTTCAGACCGACCTTAAGTATATCAATGCTTACTCATCTGTTTCACACTGCGGCATGGTGCTTTTCGCAATCCTTATGCTTAACACCACAGCGATGACCGGTGCGATTCTTCAGATGCTCTCTCACGGTTTGATGACAGCACTCTTCTTCGCCCTTATCGGTATGATTTACGGCAGAACTCACACTCGTGACATCCGTCAGATGGGAGGTTTGATGCAGATTATGCCTTATCTCGGCGTTTGTTACATGATTGCCGGCTTTGCATCGCTCGGTCTTCCCGGTCTTTCAGGTTTCGTGGCTGAGATGACAATCTTCGTAGGTTCATTCCAGGATGCTGACCTCTTCCACCGTGTGTTTGTGATCTGTGCATGCTCTGCAATCGTCACAACAGCCGTTTATATTCTTCGTGTTGTCGGTAAGCTTCTTCTCGGTCCGGTTTATGACGACCATCACCGCTCGCTTACAGACGCAACATGGTTTGAAAGAGTGGCTACAATCACTTTGATAGTATGTATTGCCGGAATCGGCTGCTTCCCCAACTGGATTAATGAAACAATTCAGGTTTCATTCTCTCCGATTGTGGCAGCAATTCAGAATGCAATTTAATCAGGCTCTAAATTAACAATACAATGGATTATTCACAATTTGGGGCAATGATCCCCGAACTCATAGTTTTGGGTTTGTTCCTGATCGTTTTCCTTGTCGACACCTTCTCTTGTAAGGATGGAAACAAGAGCGGCAGTAACAAATTTATGACTCCGTTCACAACAATTCTTTTCCTCTTGTCGACGGTTGCTATCTGGATTCTCCCTGCCGGCTCAGAAGCCTTTAGCGGAATGTACGTAAGCGATGAAGCATGTAAGGCAATCAAATGTGTGCTCAATGTCGGAGTCTTCCTTGTTTTCCTTCAGAGTGCAAAATGGACTGATACTGAAGAAATATCTATTCGTAAAGGAGAGTTTTATGAGTTGATTCTTGCAACACTCTTCGGAATGTATCTGATGATTTCAGCTCGCCACTTCCTTCTCTTCATTATCGGTCTTGAAGCTGCTTCACTTCCTCTTGCTGCTCTTGTTGCTTTCAACAAGAACAAATATGAAAGCCACGAAGCTGCTGTGAAATACATCTTCACTGCATGTTTCTCATCGGCAATCCTTCTTATGGGTCTCTCATTCGTCTACGGATTGTCAGGCGGCTCACTCTATTTCTATGACATCGCATCTGCCGTTACATCAGGTCAGCACAGTGCACTTCTTTTGGTTGCGCTTGCCTTTGTGATTGCAGGCTTCGGTTTCAAGCTTTCTTTGGTTCCGTTCCATCTTTGGACAGCTGACGTTTATGAAGGCGCACCTACTCCNGTCACTGCTTACCTTTCNGTTATTTCAAAAGGTTCTGCAGCGTTTGCATTCTTCATTGTTCTCGCTCAGTGCTTCGGAGCCATTTATGATGGCGTTTGGGANTGGATGCTATATGCAGTGATTATTGCGACAATCACTGTCGGCAACCTCTTTGCACTTCGTCAGAACAACATGAAACGATTCATGGCGTTCTCTTCAGTTTCTCAGGCCGGCTACATTATTCTTGGTGTTATTGCCAATAACATTCTTGGCATGACTTCAATGATGTTCTACATTTTCGTTTATGTTGTCAGCAACCTCGGTGCNTTTGCCGTTATTTCTACAATNGANGATAAGACNGGCAAGATTAACATGAGCGATTATAACGGACTTCACAAGACTAACCCCTGGCTTTCATTTGCCATGACNCTTGCGATGTTCTCACTTGCAGGTATTCCTCCGTTTGCAGGTTTCTTCAGCAAGTTCTTCATCTTTAACTCTGTTGCTTCGACCAATTCAATTGCGCTTTACATGCTCGTGCTTGTAGCGTTGATNAACACTATCATCTCACTTTACTATTATCTTAAGGTTGTCAAAGCAATCTGGATTAGTGCTGATGAGCCTGTTGTCGGAAGCTTCGAGAGTGGCAAATGTGCTAANGTTGGTTTGAGTCTTTGCACACTCGGCATTGTCTTCTTTGGTCTNGTAAGCTGCATCTACGACTGGCTNTANAATTCAGTTGTGATCAGTTATGAGAATCCGATTCTGGAGCTTATCAATGCCATTGTCGGATAANNCTAAGAAATTAATNAGATANCAAAATTAGAGTGGCGGNTCANATTTGAGCCGCCACTCTAATTTTGTAATTNNNGNTTATGCTGTTTTANTCAGAAGGCAANAGNGATGTTACTTCTTTCTGCTTTTTTTAGAAGTCAGTTTCGGCACTTCCTTCANTTCGGAATCTGATGACTGCGAATNAAGAGCTTTGACTTCTTTCTTNAGNGNGTTTATCTCGTCTGCNTGNTTTCGGATTGTNAGCAGNAGAGAGTTCAATTCCTCATTGTCGATGGATTCAGGGAATTGTTCCTCGACTCTGACAATGAAATCGGCAAGAACATTCATGTAGTTNGTAAAAGCCGAGAAGGGNGAGTCGTAAGGACTGAACGCAGCATGAGAAGATCCGTCAGAAAGTTTTTTGGTCGACATATAGTAGAAATGGTCGGCACTTTGCAGATAGAACCAATCCTGTTTCAGTCGGCGGTCAGAACACATTGATACGCGCTCAGCCACTGAGTAAAGTTTTGAGAGGGCTTCACGCTGCAAGTCGTTTCCTTTCCATGCAGATATGTCACGGGCTTCATCAATGTCGGAAATAGGGTAAGGAATACTTAAACCACCGACGGGTTTAAGTCTTGCGGATGCCTCTTCAGGAGTTGAGAAGATTATATTGTTTTCCTTTGCAAACCTCGGAAGAGCCTTCAGGAAGTCAAAAATGCCTGAAGATGCAGGAATAAATGTGCCGAAAGAATCCATGCTCATGTAGAGATTGACAATCTGTTCCTCTTCCGGGAGAGCTGCAATCCAGGAGATGTATTTTTCAGCAGTGAGAGGATACTGATCCCATTCGGGGTCGTTAAAACGGCGAGTGATATCTTTGGTCAGTTTGTCGTTGGTCAGGAGAAGTTTTACTCCCGGAGCAGTTGCAGGATTGTAGACATAGTTTGGAGATTTCCATCCAAGAATATGCTTGGCACCCTCGGTGAGAGCGATATGGAAGCCCATCGCCGCAATCTGGCTTGCGATGTCATCATCAAAAATCAGTTCGGTGTTTGCAAAAACCTTAGGTCTCTGGCCGAAGAGATTTTCAATCATATCGTCATGTTCCTTGATTTGGCGGAAAAGTTCTTCAGGGTCTTCAATTGAAGAAAGCCCCTGAGAATAGGTTGTGCTCAGGAAAGAGACGTTGCCTGTGTCGGCAAGCTTGCGGAGCAAATCTATAAATTCCGGCACATAAAGCTGGAGCTGTTCGATAGCAGTTCCGGAGATTGAGAAAGAACATTTAAACTCTTTCGGATATTTTTTAATCATGTCGAGCAGAGTTTCACCCATAGGGATGTAACTGTTGCGTGCCACACGGGTGATGATGTCGTCGTTGGCGAAATCATCATAGTAATAATGGTCGTTGCCAATATCAAAGAAACGGTAACGTTTCAGTCTGAACGGCTGATGTATCTTGAAGTAAAGACAAACTGATTTCATAAGGATATATAGAGTTAAATTTACTTAACGAGCGATTTATAAATGTCGATAACCTTTTTTCCGGCTTTTTCCCAGGTGATGCCATGAATCTCTTCAATTCCTCTTTTGCGTAGAGTTTCATACATCGCGGGGTATGAGATGATGGAATGAATGGCATCTGCCATGGCATCGATATCCCAGTAATCCGTCTTGATAACATTATCGAGAATCTCAGCACANCCGCTCTGTTTGGAAATGATGGAGGGAACTCCCATTTCCATTGCTTCAAGAGGAGAGATGCCGAAAGGTTCGGAGACAGAAGGCATAATATAGACATCGGAGTCGCGGAGCATTTCGTAGACCTCTTTCCCTTTGAGGAACCCAGTGAAATGGAAGCGGTCGGCTATTCCGCGTTTGGCAACGAGTTTTATCATGTCGTCCATCATGTCACCGCTACCTGCCATTACAAACCTGACATTTTTGTTTTTCTGAAGCACTTTTGCAGCAGCTTCAACAAAATATTCCGGACCCTTCTGCATTGTGATTCTTCCGAGGAAAGTAACCACCTTTTCCCCTTTAGTTCTTCTTGGGAGATTGAGCAGCTCATCGTCGAGAGGGATAACGGCATTATGCACCGTTGTCACTTTATCAGGGTTTATGCCATATTTTTCAATGACCGTGCGGCGTGTGAGATTGGAGACAGTGATTATATGGTCGGCATTTTCCATGCCATCTTTTTCGATAGCAAACACAGTTGGATTAACGTTCCCTCTGGAGCGGTCGAAATCCGTTGCATGCACATGAATAACAAGAGGTTTTCCGGTTATTTTCTTTGCGTGGATGCCGGCAGGATAGGTCAGCCAGTCATGAGAGTGAATCACATCACATTCGATGGTGCGTGCAATAACACCTGCCACAATCGAATAATTGTTTATTTCTTCAAGAATGTTGTCGGGGTATCTGCCGGAGAATTCAATACAGCCGAGGTCGTTTAACTTCATATAATTGAAATCGGCGTAAAGATGATCTCTGAATTTGAAGTATAATTCAGGGTCCATGTATTTCCCGATGCGTGATTGCACATAATCGTAGGAGACATCTCTCCAGGCAACCGGGGTGTTACAAGCTCCGATAATTTGTGCAAACCCCCGTTCTTCATCGCCCCAAGGCTTCGGAATAACAAAGGATATTTCCATGTCGCCATTGGCATGCATCCCTTTGGTCAATCCGTAGGAAGCGGTTCCGAGTCCTCCTAAGATATGAGGTGGAAATTCCCATCCGAACATTAATGCTTTCATACTGAAATATGTTGTTTTTATTTATGGGGTGTTCANATAATTGNATTAATCATTGTAAGAGTTGATGAGATTCTGNACGGTTTTCAGAGTGCGGAGAATTTCACCGACATTTTTGGCAGTGCTGACTGCTCCACGTCCCGTGTAGGGAGGATTGGCATCATACATTTCCGAAAGGGAGCCAATGCAACCGACNGACATCTCTTCCTCATATCCTATCAACATTCGTTCGATAAACGCCACACCCCCCATTCCGAACACTTTAATGTAGGCNTCGGCATAGAATCCGAAAAGCCAGGGACGNGCCGGACCGCGATGCACGGCATATTCTCTTTCGAGAGGTCCGCCAACNTAGTTTGGAGTNTAGCCATGACTCTTCGGCGACAAAGAGCGAATCCCTTTCGGGGTCAGCAGNTCGCGNGTTGCCATGTCGAGCACANCNTTGCGTTCCTTGCGGTTGAGAGGAGAATACTCCAGACCGATTGCTATCACCATGTTGGGGCGCACTTCNAGNTCGGTGTATGCACCGTTGACATAATCATAGAGATAGCCGAACTCATTCATGAATGTGCTTCGGAATGATTCTTTGGTCAGAGCCGACAANTTTTGTAACTGTCGGGNATACTCNTCATCCTTTTCTTTGTCGTCAAGCAAAGAGATGAGAAATTCCAANGCATTATACCAAAGNGCGTTAAACTCNACAATATATCCTGTTCGGGGGATTACCGGTTTNCCATTGACGGAAGCNGACATCCACGAAACNGGGGTGTCGNTTCCGTTTGATGAAACGAGACCGTCGGATGTGTTNAGATATAGATTCGGGACTTTCCCCTGNCGGATTGCATCGACGAGGAATTTNACCTCATCAAGATATTTTTCGCGACAGGCATCAGTGCCGGCATGNCGGCGATATTGCTGAATTGTCCAGATTGTCCAAAGGGGCACGTCAGGGAGGTCAATGTCATGAATNACACGATCTTTGACTCCGGTTGTGATAAATTTTCTCAATGCCTTGAGAAANGTATCNAGTATTTCGTGATANTCNTTATCATGGTTTATGGCGAGAGTGCATCCCGGCAGGGCAATAAGNTCATCGCGCGAACGCACATTAAACCAAGGATAGCCCGCCATGATATAGTNGCCGCTCTCTTTTTTCAGATAAAACTGTTTTGCAGAGTTTTTCAGACAATTGTAGAAAGANGTTCGAGGAGTTCTCGACTCTATTTCATTGACGAANGTCTCGGCAAAAGTCGACGGGTCAGACTCNAATGTCGACGCTGANAAAATGACCGATTCACCTTTTTTTATCGGGAGNTCAAAGTAGCCCGGCACCCATAAATCCTCCTTATACGGNATNCCGCGATTNTTATCTTTATAATATTCGATACCCTTNTACCAATATCCGTCGTTAATCCAATTCACTTTCTTATTGAATTGCATGAATAAGGCAGGATATCCGTTATAAAGGCAAGTNGCGATNCCNTTGTTGACNGGTTTNGTTTCCTTATTCAGGGCATTGTTTTCGATGCAGAGNTCATTTGCATTTCGGAANGCNAGGAAAGGACGGAACTGAAGAGTTGTGGGTGAATGAGCCTCAAGNAGAGTNTATTTGATTAGGATTCTGTTTTCATGAGAGATGAAAACTTTCTCTTTTTTCAAGATTACACCTCCGACACGATANGTTAAAGACGGAACTGACTCACAGTCAAATTCGCGGATATATTTATGTCCGTTAGGAGAGAAAATTTCTTCACCATATTGATGTATTCCAAGATTGAANGGCGCCCCATGTTGNATTACNGTCTCATCAAGAGACGAAAGAAGAACATGAGGTTTATCGTCCATTTCCGGAATCGGAAGAACGAGAAGCCCATGTTGTTTACGGGTGTTGCAGCCAACAATCGTGGTGCAGTGATAGGCTCCTGATTTATTTGTGCGGAGCATCTCTTTCGGAAGGCTCTGCTCGAGGTTTATCATCAGGCTTTTATCAAATTTCAGATAACTCATACGGGAATNATGTATATATGGTNATAANGTGTAAGCTGAAAAAAGAATACATTTTTTTTAGCTTACACTCTGTGTTCTGTTTTACAAAATAACAAATAATATTTGAATTAGTTTTAACAGATTTAGATGTTATAAAACATGAATATATTTTTTGAGTATATTAGATTGAAATAAAATAGCAATCTGTATAGATGGAGGTTGACAAAAGTAAGGTTTTAAAATAGGCGGANCGAAAAAATCAGAGTGTTTACTTGAACATTGTAAGAGGAGTTGTTGTTTAAAGGATAAAGAAAAATAAGAAAGGAAAAAATAATATGGATAAATTAAGTTATGCGTGGGGTCTTGCCATGGGCAGCCAGCTGAAAGCTATGGGAGTTAAAGAACTTGATGTGACAAGTTTCTCAGATGCTGTTAAAGCAGCTTTCAACGNTGAGGAAACAGCAATCACTCCGGAAGAAGCTCAGAAAATCATCAACGAATATCTGACAGAACTTCAGGAAAAGGCAACCAAGATGGCACGCGAAGCAGGCGAAAAATTCCTTAANGAGAATAAAGGAAAAGAGAATGTTCAGGTGACATCAAGCGGNCTCCAGTATATTGTTGAAAAAGAGGGTGANGGNGCTCAGCCTTCAGCAGAAGATGAAGTAACCGTGCATTACACCGGNAAGCTTCTTGACGGAACAGTGTTCGACTCATCAGTGAATCGTGGCGAACCCGCTACATTCCCTCTGAACCGAGTAATTCCCGGATGGACTGAAGGTTTGCAGCTTATGAAGGAAGGTGGNAAGACAGTGTTCTTCATCCCTTCAGATCTTGCTTACGGTGCGCAGGGTGTGCCTAATGCAATTCCTCCTCATTCAGTTCTGATTTTTGAAGTGGAATTGATTAAGGTCAACAAAAAATAAAGNANATCTGTAAGNAATAAGANATCTGTAAGAAAAATAACGTTTATCCGGAGGTCGGCANAGTCGGCTTCCGGTTAGGCGCGTTAANCCGAGATGTATTACTAATTAAGGATAAGATTATGAATAGGTTTATCTTAAAAGTTGCAGGAGTTCTCTCTGCNGGTNTCATTCTTGCATCCTGCGGCTCAAAACAGGCAGGAAACGAGTCGNCGGAGTCNGCGGAAGACACTGTTGAGACAACTGCCCAGNAGGTAGAGGCTGCAGAAGGTGAATATGCCGCTTACACAGCAGAATTTTTCTATGATGATGCAAAGAAGGCTTCCACAGCGTCTGACACNACATGGGCTCAGACAGAAAGTGGTTTGAAATATGCCAAGGTAAAAGAAGGCACAGGTGTTTCGCCGGTTGCTACTGATGCAGTGAAGGTGCATTACACCGGCAGACTAACTGACGGAACAGTGTTCGACTCTTCAGTTGTGCGNGGCGAACCGATNACTTTCCCTTTGAACGGNGTTATCAAGGGTTGGACTGAAGGATTGCAACTCATGAAAGAGGGTGGTAAAACAGTTTTCTTCATTCCTGCTAACCTNGGATATGGTGAGAATGGAACACCTGACGGCTCTATCCCGCCAAATGCACCTCTTATTTTTGAGGTGGAACTGCTTGAAGTTAATCCGGCNCAGTAATTTCAGAAGCAACGCAACGTATGAAAGGATTATCGAAATTTTACACNCTCGGNGCAGTCGGCATATTNGCNCTTGCCGNTTCATGTGGNAAGATAAANAACGATAATTANGAATTGTCTGATATTCATAATGCAACTACGGCTGACTCAATGATGTATTATTCCGGTCAGATTCGTGCGGCCGAATTTTGGGATGATGCTCTTGAAGATGACTCTCTTGCCATGCCTGCNAGCAGAGAGGAGTTTCTNAANGGTGTCAGTGACGGAATTAAGTCATTTGAAAAAGGGGAGGTCTACAACCGTGGCTTTAGAATCGGACGACTTATATCAGACAACTGTAAGCGTCTTTCCGTTCGCTACGGTATGGAGTTCCGTTCTGATATAGTTTTNAANAGTCTTNGNGCAGGNTTGCGTGATGATACTATCATCAATATCGTCGANTCGCGCAATCGGTTCAATGANATGATAAACGTATGTGAGAAGATTCACTCCGATAAGNTTCTNTCCTCAGCTGTCAAAACACTNCAGCGTGAGGCTAAGAGNCTTAATATGAAGCAGATNAGTGANTATATCTACGGACACACNGAGCTTGAAGGAACNGGTGANCTTCTTGAGGTNGGCGATAAGGTNAGAACNATTATAAATATCGAGACCTTNGANGGTGAGAAGATTCCTTACAAGACGATGGAGAAATTGAGTGTAGGCGACAGATATATGAANAAGGCGTTTACTGAAGCTCTTTTGACAATGAGTCCCGGTGAGGTGAAGAAGTTTGCAATTCCTGCNGTTATTGTAATCGGCGAAAATTGTATGGAATATGACCTGCGTCCTTCTGAAACACTGATTGTTACAATGAAGGTCTTTACTGANGATAAGTANGACTCCGTTCNCNGNCATNAACAAAATATTGNGGAATCGGGTTAATCCCTCANAAGGATATNAGAAAAGGGTGAGTTTTTTGGCTCACCCTTTTCTANTTAGATNATANTCTTATTTAATGGCTGTTATGTGGAANCANGGNGATTTCTTTTCAAACTTCACATAGCAGCGTCCCTGTTTCTTAAGGTCATAAAGCACTTCGGCAAGCAGGTTTTTCAGGTCTCCGTCGTGGATTGTGCGGGTTGAGTCCATGCAATAGAANTTTGCGTAGGAGATGTCGAAAGTCGTNGCGTATTGATGTGTTGACGAATCGGTGGCATTTCGGTTTACTCTCCGCAATTTNCTGACCGTATCGGGAGTTCGNAGAATACTTGTTACACGAATCTTATAACCATCNGCTCCNCGTGAGGCTAACGAATCNATAAAATTCTTGCCGATGTCGGCGAGCAAATTGGCAGCTTCCGGCACGAGGAATGGCACTGAGTGAGACAGTGAGTCGACATANTAATAATCGTTGGTCTCGATGTGTACGATGGGACGTGTGGTGAAATAAGCCGACTTAAGCGAACTNATAGGGGTGATCCCTATTTTTTGTGCGTGNGCAAGCTGATATTTGTTGCTNTCATTAAACAACTCTCTGAGATTACCAAGTCTGTTGAGNCTGATTCTGTCATTATAGCGAGGTCCGGAAGGAATTTTTACAGACTTATTTTCAGAATCTGAACTGTCGATNGTTTTCTCAGTGGCTTCTTCCTTTGGGGANTTNTCATCAACATGCTTATCTGAAGAGCAACTGCATAGAACNGACAATGACAATGTCACTGCACCGATAATTTTATAAAAGCAGCTTTTCATCATNTCTTCAAGGAAGATTGAANACAACATTAATNACAGTTGAAGANGGNGCGGGTGAACCATTGACGACCGGNGGAATCCANCCNTTGATTGTCTTTACNACNCGGAGAGCCTCCTGTTCGAGATCCGGATCAATGGAATTGGAGATTTTNGCTGANGAAAGATTACCNGCCGCATCAACTTCAANAGCAANCATTACGATTCCTTCGATNCCGTTCTGTTCGGCACGCGNGGGATAGACAATCGTTTTCCGGATATATTCGTTCATAGCCTCTGTGCCGCCGGGATAAGATGGAGCTTCAGCAAAAGCNGTCGCCACAGAAGCGCANGCAANGGCAGAGATGACTAAAGAGTTCTTAATATTCATANATGTAANNAGGATTTGTTAGCTTTTNAAAATTCTGTTTAATAGACCTCGGCATGAGTCCTCAAGAAGATCAAGCACAAGTTCAAACCCTTCCGCGCCNTCATAATAGGGGTCNGGAATATGGTCATGATAGGGATGAGAAATCATGAAATCTGCCATTCTGACGATTTTCGACTCATCTTCAGGAGTTGGAGCAAGGTGTTTGAGATTGTTGAAATTGGAATCATCCATAGCAACAATAATGTCGAAATCATCAAAATCACTTTCCTTAATCGGNCNNCTGTGGTGAGTAAGATTATAATCGCGTCTGATGGCATGGGCTCTCATNCGGGAGTCNGGCAGCTGACCACGATGTCCGCCGTANGTTCCGGNGGAATCAAGATAAACACGGTTGCCAAGATTCATTTCTTTTGCAATAACACGNGTTATTTCTTCAGCTGCCGGAGAGCGACAAATGTTGCCNAGNCACACAAANAGTATTTTTATNTTCTCTTTGNNTTTCANAGAGTTAANNANNTCTATTGTTTTATGGTTTACGTTGTGGTTTACCATTTTTNTTTCAATATTGATGAGGTATANNACCTTTATTATAGTGCAAAGTTAGCAAAATTAATCNGAATAGCCGACATAGGAAGCTGGAAAGCACCAATATATCAAAAANTNTTTGTATCTTTGCGCTCAAATTATTAAACTCNAATCTGCCTATGTAACATAGTCATATAAAAGACATATAAAATAAAAAAGCGTTAGCTTATATTCTTGTTNNNGAAAATCGCCAATTANAANGAAGCTACCAAGAGTAAAAGTTGATGCTCACGGTTCTACCGTGGGCTTTTACTCGTATATGGTAGNNATGGTGTTTGGCGATACCTCNNNAACGTNGACGNAGCAAAAAGTCCACGTTTTTTTATTTGTCTATACCTCAGNAATTTGGACTTAAAAGAGTAAACAATAATTTAATCAGAAAAAAATACAATGAAAAAGTANCTTTACCTATTCTTTGTNGCNCTCTTTGCNACAATNTCATTCNCGCTTACCTCGTGCGGNGATGATGANGATGAACCCAACGGNGGCAATGACTCCAAAAGTTCCTTTACAATCAACGGTACAGNCTTTGGNACTAACGATGATTGGGCATGGGTTCAAAATATCGAAGCGCAAAATGTTGCAACCTTCCAAGCGCAACTATCAACTTCAAATGGNGAGTATCCGTGGGTTGAAATGACAATTGACACNAAAGCGGTTAAAGACTCTTCTAAAGGTCAATCNTTNTCAATAACAAATGCCAAAGTTAAATACTTNACGGCTCAATCCTCAGCAACAATCTATGNTGAAGAAGAAGGAGGCTCTGTAATCGTACAAGATATAAACTCATCAACCATAACGCTGAAATTCAACAACTATAAACTTNCAGATGGTTCNAACACCCTTACCCTTAATGGTGTGTTGAANTTTGACCTTTGAATAAGAGCAATATAANAATAAGATGGGTGGCACTCTAAGCGAATGCCATCCATTANTTATNAAGTTAAATGCCAAATTCGGCTTTNANNCGNTGAACNGTNNNNACNGAAACATCNCANANNTTNGCNGTTTTGCGNATGCTGATGCCTTGTTTCAACAACTTGATTACTTGCTTGTATTCTTCGGCTTTTTCTTCNTTTGACTTTGTAGAGCCTTCTTTTCTNCCGAGTTTNCCGCCTTTNTCAATGTAGAGNTGACGNCCACTATTCANACGNAANTTNATGTTNTCTCTTTCCAACTGAGCGCAGGTTGAGAGNGTGGCAATCATAANNGGNGCAAACATAGANGGTTTNCCTTCCTCNTCNAANANCGTNAATTGCTCCTTCTGCATATAAAGATTNATNCCNTCNTCAACTAACATNTTNACGGTNTCNANAACNTCNAAGGCGTTTCTGCCNAGNCNTGANANTTCNGANACNAAAAGCATATCAANCTTATTAGNTTTGCAGTANTCAANAGCCTCANNAANNATNGGTCGNTCATNAGTTTTTCTTNGCNCCACTAACCTTNTCNTCAAANGTCTTNACGACTTCCATNCCNTTATANTCNGCATANTTGGTAAGGTCGGAGATTTGACGCTCGGTGTTTTGGCGGTCGGTTGTTGAGGAAACTCGTGCGTAGATTATTGCNTTCATTGTCTTTGTCATTTTNACAATGCAAAGATANTAAANANATCTNATGNATGCAAATAANTCTTTGNNTATTNTGACTANATGNNTTTGTATTCTGAGATAGTGCTTATAGATTTATTTGAATACACTTTTTAAAGAATACATTTTTGAATGATAAATTCTCTAACACTCCGATATATAAAAAAACAATAAGTAGTAAAATTTGCAGGATTCAATACCTCAACTTTTTAACTTTCAATAAATAAACCAATCTCGGATATGACAAAACGCTACTGAAACAATTTCGCTAAAGCAATGATAGGTTATTCCAATGGAACTGAACGCCAATAATCTGTCAATGCCTTACTAATTTTCCGCTTGGTATCGTTGGAATGGTGTTTACCGTGCATGGGATTCTTACTACCTAACTTCGCTATCCTCATTTTAAACTTAGTCGCTTCTGATAATTTTCTTCTGATTCTTTTTGACATATTTTGAACTTTAATGAATTACTCGTATATTTATAAATAGTTCATAACTCTGAAAAATTACAATGAGTAAAAAAGAATATCTATATCAAGTTAGCATCGATGCTCTCGAAATAACATATACTACAACTGACGAAATGAAAGAATATCTATCGTCAGACGATACGACATATTATTTCGGAGAGAATAAAGAGATTATTCTCAAACGGTCGGATTCTCGGTATTATAAGAATGAGTTTACTATATGGTGTAAGGATTGGGACGAAAGTAGAGGTGATTTTAAGCGGATCGTAGGATATATGCGTTTCGGCTCTTTTAATAAGAATCGGCAAAACGTGTACATCACTTATGAAAATGAGGCTCTTTATTCGTGGTTGGTGTCGGCTCGGTATTATATTGAGGAGGCTCTTAATTTGGAGTTTTTGCAGATTTCTAAATTTGATATTGCCGTAGATTTCAATTTCAACGTAGAAAAACACCTTATACGGCAATATAAAGATGATTCTTATGACCTTATTATAAATGGTAGGTTAGCCGACAATAAAGCGGTGTATGGGGTCGGCTTCTTGTCTTGGTGGAATCCTCGGCATAGACTATTTGCTAACCCCCAAATGCTTGTCAAGAATGACAAAAGCACCTTGACAATGAAAACGTATAACAAGAAAAAGGAGATAGAGGAGGAGAGTAGTAAATACTATATCCAGGAGAAAACTGGTTTTCACTCGGTAATGTATAGGGTTGAAATAACGTGTAAAAATCACAAATTGTTAAAGAAAACCCTTGATGCACTTGGTATAAGCGATGAGTTCCTTTATATTCACCTTGACAATGAAGATGTATTATTAACCGTATTCAGACACCTACTTGATAGAGTCATACACCTACGAAAAAACCGAAAACCTATAAACATACTTGATGAGGCTCTTAAAGACTTGTAAACCTAAGTTATAGGTTTATAGATGGCGTATTTTAGGGCTATTGGTTAATAGACCCAAAATGCAGATTAGAAAATTTTTTGACACGCCCCTCGGATAGTTCGATAAAGTGCAATATGTAATACCTTAAATCTGAATAAGAGGATACCTTAAACCGAATTGATTAATGTTCCGATCTCCATTTAAGATATGCCTCATATTGTTTTAATCCTTCCGTATCTCCCTTTGCCTTTAATGCCTCTCGGATTTCGTTTTGATGCTTTTCTTCTTCCTTTGCCGAAATTTCCTTAAATAAATCTTGACCGACAATTAACGACTTATTGTTAGCCGCAACAATATTGTTCGTGTCAAACTCTTTAAGGTAAGTCTGAATTTCAGACGGATTGCGCCCCATATTTTGTGCGATTAAACCAATGGGGACATTAGCGTGGTACAACTGACTTGCATAACTATGACGTGCCGAGTAAAATGTAATTGGTGGCATACCTAACCGCTTGGCAATACGTTTGAGATTGACATTAACTAAATAATTCATGTAGGTCATACGGCAAAATTTTACTTCTGCCGAATCATTATGATGGTCAAATATAGGAAATAGATACCTTTCCATATCGTCATCTTCTAACTGGCAATAATCTTCAAAATAACTACCAAACGGATTGAGGTAAGGCATCATATTAGCGGTCTCAACGACGATCCGTGTATAGTGGTGTGTCTTGGCGCGGTAGGTACTAATGTCGTAATGAAGGATGGTGCGCTTATGCTTCTCGGCATAATCAACACCATGTAGTGCTGAATCTCGCAGATATTTTTCGTTATCAACTACCTCAATTAAATGTAAGTCTTTTAACTTCAAATTGGCAATATCAACTAACGCTAAACCTTGAAAAAAATACGATGTAAGATATAACGCAAGTGAAAATTGTTCTGCATTTATCGGTGTGAGTTTGTTCTGACCTTTCAATTTGAACTTCTGATTAACCCAATATTGCTTGAGGTCGTGTTCTCCATAAACATTGTTATCTTCTATACCTAACATACCATAACGCTGATAATAATACCTCATCAACTTGGTAATCTCGTCAATAGTTAATGCTCGTTTCCGTGTTTGAGTATTTAACTTTTTACTAAATGTAAAGTTTGAAAATGGAGTTTCCTTAATGTAATCTTGCCTCTTGGCATAGTTGAAAATAGCCTTGAAACAATCAAAAAATTTTCTGATAGAATTATCTGAGTAGTGGCATCGGAGGTGTTCTTCAAATTCAGATAACCAACTTGGAGTTATTTCAAATAACTCTAAATCAATATTATTAGTATATTTCTTGATGCGGTTAAGTAGTGTGCGATATCCAACTGCATTGTTATGACTTTGTTTTTCTTCCTTGAAAAAAGTAATACGTTCTTCAAAAAGAGAATATAATGTTATTTGAGTGGGGGCTGATTTGGTGAGGTGTTTAACAATGGTGGCTGCAGTATAATCGTGTTTCCCTTCTAATGATAAAACGTAATCGTTTGCCTTTGTCAATTCACGGGTAATAATAGTGTTGAGATTACTGGCACGACTTCCTTTAACCTTGTTTTTATCCTTGTTCCACTCGGATGGTTTGCAAGATATACCGATACTTTTATAGGTGCGTTTGCCGTTATAGCACACTCGCAACATTATAGGGTGTTCACCGTTGGCAAGAGTCTTGCTTGTATATAATATAGGTGTAATGGTCGGTAGGTTGCGTTTCATATCTTGCAAATGGTTTACCTTGTGGTTTACATTATTTGAAATAAAACCTTCAATTCGGTTTACACTGCAAAGATACAAAATAATCCTAACACTATGAGTATTAAGATTAAATAAATTATAAAATATTTTCTATTCGTTGCCCAGACACACAAACAGTATCTTTACCGGTTTAGCAGGATCCAGAGAATTAAAGAGAGCAGATTGATTATCGTTCATTTAATATGTGCATTATGATTTATTTCATGTGGCAATTTGAGTCAACTCAAATTGGGGGGCATGAAAGATTCAATGCAAAATTAATAAAAATCTCAGAATCTTTTTTATCTCTATTGATCTTAGACCCGGTTCTTCAATATTTGTTAATACTTGAACGCCTCAGCATTAACAGATATTGGAATTCACTTCATTGCATTTATGTTGTTCAAAGAGAATGTCTTTTACAAGGTAGCTCTTATCAGCGGCATAGCATTTGGCCAGAATTGAGTTGATATTTTTTAAAGCCTCAGAATAGTCGGTGGCGAATCCGGGAATGAAGTTTGATTCGCCGACATTTCCCACTTTCTCGAAAAAGTCTGCCACTGTGAGGTCGTCAGGGTCGATTGCAGGAGCAATTGTAATAGCTTCATTTTTATCGACTACATAGTAAATGAGGTTGGCGGAATGAAGTTTTTCGCAAATCCTGTTGACAAGGCGTATGGGTATGTCATATTTTTTTGATAATTCATTTCGGGTCATGGGGCGTTTGTGGTCAGCAAACCGATTGAGCACGATAGACATCAGAATCAGAGTAAGTTTCCTCATGAACGAGTCGGAGATTGTAGACACGTCGCCAAGGAAATTATAGGTGAAGACATTTTGCAGGGAGTAGGTGAGCACGCATCCACATAAGAGAATGAGCCAAGAAAGCTGCAGCCAGACGAGCAGCAACGGTAAGAAGGCGAATGAGCCGTAGATTGCATTATACTTCGACACATAAATCTGTCCGTTGAGAAACAACAGCTGGAGAATCTGAAACGTTATGGCACAGAAGATGCCCGAAATTGCGGCATATTTGAAGTTGACCTTTGTGTTTGGGATCAGAAAGAATGAAAGAGTGAAAGCACCCCAAAGCAGAATAAGAGGAGTTGCCTCAAGAAAAACATTTATCACCGGTGTGAGAAATGCAAGGTGAAGTTTTTCGGCGAGGGTTGTCGACATGAATATCGAGATGCCTGATGAGCACACCATTAGAATCGGAATCATAAGGCATATTGCAATATAATCGGTAACTTTCCGATAGAAAGAGCGGTCTTTACGAATGTCCCAGATTCGATTGAATGTCAACTCTATGTTAGAGAGAAGAGAGACGAGTGTCCAAAGAAGGATAATAATACCGGCCCCGACAAATATACCCTGTGAAGCTTGGCTGAGGTAGGAGTCGACAAAGCCGAGAGCTGTCGTGATTGCCGTTGCTTGCGAAGGGAAATAACCGTAGAGAGTGGATTCAATTGTCTGCTGAAATCCGAAACCGCGGGCAATGGCAAAAAGCAGAGCGAAAGCCGGAACGATTGCAAGCACCGTGGAATAAGTGAGCGCCATTGAATTTCGCTGAAGGTCGCGGTCGAGAAATGCGCTTATCGATAGGTTGAGAGTCTTTATGATTCTNACACCCACTGTTGTGCGNGTGTCTTTCCAGACACCACCCATGACAACATAGTCGAANAGTCTGTAAAGACGCATTATCAATTTTTTCATAGCAGCAAAAAAGAAAGGTAAAAAAAGAGGGAGAAATGCTGTAAGCCGGGTTATGTGCGGACATTCTTTCGAAGCCGTGTCTGTCATTTATCTTGACTGTCCGTTGCCGGACAGCTCTGCGCTCTGCGCAAGCAGCCTACCCCCCGGCAATGGGCGAGCAACCCTTGATTGCCGGTATATTTGGCCTTGCAACACATAGGATGTGCGGCATCCCGTGTCACCACGGAATCCGGTGGGCTCTTACCCCGCCTTTTCACCCTTACCTGATTCAGNCGGAGCTGTCTCAGGCGGTTGTTTTCTGTCACATTAACCCCGACGTCACCGCCGGCTTGCCGTTAACAAATATGTTGCTCTGTGTTGCCCGGACTTTCCTCTTCATGCTCCCGGCATGAAGCGACAGACCGCATTTCTCCCAATATTCTCAATGTTCTCTTTCCGATTTATCAATCGGATTTTTTCATTCATTCTCTTTCTTGTCAGACGAAGAACTNTCNGCAGTATCGGCAGACGATGANGGNGAATCACCCATNCGTTCTTCNTCCTCTTTGATTCCTTCCAGGCGACCTTCTTCGTGAGCCTTTCGGATCTCTTCGTCAGTTTTTTTCTTTTCCGCTTCTTTTTCTTCTTTAGCNTCATTGGCTCTCTGAAGAACTTCGCGGGCATTCTCTTTGGTTATGTCTCTGACAACCTTATAATGCATACCTGACGTTATCAAACCGTTGATTGCGTAAAGAACCAACACAATGCCGGTGATAATGGTTGCCGCTGTGGCAATCTTCTCCGGNCCGATAATTACAATGACAAGACCGGCTATCATTGTAAGNGACGGCATAATGTANAGCGAGCCGTTGATTCCTCCCATGTCGCGGGAGGCATTGACCATATTGANAATCTGTAGCACTCCGGCAAGAATCAATATGATGCCAAGTGTGTAGATAAGATAATGCACGAAGAACGAAGGATTGCATATCATCCAAATTCCGAGGATTAGCCCCAGTACAGACTCAAATGCAGTGAGAAGAGAACCTCCNGTCTTTTTCCCGTTCTCATTATTACCTTTTTTACCGGCGAATCCCCGATAGACACCGTAGGCAGACGGNATGACAATCAGGATGCCGATAATCATCACCATGTAATCAAAGATATTCGCACTTCCTGAGAATATCAGAAGCAACGCGCCCACTATGAGAGCCGCTACGTATGTCANNGTGTATTGAGTGTTTTTCATATTAGATAAAGTTTTAGTAGTGTAATCTAATATTATAAGGACTCAAACACACAAATTGTTTAACGTGCCGGCAAATCAGTCTTGACAGCGTTTGCAATCAGCTCCACAATCATGTCGTCAGAGAGATGAGAGGAGTCGAGGGTGAGGTGATAGTTTGTGGCATATCCCCAATTTCTTCCTGTGAAGAAATTGTAATAATTTTCACGGGTGCTGTCGATTTTTTTTGCAAGAGAGATGGCATCATGCTCATTCTCAGCGTCACCTCTGGCAACAATCGCCTTTGCGCGAGACTCAATTGGAGCATGAAGGAAAATAGAAAGCAATCCTGGATGATCACGCATCACATAGTCGGCTGTTCTTCCAACGATAACGCAATTCTCCTTTTCGGCAATGCTCCGTATGGTCTCCGACTGAGCCTTATACAGACCCTCCTTGCTTAAGGGTGAGCCTGCGTAAGAGTCCATCACTCCGAAGAAGGATTGCAGAACGGAACCCATAAAACGAGGGCGTTTTTCATCGGCTTCAGCAAAAACTGCAGGTGAGAAGCCATTTTTTTGAGAGGCTTCGCTTATTAAATCCTTATCATAGCAGTTGACACCGAGTCTTTCTGCAATCTTTTTGCCGATTCGTCGTCCGCCACAGCCAAACTGTCGGCCGATAACGATTATAAAATTGTTTTCAGCGGTCATTACAAGACAAAATTATGGGGATAACCGGGGATGTCACCCTCTGAAAAGAGAAAAATCACCACAAAATTAATTAAAATGCGAGGAATTAAAAAAAAAATTCATAATTTTACGAAATAAAAATAATTGGCGTATGAATGACATACTAAAAAATCCGGAATCAGATCCGGACGGAATGGCTACATACGAGTATATAGTCAATAATGTAGACATCTGCTTCGACGACATGCCGTTGCTTGTTGAAAATCTTCGTCGTGTTGATAAGACAGGACAGTTTTTGGCCAGCACAGCGCGTTTCCTTGTAGCTGTCGACCGCCAGCGATATGAGCGTTGGCTCGGTCCTCTTGTGGAGGGCGCGATTGAAAAGGATCGTGAAAGACGTTACATCAGTTCTCTCCTTGAGGCAATCTGGGGTAATGATTATCAGGAAAAGGTTGAGGAACTCAGGGAATCTGACGATAATTTCCGCAGAATATATAAAAGAATCTATCCTGAATCATATCTTTAAACAGTGTCTCTAAAAATGATTTTTCACTAATTATGAAAAAGAAAATTATCTTCGCTTCACTGATTTTAATGATTGTCGGTTCGTTTATTTCAGCTTCTGCAATCAATGAAGAAAAAACTATGACAGCAACACAGACAGTAGGAAATGGGAGTGAGGTTTCTCAGGGTCCCATTTTGACGATTGAAACAACAGAGGGTCCCATCAAAATCATGCTTTACGATGACACCCCCCTTCATCGTGATAATTTCCTGAAGCTCGTGAAGGAGAATTATTACGACAGCCTCCTGTTTCATCGAGTAATAAAGGATTTTATGATTCAGGCAGGCGATCCTGATTCGCGTAACGCTCCTGCCGGAAAACATCTCGGAGCAGGGAGTCCGGACTATACTATTCCGGCTGAAATAAATTATCCGAAGCATTTTCACAAACGTGGAGCATTGTCGGCTGCCCGCACCGGCGACCAGTTCAATCCGGAACGTCGCAGCTCCGGCTCTCAATTCTATATAGTGACCGGACAGGTCTATACTCCCTCTCAGATGGAGATGATGGCAGCCCGTGGTGTTGACCGTGAACGCCAGGATTATTTCAGGAATCTTTGTCGTCGCGAATCCGCTGCAATCGATTCGTTGCAGAAATCAGGTGACAGTGTCGCTCTTGAAGAGTTGCGTCAGAAACTGATTAAGGAAACAGAGGAAAATGTGAAGCCTTCTGCACTCCCTGCTGAGGTTGTAGAGGCTTACACCACTATCGGCGGAACACCTCATCTTGACGGACAATACACCGTGTTTGGTGAGGTTATCGAAGGGATGGATGTTGTTGACCGCATCCAGAATAAGGAAACCGACAGTGCCGACCGTCCCAAGGAAGATGTAAAAATCCTATCTATAAAATAACCCAATTTTTAACCCAGGCAGTGCTTTTTTCACAAGACGCATTGCCGAGTAAAGAAATCCGATTCGTAAATGAACGTTGACGAAACGAAAGTTCAAGAGGAGAACTTTCAGACCCCCGAAGAGGCTCCTGTGAGTGAGTCTGAAACACAACTAACCGCCGAATCAGGCGAAAGTAAGACAACCGACAAGGCACAGCTTCTCGATGCAATGCGTAAGATCATTGAAGAGAATAATGTGCATGCCCATAAGGAAGTTGCTTCAATCAAAAGTAGTTTCTATGTGTTGCGTAACAAGGAGATTACTGCTGAGCTTATGGCATTTGTTGATGAGGGTAATGACCCGACAACATTTTCAGCGTCTATAGACCCGACTGAAACTGAATTAAAGGAACTTATGCAGCTCTTCCGCGAGCGTCGCAATGCTTTCCTTGAAGAGGATGAGCGTCTTAGAAAAGCAAACTTGGAAGCTAAGAAAGATATTCTTGCTAAGCTTCAGGAAATCACCTCTGATATTGACACTGTCAACACCCGTTATTCTGACTTCCAGCAACTGATGCAGCAGTTTAAGGAGAAGACAGATTTGCCTCAGGGTTCTGAAAATGAACTTTGGAAGAATTATCAGAGTGTGGTTGAACTCTTCTATGACCACCTCAAAATGAACAAGGAGCTTCGCGATCTTGATTATAAGAGAAATCTTGAATCAAAGCAGGCGCTTGTTGTGAGAGCAAAGGAACTTGAAACAGCAGAGGATATTATCGAAGCGACCCGACTTCTTCAGGGTCTTCATGCAGAATGGCGTGAGATAGGACCTGTGCCAAAAGAGGTGCGCGAAGCAATCTGGGATGCTTTTAAGGCAAGCTCAAGCGTGATTAACAAACGTCATGCAGATTACTTCGAGGCTCGCCATAATGCTGAAAAGCAGAATGAGGAGATTAAGACTCAGCTTTGCAAGGAGGTTGAGGCAATCAATGCCGAGAAGAGAGACTCATTCAAGGAGTGGGACGATGCAACTAAGCGAGTTCTTGAAATTCAGGCTCGTTGGAAGGAGACCGGTTTTGCGTCAAGAAAGGTCAACACTCAGCTCTTCAATAATTTCCGCGCTGAATGTGACAAGTTCTTCAAAGAGAAAGGTGAATATTACACCCGTGCCAAGGCAGAAATCAACGATAACTACGCCAAGAAGCTGGAACTTTGCGAAAGAGCCGAAGCTCTCATTAATGAAGAGAATATGGCTAAGGCAGCTGAACTTGCCATCGCGATGCAGGCTGAATGGAAAACAATCGGTGGTGTCGGTAAGAAACATAGTGAAGAGATTTGGCAGCGTTTCACAACTGCATGTAACGCTGTGTTCAATCGCCGAAAAGAATTCCAGAATGTGCGTCGTAAGGAAGAAAGCGAGAATCTTGCGGCAAAACGTGAGGTGATTGCAGCCTTGAAGGAAATATCACTCGACGACGACAAGAGAAGTATCATTGAGCGTGTTAAGGAACTCCAGTCAAAATGGAATGAAATCGGACATGTGCCGTTCAAGATGAAAGATCAGCTCCGCAAGGAGTATCGTGAGATCTGCGACAAGATTTTCAATTCTTTCGATGCGAAGAAGAGTCGTGAGCAGCTTGATCGTTTCCGTAATCATCTTGACCGTATGAAAAACTCTGACAATCGTCCCGGACGTGAGAGAGACAGAATCGTGCGCATGATCGACCAGAAGAAAGCAGAACTTAAGACGATTGACAACAATCTCGGATTCTTCAATATTAAATCGGCTGCCGGCAACTCCATGTTGCGTGACATCGAAAGTCGCCAGGCTCAGATTAAGGAAGAAATTGCGCTTCTGAAAACCAAGCTTCAGGAAATTGATTCTAAAAAGGAAAATAAAGAAGACTAAAAAGGATTACAGAACAAGATAGGATTCAAGCGGGCATGCCAATCTTAGGGCATGCCCGCTTTGTGTGCGAACCAATATTCTTTCTGTTGTGAACCAATATTAAGAGAGCATTGTTTGAAAATATAAGTTAACATAGTTAACATAAATTGAAGTAACCAATTAAGAACATTACAATAAGACACATTAAAATCCACGATAAGATTATGTCTAACGATAATAAAATTGATATTAACGATAAGAAAGTAGATAATAGTTTGGAAGACATTGTGAAGCAGCCGGAGAGAGAGTTGATTCTTTTGAAAGTTTCCGGCCCGGACCGTCGCGGACTGACCAGTGCTCTGACTGAGATTCTTGCTCGTCATGATGCTGAAATCCTTGACATCGGTCAGGCAGATATTCATCATAGTCTCGCTTTCGGATTGTTATTTAAGACTAACAGCAAGCGCAGCGGTGATATTTTCAAGGAAATACTGTTTAAGACATCAGAGCTTCAGGTGCAGGTGCAGTTTCAGATTGTCAATGAAGATGATTACCGCGAATGGGTTGGGATGCAAGGTAAAAACCGATATATCATCACACTTCTCGGCCGAAGAATTACAGCGCGTCAGATTGCGGAGGTTTCAAAAATAATCAATGAGCAGGATCTTAATATTGACAGCATCACACGTCTGACAGGTCGTCTGCCACTCGAAGCTGACCAGATGCCGGCCACAAAGGCATGTATCGAGTTCTCCGTCAGAGGCACTCCCATTAATCGCACTGAGATGCAGAGTCAGTTTATGAATCTGTCGAAAAACCTTGACATCGACATCTCTCTTCAGGAAGATACGATGTATCGACGTTCCCGCCGCCTGATATGCTTCGATATGGATTCAACTCTTATCCGGACTGAAGTTATCGACGAACTTGCCGACCGGGCAGGAGTGGGAGAGGAGGTAAGAAAGATTACTGAATCTGCCATGCGAGGTGAGATTGATTTTCAGGAAAGTTTCCGTCGCAGAGTGGCATTATTAAAAGGTCTCGACGTCAGTGTAATGGAAGACATCGCGCGTAATCTACCTTTGACAGAGGGTCTTGAACGCATGATGACTGTCTTGAAACGCTCCGGTTATAAGACAGCGATTCTTTCCGGTGGATTCACTTATTTCGGAAATTATCTAAAACAGAAATTCGGGTTTGATTATGTCTACGCCAACGACCTTGAAGTTGGAGAAGACGGCAAGCTGACCGGAAGATACTTGGGAGATATTGTCGACGGAAAGCGGAAAAAAGAATTGCTCAGACTCATTGCGCAGGTTGAGAATATAGATATAGCTCAGACAATCGCTGTCGGTGATGGAGCCAACGACCTTCCGATGCTCAGTGAAGCAGGTCTCGGCATTGCTTTTCATGCAAAACCGAAGGTGAAGGCAGAGGCATCTCAGAGTATATCGACAATAGGTATCGACGGAGTATTGTATTTCCTTGGGTTTAAGGACTCCTATATGAAAGATAATAACTCCATAAAATGATGAAATAGTTTTTAAGGAAGAGATACTATGAGAAGACACACGGCACGTTTATTGATGTTGATTATTGCGGCAATGCTATCCGCAACAGTTGGAGCCAAGTCTCCGGAGAGTATCGGACTGGTGCTTAGCGGAGGCGGTGCAAAAGGGATTGCTCATGTGGGAGTTATCAAGGCATTGGAAGATAATGACATTCCGATTGATTATGTCACAGGCACTTCTATGGGAGCCATTGTCGGCAGCCTTTACAGTTGCGGTTGGTCGCCTGAAGAGATGTTGAAATTTTTCACCTCAAAGGAGTTTGCCTATTGGAGCACAGGAAAAATCGACCCCAATCAGACATACTATGTCTACAAGACGGACCCCACACCGCAATGGGTTGGTTTCAATATCAGTTTGAAAGATAAGGAGGATTTGTCAGAACAGATCATGCCTCAAAGCATGGTCAGTCCCATTCCTATGAATCTCGAATTTCTTAGTCTTTATGCTCCCTATACGTTGCAATGTAAGGGGAATTTCGACAATCTGTTTGTGCCGTTCAGATGTGTCTTCAGCGATATTTATGGCAAGCACAAGGTTGTGTGTGCCGACGGCTCGCTTGGTGAATGTGTCAGAGGGTCAATGAGTTTCCCGATGGTGTTTAAGCCTATCAAGGTCAAAGGTATCATGGCATACGATGGAGGTATCTACGACAATTTTCCCGTTGATGTAATGAAGGAGGATTTCAATCCGGATTTTATTATAGGGGTGTCGGTCTCCGGACCTGACCCGAAGCCGGAAAGCGATAATCTCTATCAGGAACTTGAGGATATGATTATACAGAATAATAATTATCAGGTTCCGGAGAAGGATGGTATAAAGATTCAGGTGCCGGTGTTAAACTTCGGTGTGCTTGACTTCGGCGAGGGACAGACCATATATGAAATAGGTTACAAAACCGGTCTTCAAATGGTTGATTCAATCAAATCGCGTGTAAAGGCTCGCAGGGAGCTAAGTGAAGTCAACCGCAGACGTAAGGAATTTGCCTCTCAAACTCCGGAAGTAAAATTCGGTAAGATTAAGGTCGAAGGGGCCGAGGGGAGTAAAAAGGAGTATCTGACCTATCTTTTTGACCAGAGCCGGAAGATGCCGATTGATATGAAACAGGTAAGTAATGCCTATTTTCAAGCTGTCGGAGAGAATAAACTGAAAGATATTCTGCCGGAGGGTGAATATGATTTTAAAAATCCGGACAACTCTACACTTGTGTTGAAAACGGTTCCCAAGAACCCTTGGAGTCTTGGAGTCGGAGGATGGTTAACCTCGACAACCAACAGTTTTCTGTATCTTGATGCCGGTTATCACACCCTTTCACACAATTCTCTTGATGTTGACCTGTCAGGTTGGTTGGGACAATCATATTTTGCGGGTCGGTTGGGTGCGAAATTCGCCCTCAGAACGTTTGTTCCATCATTTATAACAGCGGAGGTGATTGCGTCCCGCCAGAAGTATTATGACACCAATCTGCTGTTTTACCAAAACAGTACACCAGCCTTTATCACTGAAAAAGAGCAGTTCGGCTCGGTTGGATTCACCATTGCTGCCGGTCGGCACGGTAAGTATTTCACTTCAATTTCATACGGTGCTATTTCCGACAAATATTTCCCCGACAATCATGGAAATTTTGCAGAGAAGAAAAGAGATTATGCCCGGTTTAACACAGCGATTTTGAAGACAGGCTATGAAATGAATACTCTTAACGACGTGATGTATCCAAATAAGGGGCATCTTTTCAGGGCGATGATTTCAGCCGGAAATGAGCACATTCACTTTGTGCCTGACGGAGAAAATGATGAGTCATATAGCTTTGAGTCGAGGTTGGTCAGATGGGAGGGTCGGATAAAAGTCGACTGGCAGCATTATTTCAATGTGCATCCTAACTTTACGATAGGTGCGGCTGCCGAAGGGCTTGCAACTTTCCGCAAAGGTGGAGTTGACTACACAACCATGCTTGTGCATGCTCCGGAGTTTTCACCGGTTCACTCCGTAAGCAATTACTTTGACCCTAAATTCCGAAGTGACAATTATCTTTCAGCAGGCGCAATTCCTATTTGGAATCCTGTCGGAGCTTTTCAGCTGAGAGGAGACTTTTATCTATACGCTCCGATAAGAAATTTGGAGCGAACACCCTCCGGAACCGGTGTTTACGCAGGATGGTTTAAGAGAGCTGAATTTATAGGTCAGGTGGCAGCCGTCTACAATTTCTCGTTTGCCAGCATATCTGTCTATGGCAATTACATGACAAGTGCCACACATCGTTGGAACTTCGGAATCAACTTTGGTTTGAACTTCCGTGCTCCGCGTCTTCGATAGACTCAAGAGATGATGGTTGTTCGGAATTAATCATCTCTTCCGGAATCCGTTTGGAAGCCTTGGCTCCCAGATTGCGAAGCCTTTCGGCACGAGATACGATTGAGGTGCTTCCCTTAGTCAGATTATCATAAGCTCTCGAATAACTTCTCGATGCCAGATCAAGATTCTTCTCAATCGACTGAAATTCTTTTAAGAAGGAAGTGAATTTATCATAGAGTAGGCCGCCGAGTTTAGCAATCTCGGCGGCATTTTTATTTTGAGCGTCCTGTCGCCATAATTGTGCCACAATCTGCATGACCGAAAAGATGTGGGTTGGCGAAACCATTACAATCTTTTTGTCGAAAGCATATTTCCATAATTGAGAATCAGCCTTTACGGCGGCTAAGTAAGCACCCTCGTTTGGAATGAACATCATTGTGTGCTCGAGCGAATTGGGGAAGAAAACAGGATATTGTTTAGCTGCAAGTTCGTCAATATGCCGCTTTACAGACTCAAGGTGACGCGCACTTTGAAGGTCAGCTTCCTGTTTATTGTCGGCTTCACATAAACGCACGTATGCAGTGAGAGAAACCTTGGAGTCGATTATCATGCGATGATTGTCGGGAAGCAGGAGCACAATATCCGGGCGGAGTCCCTTGCCGTCATTTCCTACAAGTTTATTTCCGGAAAGGTCGGTTGTGGGTTGCACGAGGAAGTTTACCCCCTTGCTCAAACCGGCGTTTTCAAGTATTGTTTCCAAAATCATTTCTCCCCAATCCCCCTGCACTTTTGAGTCACCTTTCAGAGCCGAGGTCAGCTGACGAGCTTCCTCTCCGATTGTCATGTTAAGTTTCATGAGACGCTCAAGTTGGTCAGACAATGATTTTCTCGAAGCGTTTTCGTTCACATAACACTCTGTGACGGTGCGGTTGAAATCATCTATTTTTCTGCGGAGCGGATCGAGAATATTATCAATCGACTCATCATTCAATTTCTTGATTTGTTCGGTTTGCTGACGTATGGTCTTGGCTGCGATAAGTTCAAAATCAGCTGAGGTCTTTCGGTGTAACTCCGATATTTCAGCCGCATGACGTCTGTCAAGTTCAGCCAACCGACGTTCAAACTGCTCGGATTGAAACTTGAGTTGCTCTCTGAATACCTCCTGCACGTTTCTTTCGTTTTCACGCTCACTGTTGAGAAGACGGTTATTTGCCTCGATTTCGATGTTTTTCTTTTTAAGAGAGAGTGCTGTGAAAATGGCAACACCGGCAGAGAGGATGGCTATGACAGCGATACTCAAACAGATAATCAGATTCATTCGGAAAGGGCTTTTTTCATTTTAGGAGTCATCAGTATCTTTTCATTATCAAGAATAAGATACACCGGATAATCAATAGAATCGGCAAGAGCCATTGCTCTTCGGCTTCCCATTGCCATGAAGGCAGTTGCCAGAGCATCGGCCTCCATACAAGTGGGAGCTATCACTGTGGCGCTGAGCACGTCGGTCATTACCGGGCGCCCGGTTCGGGCCGAAATGGTATGGGCGAACTTTTTACCTTCCTCTGTCAAGTGATAGTTCCTGTAATTTCCGGATGTGGCCATTCCCATATTGTCAAGCACAACGGCAGATTGTGCCTTTCTTTCTGACGTTGCATCCGCTGAAGGTGTTTCTATGCCGACTCTCCAAGGCTGCTTTTTTGGAGACACACCGGAAGCAACAATCTCGCCGCCTATCTCAATGAGAAAATTCTTCACACCATTACGCTTAAACATTTCGGCAACCATGTCGCATCCATACCCTTTGGCAATTGCCGAGAAATTAAACTCGGTGCGGATGTCGTCTTTAATCAATATTCCGTTTTCGAGCCTTGTCTTATTGAATCCGACGAAATTGAGAATGGAATCAATGCGGCAGGTGTCGGCATTGACTTTATGACCCTTTCCGAAGCCCCAGGCTGTGATAAGAGGAGAAAGTGTAGGGTCAAACTCACCGTTGGTCATGAGGTGAATTCTTTTAGATTCTTCGTAGACGGTTGCAAAATGTTTGTCAACCTTGGTGCGGAGCGAAGAGTTTACCTTACTTACCATAGAATGGGAGTCAAACACGGAAAGAGATTTTCCGGTGTTGTCGAGCACCGGCAGGATTGAGTCCCTGAGAGACGGATTTCCTTCGTATATGACATGCCAGGAAGTGTGCCAGATAACACCGTCGACATTCTGATAACCGTGGGAGCCGTTTCTATCAATACAAGAAGAAACACCAAATGTTGCAACTGCAAAGAGAAAGAGAGAGATGTAATGAAAAATATTCTTGGACATTTATAAAGTAGGAGGCAAAGTGAAAAAGATTTTCTCAATCTTAAAAGATAAAAATATGAATTTAATTGCAAATTTAATAAATTATAGCTAATTTAGCAATCTCATGCAGAGAGAGTGAGGATAAATATTAACCCTATTATCTGAATGTGACTTTTTCAGATAGCAAAATATAGATGTAATATGAAGGAATCGTTTGTTTTTCTTGCAGATGGCTTTGAAGATATAGAGGCGCTGACGGTTGTTGATGTGATGCGTAGGGCTGGTATGCCTGTTAAAACGGTGTCAATCACTTCCTCGCTTCAGGTTAGGAGTGCCCATGGTGTGATTGTAACTGCTGATGTGTTATATGACAACACACTGTTTGACGACCCGGATTGGCTTGTTCTTCCTGGTGGTATGCCAGGAGCGACAAATCTATATGAATTTGCCCCGCTTGCAGGTTTGTTGGCTCGCCATGCAGAGTCAGAGAATGGAAGAATCGCAGCAATCTGTGCGGCTCCGGCAGTGGTGCTCGGACAGCTTGGAATGTTAAAGGGAGAGAAGGCAACGTGCTATCCCGGATTTGAACATATGCTTAACGGCGCGGAATATCAGGACAGCCCGGTAGTGGTCAGCGGAAAGTTTGTTTTAGGCAACGGACCGGCAAACGCACTGGCATGGTCATATACAATCGTGGCTCAGGCATTGGGCGAATCTGAAGCTGAACGTGTTGCAAACGGCATGTTATATTATCCTAACAGCACAGAACGTCTCGACTATAAGTTTGGCTAAAACTGATATTTCCTAAATCTATGAGTGATCTCTATCACACGATACGCCATGAAGGCTCATCTCAATATAAAGAAAAGATGAGCCGTTTTTTAGGATTCTCTTTTCCGGTCAAAACAGCGGAGGAGGCACGTGGAAAGGTGAAGGATATTCAAAATGAATATCATGACGCACGCCATGTTTGTTGGGCATATATGCTGGGTCCTGAACGAAAGGAATGGCAGTTGAACGATAACGGAGAGCCATCCGGCACGGCAGGGAAGCCTATACTCGGACAGATTAATTCGCTCGATGTGACAGATGTGGTGGTCATAGTCGTGAGATATTTCGGTGGCATTAAACTGGGGACATCCGGACTTGCGGAAGCCTATCGCGAGGCTGCCCGCGAGGCGATAGAGGCAGGAGAGGTTATAGAGTGTCACGACATGACGGATATCTGTCTGACGTTCCCATACATGTCGGCAGACAGAGTCATGAAGATTGTCAAGGGAGAGAATATAGAAGTGCTCGACCGGGTTTTTGACAATTCATGCAGCATGACTTTGAGGGTCAGGAAGGATATGAGTGAAATGCTCAAAAACAGACTTGTTTCAATCGACGGAGTCACTATCTGAGCCTTTAAAATCATTTTTGAACGTGTTAAGATGTGAAAAATTAGGAGATTGTAGCGCATAATCCAAAAAAAATTACGATATTTGCACCGCGAAATTGAGAAGGGAGGTTTCTTTCGGCTTGATTTCTTATGTTTTTCGATTTTAAAATGTTCTATAAGAGTATCTTAAGACAATGACAAAAGCAGATATCGTAAAAGAAATAGCAATGAGTACAGGCCTTGATAAGGCTGCAGTGTTGACAACCATTGAGAAGTTCATGGAAGTGATGAAAGATTCTATGGCAAACGGAAATAATGTTTATCTCCGTGGCTTCGGAAGCTTCATCATCAAAACGAGAAAAGAAAAAACAGCTCGTAACATTTCAAAGAACACTATCATCAAAGTGCCTGAACACAAGATTCCGGCTTTCAAACCTTCAAAGGTTTTCCTTGATCAGGTAAAATAAGAAAGGTTTATATCGGCGCTCAAAAGCCGAGCCAGATGTTGGAATCGTTCAATGCATTTCGACAACATATTAATAATAATCATAAAAATAAACAATTATGCCCAGCGGAAAGAAAAGAAAAGGCCATAAAATGGCTACCCACAAGCGTAAAAAAAGACTGAGAAAGAATCGTCATAAGAAGAAATAAAAACCTGTTGTGTCCTTAATGCGATAGGAGAACTCAATGAAGTATGTTTTTCTAAGAACATAGCGTCATGAAGTTCTATCTTCGAAGATTCTTCGACATTTATCAAATTGACTGTCTTTTTTTACGTTAAGACGGTTGAAAAAATGAAGAACAAATCTGATAAGGATGCAAAAGCGTTTTTGTCAGACTTGTTCTTCTCATTTTCAATAGAAGGATGAAAAGTGAATTAATAGTAGATGTTCAACAGAAGGAAATATCGATAGCACTTCTGGAGGATTCGCGGTTAGTCTCTTTGCAGAAGGAGAGTCGTAACATAGCTTACGCTGTGGGCGATCTTTACCTTGCAAAGGTGAAGAAACTGATGCCGGGTCTCAATGCAGCTTTTGTTGACGTAGGTTACGAAAAAGACGCTTTTCTTCATTATCTTGATCTTGGGGCTCATTTCAATACATATAATGCCTTTTTGCAGGAGGCATTCGACGACCCTAAGAATGTGCCCAACATATCAAAATTAAAGGCAGAACCGGACATTCAGAAGACCGGGACAATAACCGATCTTCTTCAACCCGGGAAAAAATTGCTCGTGCAGATTGCCAAAGAGCCGATTTCTTCAAAGGGACCGCGTCTGACAACCGAAATTTCGTTTACAGGACGTTTCATGGTGTTGATTCCCTTTTCTGACAAAATCTCCATTTCTCAGAAAATCAAGTCAACTGAAGAGAAAATACGTCTTCGACAGCTTATCGGCAGTATAAAACCGAAGGGATTCGGTGTTATTGTCAGAACATCTGCGGAAAATAAAAGAGTTGCTGAACTTAACAATGAGATGAGAACCCTGGTGAGATGCTGGGAAGACTCCATTGCTAAAATGCAGCGTTCGGAACCTCCGACTCTTATTTATGAGGAAGACTCAAGAGCAGTGAGTGTCATAAGAGACATTTTCAGTCCTAATTTTGAGAACATCTATGTGAATGAGGCTGACACATTCAGCCAGATAAGGAATTACGTGGAGCTGATATCTCCGGAAAAGAAAGATATAGTGCAGCTCTATGCCAAGGATATTCCAATTTTTGACCATTTCAATGTCACTCGCCAGATAAAGTCGAGTTTCGGCAAGACTGTCTCATTTAAGAGTGGTGCATATATTATTATAGAACACACCGAAGCTCTTCATGTGATCGACGTAAACTCCGGAAACAGGAGTAAGGCGAGCAATGACCAGGAAACAAATGCCCTTGAGGTCAACATGCGTGCAGCTGATGAGATTGCACGCCAGCTTCGACTTCGTGACATGGGAGGTATCATCGTAATCGATTTTATCGATATGAATAAGGCGGAGCATCGCCAGACGCTTCTTGAACACATGAAGGAGGTAATGGCAAATGACAGGGCTCGCCACAATATTCTTCCCTTGAGCAAGTTCGGACTGATGCAGATTACACGCCAGCGTGTGCGTCCTGCGCTCGACATAACTACGAGTGAAAGTTGTCCTTCTTGTTATGGAAAAGGTGAGGTGCAGCCGTCGCTCCTGTTCACTGACAAGCTTGAGGAAAAACTGGAATATCTTGTACATCATCTGAAGGTGAAAAAATTTACGATGTACATTCATCCGTTTGTGGATGCCTATATCAAGAAAGGGATGTTCTCGCTTTACGGAAAATGGCGCCGTCGTTATGGCAGAAGCATGAAGATTGTGCCTGATGAATCGCTCGCCTATCTTAAATATCGGGTTGTTGATGAGAACAACAAGGAGATAGATCTCAAAGAGGAAAGCGATATGAGCACAAGTCATTCCAAGAGCAGAACTCGGTTGCTTAACCGGGATAATGAAGAAAATTAACTTGTAAGACAATTGAATTTTTTATTGAAGAGATGATTTCTGATTGCGTAATTGGAAGTCATCTCTTCTTTATTGTGTAACACCCTGTTTCTCAATATAGAACGGGGTCTAAGTTAATGGTTGGAGAGGGGAATCTAAGGAACATTTAGACAGACGAATTTGTTATAACTCAAAATGTTCTACTATGAAAACACAACGTTATCTGACTTTTTTGCTGGCTATGTGTGCTTATTTCGGTCTGTCAGCTGTCGAATTATATAGACCACTACCCGATGGTTGGACGGTTGACAGAGCCTACGACACGAGTCTTCCTTCCGACGACAAATGGTGGCGTAATTTTGATGATTCTGTGCTTGATTCTCTCATATTATTGGCTGAAAAAGGTAATCTGAATCTCAGTATGACAGAGAGGAGAATAGAGGTTGCACGTCGAAATTGGGCAATCGCAAAATCCGGCTATTATCCTAATATCGGATTATCGGCAGGTTGGACAAAATCACGCACCTCCGGAGATACAGAACCAATGGGCTCACCAGGCAATCTTTCCTACTTTTCGTTAGGACTTAATTTCAGTTGGGAAGTTGACCTGTTCGGTCGAGTCGCAGCTCAATCCCGGCAAGGTAAAGCAAATTATGAGGCTTCAAAGGCAGAATATGATGCCGCCATGATTTCCCTTTGCAGCAATGTCGCAACAGCTTATTTCAATTACCGTCTGGCAGATGCTGAAATAGGGGTTGCAATCGAAGAGATTTCCAATCAGGAGAAACTTGTTGCGATTACAGAGGCTCGTCATAAGGCAGGACTGGTCTCAAAACTTGATGTTGCCCAGGCGAAGACAATGCTCTTTTCAACCCAGGCAACTATACCGTCGCTCGAATCGACCCGTACAAGTGCCCTCAATTCCATCGCTACTCTTCTTGGTTGTTATCCTGCTGATATTGCTGAGTTACTTGAGACTCCGGAGAATCTTCCCAACCCTTATATTGTTGTCGCAACCGGAGGAATCCCGGCAGATTTGCTAAGACGACGACCGGACATTGCAGAGGTCGAAGCGGAAATTGCCGGATATGCCGCGGCTCTTGGAATCGCAAAGAAGGATTTCTTGCCTTCGCTTGTCATTAACGGTTCAATTGGAACTGAGGCAAGAAACATAAATGACCTTTTTAAGGATAAGTCATTCAGTTACAATATATCACCAACCCTCAGCTGGACAGTTTTTGACGGAATGTCGCGAACAAATAAGATTGCTGAAGCTAAAGAACAGATGATGTTGGGAATCGATAATTACAATCAGACGGTGATCAATGCGGTTAACGAGGTTGAGAACTGCATGTCGCTTTACAATTCATCGCTCGCATCAATAGGGATTCAGAAAAAAGTTAATGAGCAGAGTGCTGAGGCACTGACACTTGCACTCGACAGGTATAAGCGTGGTCTCGATTCATTTATCAATGTTATGGATGCTCAGGAGACAGTGCTTGAAAACCGTAATGCACTTTTGGAGATAAATGCAAAAGCTCTCAATGCTCTTGTGAAATTATATTCATCATTATGTGGCGCGCCGGAAGCGGCAGTAAAATAATTAAGAGACATGAAAAAGATAATAATGTTTTTAATTCCGGCGATTGCACTCCTCGGCGGATGTAAAAAGAAAGAAGTGAAACCTTCAGAATCTGAACCTGAAGTGAGTGTTGGGATCGCAGCTTGCGATTCGGTTGTTCTTCACAGAACATATCCGGGCTATATATATGCCGAAGAGAAAGCAGACGTAGTAGGGCTTGTAAACGGGAAGTTATTGAGTCAGAATTACACCGAAGGTAGTTATGTGAGGAAAGGACAAGTTTTGTTTACGATTGATTCCTCAACTTATCGTGATGCTGTGGCTCGTGCTCAGGCTGAGGTCAATTCTGCAACATCTCAACTGGAATATGCTTCAAAAAATTATGAGGCAATGAAAATGGCGTTCAAGTCAGACGCCGTTTCAGAGATGGAGGTTGTGCAGGCATTGAACTCAAAAAATTCAGCACAGGCCGCGCTGGCAAGTGCTCGTGCATCATTAAACACTGCTAAGACTAATCTGTCACACTGCACCGTTGTCGCTCCGATTTCCGGACATATAAGTGCTTCAATATTATCACCCGGAAATTATGTGGCAGGAGAAGGTAGTCCTGTAGTGCTCGCCTCAATTTATAATGATTCTGAAATGAAAGTAAAGTTTGATATTGAAGATTCTCGTTTTCTTTCGATGAATATAGGCGGCGGACGTGATGCAGGAAAGCTTTACTCTTCCATACCGTTGATTTTCGACGAACCGACCGAGCAACCTTATTCTGCTGATTTATTTTACACATCGCCATTTGTCGATTCATCAACGGGAACGGTTACGCTTGAGGGTCATGTTAAAAACGATAAAAAGGAATTGAAAGACGGGATGTATGTCAAGATAGACCTTCCATACGGTGTTGATCCGAAAGCAGTAGTGATAAATGATGCATCCATCGACACCAATCAGGCCGGAAGTTACGTTTATCTCGTCAATGATTCAAACAGGGTGGTAATGACACCTGTGGAGGTCGGTGAGCTTTATCAGGACACTTTAAGAATCATTAAAAAAGGTTTGAAGCCCGGCGACAGGTATGTGAATAAGGCTCTACTTAAGGTCCGAGCCGGACAAAAGGTTAAAATCGCAAATAAATAGGTTATTATGTTCTCAAATTTCTTTATAAAGCGTCCGATATTTGCGGTTGTAATCGCCATACTGATGGTGCTTGCCGGCACCCTCTGTCTGACAACACTCCCGGTGGCACAATATCCGGACATCACTCCTCCAACCATAATGGTATCTGCCAGCTATCCCGGAGCAAACGCAACAACTGTTGCGCAGGCAATCGGTGTGCCTATCGAGCAGCAGGTCAATGGAGTTGAGGGAATGTTATATATGAGTTCAACTTCTTCAGACGACGGCTCATATTCGCTGACAATCACTTTTAAGAACGGTACGGATGTTGACCAGGCGGCAATTGATGTTCAGAACCGTATCTCAATGGCACAGGGTTCGTTGCCGGAAGCTGTGATTCAACAGGGTCTTGATGTAAACAAGGAATCCTCCGGACATGTGTTGTTTATGGCACTTGAAAGTGATGATCCGGCGCGCTATGATGCTCTTTATCTGACCAATTATGCGAATCTTAACATTACCGACCCTTTGAGTAGGGTTGAAGGCGTAGGAGGTGTAGGAGCTTTTGGTTCAGGTTCATATAGCATGAGAATATGGCTGAATCCTGACAAGATGCGTATGAGAGGTGTTACCCCTCAGCAGGTTAGAAGTGCAATTGAAGCGCAGAACATGGAGGTCTCCGCCGGATCTGTCGGAGCAGCTCCAACCGGAGGAAAGGATGATTTTTCTTACACTCTTGTGGTCAATGGCCGATTGAGTAGTGTCGCTCAGTTTGAAGATATAGTAATCAAGACGCATGAGGGAGGAACGCTTCGATTGCGTGACATCGCGAAAGTTGAATTGGGCAGCAGCTCATATTCAGGCTCGTCAAGTGTTAATGGTCAGGCAACGGCACTGATAGGCGTGAGTCAGTTGCCGGGAGCAAATGCTTTGGATGTAGCCGACGGAGTTATCGCGGAACTTGACAGACTATCCCAATATTTCCCGGACGGGGTGCATTACAGAGTCGTGATGAACTCAACTGATTATGTCAGAGAGTCAATATCAAATCTTTTAGTCACTTTTGTCGAGACAACGCTGATAGTGATGATTGTAATCCTGATATTCCTTCAGAACTGGAGGGCGGTCATCATTCCGATGTTGACGATTCCGGTTTCATTGATTGGCACGTTTGCCGTCATGAAAATAATGGGCTTCTCGATTAATACTTTGACATTGTTCGGATTGGTTCTTGCAATCGCAATCGTTGTTGACGATGCGATAGTGGTGGTTGAAGACTGTTCGCGACTGGTTGATAAGGGAATATTGAATCGTCATCAGGCGGCTGAAAAGGCAATGAAAGAATTGACAGGCCCTGTGATTGGTGAGGTGCTTGTTTTGATGTCAGTGTTTATTCCGACAGCATTTATAAGTGGAATCACCGGACAGCTCTACAAGCAGTTTGCGCTCACAATTGCCGTTTCGACAGCTTTTTCCGGATTCAATGCGTTGACTCTTACGCCTGCCCTTTGCGCTCTGTTCCTCACACCGAGGAAGGAATCAAAATTTTTCGTCTATCGCTGGTTTAATTTGGGTTGGAATAAGGTTCTGTCAGTCTATCAGAAGACAGTTGGCAGGATGCTTGACAATCCGAAGCTGTCTCTTGGAATATTCTTAGTGGTGGCACTGGCCGGTATTTACGGATTTTTGAAATGGCCGACAAGTTATCTCCCTTCCGAAGATATGGGTTATTTCATGACATCAATACAGCTTCCGGCAGGTGCTTCACTTGAGAGGACACAGAAGATAGTTTCCGACATCAGCAATGAAGTAAGGGAACAGGTGCCACAGGCAAGAGATGTTATTTCAATGTCCGGCATGTCGTTCCTTGGTGGGTCGGGCAGTAATGAGGGCTCGCTGATGGTAATGTTGAAACCTTGGAATGAACGAAAAGGGAAATCAGGCAATATCAACGAAATAATGGCAAAGGTTGATGAGATTTGCTCTCACTATCAGGAGGCTGAGTGTTTCTCTATTAATCCGCCTGCAATTCCCGGTCTTGGCATGTCGTCAGGACTGCAGATGCAGCTTCTTGACATTAATAATCTTGGCACCGATGAAATGAAGAAAGCTCTTCAGGTCATAGAGCTTGAAGCTCAAAAAGACGAACGTATTGCCTCGGTCACTTCAATGTTTCAGGGCACAGTGCCTCAATATAAACTTGAGTTTGACAGAGACCGGGCTATGCTTCAGGGGGTTACGATGGATAATATTTATTCTACATTATCCTCTTTTATGGGTGACAGTTATGTGAACGATTTTGTTGATTTCGGTCGAACCTTTCAGGTCACAATGAAGGGTAACACCTCATCGCGCGATGTTGTAGGTGACATTCAGAAGCTCACGGTAGTCAACGCTGATGGAAAGACAGTGCCGTTCTCAACATTCACCACTGTTAAACCCATAATGGGTGTCAGCAGTGTCAATCGTTACAATATGTATGAAACGGTGAGTCTGACAGCCAATCCTGCCGCCGGAGTAAGTTCATCAGAGGGGTTGCAGGCAATGGAAGAAATTGTGAAGAAAGCCGTCGGAAGTAATTTCAGTTATGCGTGGACCGGAGAGGCATATCAGGAAACTCAGGCCGGAACCACAATCAGTTTCGTCTTTGTGTTTGCAATCATCATGACAATTCTTGTTTTGGCAGCACAGTATGAAAGCTGGACTGACCCGATTGCTGTTGTGCTTGCAATGCCGGTTGCTATTTGTGGAATGATGCTCGGGGTTATAATAATGAACCAGAGCATCAGTATATACACACAAATCGGGTTGATTCTACTTATGGGCATGGCTGCTAAGAATGCGATTCTGATAGTTGAGTATGCTATGGACTTCCGAAAGAGTGGAATGAAGATTAAGGATTCGGCTCTACATGCCGGAATCATCCGATTACGACCGATTATGATGACGGCTCTCGCCTTTGTCTTTGGTGTGATGCCGATGATGTTCAGCACCGGAGCGGGTGCTAACAGCAGAATAGAATTAGGCACGGCGGTTGTTTTCGGCATGGCTCTTAATGCAGTGCTCGGCACGTTATTTGTGCCTAACTTCTGGATGCTAATGCAGAAGATAAACGAAAAGTATCTCAGCAATTTGTTCCCTGATAAGAAACCGGCTCAGATTCCGGCTGCCAACTCCGACACTTCATCAGAGTCGTCCTCAGGAAATTCGATTTAGAAAACCCTCAATGCAAATAAATTAGCCGCAGACGATTAGCTTCATCTGCGGCTATGTTTTTAGAACCCCATTTAGTGAATAATTACGGGGGGCTTAACTCAAGAAGTCGGCAACGACAAATGTGCTTCCTCCGACATAGATTATATCTTCTGCCTCTGATTCTTCAACTGCAGCGTTAACAGCCTGCTTGACATCAGGATAGGGCTTATGACATATTCCGCGCTCCTTAAACTTCTCACTTAACGCATCGACCGGAAGTGCTCGAGGAATTGCGGCTTGTGTGACATAATAAATTGCATTTTCGGGCAGTAAGGAGAGAATCTCGTCAATTGCCTTGTCTGCTACGAATCCGATAACTATCCGCAGGTTTTTGTATTTACCGGAATCCAACATGCGCTTGAGCTGAGCAAAGTTATAGGATAGACCTGCCTTATTATGTCCGGTGTCGCATATAACCAGCGGTTTTTTATCAACAATGGTCCATCGTCCCACGAATCCGGTCAGCCCTCTCACATTGCTTATCCCCTCATGCACGCTGCTGTCTGAAATGGCAACTCCCAGTTTTCGCAGCTCGGAAACTGCACAAAGCACTGTGTTGAGGTTGGGAATCTGATAATCTCCGGGAAGAGGTGAGTCTAACGTTCCGAAGGTCGCAGTCTGGAGTTTCCATCCGGTGTAGTCTTCAAGTGGTTTATAAGCCGTTATTTCCGGTTTGTCTTCCGCAAATATTATAGGAGCTCCGACCTCTTTTGCTTTTTCTTCGAATACTCTTTTAACACTTCCGGTAGCTTCTCCGATAACTACAGGCACATTTTGCTTTATTATGCCGGCTTTTTCAGCTGCAATTTCAGCGGGAGTCGCGCCAAGAAATTGAGTGTGGTCGAGCGAGATATTGGTGATGACACATAGTTCGGGTGAAATGACATTGGTTGAGTCAAGTCGGCCTCCCATTCCAACTTCAATGATGGCATAATCCACTTTTTCAGATGCAAACCAGTCAAATGCCATCATCATTGTCAACTCAAAAAAAGATGGAGATAATTCTGTCTCGGTCTCTTTCCAACGCTTCACAAAATCAATTACTTTTTCATGAGGAATCATTTTGCCGTCAATTCGTATGCGCTCGCGGAAGTCAACAAGGTGAGGCGATGTGTAAAGCCCTGTCTTAAATCCTGCACTCTGAAGAATGGCAGCAAGATTATGAGAGGTGCTTCCTTTGCCGTTGGTTCCTCCAATATGAATTGACTTAAAGGATTGATGCGGATGGTTAAAGAGTTTGTCAAGGGCAATTGTGTTGTCAAGACCCGGTTTATAGGCAGCTCCTCCCACTCTTGAAAACATCGGAAGCTGAGAGTAAAGCCACGATAAGGTTTCGTTATATTCTTGATTATCGGAACTTAATCCGCTTGAAAAGTTCATTTTATTCTGATATGTTTAATGATTTATCAAGATGCTTATATTCCATAAATGCAATAGCCGGAGATGCCTGCGAGTATAATTACCAGAATGGGATGAAGTTTGATTTTTTTACCATTCCATGGAATTGAGAAGTAAACAAGACAAAAAGCCATAGCACAAATAGTGATGCTTGCAATCAGCTGACGTCTTTCTCCGTCGGGACAGAAGTTGGCGGAGTTCATAAGTAAGACAGCTGCCGAAGCTATCAATCCGACAACAACAGGTCTGAGTCCTGCGAAAATAGCTTTAATAACACCGCTTTCATTATGTCGGCGTATGAAGTGAGAGCAATAAAGCACAAGCAGGAACGATGGAACAACAACAGCAAGTGTCGCAAGCACCGAACCCATGATTCCCCACAAGGGAGATGCTAATTCATGATTAACTTCGCCTGGAGCCACATATCCGATGTATGTCGCTGAATTTATTCCAATAGGACCGGGAGTCATCTGGGAGATTGCGACAATGTCTGTAAACATCTGTTCCGAAATCCAACCGGGTGTGACAACGGTTTTTTCAACAAGTGAGAGCATGGCATATCCTCCTCCAAATCCGAATATCCCGATTTTAATGTATGCCCAGATTAGTTTTAGATAGAAGCTCATGATTAATCTTGTTTAGTGTTTTTATCGGATTTTGAATTGACAACAGCCTTTCTGTTTTTCGATGCCAGCATAAACACCCATCCTCCGAGGGCGCCAAGAATAACGTAAAGCACAGGGTTGGATATGAATCCCATGTCAACTGAAATCATGATGGTGACAAGCACCGGAATCCAGAAGGTCTTCAGTGTCAGTTTGGCTGCTTTGGCCGCTGTTATCACAGGAGCTATGATCAAGGCCACCACTGCCGGTCGGATTCCCATAAATATCGATGAAATGACCCGATTGTTTTTTATCATATCCGGGGTGAGGAAAATAGCTATTGCCAGAATGATAAGAAAGGAGGGTAGGATAGTGCCGAGTGCAGCTACGATTGCTCCTTTCCCTCCTTTGAGTTTGTCGCCTACGGATGTAGCGATATTAACTGCAAGAATACCGGGCAGCGATTGAGAAATTGCAAGTAGATCAAGAAAGTCCTCACGCTCAATCCAGTGATGTTTATCAACTATTTCCCTTTCAATAATTGAAATCATTGCCCATCCTCCTCCGAATGTGAATGCTCCGATTTTAAAAAAGGTGAGAAAAATATCAAGATAAAATTTCATCTTTGCAACTGATTAAATTAAAGAGGAGAGAGAGAAGGGAGGAGTGAGAATAGTGAGGAGAGAGGAGTGAAGAGAGAAAGGAGGAGAATAATTAATACTGATGATCAGAGTTTTCGAGAGATTCGGGGGTGAGCTTTTTCATGTCAAGCTTACGCCATACATACCAGATGTAGGCAACAACGAAGGGGATAATTACCGACACATAGCTCATAACCTCAAGTGTGAATTTTGAGGAAGAAGCGTTTCTGATGGTCAGCGATGATTGAGCATCAGCCAATGACGGATAGAAAGCTGTGTTGTTATATCCGCTGATCCAGAAAAGAGCCATAACTGTCAGCACGGTGCCGATGCCTGCATACCAGATGCCGTTTTTATTCCCATTTTTGAAGACGGGAAGTGCAATGCCAATCAGCACAAGCACAACTCCGGCAAGAAATACCACGGCCGCCAACGGCATTTCCATGAAGTTATAGAAATACTTGTAAGCACGTTCACTCACAACTCCTGTGGCAGGATCATATTCATATCCGGTTGCAGTGAGAAGCAGACCGAGGAATGTAAGGAAGCAGACAAGGAAGAAGATTGCATTGATGATGACACTCATTCGCATGTAGGCACTGAAGCGTTCGTCGCCCTTCACATTGTTAATCATGTAAAGTGAGCTTAATGTGCGTGCAAGAAATAAGACGGCAAATCCTAATGTGAGATTTTTAAAATTAAAGATTGCCTCAATGCCGTGGCTCGGAGCCCAGTTTGAAATAACCGGTGCGGAAACGTCAAGAAGATTTCCTCTGCTTACGGTGAACTCCGCTCCGAAGAAGAACATGGCAACAGCCACTCCAAGGAGAATACATCCAAAGCAACCGTTGCAGAAGAGGAAGAGATCGTAGGTTGAAGTTCCGTAGATATTCCCTTTCTTCCGGCGGAATTCATAACTTACTGCTTGGAGCACAAAGCTGAACAGGATTAGAATCCAAAGCCAGTAAGCACCACCGAAGCTTGTAGAATAGAAAAGGGGGAATGAAGCGAATGCGGCTCCACCAAACACTACAAGAGTTGTGAAAGTCAATTCCCATTTCCCTCCGATTGAGTTGACAATCAGATTTCGGTCAATCCCTTTTGGGGTTAAAAGCAGCATTGATTGTCCGCCCTGGACAAAGAGTAGGAAAACCAGTAGTCCGCCTAAGACAGACACCAAAAGCCACCAATATTCCTGAAGACATTCTAAAGTCATAATATTCAAATTTTAGAGGTGAGTAATAAAAGTGACTTATTTGTTGAGAGACCCCTTCTTAATCTGATTGAGCATGATTGAGATTTCAGCAATCAGTAGGATAGTGAATATGACAACAAAGAGCCAGAAGGTAATCATCACTGAGGTTGAGGCTATGTTTGAGATTGCAGCCTTTGTGGGGAGTAGGTCTTGAACAGTCCAGGGCTGACGACCAACCTCTGCAACTATCCATCCGGCCTCCGAGCAGATCCATACAAGCGGAATAGACAAAATAGCAATCCATTGTGCCAGTCGGCTTTTGGTCAGAACCTCACGTTTCTTGTAAGCCATGAAAAGCGCGAGAATGAAGAATAATACGAAATAACCACCCAGAATGATCATTATATGAAATGAATAGAAAGTCATTCCCACGGGAGGAATCGCTTCTTTGACATCTTCAAAATAACCATAGCCGAAGAAAGGATAGTCAGCTTTCAAATCTTTCAGGGCTGATTCTTGCTCAACGGTGTTATTGGCCTTAAGCGCAACATCATAACGACGTAGGGCCTCTTGAGCAGCCTTGCCTCGTTCGATTCTTTCGGCATAGCTCACTGTGTTGATTTTTTCGCCGTCGGCAGTTGCGTCGACACCCTCTACGATGTCTGAAATGCCCGGCACAAATGCGTTGAAGTCACGACGTGCAAGAAATGAGAGTCCCTTGGGAATTGAAATTTCAAAAAGATAGGGGTCTTCATTATTGTCATATTCTTTTTTGGGGTTAAGAATACCGAAACCGACAATGGGAGTTCCGTTTTCGCCGTTATAAAGACCTTCCATGGCAGCAAGCTTCATGGGCTGATATTTTGCCACTTCCACTGCGGAACCGTCACCTGTCATGAGGGTCATCATCAGTCCGATGAAACCGATCCATCCTCCTGTCTTGATTGAGCGGATTGCGAAGTCAACCCTGCGACCTTTCATAAGGAACCAAGAGCTTACGCCAATAACGAAGACACCTGCAAGCGCCCAGCCCGAGAAGACTGCATGGAAGAATTTATTGATTGCGATGCCTGAGAAAAGATCCCAGAAGTTAACCATTACGTTGCGCATCTGAGCAGGATCAAATTCCATGCCGGCAGGATATTGCATCCACGCATTGGCAACAAGAATCCAGAGGGCTGAAATTGAAGCACCGATGGCAGTGAGCCATGTTGCTGTCAGATGAAAGCGCGGTGAGACTTTCTTCCATCCGAAGAACATTACGGCGCCGAAGGTGGATTCAAGGAAGAATGCGAAAAGACCCTCAATGGCAAGCGGTGCGCCGAAAATGTCGCCGACAAACCATGAATAGTTACTCCAGTTAGTGCCGAACTCAAATTCAAGAATGATACCACTCGCTACACCAATTGCAAAATTGATGGCAAACAGTTTCATCCAGAATTTGGTGATAGAAAGCCATTCCTCCGATTTGGTCTTGAGATAGATACTCTCCATCACCGCAACAATGACTGAAAGTCCCAGTGTCAGAGGAACAAACAGCCAATGGAATATCGCTGTCAGGGCAAACTGCCAGCGACTCCAGTCTACTACGGTCATTAAATCGTTCATAATTGTTTTAGTTTATAGTGATTTTCTTTTTTAGTTATCCTTGTAAAATCCTTGCCGTGACAGACGGACGCTAACTGTCTCTGACAATCATTTGCCACGAGTTGTCAGTTCTTGTCTGACATGAGATGCGCGGTCTTTGTCATTGTCAAAATTTTCTTTCAGGAGATTGGGGAAGAAAAAACATTTAAGCACGGCAAACATGATGAAAAGTTTGATGAGCATGATTGCCCAAAGTGTTTTCCCGACCGTCATGTCTCGAAACCCTTCATAATAGAACAGCCAGACTTTGCGACAGACTTCAGTAAAGCTTTTTAACGGACTGAGCGGAGGGCGGGAGGAGGTGTCCGGTGTTGAAATTCTTTCTGTGCTCTCCATAATCTATACGTTTAACTTAATCCCCTCTATTTTTAAAACTCCGGGCGAGGATTATCTCTTGACCGACCCGGTATTACAAATATTGGGATTGGAGGTCATAATCTACAAAATTAACAAAATGACTTTTAATTCCAAAGAAGATTTAAAAAATTCTTTATTTATTTTTGAGCCAATCAAACTCATTGGGTGTTATTAATTATAAATGGTTGATAAACTCCGAAAAATTTTTGTTCGACAGATGCTGAAATCTCGCATATTTTACCTATTTTTGCAGCGTATTGAATATAGGTGAGTTTGGAAAAAGAAATTTGGATATTTAATTTTCTTAACTTATAAACTAACACTTAATTAATTATGGCTCTTTGGTTTGAGACAAAAGTACGCTACGATAAAATGCAGGAAAACGGTGTGGTCAAGAAGGTTAACGAGCCTTATCTTGTCGACGCTCTGACTTTCACTGAGGCTGAAGCGAGAATTATTGAAGAGATTACACCCTATATTTCAGGTGAATTTTCAATTTCAGCAGTCAAGAAGACAAAAATTTCTGAAATCTTTTTCGACGAGTCTGACTATGCCGATAAATATTATATGGTGAAGGTTAATTTCATAACACTTGATGAGAAAACCGGCACTGAAAAGAAGTCAGCGTCTTTTATTCTTGTGCAGGCAGGTGATTTTGAAAATGCGCTCAAAGGATTTAATGAGGGTATGAAAGGGTCAGCGGCCGATTATGAGATTGCCTCAATTGCCGAGACTCCCCTTATGGATGTCTTCCCGCTTGATTTGTCAAAGGAGAAGCCGACCGAAAAGGCTGAATGAATCTTTAGGAAAAAATGTTATGAGCACAACAATGTCTGTTAAAGAGAATATCGAATCAATTCTGTCTGAAATGCCGCAGGAAGTAAGTCTTGTGGCTGTGTCAAAATTTCATCCGTCTGAAGCTATTATGGAGGCTTATATGGCGGGTCAAAGACTCTTTGGAGAAAGTCGTGTTCAGGAGCTGCTTAAAAAAATTCCTGAATTGCCGGAAGATATTAAGTGGCATTTCATCGGTCATCTCCAGACAAATAAGCTGCGTCAGATTATAGGGAAGACAGCCATGATTGAGAGTGTTGACTCTGAGCGACTTCTGGAAATGATTGATAAGGAGTCGGAAAAAGCAGGAGTCGTGACCAATGTGCTGATGCAGATTCATGTTGCTGAGGAAGAAACCAAGTTCGGTTTTTCTCCGGAGGAACTTGAGGAATATTTTGTCAATCGTCGTTTTGAAAATCTGAAGTCCACTCATATATGTGGGGTTATGGGAATGGCAACTAACACCGACGACACTGAGAGAGTGGCAGATGATTTTCGGAGAATAGCTTCTATGTTTAAGAAAATCAAGGAGGAGATAGCCCCTGATTTGAGAGGCTTTGACACCCTTTCGATGGGCATGAGCGGCGATTGGAAAATTGCAGTGAAGGAAGGTTCGAACCTTGTGCGTGTCGGTTCTGCTATTTTCGGACAGCGCGATTACAGCAAGTAACTGATTTTAATATATGGTAATCTGATTTTAATATATGGTAATCTGATTTTAATATATGGTAATCTGAAACTAAAACATAATACTATGAATAATAACAATACACCTAAAAATGGAAACATTGTGGCCATTGTCGCCATGTTTTTCCTTTTCGCAATGATTGCCTTTGTAACCAATCTTGCGGCACCGTTAGGCACCATCTGGAAGGGTAGCTACAGCTGGGCAGGTATGGTCGGCAACTTCATGAACTTCTTCGCATATCTGATAATGGGTATTCCGGCCGGAAATCTTCTGACCAAGATTGGATATAAAAAGACGTCACTCTGGGCTATGTCGATCGGTGCGCTCGGTATTGCAATCCAATATCTTTCAAGCAAGGTCGGCAATGCGACACCTGTCTTTGAAGTGTCAGGCTCTCCGGTGATGCTTAATTTTGTGATTTATCTTATCGGTGCATTTATCTGCGGTTTCTGTGTCTGCATGCTTAACACGGTTGTCAACCCGATGCTCAACAGTCTCGGCGGTGGTGGCAACAAGGGTAACCAGCTGATGCAGTTAGGCGGTTCTCTCAACTCACTATCGGCTACTTTGACTCCGCTTCTTGTCGGTGTGATGATTGGAGCTGTCACTCCCCACACCTCTATGACAAACGTTATTCCTCTTCTTATGATTGCATTTGCCGTGTTTGCTGTGGCATTTGTCATCATCTCGTTTGTCAATATCCCAGAACCGGCACTTACCAAAGGTGTAAAAAAGAATAAAGATAAACATTCTCCCTGGAATTTCCGCCACACTGTACTCGGAGTGATTGGCATTTTCTTTTATGTAGGTGTAGAGGTGGGAATCCCCGGAGTTCTGATTTTCTATTTAAGTGACTCTTCCATTTCAGGCATTACTGAAAATGCGGCTGCAGTTGCAGGCGCTGTCGCAGCTGTTTATTGGTTGCTTATGCTTGTCGGACGTCTTTTGTCATCTGTAATCTCCGGAAAGGTGTCAAGTCGGTCACAGCTTATAGTCGTATCATCTCTCGCAATCCTCCTTGTTCTTCTTGCAATCTTCTGGCCTTCTGATAGCTTTATCTCTATGCCGGCTTATTCAGTGGAGGATGGATTCAGCATGGCTAATGTTCCGATGTCGGCTTTATTCCTTGTTCTATGTGGACTTTGCACGTCAATCATGTGGGGTGGCATTTTCAACCTTGCGGTTGAGGGGCTCGGAAAATATACTGCCAAAGCATCCGGAATATTCATGATGATGGTTGTCGGTGGCGGTGTGATGCCATTGATTCAGGAATCAATTGCTACAAATATAGGTTACCTTGCCTCTTACTGGCTTGTAATCGCAATGTTCGCTTATATTCTTTATTATGCCCTCATCGGGTCGAAAAATGTTAATACCGACATCCCTGTCGATGAAGATAATCTTAAAAACGACGTTGAAAACGCTCTCTGATGTTCTGTCATGAGACGAAAAAAATAGATTTAAAATCTTTAAATGGAAACAAGTCTAATGAATGAAGCGGCCAACAATCTCCGCGTGCTGATTGCACAAATGGTTGAAACAGCCAAATCAGGTCACCCCGGTGGCGCAATGGGAGGCGCAGACTTTGCTAATGTTCTGTTCTCGTCATTTATGGTTTATGATCCTGATGATGCCAACTGGATTGGAAGAGACCGGTTCTTCCTTGACCCGGGTCACATGTCGCCGATGCTTTATAGTGTTCTCGCCCTGACAGGTCGATACACTGTCGATGAACTTAAGCAATTCCGTCAGTGGGGCAGTGTGACTCCCGGTCATCCCGAACTCGACCCCGAAAGAGGTGTCGACAACACAAGCGGTCCTCTCGGACAAGGTCATGTGATGGGTGTCGGATGTGCAATCGCTGAACGTTTCCTTGCCGCACGCTTCGGTGAAACAATTTCTCATAAGACTTATGCTTTCATTTCCGATGGTGGCATTCAGGAAGAAATCTCTCAGGGTGCCGGTCGAATTGCAGGTAATCTCGGTCTGCATAACCTCATTATGTTCTATGACTCAAATGAGGTTCAGCTGTCAACCAAGGTTGGCGAGGTTTCAACCGAAGACACTGCATCAAAGTATCGTGCATGGGGCTGGAACGTTCTTGAAATCAACGGTAATGACCCTGAAGCCATAGCAGGAGCTCTTGCAACAGCTCATTGCGAGAAGGAGCGTCCGACATTGATTATTGGCCACACAATCATGGCGCGTGGCTCTGTGCGTCCTGACGGCACTTCTCTCGAAGGAGCTGTCAGCACTCATGGACAGCCGATCTCAAAAGCAGGTGCAGATATTAAGGCAACTATCGAGAATCTCGGTGGTAATCCTGAAAATCCGTGGGAAATCCGTGAGAATGTAAAGGCTCTTTATGCAGCCCGTCGTGAAGAACTTAAGAAAATTGTAGCGGCTCGCCGTGCTGCCCATGCAGCTTGGGAAAAGGAGAATCCTGAGCTTGCGGCAAAACTGAATGATTATCTTTCACGTCGTCTTCCCGAACTCGACTGGAGCAAGGTTGAGCTTAAACCGAACATGGCAACCAGAAATGCTTCTGCAGCCGTTCTTTCATTCCTTGCCGAACATCTCGGCAATATGATTGTCTCATCTGCCGACCTCGCAAACAGCGATAAGACCGACGGATTCCTTAAGAAGACACATGCTTTGCTAAAAGGTGACTTCACCGGAGCTTTCCTTCAGGCAGGTGTTGCGGAACTCACCATGGCATGCCTTATCAATGGTATTGCACTTCATGGAGGTCTTATCGGAGCATGCGGCACATTCTTTGTGTTCAGTGATTACGAGAAGCCGGCAATCAGAATGTCAGCTCTGATGCAGCTTCCTGTCATCTATATCTTCTCACACGACTCGTTCCGTGTCGGAGAGGATGGACCTACACATGAGCCGATTGAACATGAAGCTCAGATTCGGCTGCTTGAGCAGATGGATAACTTCAAGGGTGGTCCGGCGGCAGTGGTCATCCGTCCTGCAGATGCGGCAGAGACAGTCGAAGCTTACCGCATAGCTCTTAACAATGCCGGTTCTCCGACAATTATCATCCTTTCACGTCAGGATCTGGAAGACCTTCCGGCCGACAATCGCCGTAAGGAAGCTGAAAAAGCTGAAAAGGGTGGCTATATTGTCTATGAAAGCGAGAATCCCCGTCTGACACTTCTCGGCAACGGAAGTGAAGTTGCATTGCTGATCCATGTAGCTGAAAAACTTAGAGAAGAAGGAATCGGCTCAAGAGTCGTTTCAATTCCTTCAATCGGATTGTTCATGCGTCAGCCTGAAGCTTACCGTAACTCTGTCATTGCTGAGAATCTTCCAATCTATGCTTTGACCTCCGGTCTGCCCGCAGTTTTCAACTCACTGACCTCGCGTGGCGATGTCGTCAGAGGTCTTGAACGCTTCGGTGCGTCAGCTCCTGCAAAGGTTCTTGAAGAAAAATTCGGGTATACTGTTGAAAATATTTTGTCTGACGTAAAAAGCTCATTGTTAGACAAATAGCTTAATATTACTGATTCTTGAAAAGGTTTTTAACTCGAAATACCTCCGAAATTTTAAACTTTTTTAAGGAAAAGTGTGTTAATTTATCAGAATTTTGCTAATTTTGCACGCTAAAGCGGTGGGACGAGTTCCCTAACTTTGGTTGTAAATCCGCTGAAAAATTTAATCTAAATATTGTTGTTCTATGAAGAAGAATTTATTACTTGCTTTTGCTGCTTTGGCATTAGGCGTATCTTCCGTTTCAGCACAGGAAGTTACTTATGTTGAGGACTGCTCACAGGGCACGCTTCTTAACAAAAACAAAGACAACTGGTTTATTACAGTTGAAGGTGGCGCAAACATGTTGTTTGGCAAACACGACATCGATGCTAAGATCAAAGATCGTATTGCTCCCAACGCTGCTCTCTATGTAGGCAAATGGGTTACTCCCACAATGGGTGTTCGTGTAGGTGCAAACTGGATTATGCCTAAGGGCGCAACTACCGAAAACGGCATGTATCGTAAGATGAATGCTGGCGCAATCGAAAACGGCATTTATCCCGAGAAGTTTATGGGTGTAGGTCCTGAGTTCGACGTAATGTTGAACCTTACTAACTGGTGGTGTGGCTACCGTCCTAACCGTGTTTACAACGCTGTTGTTTACGTTGGTGCAGGTGCATACTGGACTTCTTACCGCGGTTATGGCAACAAGCCCGCTGTTGAAGATAACCTCCACTGGAGAAATGCAGAAAACACTTTGATGTTTGCAACTATCGGTTGGTCAAATAACTTCCGTCTTTCTAAGCACGTTGACCTGTTCCTTGACCTGAAGTATGAGCTTATCGACTTCAAAAAAGCTGAACACCTTGCAATGGCTCAGATCGGTCTTAACTTCAACCTTGGCAAGACTGAATGGAACTGCCCCGTTACTGCAGTTTGCCCCACTTGGAAATATACAGATGCTGAAGGTGACGCTCTCGTAGCTCGTCTTGCTGCAGCTGAAAACAAAGTGGCTAACCTCCAGCAGCAGCTCGACGCTTGCCTTAACCGTCCTGTAAAGGAAACTAAGGTTATGGACTGCGAAGGTCTTGCAACTGTTTACTATCCCATCAACCAGTCAGGTCTTTCTTCACGCGAAAAGACTATCCTCAAATCTGTAGCTCAGGTTATGCAGGAAAATCCTGATAAGAAATACATCCTTACAGGTTATGCTGACAACTACACTGGCACTGAGGAAATCAACGCTCGTCTCCGTAACGCTCGTGTAGACGGTGTGAAGAACTTCCTCGTTAGCTGCGGTGTTAACGCTGATCAGCTCGACGCAACTGTTGATAACAACAACCTCACTGACTATGGTGTTAAGGCTGCTCCCCTGGATCGTGCCGTAACTATCCGCCTTGCTGACTAATTATAAGTTAAGCTAAGATATAAAAAAAGTGTATCGGAATCCCGATACACTTTTTTTGTGCTCATATTTTTCAGATCTATCAAGGAAGAGGTCTTAAGTATTCATCAAAAAAAGCCGACTCGAATTTTCGGGTCGGCTTTTTCGTGATGGTATTAAAAAGGATTTAACTGATGTTTAAAGGCATTTAGTGAGGCTTTAAAGCAGTTTAAGCATGTCGGGAAGAGGAGGAACCTCAAGTGAAATTTCTTTCTTGGAAACGGGATGAATAAAATTGATTTTTTTAGCAATAAGAGAAATGCCTCCATCCGGATTGCTTCGCTTAGCTCCATATTTCAAATCGCCCTTAATAGGGTTGCCCATTCCACTAAGCTGGACACGAATCTGGTGTTTGCGTCCGGTGAGCAGGTTAACTTCAAGAATTGAGTATCTGTCGCCGGTAGCAATTGTAGTGTATTTCAGTTTAGATAATTTTGCATCGGGAGCATTGGGTGCGACAATGCGCGTCTTGTTTAGTCTCCCATCGCTTTGAAGATAGTTTGTCAGTTCGTTTTCCTTCTCGCGGGGATGCCCTTCAACCAAAGCCCAGTAGGTTTTATGTATTTCCCCCTTGCGAAGCATTTCGTTCAGTCTGGTGAGCGCCTTGGAGGTTTTTGCGAATATAACCAATCCTGAAACCGGACGGTCAATTCGATGCACGACACCACAGAAAACGTTACCCGGTTTATTATATTTTTCTTTAAGATAATCCTTGACTAATTCCGATAGGGGAGTATCACCGGTTTTATCGCCCTGAACTATTTCGCCCGCAGCTTTATTGACAATAATAATATGATTGTCTTCGTAGACTATTTCCATGATAAAATCAGAATAAAAAAATAAGGATGAGTCATTGACTCATCCTCTTAGTAGCGGGGGCAGGACTCGAACCTACGACCTTTGGGTTATGAGCCCAACGAGCTACCACTGCTCCACCCCGCGGTGTCATTTGCACTGCAAAGTTACAACCATTTTTCGGATTTGCCAAATTTTTTTTGAAGAAAATTTGAAAATATTTTNNNTTATTAGTATAANTANCTTATAATCAAAATNATAANTTTGGTGATTTTTTTATGATATTTTTCGATNNAAAAGGGTATTGGCNCNGGAATGCTTATTTTCTTATTCACAAACGGTCGTGATTTTTTACTTATACCTTCAGGTTATTAACTCAAATCAAGGAGGGANAGCGTGCTTTACTGAGTCTGATATAGGTCTTTTAGTGCAATTATTGGGAGGATTTTAGTGTGTTTCCAAATTATTTTATTAATTTTGCTCATAATTGTCATAAATGTGCATTTAGTTTGCATGTTAAAAACTTTAATCTATTATTATGGTATCTAAAACTCGTGATAAATTCATAGAAGTGGCACGCCAGCTTTTTGCTCGTAAGGGTGTGGAAAACACCACTATGAATGAGATTGCATCTGCNTCTGATAAGGGTCGACGAACCATATATACATATTTTAAAAGCAAACGTGACATATTTAATGCTGTGATTGAGCAGGAAACCGAGCAGGTTTTCTCTAAGCTGCGATTTATNGTCTCTCTNCCCAGACCACCGGAAGAAAAACTTCATGANTATATTGATGTNCGTCTGGAATCGATGAAGGAGATTGTTTCGAGAAATGGCAGTCTTCGTGCAGGATTTTTCAGAGATGTACGNAAGGTTGACCGNGCCAGAAAGATTATGTGGAAAAAGGAGGTCGGTCTGCTTCGGGCAATTCTTAATGAAGGNGTTGAGACGGGTGTCTTCAANATTGAGAACACTGATAAGGCAGCTGCTATTATCACACAGATTATTCAGGGACTTGATGTGCCTTACATTCGCGATAACCTGTCTGAGAGTGGAATTGATAAGACTCATCTTAAACAATATCTCAGCGAGATGCTTCTTTATGGTATTGTCAGAGATGAGTGATTGAGATTTTTTATTTAGATAATCACCCTTTGAGATAGGAAAAAGGGGTATGGGGGAGATGATTTGAGATAAATGATATAAATCACGGATTATTAGAAGGAGCGGTTAGGAAGTTAGGAAGTTTCTTGCANAGATAATCCGAAAGAATTGAACTGACATGTATATAAACTCAACAGGATATTATGTTCCTGAAGCCCGAATTGATAACGAGTATTTCTTTAACGTTAACGGATTGACTGCGGATTGGATTCTTCAGCGAACCGGAATCAAAACCCGCTCCAAAGCCTCAGCCGATGANAATGTCGATACNATGGGAATTGCTGCGGTTGAGGATGCTCAGAAAANTCTTCCTTANGACATCAAGGATGTTGATCTGATTGTGGCNGCACATTATTGNGCTTACGATACAGTGGCAACATTGGCACANGTCGTGCAGCGTCATTTTGGNATAAACCATGCGAAGGCTGTCTATGCGTCGTCAGCTTGCTCAAGTTTTATCAATGGACTTGAGATAATTGAAGGTTANTTTGCGAGCGGNAAAGCTAAGAAAGCNCTNCTNGTATGCAGTGAGCATAATACATATTACGCGAATGAAACCAATCCCAAGGATGGTCATCTGTGGGGCGACGCAGCNGTCGCTTACTTTATTTCAGCNGANCCNCANGGTNCGGNCGACATAAAGATTGANACNATNTTNACAGAAGGTNTGGGNGACATTGGTAAAGGTTCNGCGGGTGTGAGACTTCGTCCGAAGGAAGATGGAATCTGTATGCCCGATGGCAGAGACGTTTTCCTGCATGCGTGTAAATACATGATTTATGCNCTTGACCACGCTCTTGAGCAGAGTGGCATCAAGCGTTCAGACCTTTCGCGTCTGATATGTCATCAGGCAAACAAGCGAATAGTGGCACAGGTTGCCCACATGCTTGANATTCCCCTTGANAAGTTTGAGAATAATATCGAGGAATATGGNAACACCGGCAGTGCTTCAGCNGCNCTTGTGTTTGCACAGAAACGAGATGAATTCAAGAAAGGGGAGAAGATTGCACTTCTCGTATTCGGAGGCGGATATTCGTGTGGTGCATTCNTTGTGACTATATGATAACTTATCTTTGACTTGCTTTCGGCAGCTCAGAGAGACAGAAATAGAATATAAACNAAACTGTTATATGAAACTATTGGAAGGAAAGACCGCTCTNGTTACAGGNGCGGCACGCGGCATCGGCAAGGCTCTTGCATTGCGTTTTGCTCAGGAAGGTGCTAANATCGCTTTCACTGACCTTGTGATTGATGAAAATGGAAAAGCAACNGAAGCTGAAATTGAAGCTCTTGGAGTGAAATGCAANGGTTATGCTTCAAATGCAGCTGACTTTGCTGAAACTGAAAANGTAGTTGCNCAGGTNAAGGAAGATTTCGGCACAATCGATATTCTCGTCAACAATGCAGGTATCACTAAAGATGGTCTGATGATGAGAATGTCGGAAGCTCAGTGGGACGCTGTTATTGCNGTTAACCTTAAATCGGCATTCAACTTTATCCATGCAGTTCTTCCCATCATGATGCGTCAGCGTGGTGGNTCAATCATCAACATGGCATCTGTGGTAGGTGTGCATGGAAANGCAGGTCAGTCAAACTATGCAGCTTCAAAGGCAGGACTTATNGCACTCGCAAAGAGCATCGCTCAGGAAGTCGGAAGNCGNGGCATCCGCGCAAATGCAATCGCTCCCGGCTTTATCGAGACTGCCATGACAGCAGCACTNCCCGAAGATGTNCGTAAGGATTGGGTTGGTAAAATTCCTTTGCGTCGNGGAGGTCAGGTTGAAGATATCGCCAATGTTGCTGTCTTCCTTGCATCTGATATGTCAAGCTATGTCACCGGTCAGGTTATTCAGGTTGACGGTGGTATGAATATGTAATTACACTTTTTGCATTTTCCGATGAATATGACGGAAAAATCAAATGATATGACGGGAAGCTCCTNTTTTACGGAGTTTCCCGCTAAATTTGCCATTATANTATGTGGAGGTTCCGGAAAGAGAGCCGGAGGCACTCTTCCCAAGCAGTTTGTAGAAGTTGATAAAGTGCCTGTGCTTGCNCATTCAATGCGAACCTTTCATCTTCAGGATAACGAGACAAAAATAATCCTTGTCCTTCCGGANGAGTATNTGGATTACTGGAATGAAGTCTGGGAGAATCTTGACAGAACACCGACCTTAAAGTCGTTTAANATTCCTCACATTGCAGTTGTAGGCGGTTCTTCNAGAATGAACTCTGTCATGAACGGNNTGAAGGCTGTCAACGAATTGATGGGGGAGAATGANNGAGATGCTATGGTGGCGATTCATGACGGNGCCCGNCCCTACCTTAATCAGCGTCTTCTTGTAAGAGGATGGCGCAAATGTCTCGAAGCCGGAACNGCCATTCCTGCTGTTCCGCTCACAGACTCAATCCGTATGCTCAAAGGTGAAGGTGATGCGGAGTCAGTGGCTGTNGATCGCAGTCGTTACGTCGCTGTGCAGACCCCGCAGATTTTTCGGCTTTCACTCTTAAACGAGGCGTATAGCAATCTGCCTGAGGGTGTCGAGTTTACAGACGACGCTTCAGTNGTAGAGCGAATTGTGCCCTGTGAATTGTATCAGGGAGATTCTTTTAATACAAAGATTACCAATCCGCGCGACCTGAAGATTGCACGCACTTTATTAAAACTCTAATAAACCGTAGGAGACGTAAGATATGGGAAAATTGCAGGAAACAGAGTTGAAATTTCTGAAGGGTGTGGGCGAACAGAGGTTCAAGTCTCTGGTTGCTAATCTTGAATTGCGCACATTTCATGATTTACTCTATTATTTTCCCTATCGTTATGTTGACCGATCGCACATCTACACCATTTCCGACCTTCATGGATCCGATATGCCAATGGTGCAGATTAAGGGTCACTTCATCCGCTTCTCGGAAGAGGGTGAGGGGGCGAAGAGACGCCTTGTCGGAGTCTTTTCAGATGGCAAACGGATGATGGAAGTGGTCTGGTTTGCCGGAGCTAAATTCATCACATCTACCTATAAGCCGGGCGTTGAGTATGTGCTTTTTGGTAAACCGGCGCAATACAGAAATGTGTGGTCAATGGCACATCCGGAAATCGACGAATATAAGCCTGATGCACCTCCGGAAGGATTGCAGGGGATATACTCCATACCCGACATAATGCGTAAAAAGGGATTTTCGTCAAGATTCTTCAAGAATATTGTCGGTGCGCTCCTGCGGCATCCCGCCATGGATTCGATTGAAGAAACACTTCCACCTTCATTGTTGAAGAAGTTGAATCTTATGCCGCTTCGGGAGGCCCTGACCAACATGCACGTCCCGGTGTCACCTGAAAAACTTGCCAAAGCCAGAGAAAGATTGAAATTTGAGGAATTGTTTTATCTTGAACTCAATATCCTCCGGTATGCGCTGAAACGAAGCATGTCATCAGCAGGCAGGGTGCTGAAAACAATTGGCGATAATTTCAATAACTTTTATTCCAATGTTATTCCTTTTGATCTCACCGGAGCTCAGAAGAGGGTGCTTCGGGAAATCCGTAACGATGTCCGGACAGGAAGACAGATGAACCGTCTGCTTCAGGGTGATGTGGGAAGCGGGAAGACGATGGTTGCCTTTATGACACTGCTTATGGCCGTTGATAATGGTTATCAAGGATGCATTATGGCGCCGACCGAAATTCTTGCCGGTCAGCATTACGACTCCATGAAGGAGTGGTGTGACCGTCTCGGTCTGGAGATAAGGTTGTTGACAGGCTCAACACGAGCCGGCGAACGACGTGAGATACATGATGGGCTTATTTCGGGGAGAGTAAATTTAGTGGTTGGCACACATGCCCTTCTTGAAGAAAAGGTGACTTTTAAGAATCTTGCAATTGCAGTAATCGACGAACAACACCGCTTCGGAGTGGCACAAAGAGCCAGAATGTGGCGTAAGTCAGAAATTCCTCCTCATGTGCTCGTCATGACAGCAACTCCTATTCCGCGCACACTTGCCATGACCGTCTATGGCGATCTTGAAGTAAGTGTGATCGACGAACTCCCTCCGGGAAGGAAACCTGTGACAACCTGGCTTCGCTACGACGATAACAGAATGGAAGTCAACCGGCACATCCGAAATCAGCTTAATGAAGGACGCCAGATTTATATTGTTTATCCTCTCGTCAAGGAAAGTGAAAAAATCGATCTCAAAAGTGTTGAGGAAGGTTATGAGAGAATCATGGGATTGTTTCCGGATGTCAAGGTCAGCATAGTCCACGGGAAGATGAAACCCGACGAGAAAGACCATCAGATGGGAATGTTTGTCAGAGGAGAATCGCGAATAATGGTTGCTACGACTGTAATCGAGGTGGGAGTTAATGTGCCGAACGCCTCAGTAATGGTCATTGAGAATGCCGAGCGGTTCGGACTCTCACAGCTTCATCAGTTGCGGGGACGTGTCGGTCGAGGAGCCGACAAGAGTTATTGCATTCTCATGGCCAACCACAAGATGTCGGCCGACACAAGGAAACGACTTGAGATAATGACTCAGACAACCGATGGTTTTCTTGTTTCAGAAGCTGACATGAAACTTCGTGGTCCAGGAGATATGGAGGGAACTCAGCAGAGTGGGATAGCATTTAATCTTAAGGTGGCAGACCTTGCCCGCGATGGTCAGATTCTGTCGCTTGCCCGCAGGGAAGCGAAGGAGATTCTTGACAATGCGTCAAAACTGAGCGCGGAGGAGAAAAACATCTTCTCCCGCGAGTTACACAGTCGTTTCGCCAACGTTGTCGACTGGAGTCGTATTTCTTGAAATAACGTCATTAAAAAACTTGTTTTAGGAATCCAAAAATTGAATATTTTTTGTTAACTTTGCGAAAAATCCAAACACCACACAACCCCCTTGTGGGGAAGTAGATGAAAAACTAACATCAAATGAAAAGAGACAATCAGATTTTCGAGCTCATCGACCGTGAGCATCTGCGTCAGCGTCGCGGAATTGAACTTATTGCAAGTGAAAACTTTGTAAGCGATGAAGTTATGCGCGCCATGGGTTCATGCCTCACAAATAAATATGCTGAAGGTTATCCCGCACGCCGTTACTACGGTGGTTGCCAGGTTGTAGACGAAGTTGAAAACCTTGCAATCGAACGTGCTAAGGAATTGTTCGGTGCAGAATGGGCAAACGTTCAGCCTCACTCAGGCGCACAGGCAAACATGGCAGTGTTTATGGCATGCCTCGAACCGGGCGACAAATTCATGGGTATGGACCTTAGCCATGGTGGTCACCTCAGCCACGGCAGCCCGGTTAACTTCTCAGGCCTTATGTTCCAGCCTATCAGCTATACTGTAGATGCTGAAACAGGTAAGGTTAATTACGAGGAGATGGAAGAAAAGGCACGCGCTGAGCGTCCGAAACTTATCATTGCAGGTGCGTCTGCATATAGCCGCGAATGGGATTACGCTCGTGTGCGCAAGCTTGCCGACGAAATCGGTGCTATTTTCATGGTGGATATGGCTCACCCCGCTGGTCTTATCGCTGCCGGTCTGCTTGAAAACCCTGTTAAACACGCTCACGTTGTTACCACCACCACTCACAAGACTCTTCGTGGTCCCCGTGGCGGTATGATTCTCATGGGTAAAGACTTTGACAATCCCTGGGGTAAGAAAACTCCTAAGGGTGAAATCAAGAAAATGTCAGCTCTTCTTGACAGCGCGGTATTCCCCGGTGTTCAGGGCGGTCCGCTCGAACATGTAATCGCTGCGAAAGCAGTTGCCTTCGGTGAATGTCTCCAGCCCGAATGGAAAGAATATGCTGAGCAGGTTAAGAAGAACGCTACTGCTCTTGCAAACGCTCTCATCGCTCGTGGCTACAAGATTATTTCTGATGGCACTGACAACCACTGCATGCTTGTCGACCTTCGTTCCAAGTTCCCCGAAATGAGTGGTAAGAAAGCAGAACGAGTGCTTGTTGAAGCTGACATCACTGCCAATAAGAACATGGTGCCTTACGACAGCCGCAGCCCCTTCCTGACTTCAGGTCTTCGTTTCGGTACTGCTGCAATCACAACTCGCGGTGCTAAAGAAGATTTGATGGAGAAGATCGCCGATCTCATTGACCGCGTGCTTACTAACGCCGACAATGAAGAAGTAATCAAGGAAGTACGTTCAGAAGTTAACGAAATGATGAACGAATATCCTATGTTCGCTTGGTAATCGATTAATTACGATTTAGAAATCTTATGAGGGTGGTGTCAAAATGAGTGTTTTGACCTGCCCTCTTAATTTTTTGTATTATTAGGGAAATATTAAGTTATGCTTAGAGAATTGAACTTTGAAAATATTGACGTTCCTGCACGCCTCTTTATCACAGGAATAGGCACAGATGTCGGAAAGACATACGTCACCGGCTACATGGCTAAGAAGATGGTCGACGCCGGAATCAATGTCATAACGCAAAAATTTGTGCAGACCGGCAATGTCGGTTCAAGTGAAGACATTGAGAAACATCGTCAGCTTATGGGCATTCCCTTGGTTTCCGACGACAAGATGGGCGTTACGGCTCCGGTTATATTCTCTTATCCCTGTTCACCTGACCTGGCTGCAAGGATAGATAAACGTCCGCTGGAACTCTCAATTATCGACCGGTCTTCTGAAGTGCTTGAGAGTCGGTATGGGCATGTCCTGATAGAGGGTGCCGGAGGAGTTATGGTACCACTTGACGGCGAATATCTGACTATTGATTATATTGCTGACCGAAACCTGGCGGTGGTCGTAACTTATAATGGACAACTCGGCTCTATTAACCATACACTCTTGACAGTCAAGGCTCTGCTGTCCCGGGGTGTTAAGATCTTTGCTCTCGTTTATAACTCTTATTTTGACAAAGACAAAACAATATGTAGCGATACGGTTGCATATATGGATAGATGGATTAAAAGCCACACTCCCGACACTTTGCATTTCAAAATCTGATTTAACAATTTATCTAAATGTTTGAACCCTGCTCTCAGTTTTAATAAATTGTGAGAAATTGGGTTCAAATATTCAGCGTATAGAGTGTGATGATTTTTTAAAATATTATTTGAGATGTATTTGTTGCAAAGATATCCTATATTAAAATTTTATTTTTTAATGATGTATTTAAGTGAAATGATGATATATGTTAAAAAATGTTAATAATATATTCTGGTGTTGGATTTTATAATTATCACATATAACTTTGTGAAAAATTATTAAAAACTTAAAAAATGTATTTTATGAAGAATAAAGAAAGTAAAATCGTCTTACCTGATGTAGTTGTCCCATCTTTTACTGTGTATATTAATCCGGTAGAAGGTGAAATGCCGTTAATGGCTATAGGAACTCCTGGTGGTGCGACAGTATTTGATTACAACACACTTTTTAGAATGAAGGAGTGTGGGATGAATATTGCTGAAAATACGTTAAGAGTAAGTTCTATCGAGACTTCGTTATTAAATGCTCAGAGTGCAAAGATGAAGATAATGGTACGATTGCCAATGCCATCTTTTGCGATCTATAAAACTGTTGAAAAGGAAATCGATGGGGAGAAGAAAAAGGTTGATGAACCAATCGTAAATAATCTGCCATTTGTAAATCCAAATGATTCAAAATGGACAGATTTTTATAATGATTGGGAAAATGTTGTAGCGACTTATGGCTCTAATTCTTCAGTTGCAGGGTGGATGGTAAAGGATGAACCACAGATAAAGGATTTTTGGGTTGTAGCTGAATGTATAAAGAGGATTTATACTAAAGTAATGGAGAATGAAGACAATTCATCTCAAATGTTTGTTTTTAACAACATGCTAAAAGTAAAACTGTTGTCTGAAAATACAACATCGGATCTTCTATATCTTACAGGTGGCATGGGAGAAAAGTACTTTGTTACCATAAAAGGTGAAATGACAGAAGTTATTTCGCACGAGGATATTCTTTCTCATTTTGAAGGGTATAGTGCGATTACTTCGTATAAAGAGTATCTGAGGCTTTTTTGGAAACTAACCCATACGCCAATGTTTTCTGTAGATGCTTATCCTTTTTCAGGTGAGACGTACTCTTTTAACAAGCAGAAGTCTGTATGGGAGAAAAACGTTTATGATACAAATAATAATTTGAAAAGGAATATCGAAGCGTATTTTAAGACTTTAACGGAGTATAACACACAGACTCGTCCTTTTTGGAGTACAGTTCCGACTACACAGGAGTGTTATAAGAAAACATCAACCGGGAATGATGGAAAATCTGTCAGTATATGGGAAGATCGTCTTCAGATTCCGAGTTTAGCTTCGTTGCGTTATCAGGCATTTTCTTCACTTGCATTTGGAGCTTGTGGCTTATCTTTTTGGAGATTTTCTGATGAAATCCATGAGGATTCTGGGATTAAGTGGATTAATTCTCCGCTTGGGATTGATGGAAATAAAACACCTCTTTTTGATGCTGTTAAGACTGTTGTTTCTCAAATCAAGAAATTTCAGAATATATTTCTTAACTCTAAAGAAGTGACTCCAATTTTTCTTAAGCCACTTAATGAATCAACAATAGGGAATAATCTATCTTCTGAGGACTTTATACCGAGGGCATATAACACACCTGGCGTTAAAACTTTGATTGTTGATAATAACGGTATCTTGTGTGATTATGGTATTATAGACGAAAATGATGGGGAGATAGTTGTACGTAAATTGCAAAGAGATGATGATAAGTATTCGGAGTATAATCGTCTTATTGGAGATGGAGGTGTAAGAGAGAATAATAAAGAAGAGATTAGGACTATAACTTTTAGTTTTCTGAAAGCAATTAAGGCGCCATCTGATTACGGATGTCTGATATCTCGTCTACTTACCGATGACAAAGAATACTTGATTGTTCTTAATCTTGATTATGTGGATATACAGCCGGTTCACATTGAGTTTACTGACTTTGTAAGAGATGAATCATCAGAAACTGCAATTGCTAAACAGCTGACTTTTAAGATGCAACCAGGTGATTGGAGAATCTTTAGCCGAAAGTTGTAAAAAAAACTGAATGTTGACTTAAGATGATTGAAAAATGAGATTGAAGACGATTATATTGATGATTTGCGGAATATTTACCACAATACTAAATGTAGGTGCTGAAGTAAGTATTTCGGATGCTCCGGTTCTTGGAGATGAGTTTGATGTTTACAGTTATGAATATCCTGATAAGTTGCTTTACACTGTAAAGGTTATCAATATGAATCCTCGGGAAGTTGCAATTACACATACCAATGTAGGAGATGTAGGAGAACAAATCGATGAATATGTTTTTTATTCGTTAGATGCTCATAGAGCGAGCAATAGGGCAATGTTGGGTACTCAGATTGGTTCAGGGCAGGTGATGTACGATGTCGTTGCGTTGGGTCTCGATGAGGATATTATTGATCCCATTACTGAATTTGATAACACGGAAGGCACTAAGGAGCAGATTTTTCGGAGTTTTACTATTCCAAAAAATATTCGGTTTATTTCTGATTCATTCTTTGTTAATATATATTGTAACAAGTATATTATAAAGGATAATGACTTTTATAGCGAAGAAAATGGTATAATTTTTGACAAGTCGGGCGAGACATTGCTCCATTTTCCTGCGTCGGCAAATATGAATGTTTATGAACTTCCGAAGAGTGTAAAGAAAATCGGTCCGTTTTCGTTTGCAAATTGCAAGGTAAGTATAAAATTGCATGATGATATTACGGAAATTCCCATGGGAGCTTTTTGGGAATATAAGGTTCCGCATTTCAGATTTGTAGACGGATTGAAGAAAATTGGAAAATATGCTTTTGCTTTTTCTAATATAGAGGCAATTGAGTTTCCTGCCGGACTGGAAGAGATAGGAGATTATGCGTTTACAGAGGGACCTACTCTTGATCCGTATAGAGAGCTTGCTCGAAGGGAAAACGGCCATTTTCAGGATTATCCTTTCTTCCTTTCCGGTGACTATTCAGTTGTTCGTTTTGTGGTTTTTCACGGCATTAATAAGCCGATAGGGAAAAAGGCTTTTGATATAAGTCGTTATTATAAATTAGTAGAAGATGAGGCTCATTGTGATATCGAATATGATGACTATTATAATATTATATATGAAAACTGGGTTAAAGACAGAGTTTTAGCCGGTCGTTTGATAATTTTTGATTCAAATCCAGTCTTTACCTATGTATTTCTGTCGGATAAACAAGAAATAGAAAAAGGTGCTTTTCCGGATAAACCGACTGGATCGGATCTGAAGGAAAATGCAAGGATGTATAAAACGAAGGGTGGCGGTGGTTGGTGTGACATCTACGTTCCGCGTAACATCGGTGCTTTGAACTATTATAAAAAATGTGTAGAGAATAATTTGTTGCCGGAGCAGGCAAATATCATACCCTCGACAGATGACTACTTCTTCCTTTCAGATTATATAGAGGAAGGGAATTGGATTAATGATGAGCTGCAATTGTCATACCAACTCATTTGTGGAGAGAAAATGAAACCGATTTCTGTGCATTGGAGTGTTTTAGATCCTTTTGTTGTTTCGTGTGATCAAAACGGTGTTGTTCGTCCTTGGTCTAAAGATAGGAGTGGACAGACTGAAGTTTACTTGAGAATTGTGGATGGTAAAGGAAGAAGATGGAATTTGTCAAAGACAGTAAGATACACTGCCGGTGAATCCGGAATTGATACTGTTGAAGAAGATACTTCAACTGACCTTTCGGTGAAATTTCCCTCAGGCGTTTATAATCTTCAGGGAATGAAGGTCGGAGAGGATTTAGACTGGCTGCCGGCGGGAATTTATATATGGGATGGAAAAAAGGTAATGGTAAGATAATAATATCGTGTTGAGTGTCTGCACGGATATGATTTAAGCCCCCGTTTCCCAAATATTGGGAAACGGGGGCTTAATCAATTTGGATGGAACGGTTGTTATTATTTTAAATAGTAAAGAAAAATGTGAAAATGAGAGAGAAAGAATTTTTACCATTGGTTCATTCTCGCCTTGGAATAGAAGAATTGAATCCGATGCAGCGAAGAATGATGGAGGCGGCATCGGAAAAACGCGATATAATATTGTTGTCACCAACGGGTAGTGGCAAGACCCTTGCATTCACGCTCCCCTTACTGAAAATGCTTAATCCTGCAGCCGGAAAACTTCAGGCCGTCATTATCACGCCTTCGCGTGAGCTGACCGTGCAGGTGGCCGATGTTATCAGAAGCATTGCTGCCGGATATAAGGTGACAGCACTCTATGGTGGTCATAAGGTGGAAGATGAGGTGAACTCTCTTTCGGTTGTGCCTGATATAATTGTGGCGACACCGGGGCGCATGCTTGACCATCTGAAGCGTGGCAATGTTGATCCTCAGACTTGTCGGATTCTTGTGCTTGATGAGTTTGATAAATGTCTTGAACTCGGTTTTGAAGATGAGATGGCAAAGATTGTAAAACGACTGAAGAATGTTAGCCGTATCATTCTTACATCGGCAACTCCTTCGGGTTCAATCCCTGACTTTATTCCTCTTTCAAATCCGCTTGAACTTAATTATCTGGAAGAGAATAGAAAACTCCGAAGCCGATTGCGAGTGTCTCGTGTCGATTCCGACGGAAAAGATAAACTTGAGACTCTTCTTGCGTTGTTAAGAAATATCAACAGCAATGGTGAGTGTGGAAAGACGATAATTTTTGCCAATCACCGGGAGAGTGCTGAAAGAATCTATGATTTTCTTAAGAAGAATGGTGTTGCAGCCACACTTTATCATGGTGCGCTTGATCAGCGTGAACGTGAAACGTCACTCACACTGTTTAATAACGGAACAGCTCCGGTGCTTGTAGCCACAGATCTCGCGGCAAGAGGTCTCGATATTGATAAGGTTGAGTCTGTGATTCATTATCACCAGCCGCTTGTTGCCGAAACGTATGCTCATCGCAACGGACGAACTGCGCGTGTGAACGAATCGGGAGATGTCTATCTGATTATCGGACCTGATGAAGATATTAAGGATTTTATAACCCCCGACCGGACACTTCATCTCGACACTTCTGCAAACGGCACGTTGACTTCCGGAAAATTCTCTATTTGCATCGGAGCCGGAAAGAAGGAAAAACTATCAAAGGGAGATATCGTAGGATTTCTCACCAAAGAGTGTGGAATAGGGGGTTCGGACATTGGCATGATAACCATGTTTGACCATTATGCCATAGTATCCCTTTCCGATGCCGTTAAAGGAAAGTTAAAGGAGATTGTCGGAAATAAAAAAATTAAAGGCGAGAAACGAAGAATTACCGAGGTAAAATAGTTATTTTTCGTAGTTTTACATTTTTTTATTTGAACTAATAAGCTTAATCTGATGTTTAATAACTGAGCTTTACCTTAGGTGGGTTCGCAAATATCGGTTAAATTTATTAATTTTGCACTTTGTTTCGGGTTCGGAAAAAGATTGTAAATGACTTTTCCGAACTTAAAATAGTGCAAACAGGTAAAAACAAACAGAGATAAAAAATCGGAACCGAAAAAAACATGTCGCTAATGTGAAATTAACCGACAGATTAAGTGACTATTTCTGATTTTCATATCTAAAGAGGTAGATTTATGAGTAAAGAAAAATTATTTATGACCTGCGACGGTAATCAGGCAGCAGCTCATGTGAGCTATATGTTCACTGAAGTCGCAGCAATTTACCCGATTACTCCTTCATCAACCATGGCTGAATATGTGGATGATTGGAGTGCAGCAGGGAGAAAGAATATATTTGGCGAGCCTGTTCTTGTTCAGGAAATGCAGAGTGAAGGTGGAGCCGCAGGTGCTGTCCACGGTTCTCTTCAGGCAGGTGCGCTAACCACAACTTTTACAGCATCTCAAGGTCTTCTTCTGATGATTCCCAACATGTATAAGATTGCCGGCGAGCTTCTGCCCGGTGTCTTCCATGTGTCAGCGCGTACTCTCGCTTCGCATGCGCTTTCAATCTTTGGAGATCATCAGGATGTTATGTCTGCTCGTCAGACAGGTTTCGCGATGCTTTGCGAACACTCTGTTCAGGAGGTCATGGATCTTGCCGGTGTGGCTCACCTTGCAGCTATCAAGAGCAGAGTGCCCTTCATCAATTTCTTCGATGGCTTCCGCACCTCACATGAGATTCAGAAAATCGAGGCTATCCGTCAGGAAGACCTCGAACCGCTTTTGGATCGCGAGGCACTTGCGGCTTTCCGTCAGCGTGCTCTAAATCCCGATTCGCCGGTTGCTCGCGGTATGGCAGAGAATCCCGACGTTTTCTTCCAGCATCGTGAAGCTTCAAATAAATATTATGAAGCTGTTCCTGAAATAGTTGAAAACTATATGAAGGAGATCTCACGCATAACCGGCCGTGAGTATAATCTCTTTGACTATTATGGTGATCCTGAAGCTGACAGAGTGATTATCGCAATGGGCAGTGTGACTGAGGCAATCTGCGAGACAATCGACTATCTCCGTGAAAAAGGTGAGAAGGTTGGTGTTGTGCGTGTTCACCTCTATCGTCCCTTCTCTGCGAAACATTTCCTCGCAGCTGTGCCGAAGACTGCAAAGCGTATTGCAGTGCTCGACCGCACCAAAGAACCGGGCGCTCTTGGCGAACCCCTCTATCTCGATGTCAAGGATTGTTTCTATGGAGTTGAAAATGCTCCCATCATTGTCGGTGGCCGTTATGGTTTGAGCTCTAAAGACACAACTCCTGCTCAGCTTTTATCTGTATATGATAATCTCGCTCTTCCCGAACCTAAAAACGGGTTTTCTATCGGAATTGTCGACGATGTAACTTTCAATTCACTTCCGGTGCTTCCCGAAATGCATCTTGGAGGTGAAGGTATGTTTGCAGCCAAGTTCTACGGTCTTGGTGCCGATGGTACAGTTGGAGCCAACAAGAACTCTGTGAAGATTATCGGTGAGAATACCGATAAATATTGCCAGGCATACTTTGATTATGACTCAAAGAAATCAGGTGGTTTCACTTGTTCTCACCTTCGTTTCGGCGACACTCCGATTCGTTCTACATATCTTGTCAATACCCCCAATTTTGTGGCGTGTCATGTGCAGGCATATCTCCACATGTATGATGTAACCCGTGGCTTGCAGCCCGGAGGCACATTCCTTCTCAACACAGTCTGGGAGGGTGAGGAGCTGGCAAAGAACCTTCCCAACAAGGTTAAACGCTATCTTGCTAAGAACAATATCACTCTTTATTATATCAATGCAAGCCGTATCGCTCGCGAAATTGGACTTGGCAACCGCACCAATACTATTCTGCAGAGTGCGTTCTTCCGCATCACCGAAGTAATTCCGGTTGACCTTGCAGTTGAACAGATGAAGAAATTCATCGTCAAGAGTTACAGCAAGAAGGGAGAGAATGTTGTCAATATGAACTATGCCGCTGTCGATCGCGGTAACGAGTATCATAAGCTTGATGTAGACCCTGCATGGGCAAACCTTGAGGACGATGCTCCTGAAACACATAATGACCCGACATTCATTACCAATGTTGTGCGTCCCATCAACGGTCAGGATGGACACCTTCTTCCTGTAAGCACTTTCGTTGATAATGCCGACGGCACATGGCCTCAGGGCACAGCCCGCTTTGAAAAGCGTGGTGTTGCTGCTTTCGTTCCCCAGTGGAATCCTGACAACTGTATTCAGTGTAACAAATGTTCCTTTGTTTGTCCTCATGCTTCTATCCGTCCGTTCCTCATGACGGAGGAAGAGGTCAAAGGATTCCCTCTCGGCGAGGAAAAGACCATTCCCGCAATCGGAAAAGATTTCACCGGAATGCGTTTTGTGCAGCAGGTTGACGTACTTGACTGTCTTGGTTGTGGCAACTGTGTTGATGTTTGTCCCGGCAAACGTGGTGCTAAGGCTCTTTCAATGCAGCCTATTGAATCTCAGATGAATCAGGTTGCTGCCTGGGATTACTGCTCGGAAAATGTGTCATCAAAATCTAAACTTGTCGACACATCTCTGAATGTCAAGAACAGTCAGTTCTCTACTCCTCTGTTTGAGTTCTCAGGAGCTTGTTCAGGTTGTGGTGAAACTCCTTATATCAAACTTATCACTCAGCTCTTCGGCAACCGTCAGGTGATTGCCAATGCAACAGGATGCTCTTCAATCTATTCAGGCTCTGTTCCTTCAACTCCTTATTGCACTGATGCCGACGGACACGGACCGGCATGGAGCAATTCTCTCTTCGAGGATTTCTGTGAATATGGTCTTGGTATGCACATTGCCTACGAGAAGATGCGTACTCGTCTGATTGATGTAACTAAGGAGATAATTGCCGGAGATTATGATGCTGAGGTTAAGGAAGCTGCCAAGGGTTGGCTTGAAGTTGCCGACGACAGCAAACTCTCACGCGAAGCCGGTGAGAAATTCCTTGCTGCGGCACAGAAATGCGGTTGCGACCTTTGCAAAACTGTCGGTTACCTCAGTCATTATCTGACTAAGAGAAGCCAGTGGATTATCGGTGGTGACGGCGCAAGCTACGATATTGGCTATGGTGGTCTTGACCATGTGATTGCTTCAGGCAAGAATGTCAATATACTTGTTCTCGACACCGAGGTTTATTCAAATACCGGAGGTCAGTCATCAAAATCTACTCCGCTTGGTGCAATTGCTAAGTTTGCAGCTGCCGGCAAGAGAATCCGTAAGAAGGATCTTGGCCTGATTGCAACCACCTACGGCTACGTCTATGTCGCTCAGGTTGCTATGGGTGCCGACAACGCTCAGACTCTTAAGGCACTTCGAGAGGCAGAGGCCTACGATGGTCCGTCGCTTGTAATTGCTTATTCTCCATGTATTAACCACGGTCTTAAGGCCGGAATGGGTAAGAGTCAGGAGGAAGAAAAACTTGCTGTTGAATGTGGCTACTGGCACCTCTGGAGATTCAATCCTGAAAATGAAGAGAAAGGTGAAAACCCCTTCACTCTCGACAGTAAGGAACCTGACTGGAGCAAGTTTGCTGACTTCCTGAAAGGTGAGGTTCGTTTCGCCAGTGTACAGAAGATGTACCCGGAAGAGGCGGCAGAGCTTTTCAAAGCAGCCGAGGATAATGCTCGCTGGCGTTACAACAGCTACGTCAGAATGAGCAAGCAGGATTACGGTAAAGATCCCGAATTGACTCCTGAAGAAATCAAACTCCGTAAGGAATAAGATATACTTCGGGTTAGAAACCCAAAAACTAAGAGGCTGTCTAACAAGTTTAGGCAGTCTCTTTTTTCGTTCAGTCAGGCTAAAAAATAAGGCTTTCATGCTGAAATTCAGCGCGAAAGCCTTTGCTATGTCATAGATTTTTAGTAAAT
>JAAVFW010000007.1 GCA_014800535.1 Bacteroidales bacterium
ATTATGTGAAAGTCTTTCGCAACGGACTTCCAACTGTCATATCCCAAATCACAATGAAAGAAATGGAGTCGCAGTTACCATCCGACCGCTTTGTCAGAGTACATCGCTCCTATATCGTAGCTCTCGCATCAATTGAGAAATTTTCCAATCGACAGATATATCTAACGGAATCAAATGTAAAAATACCTGTCGGACGAACATATACAGAGACATTCAATAACTTATATACCATTTTTAATAATATCAAGCAATGAAAAGAATCATTACCATGATGCTCGTGGCAGCCATGACATCATTCTCGGCGCTTGTATTCGCCGGAACCCCCATCAACCAGTCTCAACTTCCCAAAGCAGCTCAGACATTTCTCAGCAAACACTTTCCCGGCGATAATGTAAGAAAAGCCGAAAAGGAGCAGGGACATCGTGGCGCTGAATTCGACGTGGATCTTGTAAGCGGTGCAGAAGTGGATTTTCGCGACAATGGCGACTGGAAAGAAGTCAAAGCAGCCAAAGGTAAAGCAGTTCCGAAAGCCATCATACCCTCTGCCATCACTAAATATGTGTCTACAAACTATGCCGGTCAAAGCATCGTAGAAATTTCACGCAAACGTGGTGGATACGAAGTTGAACTCTCCAACGGCACCGAACTCAAACTGACCGAAGATGCCAAACCATTCACTGGAAATCGCGGAGGAAATCGCGGAGGNCGCCCCCGCAAATAATGCAAGGATTATCGAATGACGAAGATATTCCAATTATCAAATTCATATATCAATCTACTAAAAAAGCGAATAGGAGCCTTTCGGGTGTCCTATTCGCTTTTTACAGAACCGATGTATGTATTAAACGCAAATAATTATATGCTTGATATTCTTTAATTCAATATTTCAAACACCTTTGACANGAAATGNCNGAANTCAGGNCTGTAATGGATATNGCANGTNGTACANTGNGNTATATNTCCCTCTTGNGTTCCCATGTCGTANCGNACNGTTTCNCCTTNACCNTCTTTATANAGNGANACTGTGAAAATGGGATANCCGGTGCGTCCNTCGGCANCCTCCTGNGACAGAATTATNTCNNNGTTCTTCTCNACNAACAGAGAGTCGGCAAGTCCAATCAATTCTACTGTTGCCGAAGATGAAAGTGTACTGTCAGGTTTATTCTCAAAACGTGCCACAGCATCGGCATTCTCTTTCAGGATGATACTGCGTGTTCCGCCAACCTTGGTTGACACCTCAACTTTTATTGAGTCGATACCATCTCCAAACTTTGTTGTCTCTTTATCGGCTACACGGCCTGACGCTTGATTGGAAACATTGCAAGCAGAGAACAGTAAGCCTATTACAGAGGAGAATACGGATAGATATTTTATGTTCATTGTCGGTTATTATTGTATTCTATCAGATTTTTAAATGATATTGTTTTATATTAAACGAGAACAGCGAAGTAAATGTTGCTGCACAAATATACTATTGAAGTAAATGTTGTTGTATAAATATCCTATTTCGGTATAAGATAAAAATGCCGGAATCGTGAAATCTAAGGGATTCATGGCTTATAATTACGCATTATCTTGCCGATAGATTTTATCTCGTCAATGGATTTTCCTCCAATGCCAAAGTTCTCGTCCGGAAGTTCCTTGATGGTTACCATAAAGAACTTCTTCGGGATATGGGTTATTTCGGAAGCTGTAGCAGTTAGCCGCTCAATCAATTGCTTTTTCTGTTCAGCGGTCAGCTTGCCGCTCTCAATCGATATGTAAGGCATAATTATTACTTGGGGAACAATGCACAGAAGCCCTGCTTGTTAAACTGATAATACATTTCAATGCGCTCCGGTGTGTCATTTTCAAGAAGCAAGAGCAACTCTTTTGTAAATTCGAGCACTCCTGAACCATTGGCAGTCACAATGGGAAAGAGTATAAAGTGGATATGCTCCTCTTCCACCGAGGACTCTGATCACTGGTAGCCATCGACTTGAAAATCTCAGAGTTTAAGCTGGAGTATGTCGGTAAGATGAACGTATACCTGTTGCTACTCGATAAGGTACAAAAAGGTAAAGACGAAAATCCCTCCATAGGGATAATCCTTTGTGCAGAGAAAGACAATATGGAGGTGGAACTTGCTTTAGACGGTTTCACAAAACCGATCGGAGTAGCCGAATACAAACTTATTGTTCCACAAAAAGAGTTGAAACAACTAATCACGGACGAAATAAAAACATTTAATAAGGAGCTAGCCGACAAATCCGATAAAGATTGACCGCTTCAAGTATATGGAAATTTTATGAAGGGATAATAAACTGATGATATAAAATTTACAATGAGACTGTCTAACAACCAAAGTCAGACGGTCTTTTTTAACTTAGTGCCTAACTTGATGCCTAGGCACTAAGTCAAGCACTAAGTCAGACGTTATTCCGATTGTGCGAAGTATTTCTGGCTTCGACTATTGGGCTTCTCTGGGATGCTCATTGCTAACCTATTATTCAATAATGGATTAATATATTTCCTTTTAAACTTGGTTTTGTCTTTATAACCTAAATAACCCATTATCTCAGACAATGAACGGGGTTCATTGCAAAACTCAATGATCCTCTCCTCAATTGTTTTGTCTGTTTGACTTGTGCCCTGACTTGTGCCCTTCGACAAGTCGGACTCGTTTGTGGCATGAACATTGACACGGAATGCAGTAATGGTGTTTACGTCAAATTCAGCTGAAGGATTACCGTTATCTTTCAGCATCTCTTGAACACGGGTAACGCCACGGTTGAATTTGTTGACATACTTCATCACTCTCATAGCTTCTGCCACAAGAGGATTGCGGTAGTCGTTTACCGATGGGAAATTCTCCGGACGAGCCTCGCCATAAAGACCTCCGGCATTCATCACTTCAATGTAGTCATCAAACTGATACAACCGGATTGGCATATTGGCTTGATAATCCCTATGCATACAGGCGTTCATCAGCAATTCGCGGATTGCTCCTTCCGGATAATTCCAGACAGTCCTTTCGCGGAACAGAGTCTCCGGTACGGGACGCTGAGTTATGATGCCGTCACGAACAAAGGATTCCAGTGACGGTAACATCTTATATAGAGGACCGGCAAACTGACGCTCATTGAGTATGTCTCCGCCTTTGTCTTGTCCCGCAAAACGCACGAACTGCACATAATCACCCAAAAGAAAATACTTGGGATTCTTGCCGAAAAGAATTATTCCGGCGTATGTCGGACAATCATTGTCCCGGTCATATAAATGGATAGAGGCAAGTTGTTCCTTTATGTCGCGCTTGTCGTTCGCAAGAGTCTCCTCATCAAATGCCATCGGGAGATAGTTGGTCTTGATGTATTCGAGATCTAAATCTTCCAGTTTGGCACTAAGGCATGGTGTGGCATCAAAGGTTGCCATGAAGGAGCAACGACGTTCGGCGAGTATTCTTTCTTCAGCTTCGGTAGCGATGTCACGTCTCGGACCGATTCGGATAAACACTCTGCCACGATAGCGGACAGGCGGCAAGTCGGACGGACGTACCTCAGCAACCAACAAATCACCTTCGGGATAAGAGAACCGTTCAACTGACATTGTCGGTAAGGGAAGGATATTGCCGTCAGAGCGGATTCCGGCAATCTTTTTCAACAGAGCGTCATCCACCTTCATTCCGGCGATTGTTCCGTTATCGTATGCTCCGATAATCAGATAGCCATTCTTGCGAGAAGCAGGCATATCATTGGCAAACGCACAAATGGCCTCACAGAACTTGTCCATGTTGCCCGTACTCGTGGTGCGTTCCACTCGATATGATTCCGTGGACTTCAACAAGTCCAAGACCTCTTCTTTAGCTATCATACTGATTTGTTGGGTTTCAGACTACAAAATTATGAAAAATCCGTAAGACATGGAAATTTTATATCTGAATTAACATTATCAATTTGACTTCACAATATTTTAAAGTATATTGCTGATTCATTTTGCTACTTCCAAAAATTAGCATTTATGTCAACTTTTTGGAGTGGCAATAAAAACCTATATGGTTTCAGATAGATTCTATTCCAGAAAAGTGGTCAATGTCCATAATTTAGGAATTGAGACTTCAATCCTATTGTCGTTTTTCCATACACCATAATTTCGGTGGCATAAGAGTGGGAAATCAATCCATAATTTGACATTATAGAAGTGTACAGTAATGTGCCATTATTGACATATTAAATGGCACATTAAAAAAGTTTGTGTATATGTAGAGTTAGAATAATCAAGAGTTGTATTAGAAATTCCCCAAAGTAGGTAGAACGAGTTGTATTTGTATACTAACAGGCATATTATATACCTGATTATGTTATTGGTTCAGCCTTGTAAGGTAAGAATAACAAAGTATATCACATGGTTTATTGATGACTCTAAGCATGAGCAGTGATAGATTAAATAATAGAATAAATGATTGATTAAACTCGACCAAAGATAATAGATAGATCAAAATTTGTCGGTTTTTATACGTAAATAATCCGACAAAACGGCATCAGCCCCGGTAATCACCTTCTAAGAGAGTAAAGACTTTCAAGAATCATGTCCCAACAAACCTGAACTATTTTCTGAGAAGTTCCACAAATGTCTCGGTGGAGGCATTCAATTCCAAGGTCAAGATCTTTCGTTCACAGATGAGAGGTGTCAGCGACAGGGAATTCTTCATCTTCCGGCTCGTAAAGTTGTTTGTCTAAATTTTAACATTTCAAATAGCTCATTTTCATAAATGTACAATCAATACGTCTTGAGCTGGACTACCGAGAGAAATCAGGTGAAAGAGGTACTTTGTGGGGAGCAGGCATCAATCGCCAAAATAGGTCGATAATAGCCTGATTGTATTAAAAAATGTTAAAAGATTCAATTGAGATTCATTTAATGAGATTCAAGGAGGTGTAGGGACTATAAAATCAGGAAAATGTAGGGACTAACGTAGGGACTATGCTCATTTTTGAGATTAAAGAAAAACGCTAAGTATCTGATTTATTGATACTTAGCGTTTTACGAGGTGGTGCCACCAG
>JAAVFW010000008.1 GCA_014800535.1 Bacteroidales bacterium
AAGAGAACGGACAATTAGCTGTGGAGAGCCTTTTTAATCATCTTACCCGTAAGGTTGTAGATAAAGAAACAAACCATCGGGAATTTGATATGAGCAGGTCTCAGCGATTGCATTGGATATGCCATCATGTAGAGCAATTACTTCCGGATAATAGATTGTGTTTTTCGGTAGCAGAACCTCGAAGTGTAAGAACTTACATTTACGATGTGGACGAAAAATATGTGATTGTATTAGAGCCGTTAAGGAATGGATCCGCGTATTATTTATTAACCGCTTACCCATTGGAGGGCAAGGATGCCGCGAGAAACAAAATAATGAATAAGTATAGGCGCAGACGATTGCCGAACCTGCTATAAAAAGCAAAAAACGCAGAGCATCAAGGCTTGCGTTTTTCGATTTCCTTTCCTCAAATGAGGAATGAACTCAGGTGCAAAGTTATTAATAATTTCGCTACCTACGAAATTATAACGAAGAAAAGTACGTTAAAGTTTATCAAAACACGATGTCAAAATGTCTGAACAAGAGTTTATACTTCAAAATATTAATGCCGACCCTCTCTCATTACGTCTGAAATTCGCCGGTAAAGATGTTGGATTTAATCTTGAAAATGCCATCACTCAGATTGAAGCCCGCAAGAAATGCAGCAAGAAGCTCCCTCTGTTTCTCTCTTTTGAGGATTTCAGGTTTCCCTCGGTAGTAGCAGCCGAACAGGCATCTGATCAGAGGGTTGCATCATTTCATGCAAAGTTATGCAAAGATTCAGAATCTCTTCTTGACATTACCGCCGGTCTTGGTATTGACGCAATGTCAATCAAACTTGAAAATCCTGATATTTCAATAACAGCAATTGAAAGGGATTTGAACAAGACGACGACTCTTGAAAACAATGCCGCAGCCATTGGCATCAAATCAGGATTTAAAGTGATATGTGCAGACAGCATTTCCTTTATCCGACAAACAGACTCACATTTCGACATCCTCTTTGCCGATCCTGCCCGAAGAGACAATTCCAACGGCCGACTCTATGCACTTAAAGACTGTTCGCCTAATCTGATTGAATTGATGGCTGACATTTTCAGAGTTTCAAAACGATTCATCTTTAAGGTTTCTCCGATGCTTGACATTTCAGCAGTTATTAATGAGATTCCTGATGCAACCGCCGTATATGCTGTTTCAGTCAAAGGGGAACTGAAGGAACTTCTCATAACAGGCGAAAAAGGGGGAAAGCTTGAAAAGATGTCATCAATCATGATTTATGATGACGATTCACTTGAAGAGTTTGAGTTCTCTCCGGAACTACGCAATATTCCAGCTCCCATCGTTTCATCGCCTGAAACCATAAAACCCGGCATGTTTCTCTATGAGCCGGATGCCTCGATTATGAAATTCGGATGCTGGGGTGTGTTAACCTCCAGATTTCCGGGGCTGCTCAAACTCGCCCCGAATACTTCCCTATTCATTTCCGAATGGGAATACCTCTGCTTTCCGGGGAGAGTGACAAGAATTGATACTATTGTCACTAAGAAAGAGCTTAAATCACTGAAGGGGAAACAGCTCAATGTGACATGTCGTAACTATCCACTCTCCACGAATGAACTGAAGAAAAAAATCGCCACCAAAGATGGCGGCGATAAATTTCTTTATGGTGTCGGATGCGGCGTTCAAAACCGTCCGATTCTATTATTGTCCGTTAGAATTTAAATCCCATTGACAACACTATCTGGTTGTTGTTAAGCGACAGCTTCGACGAGGGTGACTGTATTGATGAAGTCGGGTCAGGCGTGAAAGCATGATACTCGGCTTCTTTATGTTTGTAGATATATGCCAAGTCTACATAAAAACCGCCTGTCTTATAACCCAAACCACATGTCACATAGTTGGTCGTGTTGTCGAAACGATAGGCCGGATTAGTGCCGACAGTATAGATTGTCTCTGCATTATTTCTTGCAGATGCTCTCACAGGCGACGACACATAGTTATAACCGGCTCTGACACTGAAATTATCGGTCACACGGAACTCGGCTCCGATTCGGAGATTATAAGATGTCTGATAATATTGTTCAATGTCCTGATTGGTATTGGCAAAACTTTCAGGACTTCTTGTGGCTGCTCCGCCCTGACCTTCTGCTGTCGGACGATACCAGCTCCACCAGTCATCGTAGCCCCAGCCATTATCATAACCCCAATCATAGACGTAAGGATTCTGATCACTGAAATTCATGGTGTTGAAAGCCTCCCATTCAAAGTCAGCCGAGAGAATCAGACGATTAGCGATAACACCGGCGGCACTGAACATAAATCTCCACGGTGTCTGGAAATTGTAATTGTTATAGCCGGGATTACCATTATTGGTAATTGCACTCGCAGGAGCAAAATCTCTTGAGGGGTCGTTGAAATTGATGCGTCCCTGATATGACTCAGAAACGCTATACCATGTCGGAGTGTGGAAAGCAAAACCAAGACGTAATTCCTGAATAGGCTTTACAATCACACCGAGTTTATAGTTGAAACCGTTGGCAGATGCAGTGTAGCCGTTTCCAAGCGTCCAAGTCGAATTTGCAATTTCTTCACCATTGACGTAGGCATTGTCAAGACTCTCGCTCCACATCGTCGACTGTGAATAGTTCATATTGATGATTCCGAAGTCCATACCCCAGAACACAATATTGTTAATATTACCACCAAGCGCGATGTTATATTCGTTAACACCTCCGCTTTCGGTCACGTCAAAGGTTCCGCTTCCTGATGTACCGTTGCCAAACTGACCATCCCACACCGGATAATCAGGGTTGCCGGAGGGAGTAATCAGGTAACTGTCATATCCGAGGATAGGCAACCAACCCGGCGCTATTCCTCCATCCTGAGGATTGTAAGGGTTATAATCGCTTGTCGATGTCAAATCACCGACAGTGTACTCTGAGCCGTTGGCGAGTCCGGCAACATAATTTGACATTGATGTCTGAAGATTCCCTATGCTTCCACGATAACGACGGTTGAACGAGGCCGCCTTATTGTATGTAAAACCAAGGTTGAAATTCGGAATTGCAGATGATCCGAGTCTCCATGTAGCGACGCCACCGATGTTATTCAGCAAAAACTTAGTCTGATTCTGACCAACGGTTAACCCGGAAGAATTTGAAGTTGCACGCTGGCAATCGAGGTCAACCGTAAAACCTATTTCCGAATGACGGTAGACACCAATACCTGCCGGGTTTTGCGACAAAGTAGACAAATCACCGCCCAACGCTCCGAATGCACCACCCATCGACATGAATCTGGCTGTACCCTTCAAGTCGGTCTGAGAGAAATTATATCCGTCGGTTGCTCCCTGAGCTGAGGCGACCAGCGGTAAGGTCAGAAGTGCCGCAGCTGCTGCAATATGCTTTTTCATAGACTCATTACGTTTAATCCTGTTTGTTTATATCTTTAGCTCTCAGTCGCATAATCATCTGCGACCTCCACGACCTCCTGATGAAGCTCCGCGGCTACCGCCACCTCCACCGTAGGAGCGATGGCTTCCCGATGATGAACTTGAACGGTTGTAAGACGAACCGGATGATGAGCGGTTGTAAGATGAATTCGTTGTCGTACTTCTATGCGATGACGAATTATTTGTGCTCACACCGGAGTTGCGATTCGTAGTGGTAGTGGTTGTAGTTCGATGTGAATTGCTTCCACTGCTCGATCCGCCATAGTTATTGCCATTGTTTACACTACCGGAGTTTCGGTTAGGAGTCGAAGTGGTTGTTCCGTAACGACGATGACCGGTGTTGTCAACCGTAGCCTTCTGATTAGACTGTCCGTTATAATTTCCATAGCGGTTGCCACTTGTATTATTTACAGGTGTGGTGGGCGTTCTGTGAGAATTGTTCGGATTGTAGGAAGGTGCGGTCGATGTGTGATTACCCCATGAGCCTGTTCCATCAACTCCCGGACGACCGTTGTGCGACGGGTATCGTCCGCCACCGTTTCCTCCGTTGTAGTTTCCACCTGCCCATCCCGGAGCAATATGACCGTTGTTATATCTTCCGTTGGGACGATAATCAGGATAAGAACCGGGACGAGGAGGTCTTACACCCCATGAAGGACCCCAACCCCAACTCGGTCCCCAGCTCGGACCCCAACTCGGTCCCCAACTCCACGAAGGGCCCCAGCCCCAGCTTGAACCCCAACCCCAATTCCATGAAGAACCCCAATACCAGGGATTTCCCCATGAATAGCCGATTGAGAATGGTCCCCAGTTCCAGCCAATTGAGAAATAAGGGCTACCCCATGACCAACCATAATTATATGGCACCCAGTCATTATAATAGGCAGGTACGAAATATGGCTGACCATAGCTGTTTAACTCTATCTGCACATTTCCATAACTGTTATTAAGGACATCTGCAAGCAAATCAGCATTGTCAACTATGATAGTCGGGTTGTAATATTTCTGTATCGCCTGAGTATATACAAAATCATCGTCTGTTCCGGTGCGATAACCTATGGTATCTATATCCGAAACATAATATTGACCTCGGCGATTATAAGCGTCGACGTCCATATCCGCCATATTACTTATATATGTAGATTTCTGCTTCTTTGTGTTTGAAGTCTTTTCCTTCGACGGATTATAATAGATGTCGTCAAATTCGTCGTAGGCAAGAAGAGTCGGAACACATAAAGCTGCGACAAGTGTCAAGGTGAATATTCTTTTCATAACCAAGTCTGTTTTTTCTTATTATGATTGACCCGCCGATTTTTGGTTTACTCTATTTCTGTTAATTATTGTTAACCGAAACATTAAGTAATCAATAGCTGTGGAATCTTACATCTATAACAACCGGATTACTTTGTAAGTTTTAAGTAAGTTTCAATAAATATAACATTTAAAACCGAAGGTAAAGTTCCTTGCAAAGCTTAACATACTCATCGGTATAGTCTCCGCGGGAATTTTCGATTATAAGTTCCTCACTTTCCTGATTCTCCGCCACATCAGATGCGGTTAGAGAGCAATCTTTTTCTGCCATCTCCACCAACAAACGTTTCGGTGAGGAATTTGCGTTTCCTCTCATGCGGCACCTTCTTATAATCCTCATCCCGTTTTCGTCAGCGGCAGCATCGATTCGACTCTCGAATTCAACCGGAAGAATCATTGCAATCACACCGCCGGGCTCAAGCAACCGCTTTCCATAACATATAAGAGAGAAAGGGGAAAGAACGTCCTGATGCCGCGCCCTCATGCGTGCAGACAGACCGGCATCTCCACCACTGTCGAAATAAGGGGGATTGGATATAATAAGATTAAACTTCTCGTCAGTCTCGACGGCAAACTGAGAAAAATCAGTTTGTATTCCCTTCACCCTGTTTCGCCATGGAGACATTTCAAAGTTTTCATTTGCCTCCCTGATAGAGTTTTCGTCAATATCTATTGCCGTTATCTGACAATCTCCGGAAAGTTGAGCGGCTATGAGTGCGATAACTCCGCAACCTGTGCCAACATCCAATATTTTTCCATGCGAAGGATACCGGGTCCATGCGCCAAGCAAAACAGCATCCACACCGACATGCATCGAACTCACCTCATGCTTAACTGAAAATTGCTTGAAGCGGAAACAGTAATTCTTTTTTTTCATGAGTAAGGTGGTAAGAAAGCATCCTCAATATATTCCAGCTTGTAATCATCCGGTGTGCCGGTGACAAGAGCTATGTCAAACCGATACTCATACATCTCGTCGAGACCTCTCAAATAAGAATCTGCAGCGCGCACTATGTTTCTTATTTTTTTCATATCGACAGCATCAATCGGGTCATAGTCGTCATTTTGACGCCCTTTGACTTCTACGAATGCAATAACACCCTCTTTCTGAACAATTAAGTCAACCTCCTTATGCGAATGAGGAGGGCGCCAGTTTCGTTCACGCACGGTGAACCCTCTGCAAACAAGATGTTCTGTCACAACCTGTTCGCAGAAGACTCCCCATTTCTTTGCTTTTTCCTTTTTACTTTTTATATCGCTTTTGTTTTTAAGGAAGTTTCAATAATTAGCTTCTTCACTTAATAGCCTTGAACGACATGTCAAGTCCCTTCACACTGTGGGTCAACGCACCCACTGAGATGAAATCCACTCCGGTTTCACCATACTGACGCAGATTCTCGATTGTGATGCCACCGGATGATTCTGTTTCCACTCTTCCGTCAACCAGCTTGACTGCCTCCTTAGTGAGTTCAGGAGTGAAATTATCAAACATGATGCGGTCTACACCGCCATGTTCCAATGCTCTGCGAATGTCATCAAGCGAACGGCACTCAACCTCAATCTTCAGATCCTTACCTTTTTCCTTGCAATAAGCTTGTGCACGATCAATAGCTTTCTCAAGGCCTCCTGCAAAATCCTCATGATTGTCTTTAATCAGAATCATATCAAACAGGCCAATGCGATGATTCTTACCGCCTCCAAGCGCAACTGCCTCCTTTTCAAGCATTCGCATACCGGGAGTGGTCTTGCGTGTGTCAAGAACCTTGGTGTGAAGACCCTCAAGTTCCTTCTGATAACGAGCGGTCATGGTCGCAACTCCGCTCATGCGTTGCATTATGTTGAGCATCGTGCGCTCTGCAATTAGCAATGCACGCACCGGACCACGCGCGATAAATGCAACATCACCCGGCTTGACAGGTGTTCCATCCTTAATAAACACCTCAACCTCAATCGAGGGGTCAACTTTATGAAGCACCTTCAGAGCCACGTCAACACCGGCAAGAATACCCTCCTCTTTGATTATCAGCTGAGAAGCTCCCATGGCTTCAGCCGGGATGGTTGAGAGGGTCGTATGGTCGCCATCTCCTATATCTTCAAGAAATGCGAGCTCAAGAAGAGCGTCGATCAATTCATCCTTTGTTTTCATATCTTGTTTCGTTCTTTTAAGTAAGTTTAAATAATTAGCTTACTTATGTCGTTTTCTGTGTATGACTAATTTTTATTAATTTTGTGCGAATATACAAAAAAACTTTGAATTATGGATATTCAATTGCTGACAGTCGGGAAAACAACCACAGATTACATTTCAAAAGGAATCGACATCTATACTTCCAGGCTGCGCCATTACATTCCATTCTCCATTAACACTATCGGCGACATTAAAGGGAGCCGGAAAATGACAGAACAACAGATCAAGGAAGCTGAGGGAAAAGAGATTCTAAACTCCGTCTCACCCTCTGACCTGGTGATTCTTCTTGATGAACGAGGAACACAATACACTTCCATGCAATTTTCCGATTTCATTCAGAAACAGATGCTTTCCGGTCGTAAACGCACAATTTTCGTTGTCGGAGGCCCCTACGGCTTCTCCGATGCTGTCTATCAGCGTGCAAATGGGAAAATATCATTCTCTAAAATGACCTTCAGTCATGAAATGATTCGCCTTTTCTTTGTTGAACAGATTTACAGGGCAATGACAATCCTGCGTGGCGAACCCTATCATCATGAGTAAGTACGACGCAGAAGCCATCTCAGAATACTTCTCGGAAGAAGGATAACCGCAAGCGCACCTAAATGATTTTTACGGCGAGACCGTCTGTTAAAGAGTATGTAAAGTGAATTTCTTCTTATGAATTGTTCGCATTTTTCAGCAATATCCGTATAAGTAGTATCCCTGTTAGACACGAGCAGTCCGAGAATGTTGTAGTTTGCTGCGAAACGACGGTCATGAGCAGCTTTATATAGGGAATGTGCCGAAATTCCATCTTCAATTGTTTCCCCTGATTCCTCCCTCTTTATCATTTCCCGAAAATCATTACATATCCTTTCGGTCACTTTCAACACATCGAGGCGATGAACTGAAAATTCGTGAATCTGGCTTTCCTCTCTGATACGGTAAATATAGACCGGAAGGGAATATCTCACATATTTCTTCGCACGCATAGCAACGCGATAGAACACACTTAAATCTTCATAAATCTCACCGGCAGGCATACGGATCCCCTCCCAAAGAGAGCGACGGTAAAGTTTTCCATATAGTGATGAGTCAATCCCGTCCTGATACAGACTTCTTCTTGCTGCTTCCCTCCCGCTCATTTCAACCACACTCCCATCGCTGATGGTTTCTGCCGCTGCAATTTCCACATCAAAAGAAAGTGTCGCGCTATCTTCAGCATGAATAATGTCACCTTCAATAATATCACAATCTTCCTCACGGGCTTTTCTCAGCAATTTTTTTAAGGCACCGGGCACAACAAAATCATCAGAATCTACAAAGAAAACCCAGTCTCCCATCGCCACATCAAGAGCAACGTTACGAGCCACAGACACCCCGCTGTTAGGAATCGTTATCACCTTAAGAATGTCATTTTTAAGCGCATATCGACTCAGGATGTCGGGCGTTCCATCCCGGCTTCCGTCATCAACAACTATACATTCCTTTATCAGTCCTCCCTGATGCTTAAGAACAGAATCAAGTGCCTCCTCAATCCATTTCTCTGCATTATAAGCCGGGATAACTACTGAAATTTCATTTGACATCCCTATTTCTCCATTTTTCTTCTTTCACTCTTCCCGGTAAGTCTCATGACAAAACGACCGGAGAAGGATAAAGCTATCAGCACTGACAGAACCGCCACATAGACCAGTGCTATATTTCTTAATATCTTATTGTTATCACGGCTGAACGACTGAGGGTCAGACGGTGTGCCGGCAGCCATAAAATCACTGGCGGGGAGTGCTCTCAAAGAGCTTTTCCATTCTATTACACCATCCGACAGGTAAACAACTCCGGGATTACCTCTCACAACCTCCTTAATCTGAGTGTCATCGGCAGTGTAAATCGGATAATCCGCTAATGACAAATCCTGCCACTCCTCAATATCCTTCTGCGAACCGGATACGATTGCAATGAAATCTATCGCATGGTGTTCACTCATATCTTTCAGTGAATTAATTATCCATGTCGACGCTATTGAGACATCTTTTACCGAAGGCATGAAGAGTATTATCATCTTTCCATGATCTTTGATAACCTCATGAGTCACATCTTCGTCGTCTTCAGGATTCCAGACAGTCAGATTCCGCTCCCCTATTTTTTTATCATTGACCTTTTTATCAGCCACTTCAATTCGTTCGACAAATTCCCAGCCATCTCCCTCTTCCGGCAACTCCTCGTCTTCAGCAAACCTTTTAATCTCGTTCCCCCGACGATAGACAAAAGCATAGACGGCATCGTCTTCATTATTATCATCAAACTCAATAATTTTTGAGCCGGTGTGGTAAGGACGAAAATCAATAAGAGGTTGATAGATATACCCTATTCCGCCGACAACAATTATGAAAAGCGCCGAACATGTTGCCTGAATCCATTGCAGATAAGGATTAATAAGACATGCTACTCTTTTGTTAAATTTCCAAAGCCATCCTATCAACACACAGATGACAACGTTTTTCCAGAATGTCGCACTGTTGGATATTATCACAGCGTCTCCAAAGCATCCGCAATCGCTCACAGGGTCTGAGATCATTATCCAGAACGTCAGTGGCAACATTACAACCATCATAAGGGCGGTCAGTATGACCGACGACCGCCGGAAGGAACCAGTCAGCAGCGAGACACCGCAGAAAAATTCATAGATACACAGAAAAAAAACTCCTGCAATAATCAGCGAATTGCCCGGATTGAATCCGAATAAAGCAAAATATTCTTCAAACTTATAGAGAGAACCCCACGGGTCAATCCCTTTTGCGAATCCTGAATAAACAAATGTCACTCCGACAAGGATTCGGCATATCCACGTTATAAGACCTACGCTTCCGGGATGATTCTCGAAGTATGTCGACAACTTTCCGGTCTTCATATTTCAGCTTTCTTTTCGACAGCCAATCTGATGATACCGAACAGTGCGTAATTAATCATATCCATATAATTCGCGTCGATTCCTTCACTAATCAGAGTCTTTCCCTGATGATCTTCAATCTCCTTAGTTCTTAAAATCTTCTGAAGGATGATATCGGTAAAGCTCGACACACGCATATCGCGCCAGGCCTCATCATAATCATGATTTTTATTACACATCAGTGCTGTTGCCTTATCAATCATCCCCTCATAAAGTTCAAGAGCTCTTCCGCTGTCGATAACATCTCCGGGCCCAAGCTCAAGCTGAATCAATGCCATGGCACAATAGTTGACAATCCCTATGAATTCAGGCAGGATTCCCTCATTGACAGCAGCCACACCTTTCTCTTCCAGACTCCTGATTCGGCGAGCCTTTATCATTATCTGGTCAGTCAACGACGACGGACGCATGATACGCCAGGATGTGCCGTAATCCTGCGATTTTTTCAGAAATATATCGCGGCAAATTTTCTTCGCCTCCTCAAATTGTGTCGGTGTATCTTTTTTCATAGTGCGAATATACAAAAAAATTACCGATTGTTTTGAGGTTATGACTTAAAAGTTTTACTTTTGTGTGAGATTTTATTCTTCAACTTATTATGAACAATTCATTATTTCTTCCGGAGTGGACACATGTCGAGGCTGTCATTGTAGCACTCCCTCACTCTGACACTGACTGGAGCTATATGCTCGATGATGTCAGGGAACAGTATCGTCTTCTTGTCGAGGCTCTCGCTCAAAGCGGAGTGCAGGTTATTGTGCTGGTGCAGTCTCGTCAGGACGCTGAAGAACTTCTGAATCCTCTTGGACTTGACAACATAATTTTCATTGAAACCGACTTTAATGACACATGGACTCGTGACTATGGACCGATTGCCGTTGTCGATGATGGTCGTAACATTCTTGTTGATTTTGGGTTTAACGGCTGGGGACTGAAATTCGCCTCAGACAAAGACAACCTTGTCAACCTCAATCTTCGCGACAAGTTTATAATTCTTCCGGAGAATTACCGTAACCGACGGTCATTCATCCTTGAAGGCGGCTCAATCGAAACAGATGGAGAAGGCACCCTTCTCACCACAAGCCGTTGCCTGCTCTCTCCAAACCGCAACGGAGGAATGAACAAGAAAGAAATCAGTAATTTACTTACAGATGCCTTAGGCACTGACCATATTTTATGGCTCGATTACGGGTATCTTGCCGGCGACGACACAGATTCTCACATCGACACTCTGGCACGCCTCGCTCCCGACGACACAATCATTTTCGTCGGGTGTCGCAATGTAGATGATGAGCATTTTGAAGAGCTCCTCAAGATGAGGGCACAGCTTACTCTCTTCCGCACTCCCGCGGGCGAGCCATATAACCTTATTGAACTTCCGTTGCCCGACCCCATTTTCGACGAAGATGGCAACCGGTTGCCCGCAACCTACGCAAACTACCTCGTTTTGAACAACTTCGTGTTTATGCCGACATATAATCAGCCGCAAAACGATTCGCTTGCCTGCAAGATGATTCAGATTGCCTATCCCGATGCGCAGGTTGTTGCCGTCGACTGCCGTCAGCTAATCAGACAACACGGGTCGCTGCATTGTGCCACAATGCAGATTCCGGCCGGTTTCCTAAATGATACAGTTCTCTTAAGTAATCAATCGCTATGAATCAGACTAAAAGAAATATTAAAGTCGGCATTGTGCAGCATTTCTTCTCGGAAGATGTCGAGAGCAACCGACGCAACAATCTGGCAGCAATTGCAAACCTTGCCGATGATGGCGCTGACCTCATCGTTCTCTCGGAATTGCATGATTCCTTATATTTTTGTCAGACAGAAGACGTTGATAATTTTGATTACGCATCGCCGATTCCGGGTGAGTTTACCGATATATACGGAGCTGCCGCAGCTGAACACAATGTGGTTATCGTTGCTTCATCGTTTGAACGCCGGGCTCCTGGTATTTACCACAACACTGCCTGTGTTTTTGAAACAGATGGTTCGCTTGCCGGAATTTATCGGAAGATGCACATTCCCGACGACCCCGGTTTCTATGAAAAATTCTATTTCACTCCCGGTGATCTTGGCTTTGAACCGATTGACACATCTGTCGGAAGAATCGGTGTTCTTGTTTGCTGGGATCAGTGGTATCCGGAAGCTGCACGCCTGATGGCTATGCGTGGCGCCGAAATGCTTGTTTATCCCACTGCCATCGGCTGGAATCCTGATGATTCTGACGATGAAAAGCAACGTCAGCTTGACGCTTGGACCATCATTCAGCGTTCGCATGCCGTTGCCAACGGAATTCCTGTTGTCAGTGTAAACCGTGTCGGCTTTGAAGAAGATCCCTCCGGGGCGACATCAGGCATTGATTTCTGGGGAGCAAGCTTTGTTTGCGGTCCGCAAGGTGAGTTTCTGTTCCATGCTCCGACAGGAAGAGCCATCGATACTATAGTCGAGGTTGATCTGCTTCGCTCGGAAAACGTACGCCGCTGGTGGCCTTTCCTCCGCGACAGGAGAATCGACTTTTATGGAGATCTTAATAAACGCTTTCTTCTGTAAAAACGCATTTAATCCATTTACTTCTTCTCAACATCTGTTTAAATTGAATTACTATGGAGAATAATAATAATGAATACGAATTTAAAGGAATGGCTATCAACGGATTTTCAATGCTGTTCTTTGTCTTCATCCTTATTCCGGTTCTGATTGCTTGCACATTCATCTTCTTTGTCGAAACCGCTCCGGTTCTATGTGGAGTCATCTCAGCCATCCTCTTTCTGATTTTCATCCTTGGTTGCAGTGGCTATTTCCAGCAGGAACCTAATGTGGCCCGTGTCATGATATTCTTTGGCAAATATGTCGGAACATTTAAAAAAGTCGGATTCTTCTGGGTCAATCCGTTTCTGACAAGAAAAAAGATCTCTCTCAGAATCCGCAATATGGATATAGAGCCGATTAAGGTGAACGATAAAGTCGGTAATCCGGTTCTCATAGGCATGGTGCTCGTGTGGAAAATCAAAGACACCTATAAGGTTGTTTTTGACCTTGATTCAAACTCTTTCAACGCCGGAGGAGCCTCAATTGGTAATGTGGGACTGAACAACGCGGCGCTCGACAGGTTTGTGCGCATACAGGGCGATGCTGCTTTGCGTGAGGTTGCCGGTCAGTTTGCCTACGATATGACTGACCATTCCGAACATGAGTTGACTCTGCGTGATGGCGGAGACACCATCAACGACATGCTTGAGCGTAAGATTAACGAACGTCTTGCTATGGCCGGAATCGAAGTTGTAGAGGCGCGTCTGAATTATCTTGCATACGCTCCTGAAATCGCAGCTGTGATGCTGCGTCGCCAACAAGCAGCTGCAATTATCACTGCCCGTGAGAAAATCGTTGAAGGTGCTGTCTCAATGGTTGAAATGGCTCTCAATAGAATCGAGCATAAAAACATTGTCTCTCTCAATGATGAGCAGAAAGCGGCTATGGTTGCAAACCTTCTGATGGTGCTCTGTGCCGACGAACCCGTTACTCCAATGCTTAATGCCGGGCAAACAAACGCTTGAAAACATCTATGAATAATCCGCAATCAACAGCTGACAGATTTGAAGAGATAAATGGCGTTTCTCTCCATTTTACCGATTCCGGTGAGAAAGATCTTGATCCTGTTATTATTATGCACGGTTGGGGCTGCAACGTCTCGACCGTAGCATCAATTGCAAATATCTTCAAAGGGAAAAAACGTGTCATCAACATTGACCTTCCGGGCCATGGTCAAAGCTCCGAGCCGCCTGAAGTCTGGGGAATCGAAAAATTCACTCAAACTATCGAGACACTTGTGGCAAGACTTGGACTCGTCCGTCCCATCTTGATCGGACACAGTTTCGGCGGACGAATATCAATTCTGATGGGGTCGAGAAATGACATTTCCAAAATAATACTTGTCGATGCTGCGGGAATAAAACCTAAGCGAAAACTTAAGTATTATTATAAGGTTTATTCCTTTAAGCTTCTCAAAAGACTTGCTCTTCTCTGTCTTGGAAAGGAGCGTGGAAACGCTTTTATTGAAAAACGTCGCTCTAAGGCAGGTTCCGCCGATTATCGCAATTCATCGCCACGCATGAGGGCTGTGATGAGCGTTTGTGTTAACGAAGACCTCAAACCCGTCATGCCGCTTATCAAAGCACCGACTTTGCTTGTCTGGGGAGAAAATGACACAGCCACTCCCCTCTCTGATGCAAAAACAATGGAAAAGCTGATTCCGGATGCCGGTCTTGTTAGTTTCAAAGGGTGCGGACACTACTCTTTTCTTGATGCTCCCGGTCCTTTTAAAGCTGTTATTAATGAATTTACTAAGTAAGTATTCCACAAAATGATTTTATATATTATTATCTATGTTATCTGTGGTGTCTACATGATACTCAATTTCAAACATGACATCCAGATGCTTCAGCAAAACAGTTATCGCATTAATCGCTTCTGGAAATGGCTCAAAGGCGACATTTCTTCCGGATGGAGATTGATTGACCTGGCTATGCTCTTCCTACTCTTCTCAACTCTTCTTAACACAGCTCTCATCTCAATAATAATTGCTCTGGTCTGCATTGGCAAATGTGGCTACATCCTGACTCGTAAATTTAAAAAGCCTCTCGTCTTTACACCTCGTGTGCGCCGAATTTACACAGTGACAGCCGTTATCGCTTGCGGAATCGTAGCTTGCATCGGATTCACTCTTAAATTCACACCCGATGCGATTGCTTATTATAACAGCGTGCAGGTAACACTCGGAACTCTCCTATTGCTATGTGTGGTTTCATGGGCTATAGTGATTGCTGCCGTCATAATCCTGACACCCGTCGAGAATATGATAAACCGACGTTATTATAATGAAGCTGCCGACATACTTGCATCCATGCCTGACCTGAAGATTATCGGAATCACAGGAAGTTACGGCAAGACCTCCACTAAGCATTATCTTGAGCGGATACTTTCTGAAAAATTCGACGTTCTGATGACCCCCGGAAGTTATAACACTCCAATGGGTGTGATTCGCACAATCCGCGAAATGATGAAACCCTACAATGAAGTTTTCATCTGCGAAATGGGTGCTAAACAAAAGGGAGACATCAAGGAGATTTGCGATTTGGTTCATCCTCAGATCGGCATTGTCACTGCTGTCGGTCCTATGCATCTTGAGTCTTTCAAAAGCATTGAAAACGTGCAGTCTACAAAATTTGAACTTATCGATTCTCTCCCTGCCGATGGACTTGCAGTCGTAAATAACGATTTTGAGTTCTGTGCAAATCGCAAAGTGGAGAATGTGGAATGTCTACGTTACACTGTCAATGGAGTTGCTGAAAGCGATTTTCTCGTTGAGAATGTAAAATATTCGCCTGACGGGTCTTCCTTTACTGTGGTCACTCCGAAAGGCGAGAATATTAATCTGACAACGAAACTTCTCGGCGAATGTAATATCTCTAACCTTGCCGGTGCCGTTGTGGTTGCGCTTCACCTTGGTGTGCCGGTTGAGAATATTCGCAACGCTGTTGCTTCGATCGGTCAGGTGGAACACCGATTAAACGTGAATCGTATTCCGGGAGGCGTGACAATTATCGACGATGCGTTCAACTCAAACCCCTCAGGCGCAAGAATGGCTGTTGACGTTCTGTCTCAATTCACCGACGGAAAACGAATTATCGTAACTCCCGGAATGATTGAATTAGGCGACCGACAGACACAGCTAAACACAGAACTTGGAAAATATATTGGTGAGCACGTTGACGTTGCGATTATCGTCGGTCAATATAACCGCGACGCGCTTGTAACAGGCGTTGAAAGCAGCGATTTCAACCGGGATAATCTTTATGTAGTCGATTCATTTAATGCCGCACTTCAACTTCTGGCAACCATACAAAAACCGGGCGATACAATCCTTTACGAAAACGACCTGCCCGACACTTTCAAATAAAACCATGACACAACCGTAAGTTCAGTCCTGAAAAATCTTAACTGAAATGTTAAAGATTTTTCAGGACTGAACAATTTTATGTCCACTTCAATACTGGAAACTTTCCTTTATCTGAGAGTCTCCTGCAAATCCTCGTGCTAATCATCTCATAATTTGGAGATAGTACCAAATTTCATGGTCAAAACAATGGTAATCTCAGAAATTATATGTAATTTTGCATATAACATCAAAATATTGTAACAAGTAAGCAAAATAAGTAAAATGGAATCGCAGAAGATAAATAGGATAAAAGTTGCATTAGTTGAGAACGGCAAAACCGGTAAATGGCTTGCCGAACAACTTGGTAAAAATGAAGCCACTGTCTCACGATGGTGTTCCAACAAGATGCAACCTTCCCTTGAAACGCTTGTACGGATTTCAGAGTTACTTGACATTGACGTTAAAGACTTACTCGTAAGCAGTAAAGCATAATCATGGACAAGAAAGAAACATTTAACCGAATAGAATTTGTGGTGGCGTGCGTTGGAGCTTTCGCGCAACGATTTAACCTCTCCAACATGCAGGCCTACGCATATCTGCGCCGATTTACAGGCATTGATTTCCTACTCGACTGCTATGCTGCCGAGCATACCCTGTCCATAGACGATGCAGTCTCAGACCTACAAGTCATTTGCCGACGGGAAGGAGGCAAGATATGAAACGACTCTATCACGGTTCAAACGTAGCAATTGAGCAGATTGACCTATCACGGAGTAAGCGTGGTAAGGATTTCGGACAAGGTTTCTATCTCAATGCAAATCCAGACCAAGCTATGGATATGGCTACTCGAACAACACGATTTCTCAACGAGGGCACACCCACTCTATCATGCTTTGAGTTTGACGAAGACGAGGCTACAAAGGAAGGGCTGAACATAAAGGTTTTTACTGACTACTCAGAGGAATGGGCAGAATTTGTCGTAATGAATCGAAAGAATAACTCCGATGTTCCCGCTCATCCTTATGATATTGTTATAGGACCTATTGCCGATGATACGGTTGGTGTTCAGATTCGTCGTTTCATAATGGGTTATATGTCGGTATCAGCATTGGTTGAAGAACTGAGATTTAAGGGCGACCATGCCATCCAATACTTCTTTGGTACCCCAAAAGCCGTAAAACTCTTAAAACGCATCGAATTATGACACAAGACATACAGTTTCAAATAGAATGCCTTGCGGCTGAACTCGCTGAAATGCTTATGGCAGAATATGGATGGGACATCCACCGCGCCCTTGACGAGCTTTATTCATCAAACACCTTCGCCAAGCTCAACGACCCTGAATGTGGTCTCTATTATCAAGGCGCAGTCTATATCTTCCAGTTTCTCAAATCCGAAATCGAAACCGGCAAGGTAGCATAACAATACAAAGATTGAATAATAAAAATACTACCTTTTAGTGTAAAAAGAATAAAACAATGAAAGGAGAAGATAAAAAACTCGTACGCTTCTTTGAAGGAAGCGATAAACGCTTTATCATTCCGCTATACCAACGCAATTACGATTGGGAGATAAAGCATTGTCGACATCTGTTTTCCGACTTAGTCAAGCTTCATGAAGAAGAGCGACGTTCGCACTTCTTCGGTAGCATAGTTACTTGTCGTACAAACGACATCAACGACGACTACCTTGTTATTGATGGACAACAGCGAATCACTACCATTTCTCTACTTCTTATCGCAATGGTAAACGCAGCCAAGGCCGGAGATCTTGCCTTTGATGATGAACGTAAGATTGAGAAAATCTATAATACATATATTATCGACGAGTATCAGGACAACGAGCGAAAGGTCAAGCTAAAGCCCATCAAAAATGACATGAAGTCTTTTGACGCATTGATATATGACGACCCCGAAAAATATGTGCGAGAATCTAATGTTACTCGCAATTACGAATTCTTCTACAACGAGCTTAAATCTTGCACGCTTAAACTTGAAGACATTTTCGAGTCCATCAAAAAACTTGTAGTTATAGACATCCGTCTTGAACGAGACGATGATGCTCAGTTGATTTTTGAGAGTCTTAATTCCACTGGTCTCGACCTAAGTGAAGCAGATAAAATCCGCAATTTCCTCCTAATGTCAATGACTACGGAGCAACAAGAGGATTGCTACGAAAAATACTGGAACAAAATCGAGGTTTATACCGGCTATGACCCAACCATGTTTGTTCGTGATTTTTTAACTGTGCGAACCAAGATAATACCGAACATCGAAAATCTCTACTTCGACTTCAAGTCGTTTATAGAGCGCTATGAACTTTCACGCATGGAAGTAATGGCGGAAATGACCGAATACGCTAAATATTGGTACATCTTTTCTAATCAGAAATCCGACGACTCCAAACTAAACGTCAAGTTCCGCCAGCTCAACACCATTGAGTCCACCGTTGGAATGGCGTTCTACATGGCTTTTCTTAAATATGCCACCGATAATCAATTCATGCCCAAAGAAATCTTTGAGGTGTTCGATCTTATTGAAGCATATTGGGCTCGACGCATAATGTGTAATTATCCGGCAAACGCAATGAATAAGGCATTTGCCACTATGCATCAAGATGTGTTGCGATTACGTGGAGAGCAGGAAGCCAAAAGTATTGAACCGTCAAAATATATTGATATTCTAAAATTTGTCTTGCTCAAACGTCAAGGAACCGGAACCTTCCCCACCGACTTAGAAGTAGTCGAAGAGTTCAAAAAGCGCCAGATTTACCGAATTCCACAGCCCTACCGTAACTTCCTATTTGAGCGCATGGAAAACTGTGACAATGTGGAGGGTAAATGGGAGAATATTGTCCCTCATATCAAAGATGGCTCATATACAATCGAGCATATCATGCCACAGACGCTTACAGCTGCATGGCGTCAGCAACTGGGAGAAGACGCAGAGCGCATACACGGAGAATATCTACACACCTTTGCCAACCTTACCCTTACCGGATATAACAGTAGTTATAGCAATAGACCATTCGAGGAAAAGAAGAAAGGATACGATTATAAGAACAAGCATATCTATGGTTTCAATGAAAGCCACTTCTCGCTTAGCAATTACATTAAAACTGTTGACCAATGGACTGAGAAAGAACTTCTTGAACGCCAAAAAATTCTACTCGATCGTTTCTTGAGGCTATGGCCGATGCCAACCACTGACTTCAAACCTGTGGAAAAGGATACCGACCATGTGCCTTTTGACGATGAGGATACTGTATTGACCGGTCGCAAAATCATTGCTTTTTCCTATAAGGACGAACACATTAAAGTTAGTTCGTGGAAAGAGATGCTTGTAGCCGTATGTCAACTTCTGTACAAGGACTCCCCATCTTCTATGCATGTACTATGTAACGCAAACACATGGGTTCATAACAACGCGACACCGGGGTATTCTCCGTTCGCTGATGGCTGTTATGTATTCACTTCTTGTGGTACCCCTACCAAAATATCTTGTCTTCGTTATCTGTTCAGCAAATTAAATCTCATGCCCTCAGATCTTGAGTTTGAACTTATGCCATTGACTGAATTATCTGAATCTGAGACAGCATCATCCACAGAATCCTTAAATGATTCCAACAATGAATGATGGAACTTTACGAATAAGATATTACTACATCAACACGAAATCAATGGCTCAATTATGGAATACGAAGGTATAAGATATCTACGACGACGGCCCTATGTATGACGAATGGGTGGACTTCGACTATAACGAGAGTATGGGAGATTGGTAGATCTCTTTGAGGAAACCAACCTCTACCAATTAATTGATAATCAGAACTACTGGGTTGTCAAAGCTGAGATAATCCCGAACTATACGGTAAGCACCAATAGCCCTATTCTCCTTGAAATAAAATACTGGTAATCCGATGTTTCGATATGGACAATCAATTCTTTCAGAACCTTAAAAAAATTGCGTGTCTCTCTTCGCTTAAGGAACATGCTTCCCAATTCTATGAGTTCGATAATGTAGTAATTATTGAAAAGAAAGATGGTAAATGGGGAGTTATAAGTAATAAGGGAGATGAAATAGTCCCCTTTGGCAAGTATGACCTTATAGAGCCTTTCTTTATGGGACTTGCAAGGGTCAAAATCGGAGATGTTGCGGTTGGAAAGAGCGAAAACTTTGGTAAGTATCACTGGGGAATTATAAATCTATCCGGTGAAGAGGTTATCCCTGTCGAATACACTGAACTTTGGCAATTCCATCTAAAAGAGAAAACGAAGATAAGAATGGCTAAAGATGCGGAATATCAGTGGCTTGACCTATATGATATTGCGCCTTATCCATACAATATAAAGACTGATGCTGATGGTTGTATAATGGATGCGGAATACTTTGATCAACTTCGCGAGGATTACAGGACTGATGATATGAGTGACGCTTTTGATGGCGATCCTGATGCACTTTGGAACATTGATTAATTATGAATATAAATGATATGGAAAGAGAAGACCTCGAAGAATATCTGTAGGCCAGAGAAAGTCAACTAACAATGTACTGTCTTCACCGATAGGTACGGGCGATTATTCTATGCCGTCTGCTGAGGAGATAGATGAGACAATCTTCTTGAAAGACGAGATTGAAAACACAAAAAGCCTACTTGATCTCTTTGACGATGAAGATGAAATAATTAAGAAATTTTTCGGTATATAATAACTATGGCTGATATAACCAGAATTATTGCATTGATTGATAAATATCTCGATACTACGGGACTTAATCGTGTGGGAGCAAATGAAATCTCCATATATCTGGAGAAGAATGGTGCGTTGAGCCACTCAACAAAAGCACAACCATTGCGCAAACTTTTACGCAATGGTAAAATACCTAATGCAGAGCAGCCGGGCAGCAATGGTACTTCTTGGTTCATCCGGCACTCAAATAGTAAATACACCACTGTCTCTAAGCCTACAGAAAAACCGAAGCAAATTTCTACCATTAAAGAAACATCATCGACAATTCTTACAGATGGTCTTGACCCAGTTGCTGATTCAGACGTGCAAATCCTGATTTTAGGAACATTGCCGGGAAAGGTGTCATTGCAAACCCAACAGTATTATGCTAATCGTACAAATCAATTTTGGAAGATTATTTCAAGCATATTTAACGACACTATGTCAGATTCTTATGCAGAACGACTAAATGTTCTTAAACAACACCATATAGCTTTGTGGGACGTTCTAAAATCAGCAAATCGAGAGAGTAGCCTTGATTCTGATATAAAAAATCCTATTGCAAATGACATTTTAGGATTCATATCAAAACATCCGAAACTTCGTGTTATAGGACTAAACGGAAGAGATGCAACGTCTTACTTTAACTCATACATAGGGGTTCATAATCTACCCGAATATATCCGTGTAGTTTCACTCCCAAGTTCAAGTTCTACAAACACTCATTTTACAATAGAGAATAAAATTGGACTTTGGAAATCGATTCTTAAATAATGAAACCAACAAATAACCGTAAGCAAACGGTGAAACATGTATGCTTACTTTTTATTATGGAACAATCAAGGAGACTATTTCTGTAAGCCTACGATTGTATAACGGAATAGCGAAAACTCAGGGAAGATAAACAATTGTTTATCTTCCCTGAGTTTTAACTGATTATATTCTATTTCCTAAGACGTTATTATTCTTAAGACATTCTTACGATTCTATTAAAGAAGTTTGAGGGCGATTGCAGCACAGGCTTCCGCATCGGCCAGCGCATTATGATGATTTGACAACTCAAATCCGCAGGCTGCCGCCGAGACATGCAGCTGATGACTCGGAAGTTTAAGTTTCCTTCTCGAAGCCGCAAGTGTGCAGAAGAAAGGATAATCAGGATAGGTCAGACCATATTCTGCAAGTACCGCTTTAAGGCAACTCTCATCAAACGGACGGTTGTGTGCCACCAGCGGCAAGCCGGCAATTCTGTCTTTAACCTGATTCCAAACTTCGGGAAACAGTGGCGCTCCGTCGGTGTCACGTCGGGTCAGACCATGCACAGCAGTGGTCCATTGATTGTAATAATTGGGAGTTGGTCGAATCAAGCTATAAAACTTATCGACAACCTCTCCGTTGCGCACCACAACTATTCCTACGCTACAAACGCTGCTTCGCCGACCATTTGCCGTCTCAAAGTCAATCGCTACAAAATCCTTCATTTCTATTTTTCAATCCTCTTACTTCATTGCGCTTCTTACGCTTTCGGCAATCTGTTCTGGGGTGAGACCACATTCTTTCTGAAGGTCTGCATAATTGTATCGGTTAAGGAATTTCTTAGGTAATCCTAAATTGATAACCTTCACAGGGTCTTCTCCGAAGAATGAAGCTACTTTCTGCCCGTAACCACCGTCGATAATTCCGTCTTCAGCTGTGATGACAAGACGGTAATCTCTCAACGAATCGAGAGTCTCAGTATCCAGTTCGGAGAGGTTTCGGGGATTGATCAGTGTGACTTCAACACCCTCTTTTGCCAAAATGTCGGCTGCTGAGGTCATGATACCAAACATTGAGCCCGCACCAATCAGAGCCACGTTTCCACCCTGACGCACAACTTCATATTGCGGATTTGAATAATCATTCAATACCTTAATTTCAGGATTTGAAACTGCCATAGAACCCGGAGTGCGGATAACAACTCCTTTCTCTGTCTGTTTTACAGACCAATCGAGCATCGCTTCAAATTCCTCTTTACATGTCGGAGCAAGATAGAGCAGATTGGGGATGTTGGAGAGCAATGCAATGTCAAAAAATCCAAGGTGTGTCTCGTCGTTCATTCCGAACATTGAGCCGTAGAAGACCACAAAAGTCACAGGCTGACGATTGAGGGCTACGTCCTGACTGAACTGGTCGTAGGCACGCTGAAGGAAACTGCTTACAAATCCGACAACAGGACGTATTCCACCTTTTGCGAGTCCGCTCGCAACGTCGATTGCCGATTGTTCAGCAATGGCAACATCAATAAACTGACTTCCGGCTGCCTGACGTCGCTCCTTGTCGAAACCAAGCACTCCCGGAGTGCCGGCTGTAATGGTGACAACTTTCTTATCTTCAGCCATCTTATCGAGCATCTTCCTTGCAAACAGATCGCTGTAATCCTGACTTACTTCTTCAGGTGTCTCTCCATGAAGAGGTGCACCGGTTTCAAGATTAAACGGTCCGTTGTAATGGAACTCCTCTTTGTTGGATTCTGCAACCGGGAGTCCCATTCCTTTCATTGTGTTGATATGCACGACAACCGGATAATTTATATCCTTGACAGATTTGAACATCTCTATCAGGCTGCGCATATCATTGCCATAATGCACATATCTATACGCATACCCCATTGAACGGAATAGGTTTGGTTCGGCTGTTCCGTTTGTATTCCTCAGCAATCGAAGGTCAGCATAAATGCCACCATGATTCTCGGCAATACTCATCTGATTGTCATTGACAACAACGATGAAATTAGAACCTAAGGTCGCGCCATAATCAAGACCTTCAAACGCAACACCTCCACTTAATGAGCCATCTCCGATAACGGCAATAACATTCTCCTTCTCACCTTTCAAATCGCGAGCCTTTGCCAGACCTGCTGCCAAGGCGACAGCCGATGAAGTGTGACCCAGCGAATAAAGGTCATATTCACTCTCGTCAGGATTAGTATATCCTGTTACATCATCATAATGAGCAGGGTCGGTAAAAGCCTTCATTCGCCCTGTAATCATTTTATGAGGGTAAGTCTGGTGGGAAACATCAAACACAATCTTATCTTTCGGTGTGTCGAAGACATAGTGAAGAGCCACCACAGCCTCTATCATGCCCAGATTCGGACCGATATGACCGCCATGAGCGGAAAGTTTCTTTAGCAATGTACTTCTTAATTCTGCAGCAAGTTGATTCAATTCCTCCACATTCATCTCTCGGATGTCAGCGGGTGAATTAATCAAGTTTAAATCTATATCTTTCATAATTTAATATTGTTTTCAAAAAGAAATCTCTATCTGAAGATTCAAATGAATTGCTTCGTTTTGATAACAACCCGTCTCCCGATAAAGATTAATTTAAAGGTGATAATGGTACAAAAACAGGTGATTACGGTTATTGATAAGTTATCCAATTAGCCAACTTTGTATGAATCGGGGTCTTAGAACTCTAACCGGAATCCACGCTGTTTCAACTCATTATATTTCTCAATATTAAAACTGTAAAGTGTTGCTTCGCGCTTGGGTGTTGGCCACACGGTCTCGTCAAGTTGATTTAAGATGTCAAGATGATGCATTTTTTTCGCGAAGTTACGTCTGTCAAACCTAATTCCGAGAATAGACTCATAGAGAGTCTGTAACTCTCTGAGAGTAAACTTATCAGGGAGTAATTCAAAACCAATCGGATGGAAATGTATGCGTTCACGCAATCGCGCCAAAGCGTCGCGCAAGATAACGTCATGGTCAAAAGCAAGGTGCGGAATATGATCAATAGGAAACCATTGCGCTTCCTTAGCATCATCACCACCTTTCACCTCCTGAATCTTGACGAGAGCAAGATAGGCAATGGTTATGACTCTTTCGCGCGGGTCGCGCAGGGGTTCTGAATATGTATGAAACTGCTCGATATATGAGGGTTTTAGCTGCGTTTCTTCACACAATTCGCGCAAAGCACCCTCATCAGCACTTTCATCCATTCTAATAAAACCACCCGGAAAAGCCCACCAACCGGAATATGGCTCTCCGCCTCGTTTTACAAGTAAAACATTAAGACGAGAGCCATCAAATCCAAATATAACACAATCGGTTGTCACTGCCGGATGAGGATACCTGTAACAATATCTCTTCTCTTCCATAGTCATCACTTAAGGCACTTGCGTTAATCTAACGCCACAAAATTAACCTTAAATTCTAAAATGACCTAATAAATCTTCTCTGATTTTTCCGGCAGTATCAAAAATCAGAATTTCTTCCCTTCCCTTTCGTAAATTTCATAGACTTTCTTCATCTCCGGATCCTGACATGACTTGTAAAGTCTGGTGACGGACTCCCTGCTCTTCATTGAGCCGCGGGCGCTTACAGAGGCACGCACCAGATCTGTTGTCTTATGTCCGGAGAAGAATGGCACATTCACTCCGTTGGTCATAGCAGAAAGCTTCCTAAACCAATAATAACCAGTAATGGAGACAGTGTCGATCTTTCTCTGGAGAGACTCTGACTGTGAACATATATGGAAAGAAGGTGTTAACTCCTTAGACTAACGACTTAAAAGCATGCTTATACTTATCGCTGAATCAAAGACAATGGAAACAAAAGAGGTGGATATAACCTCAGAGCTCTATGCTGCCAACATCCCTCAAGGAGAGAGCGTGGCTTCTGAAATAATGCTTCGGCTTAGGGATATGTCTATTGATGACTTAGCTACCACTGTAAAAATCAGCACATCGATGGCCTCACGTCTCCAACAGATGATATATGAATTTCCCAATAAACGATTAGGTCTCAAAAGCATCAAGGCTTTCACCGGGGTTGTATTCCGAAATATCGACTATTCGTCACTATCATCAGATGAGAAAACGTTTGCCGACTCAAAAGTAAGAATCATATCATCTCTCTATGGCTGGCTGAAACCGTCAGACATCATTAAACCATACAGGTTTGAATACACATCGCCGGTTGCGCCTGACAATAAACCACTTTCATCCTACTGGCGAAAGGCCGTCACAATGGCATTGATCAACACTATCCATGAAAGCGGAGAAACGGAGATTCTTGATTTGCTGCCTTCGGATGCCGCAAAATGTATCGACTGGAAACAAGTCAGAACTGAAGCTAAGGTCTGGAAAGTTGATTTCAAGGAGTTGACAGGAGAAAATGTCCGCTCCCCTCACGCCGGGAAATTAAAAGCATGCCGCGGAAAGCTTCTGCGGGAAATAATCATTAACCATTTTGAGACGATCAACGATCTCACCTCTTTTGAAAGCGATGTCATGTTTCCTATTGAAAACTACGAACATGCTGACCGATTAGGATTTTATGTATAAGCACCCCGTCCCCCATTATTAGACTCCATTCCCTAATATTTGTTAACGCTGAGATGGTCAAGCGTTAACAAATAATGGTGAACGGGGGGCTTAGTTAACGCCTATGTTCAGAAAGTTTCACATGCTCTAAATCAAGCGAATCAACCATCTTTCCATCCTGACTAAATACTTGGAGAAAGGTATATCTACCTGCTATATCAGGGTCTGATACATAGCGGTAAGACTGGAAAATCATATATCTTTCTTCAGATGACGATCCAATATAACCTTGATTCGATGGAACATACCATGCCTTACGATTATCAACATCAACGAAATACGAAAATTCATTACGCATATCGGGGCAGCCCTCTACAATAATCTGCAACGGCTTTTCATTCCAAATATAAGCACGAGATAATGCCAATATTGAGTCAATTGGCACTTCAACAAATTCGTAGCCATCTGGCATATACCAGCAATACCAATCAGGACGAACAGTTCTTAGAATCTCGGTCTCGATACCTGTTGTTTTGTTCTTGACAAATAAGGCACATTCCGGTATATCATATTGTCATCAACCGACAATGGTTCAATACCGATGATATTCAGAAATCTTGCAGGATTGAATATCAAGGGTGAGCAATACATCCAATATTTACTGAATGTAGCGTTTACCGAAATGGAATTTATTTCCGGCAGAATTGAATATTGGAGAAACGACAAACTCATATCCATAGGAGATATACTGAATATCAATCAGTAGCCTAATAGTCGATGCGGTGCGACCTCGTGATGAAGTAGCACCGCTTATATCGCCCCAAATTTCGGCCGCCAAAAGCGGCATTTGGGACTAATTGCCGTATTCATAGATTCATTCCTCCGTATATATGTCTGTTATTTCCACACGTCTTCTATGCCGTGAAACTGATAGTTTTCTATAAATGAAACTATTCAAAATACATAATGAATATAATATAAGTGAGATAACAATCTCTCCGATGAATAAAAACGTCAGAAACCATATTTCTTTCATACTATCATAGGGATGAGTTGAAGAATAGAATCCTCGATGTAATCTGTCGGGACGGGCAAGATATGTTATGTCTGTACCTGTAAGCAAATTGCAATCAGTCAGAATAATGAAAAGGAAAGATGATGAAATTGAAGATATTGAAATCAACAAGCCCCATTTTATCCAGAATGTCGAAAGTAAAAGTTTTTCTCTGATTCGCTTATTTACAAGTATTATAGGAAACGCTACCATTAAACCCATAAACGGGAATATAGATAAGAATCATATATAATCTCCCACGATACTGCACCTATTATACCTATCGGAATTGCCAGCAATATACCAGTGAACACAATTGCTAATATCTTATGCCGTATTAGATATACTGAAATATGTTCTGAAATATGCTGAGTCTTTATTTGATAAATCAAAGACTTTATAAACAGAACGACTAGGGCTATGAGTACAAATACGAGAGAATAGGCATAAGCTGGAAATATCCATCGCTGATGATCATTATACGCATCAGCAAAACCAGCAGCGGCAAACGCAATTGAGGGTACTAATAAAAGGAGTAATGCTAATTTTCTCATTTTTCATCATGTAATACCAAATTATACTGTCCTTCTGCTCCACACCCGATGTTATATGGATGGAAATACAATATCATTCCTTCGTTTATTTTTGCGATGCCGTTTGCTTTGTCTAACAACTCGCTCCCGGTGAAATTTGATGGCGTAAAACCTTTCGCCTTGGCTTCATTCTCATATTCACGTCGAATTAAAGCAGTTATATCTGATCGCTTAGATTGCACCAAAAATTTGGATAGATTAAAAATCTCACCGGATTGTTTATTAATAGTATAGTAATCAGCCGAGCTTGAGCATCCGCATGAGGAATGATAATCTACACTCATCTCTATTATATATGTTGCCCATATAGAATCTTCATAAATTTTATGACTAACAGCACATCCTCTTGATCCAACTATCATAGGATAGTTGGCATATTTTGGACCATATCCATTTAATCTACTGACTTTATTGAATAAATTCCCCCAGCCATCAAGGAAGCTTTTGACTGATTGCGTAGTTTCTACACCGTTTTTCAATAGTGACTCCTGTTTTTTATCAATATCGTACGAAAATCCATCGGGAATAATCGAGTTAAGTTTTTTGAATACGGTTTCGCGAACAGCGTCAGAAGGATACCTATTGTCCAAATAAATACCCAATGTCATTTCAAATCTTACACTGTCTATTGGTTTGTACCAGATGCTTGAAAATTCTTTATGTGTTATTTCAGGGATTATATCCAAAACGGGATCCACAAACTCTCCGTCGGAATTCTTTTCCATACCATAGAAAAGACCAAGAAAGTTCGTATGTGCATCATCTTTTACCGGAATCTTAAAATCAATATTTTGCCTTTCAAAATTGGGTGCATTATTCGTCAGATTGTCTATAAACATCTTAACGCGGGCAAGATATTCGCGGAGGGTGTTCTTGATGCAATTGCATCGTATCGGAGATGGCAAAGCATTGTATCCGACTACACAAATACCGTATTTGTCGGCAAGATATATGGCTCTCTCATTATGATATTTTTGTGAAATAAGTGTCAACGAGTCAAGGCCATATCCCTCTTTTGCCTTAACAATTGAGTTGAGCGTGCGGGTTCCCTCATAGTCGAGAATAATCCTGTCCGCAGGAATACCACGTGCTACTAATGAATCGAGTATAGCACGGGGTTCATCACAGCCGTTAGTCTTAGATTTGGTATAATCCCCACCACTGGCAATTATAAAGTCAATCTTCCCGGTCTTATACAATTCATCCACCGCTGTGATGCGATTATCGAAGTACAAGTTATGTGCTCCATCGGGAGTAATTGGAGATGTCGCCAACAACAATCCGACCTTGTTGTGTGGTATTTCCGCAACATTGTCATACGTTCTCTCGAAGGCATTCCTAACGACAATAAAGTGACTCACAGTAATTAAGAGAAGCACACAAGCGACTCCAATCGCCATTGACCATATAACCTTCTTATGATTTTTCATTGAGAACCTGCGCTATGAAATGTGAGAGTTTATTATTATATACCTCGCGGTTATTCAGATTTTCAATATAATATCTAGGAATAGAGGAATAGCCAAACTTTGCACCAAGGATAGCGCACGCGATAGCTCCATTTGTATCAGCATCACCACCTTCGTTAACGATAGACAGTAGACCGTCTTCAAACGAAGACACATGCCAATAACACCATAAAGCGGCAGCTAATGTTCTGAGGGTATATCCAATTGAATACTTTTCATCCAAATCAAGGGCTGAAATATTTTCATTTTGATAAGCCAGATCTACCCATTCAATTGTTCTCTCATCAAACTTTTTAGCAATGTCTATTATCTCATCGTATGTTAGTTCGTATTCATTCCATACAAGATTATGAATAATCAGTGAAGCTATTACACATGAACCAATACACCGAGGGTCATAATGTGTAAGTTTACAAATGTCGGATGCCTGAATCTCAATATTATCTTGAACAAGACCAACAACTGAAGTTCTCATTAACGCGCCATTAGCTGCACTCTGATGTCGGGATAAGTTCCACCAAAGTTCTGAACACATTTCAGGTTGTTTAACGTAATCACTCATACATAATACCTTGAATGTATGACCACCAATACCCATAGGTCCTCCATTAAACCAGTCTTTGAAGTTTTGTGCGACGTTGTGAACATTGAATTTGCCATTCTCAAATGCAGATAGAATGCACAACATCATATCAGTATCATCCGTCCATGCTCCAATTGGCCACCTCCGTCTGTGTGCATCCTGAATTATCTGTTCATATTTGCATAAGCCATTGGTATAGGTCTTACTCACCTCATCCTTGTCCATAAACTCGGAACCAAGACCAAGAGCGTCACCTATTGCCTGACCATATAGACAGCCAAGCATTCGATCTTTAACTATTTCTGTAACCTTCATTTACTTTCATTATTAGGAATTACATTTTTTACGAATTGATGATACATTTTTCAGCTCTCCATCAACTCTTATATAATTTGTGGCGACAACATATCCATCTGCTGTATAATCAACATCCTCTCTTCTTACTACTTGAATTTTAGGAACATCGAACTCGTAGTCACTTACCATTTCACACCAAGTTTCTATGTGAGAACAAGATCCCATTTGCTCGAAGATGTGGATTGTCTTTTTACCATTATCAAATTCAGTGTATATATCAACACCGCCCTCAAACTCATACTCGCACTGGAGTTTCTCGTCACTATTTGATATAATGGAAACTGTGTGAGTATGATTATTAGTATCGGTAAAACAAACAGCTATGCGAACACATCCATCGTTAGAATTATAATCAAGATGTAAACTCTCGGATATGACATAATGCCATACAGTTCTCACCTTGATACTGCACAGATATGGTGCCGTCCTCGTTAGCAGTCGATTGACAGCCGAGTAGGTAAAGAGTGTTGAGCATCAGACCCAGTGTGTCCGGCTTGGCGACTTCATTCTCTTGATTCATTTCTTCGCTATTTTTGATTATTATACATACCAGCCAATACTTCATCATACTGGTAGTTAACGGTTTCATCCTCCTTTTTATTCAGTTTGTTGGTTAAAAAGGAGGAGAAGAAAACTACGCCTAAAATAGGGATTATCAATTCCATTTTTCAGAGGGATTTAGAAGTTCTTACATCTTCAAATAACAACTTCTGCAAAAGTTAAATCATCGATTTGGCGTTATGATCAGTTTTTGATTCTTGTTATCGATTTCAATTTTCCCCAAGCGACCTAAAACCGTCTGGCCAAGCAACAAAGGTGCCTTTTGATTTCTTACCACCGAAGCCCTGACATTTTTCAACTTCAATCCGCCGAAGTCCACCTCTCTTAGATTGAGGATTGTTCCTTCACTCACATCGCCATTGGCATCGGTAAAGCGGCCTGTTCCTATCATATCCTTCTTCGAGAGATAGCCATTCTTCAACATAAAGTTGGCCTCAGTCTGTGACAGCGACACAATGCTTGCACCAGTATCGAATATAAACGATAGCGGAAGGTCGTTAATAATGCATTTGACCGTGGCACACCCGCCTTCTGGCGAAAATGGTATTTCAGTACGCTCTCCAATGACAACGCTCTCACTGTGTGATTCACTCTCAGTCGTAGTAATAGGTTTATCAAATTCCTCCATGAGCGACTTAAAGCCATCTGTATTGCGCAATTCAATCAAGTCGTCATCAGCCATGATATGATGCAAACGGCGGAAGCCCTTTTCAAGTGCGGCACGAAGATTATCTAACGATTTGTCAAGTTCTCCGATGCGGCAGTAGAAGCAAGCGGCATCATAATAATTCCCATTGTATATGGAATCGTTCTCAATAACTCGATTCATGAAATCAATAGCTTTATCTTTCTCGCCAAGTGCAAGGAGCGCATACATCGCACATGAGTTATTATTGGGAACGGTATCAAGTTCAACGACTTTTCGATATGCTTCCAAAGCTTCCTCCTTTTGCCCCTTTCGCATAAGCATATCCCCTTTGCCAAGGTGAGCATAGGCATAATCCGGGAGCAGCATTATTGTCATATTATAATCTTCAAGAGCCTCATCTGTTTTCATCGACAAATCCTTAAACCAACCACGTCGATAGTAGCCACCGCCAAAATCGGGAGTCATATCAATGTACTTTGTCCATTCAGCGATTGCTCCATCATAATCTCCCGCTTCGCCTAGAATATCAGCTTTAGACGAAATCAAATCAAGGTCATCAGGAGCCATCAGTAATGCACGGTCAATACAATCCAATGCAGAAGTGAAATCACCCATAGCAAAATAATTGTCAGACATTTCTTCAAGTATTACCGGTCTTGCATCTATCTCAAAGGCCGCTTTAAGAGCGTCAACTGCCTTGTCGTACTCCTTAAACTTATTATACAACTGGGCACTATAATATAGATACTCTCCGGTGTGAGGATCTTTTGCCGACAATCCTTTAAGTTTGGTCACAACAAGACTAAGTTGCTCGCATGGGAATTGGAACAGGAGTCTATATGCCTTCGCATCACTGTCAATTTCAAGAGCCTTACATATATCATCAATTGCTTTAAGATATTCTTTCTTTGAAAGATAACTTTCTGCTCGGAATGAATATCCTGACGAATAGTCGGGATACATCTGGATTACCTTGTCATATTGAGAGATGGCATCATCATACCTTTCTTGAGCCTGGGCATTTCGCCCCAACCCCATATAGCCAATAACGCTTCCCGGGTTAACCTTAATTAGTTGGGTATAGTCTGCATTACCTTCTTCGTACCTGTTCTGCTCATAGAAGAGCTGACCTCTCTTTTCGTACGGATCAGCAAATGTTGGGTCAATAGATATAGCCTTAGCCATGTCGGAGTATGCTGCTACCGTATCTTGTGCCTCAAGCATAGTCTGTCCGCGAAGAAGATATGCAGTAGAGAGAAGTGTGTTCTGCTTCTTCGGAAGCAATCGTATTGCCTTGTTGACTGCATCAAGCACCTCATCGAAGTGCTTCTTCTCAAACTGCACTCCGGCAATTCCGAGATAAGCGAATCCGTTTTTAGGGTTTTCTCTAACTTCCTTGTTGAAGTATTCCAAAGCAGCGTCATAATTCCCTTTACTCCCTTCTTCGTATGCTCGTTGGAGGTTGTAAGAATCCGTCATCGACTCTTTCGGTTTGGCTACCATGAATAATGGGGTGAGAACCAGCAGTATAACCAGTATCTGTTTCATTTTTGTTTGTTTTGTTTGTTTTGTTTGTTTTGTTTGTTAGTAAATAGCTTCTGCGAGTTGCCACTGTCCATCGAAATTGATGACATAGTATTTTCTGCCGTTATGGGTGATGAATGGCTCATCGCTGATTGAAAACTCTACTCGCTGGTTTACGAGATAGAAGTTATGAAATCGATGATTTTCACCGTTACGCCAAGTCAATCTAATTGGTCCCTGGTATTTGGCTTCCCACGTCTTTGTCCCAGCATTAGTGTTTTTTGCTTGTATCCCATAGTGGGTAATCTTTAACGGGTTGTAAGACGATTGAAGATTACCTGTATAGGGATTGAAGATATACTGGCAAACATAATCTCCGTATGGCTCTCTTGCTTGAGCCGCTTCTACTCCAATTAGGAGCATGAAGAATAAAATGAGTTTTTTCATATTGTTTGAGTTTTTGTTACACCTGATAATACCCATCCTTAGAAAAAGTAAATGCGGATGAGAAAAAGCACCCGCATTTAAGATAGGAATAGCATCTGTAGATTAGATGTCAAATGAATCACGTTCTTTTTTATAGGAAGCATAGACCTTCTTCATTTCGTCGTCATCACATGCCCCCATCAGGTCATCGAATTTGCAACGAGCTTGCATTGATCCCCTTGACATTACAGAGGCTCTGACCAGTTCGGATGTCTTATAGCCCGTATGAAACGGCACACTGACACCATTTGTCATTGCTGACAGCTCACGAAACCAAGGAGCATCGGTGATTGTCACAGTGTCAATCTTGATTTTCATATCAGCTGCCTTGCGTGCCTCGATACGCCAGTCAATCTGGGCTCCATTGACGATATTTTCATAGGAATAGCCGACTTCATGGGGAACGGCGTCAGCTATAAGGAGGATTGAGCGCGTAGAACCTTCACGCCATTGCGTTTCTTCTACGATTTTCTTGATTACCAGCTCGTAGAACTCCGGGCCATCACCTCCTGAAGTAGCTTTGGAGTTAAGTACAAACTTAATAAGTTCGTTTTCGTTCGCAGTGGGGGCAATGAACTGATAGGCATCTCCGAAGTTCTGCGAGTCGTTCATGTCGCAATAGTCCCCGAAAGCGACTATACCGAGGCGTAAATCCTCGTTGTCTTTGAACAACTGAGGAATCAGATCAGAAACCTCTCTACGAACGGCACCTATATACTGAGCCATTGAACCGGTGGTATCAAAGGCAATTACCATGTCAAGTTTACCGACATTTTTAGGTGCCACCTGAGCAAAACTTTCTTCGGTTTTCACTTCGGTTTCTGTAGTGGTCGTAACAGTTTCTTCCACAGTCACAATCTTTTTCTTTTTGTTGAAAAGTTCCATGTAATATTCTTTTATCGGTTATAGTAATTGTCAACCTCTCTCTGGAGATCAGTTGCGGGGGAGCGCATTAGCTGCTGTACTTTTTCGGCAGCAACGCGAATGTCTTCGTCATTAAAGTCTCTCGACAAAATAGTTTTGATTGCCTCACCGACTTCTTTTGTGATGTGTTCTATCCAATCAGAGGTCAGAAGACCATCCGATTTACGCTGAAATTCGAGACACATATCGCAAGAGTACATTATGCACTCTGTTATGATGTGATGTTTGTAGAGTTGAATAGTCCCTTGATTGGAACGATTCATTAGATTGTTGATGAGGTCTTGGCGAAAGTGTTCGCGAAAACGTGGTTTAGGAGGTGTAAACATAATGTATCTAATTTTTAGTATGCTTCAAGATAGATGTCAACAAAGTCAGACATTCCGGAGTAATCCATATCAACTGACTCTACCGGCATTCCAAACACAGTCATGGAGTTGCGTATGGCGTTTAAGTGCCCCTGTAGGTATGAGCCATAGATGGCGATAGAATTGATTTCGCCCTCACTACCGGGATAGAAAAGCCATAGGTTGATTAGTTGTGTACCTTTACCAACTTCGATAGCATGGACACCAGCCCGAGCGTCATAGCAATATGACCTGATGGAATAGGCAGCGTAGTTAGGATGATTTTTGAAGCCTGTCACGATGTTATTGATGCGGTGTAGGCTTTCCTGATTTAGAGATTGATAAAACATATCTTAAATTGGGGATTTAAGTTCTTTGTATATGATTATACCTAAGGGAGTATAAGGTAAATTCAATTTGCATCTCGCCAAACGCCACGTGTTCCCGAGAGCTGATAATTACGCCTTTCGATAGCTTGTTCAAAGGAATATTGCGCGTTGCTATATCTACGCATTTCATCTTCGCTCATCTTCCGGTCACCTCCAATACCTTTGGCTCCATTGATTAAGTCGTTGCGAACATCAATCGTAATTTGAGAGAGTTCCTCAACAGATTGTGCTTTTTCTGCTCGTTCGATACCATGCTGGTAGGTGCGCTCAATATCAGATATAGAGTCTGCGCACGAAGCAAGTAACAACGTAATGAAAGCGACAAGTGATACAAGATGATTTCTCATGATAATTGATTTACTTGTGTGAGACATTGAAGAGAACGAAGTCGAAATGACTGCCTTTGAATGGTGAGAGGTCGGCTGTGTTGAAGATGTAATTGGGATATAACTCCACGATAGTTCGAGTTACACGAGGATAAATCTCTCGGATTTCTTCATCGGATAATCCATCGGCTTCGAGGAGAAGACTGAAACAGTCCATATAGATAAGGAGGTCTCCGAAAATGAGGCGTCTGCATCGGGCGAGATGATCCATTATTACAGCCATAAGTCCGGCAATGTGAGTGTCAAGCCTTGTTTCATTTGCTCCGGCTGCACCCATAGCGATGACTTGTTTCTGACAGTCTGTGATAAACTCGCCAATTACCTCTCCATTTACAATTTCTGCGAAGCTGATACCTCCGGTCAGTAGGTCTTGGGGACAGTATTTGTTGGTATATACTCTTCCATTTTCGACCGGAGCCTTAACGATAAGGTCTTTGGTTTTACCCTGAATGTTGCCTGTAAAGCAGAAATTTCGTATTTCCATATCAGAATTTGTTATTATTTGTCTTTAGATTTTGCGATATTGCGATTGTATCTTTTATTCCGAAATAGATTGCAAGCGAACCATAGAGAAAAAACATTCCGGCGTATGCTCCAGCTTCAAGAGAAGATGAGTTGAGCATTATGAGTATAGCAGAAATAATGTAATAGAATCCGAGCACAGCTGCAATGACCGCGATAATGATGGAGATTATCTGAAACACCTTGAAGTGACGCGGACGCGGAGGAAACATATCACTATATGAAACTGCCTGTCGCGCTTCATAATAAGATTCATAGTCAAGATGGTATGTTTCATTGGCAATATCCATACACTGTTCTGCAGTCGGATTCTCTTTAAGCGAAGATTTTGCCTTCATTAGCTTTACGATTCTGTCGATGGTTCCAAAGGTAAAGACACCGAATATAATAAGAGCAATCCAATCATTAATTCCTGCGATAAACACGGCAATACCGATTACTACGGTTGTCACTACAAAATATATTGCGGTTACAAGTTCGATGCTTGATTCACGCATTAATCGCTTTCGGAATGATGCCACATTACCGGTATATACATCTTCAAGAATTGGAGCAATCTGAGATACTCGTTCATAAGTGAGCGTCTGTGGCATAAGTTGGTTAAGCAGCCATGATAAGCCCCATACAACGGCACACGCCACGATGAAAGCATTATTATTGATTAAATCATTGTTGAAAAGTCCGAGGATAGGATAAATCAGAATCCAAAGGACAAAATAGAAACTCGTTTTCATGATTATTCTTCTTGTATGTTATTCTGTTGTGTCGTATTGAAACCCACAGGACGACGATTGCGTTGCATCTCCATCTGTTGAGTATTGATTTGTTGAAAGTTACTACGTACTTGTTCTTTTGCATCAAAGAACGAATCAAGAACAGCCTTAACGAAAGGAACATTGTCAGGACATGCGGGATGAAGCATAATATCTCTTCTGCTATGAAAACTAATGACTCCATCCTTATCCGGTTTTGTCATTACTACTGTCGGCCCAAAATTGAAATTGGTAGCATTGACTGCCTCACGAATATTCGGCAAATCCGGCTCATCCGCCTCGATACATGCCCACCCCGGATCCCATACACGTGCATACATTCCTCCGAACTCCATGTAGAAGTTCTCTCCTTGATACTGAACCGAGATAGTTCCATCGTCATTTGCTGTTGGCTGACAACCCAATTGATTTAGAGTATTAAACATCAGTCCTTGAGTATCAGGGTTGGGTGTATCATTATCCTGTTTCATTTCTTCGTTGTTTTGATTATTGTACATGTCAGCCACAACCTCATCATAATGATGGTTTACAGATTCTTCCTCACTCCTCTTATTTAATCTATTAGCCAAGAATCCAAGGAAGAAAACCGCGCCTATAATTGGAAATATTGATTCCATCTTCCTACTATTAGTATTTCTTGACTTCCTTCACATTACCGGTTACTCCAAGGCGAACCTTAAATGCTTCATGGCACTCTGAGCAACAGTATTGATGCCAGGTGCGTCCATATCCAAGATTTGCACCGAGGGCTCCGGGAACTCCGGTCACCATTTGGAGAAGTGCGCCACCAACAACGGCTCCAGTCTTGGCGAGGACATCACTCACCTTGCCATTTGTTGTTTTTGATGTTTGATAGCTGCCACAATAGGGGCATTTTACGAGAGTTGCCATAATTATCAAATTTTATAAGTTTTACATCTAATAATACCAGTAGGCAGAAAAGGTAAACGCTACTTCAATTTTTCTTCAATCTCGTTTTTCAGAGAAATTAGTACTTCTGGAAGTTTTGAAATGAAGTCGTCTGATTTATTCCTTTTTTGCGAAAACGTCCGGCACGTTAGAAATGTAGTCCGGATAAAGTTCCAATATTGTGTGAGTTATTCGAGGATACATATTACGTATCTCATCGCTATCAAACCCTCCGGACTTGAGTAGAAGACTGAAACAGTCAACATACATCAAAAGATCTCCGAAGGAAATAAGTTTGTTGCGGCTGAGGTGATCCATTACAACAGCCATCAGTCCACCTATATGCCGGTCAAGGTCGGTGTCAGCTTCCTTTATTTTAGACATAGCGTGGAGTTGCATACGGCAGTCTGCCATAAACTTGTCAAGAGATTCCCCTCTTATGGCTGCCATAAGGTCAACGGCACCTGATAATAATTCCGTCGGACAAAATTCACTTGTAGCAACTACCCCATCCTGATACGGAACCTCCACAACATAGGTATGAGGCTTTCCAAGTATTTCAGTATCGAAGTTTAGTTTGAGTTTTTCCATACATGTATTGTTTAACTTTACGATGAGAAATACCTCGAAAGACGTAATGGTAAACAGAATTATGGAAAAATCTTGATTGACGGGTGCTGAATACTTTGGAAAATGCCTCGATTTATATAGGACTTTTCGCTAAAGCACCTCCGCCACCGGCTGAAGTCGGCATTGCTTTTAAGAAGTATTGAAATATAATACGAAAGTGAGCCATACATTCTTCCACTTGGAGCTTTATACTCAAAGTTGCGCTCATTATCCTGACATGCTGTAACAACTGTGAGAATCGCACCTTTAGTAAATCCTTTTGGAGATTTGACGGTTATCCTCCCCGGAGGAGTGAACGCATAATTAGTTCCACGAACATATCTGATAAGTTCGGGATCAATATCTGTCATTTCATCCTTCTGAATACCTTTACTGAAACAAGCATCTACGGCTACGAAAAGCTCACCATCTGCTCCCAACTTCCGTTTAACAGCATCAAGCAACGGACACAATTCATCATCAATCAGATGATATTGACCTGAATAAGTGCCATTCATCTTACGACTGTCTCTGCACGCATCGTATGGAATGATAGACTCATCATATTTTTTCAATACGCCCTCATCATTATTGTCATCACGAATAGGTTGCCCATGACCGGAAAAATGGAAATACACTTTATCCCCTTCCTGACACCTCTTTGCAAGTAGAGTCAGTTCTTTTACAATTCTTGCTTTTGTTGCCTTCTCGTTTGTCAAAGTAACAATATCATCAAATCCTCTCTTCTTGAGCAAGGGTAATAGTAACGCCACGTCGTTATCACCATGTATGACACTCCAACCTGTTTTCATCCGGTCGTACATACCAATACCTACAAGCAACGCACGATTAGTTGCCAGCCCCGTAAGAACCGAGACTGACAACAAAAAAATCATTAAAAGTCGTTTAATCACTATTATAATTGATTTAGAATCTTATGACACTGAGCAACAAACTCTTCATCATCAGCAAAGCGAATTGACATCGCTGTCAACATCTCTTTAGCCTTCTTTCGGTCGTGAATCTTCAAATAAGCCATTGCAAGACGCATCCCGGCATCTTCTTGAGCTTGTATGTCATCTGTCGGTGCCATTTGATAAGCCTTTTCAAGAGATGGAATATCGCTCGAAGTTATGGACTCCCACCCCCTAGTTATTGTCTTCCCCCCCCTGTTTGAATCAGGGATATAGTAATATGCCACGATTGTGTTGTCAAGTCGGTTCAGGCCTTCCTGATGCACTTTGAAAACTGAGAATATACCTATAATGAGAATCGCCGCAATAGAAGCAACCCATGCCATTCGCTCACGTAGATAGTTCAAACGCATGATACGCGGTTTGGAACTACGCCCTATTATCCTCAGAAGTTCTTCTTTGGTTAAATGCTTAATTGCATGACCGAACTCAATATTATCCTGTTCCGCCTCCTGACATACTCCTTTTAGTGTGAAAAGATATATTCGGAAATCTGTAGCAAAACTTCTATCAGAGTGTAATTTCTCTTCAAAAGACTGCCTTTCCTCCTCACTCAGGCTGTCATCGACATATCGGTCAAACAGTTCTATATAATCTTTATTTTCTTCTTTATCTTCCATTTCGTATCATCCTTTCAGGTTTTTCATCTATAATACCGGCATTATATAGAGCGAGTTTAACTCTATAAATCAAGTCACGCATACAGAGCCATCTTCGAGCTCTAACCGCCTTGGCATTAACCGCAAGTGATTTGCCATTATCTCGATACGGAGCAACTTCTTCAGCGATTTCAGCATCAGACATACCACTGAAATAAGTCTTACGAATTATTGACGCACAGGGTTCAGGGGTATGATTCAGTTCATCACCCAAAAGGGCTTGTGCATCCGGGTCATTATATAGTCCGGGGTCACCTTCCTGTGTAGGCAAGGCTTTAAGTATATCATTAATCTTTTGAGCCCTTGCCGATAGTTTCTCACCGTCCTCCGGATCAGTTTCATTTAGGGAATCATGCCTTCCGATCATCCGGTATTTCTTGCTTGCCATATTAAGACCGACACGAATGATATAATTTCTCCAGTCCCAATTGGTTCCAATGCGGCCCTCCTCGATGTTCTGATGAATTGCAATGAAAACATCTTGATAGATATTCTCAACATCGGCAAGACGCATGTTGCTATTCTTATATTTATCCATAAGAATGTCAGTGAAGCTGCCTCGCAACCTCATATACCATTTCTGCACGATTTTTTCGTAAGTTTCTTCCATTATGATGTTTATGATTATTCAATCAATATAAACGATGACCATATTTCAGGGTTGTCAGGAAGTTCATGTCGCAACCTTCTCTGAGCACTCTGAAATGAATCATATATGTTATTACCCTGAGCTGCTTGTTCGTAAAACACATCCATAAACTGAGCGGTCCAGTAATCGTTGACTTTTGCAAGAGAGCATATCAGCGATTTCGCACCGGCAATACGAAACGCGCGCTGCAGTCCCCACACACCGTCACTGTCTATTTCTCCTAAACCGGTCTCGCAAGCCGAAAGGACTGCAAGATTGAGATTAGGGAAAGACATTATTTCTATTTCATCTGAAGTCAGTATATCATCATGTTCTTCAAAAATTCTGGGACTTTTCCATGAAATATTACCCTGACGCAGAATAAATCCGTTTACTTCCGACACACCGGCAGATAGAAAACGTCGCGCTATATGATAGTCATCGCTTGACGGATTATTAATGGCTTCATTCAAATCAGCACTACTTCTATAAAACCCATGTGTTGAAATGTGAAGTGTTGATATTGGAGTGCCGGACAAAGCCAAGATATTTGGTTCAGTTGCTTCATCGTTTAGTAATATTCTGACGTCATAACCTTGAAGCGCATTATTAATCAGTTGCATTTCGTATTCAACATTCGGGAGGTCAATCCAATCCCCACGATCTATATTCTCACCACATCTTATTGGTGAATTATGATCAGACACACCTACGGCAACGATACTGTTGCCCAAACCATGCGAACTCCTATCAACATCAGATAAATGGAATACCCGATGAATAGAATATTTTTCACACATTGGAACTCCGTTTTCATCTTCTGCATATTCAATTGGCAATACGTTCAAATCCCCATCAGTCGAGAAATAGATAGTCATATCTTCAGAAATGAAAGGGATAATATTATTCCAAATTACCTTATAGACGTTTTCTTGTGTAAGGGTTTCAGATTTTCCTAATCCCTGAAATCTTAAATTTCCATTTCCTCCTATTATGAAACATCCGATATTGCTTTCGCCCATATTTTCATATTCTACAAAATCTAACATTGTTTCATTTGAAGAAATATGTGAAAATAACGATTCCTTACAATATCGCTTTAAATCATTTTTGAATATATCATAATGTATAAAATCACTTATTACATATCTTTCTCGTGAATCAATTGCTCTTCTTATTGAATTAATTCTTTCAGAATCAAGGGAACCGGCAGCAAACATGAGTTCTGCTTTAAGTCCTCTAATTTTATCAATTTCAATTCGAGCTGAATCTTCTTTAAGTAAAATATTATTAATTTTACTCTGTGTGTGAAAAAGCAATCCTTTTGAAAATAGAGAATAATCTAATGCTAAGCCGACTAATTCAGGTGCAAATTGCAACGATGATATTATTTCATCTCTTCTCAAACGAATTTCTGAATCATAATTTCGACGTTCTCTATTGCTCATAAATAGCAATTTCCTTGAAGTCTCTTCAGTGAATACACTGAATACATCATGTGCCACATTAGTAATTTTCGATGAGTGTTGCTCTAAATAGAACTTTTGGAACATAAAGTCAATAAGATTTTTCTCATCAGGAAAATCACGTCTTATATCAAATAAATCTTTTTCTGCTTCCGATATTTTATTTTCCAATTTCTTCAACCGATAACCAAAACAACGGGTATTAAAGTCAGTAGGTCTATTCTTTCTATAAATATCATAAAAATAGTTTGCCTGTTCTAAATGACCCTCTTGAAGATTATAATGTAAATTATCGGCAACCGCATTAAGATATGCCCCGGATGTTTCTCCATGAAGCTTAGCATTTCTCAATTGCACCCCAAGATAATATCCTCTTCTAATTTCATCTCCCTCTATTTCGTCAAGTTGAGCCAAATATCTAAGTAATGTAAGCATTTGTGAGTCGCCCGGTGCATAATCCGACATGTGCATATATGCTTTCTCTAAATACTTGCGAGCTAACTTGTAGTCTTTTATCTCCATCAAATAATACCCTTTAAGCATCAAAAGCTCATTTACGAGATTCGGAGCATTAAAAATGAGCATGCCATATAATGATTCTGCTCTCTCTAAAGCTGATATGACTTTGAAACTGTTTCCTTCATTGGGGTATATCTGAGAATTTATTATATGTCTGATCAGGGACGGATAGTCAACATAATCTATGTATGTCTCTGCTTTTCTGAAATAATCAGCTGATTTAACGGGATCGGTGAATATATAAAAGACACCTAATGATTCGTAATAATTAAAAACAGCTTCAATGCTGAGCTCACTCGAAGTCAGATATTTCTCCAATTCGAGAAACGTTGTTTTAGCCAATTCAATAAATCCAGTCTGACGCAATATATTGGCGCAATTCACTCCGGTGGCGAAAAACTCATCCAGCGAGGGCGCATTGGCTTCAGCTTTCTTGAAGTACGAATAACCTGTATCGTGGTTTCCTTCAATCCAATAAAGTTCACCCAACGTATTGCTGACACAAAATATCAGACGTTGATTCTTTCCCATCCGTTTTTCAGCTTCATGAGCAAGATGTTTGGCTTCTTTATGGTTGCCCGAACGTTGATATTTTTGAGCAAGGGATATAAGATACTCACAAGCCGTGGAGTCCGAAACCTCGGGGGAATGTAACGCCGCCTCTTTTACAGGCAGTAATAGGCTTATAGCTTTTTCGTAGTTTTTGTTTTTTCGCTGTAAGCTTTCAGCACACTGATTGCTCCAGAAGACAAACTCTTCGGAATTTTGACCGAAGTCACGTCCTATTTCCCTTGCTGTCTGAGTATAGGCAGAATCTGCCTCCATATATTTATAAACCTTGTCATAGGCATTTGCTAAAATATACCTTACCGGAACCATGCCTGCTTCAGCAGTAGTTACATATAAGTATTCATTAAATCCGGATTTATCTATTGCATCAACGCCTTTCTCAATCAACCCGATAGCCGACATGTATGCGTTGTAATGTGCTGAATCTGTCAGGGCATTGCCTTCAATTTGATTTAATAGTCCATTCCCAACCACAATTGGTATTACGGCCAATTCCGGTTCTGACTTTGAACTTGCCCATCTGTTCATCTCCTCAGGATTGTCGCTTTCAAGTATGCGAAAATACTCGGTCAAAAGCTGCTCAGCATCAATACATTGAGACGTCTTATATCCGAAGACAGACCTCGTCATCAAATGTATAATGACAAACAATAGTATTATCAGTCTAACTTTCTTCATGTATCAAAGGATAACAGAATTTCGACTGCAATGATTGCTTCCTAATATTCTCAAATCTTACTTTAATTATTCAAATAATTTTCTTAGGTGTTTAACTCTTATTCCATAGTTAAAACTCTGCGTCTGGTTAATCCCGGCGTGATTAACTCCAATCAATTCTCCTTCACTATTAATCACCGGTGAACCACTACTCCCCGGCAACGCAGGGATTGAATAAAGAAGGCGTGTGTCCTGCTTCTGACTGATGTTCCCTTTATTTACCTGCGCCTTAAGTCCCTCAGAGGTAAGGGCTAAAGCCGGTCCGAGATTAAACCCTATCATAAAAATATTCTCATTTTTATCCTTATATATGCTCTTCAGAATCTTATCAATATAAGAATAATTCTCAAGAGGATCAGCAGAAGGAATTGAAAACACATATTTATCTTTCGGAGTAGTTTTATCTTTCAACTGAATCACCGCAAGATCGTTTTCCTCATCCACTTTTTCACTTACACAAGGAATAAAATCAGAATCGTCAGTGATATGAGTATCATTGTAAGCTATCCCAATCGATGTTTTCTGAGATATATTAAATGTGTGCGGGTTAATTGAAGACAGATTTGAATATAATTGTCTACATTCCTCAATACGCTGTTCAATGGCATAAAGATGAATCCTATTCTCCATGTATCTGATGGTTCTCCCCACAAATCCCCATATTCTATTGCGAATTGCAAATCTTCATAATCCTTACATAACGACTGATATTCATAGTTTAAGTCAGACTTTGCCCTTTCGATTGCCCGAAATATGGAGTTTCTGACTTCGTTTTCATTTATAGATCGTTGAATCACATGATTAGCTGTGGCTATTTCACCCTTATCTGAGATTATAAAACCGGTTCCGTATCCGGTTGACTTCTTTATTGAATCTTGATTGGATGTCAAATTAGATAGACTTCCATCATCGTCAATATCTGTAAAATACATCGTATATCCGTCAGGTGACCTGAGTTCATAATAATTATCAACTCTCACCAAAACTATTCCACTTTTAGTTTCCTCATAGAGAGTGTCGCCATTCTTGATTTTTCCACATGATGTCAACAAAACTATGATGAAAATAAAAACACCTTTTATGCAAATATTTATTTCTCTATTCATTATAAATTTTACTATATGAAGCTTTACAAAAAGAAGCGTGAACTTCATCACTTTGCTACCATACTGAGGCTCTGGACTGCCTGTCTACAAGTAACAAGTAAAAAGCTCACGCCTTTGGTATATATGACAGTTGTAAGAACCATGATATACACTTCAGCGTGAGCGCCATTGCTTGCTATCTGTGTAGATTGAAAATTGTCCAGATTTTCAGTATCAGATAACCGAGTGTTTGACGCTCATCTTTGATATGTTCGCAAACGCATTTTTCATGCGTTACTTTATGCAAATTTACAAAGATTTTATCAAACTCTAAAAAGCTTTGGTCTTTTTTTCCTTTCTTTAATTAAGTAAAGCTTCGATAATTAGTTTATCTCAAGATTCAAAATCAATCTTAGCAAGTTTTGAAACTTGAGAAGATGATGTTGTTGAATCTTTTCCTCACTTACAAGTGATAATACCCGTCAGTGTAAGAAGGTAAACAGCTTTTGACATTTTTACGAATCTTTTCTTTTTTACTCGTTTTCCTTCTTCGATGCAATGTCCAAATTATAGCCGACTTATCGTGGCTTACTTATATGCAAACCACGCCCCAAAAGCTATACTTATAACTTTTGGGACGTGGTTAAATTGATAATCTTTAATTACGAGTGAGACTCTTATCGGCAAATATTTCCGGATTTCACCTCTTCCAATCTCATTCGGACAATCATTGCGAATTGCTGTGTCTCACAGACTCCCCTGTTAATCGTCAGAGACTTTGACGTAATATTTCTATTACCTCGTCACGAGTCAAGGTCTTATACCCTCCGTTTAGAATGATAGTGGCATCGGCAATTCCTTCAAGCATATCCTCTGTAACTCCGAGTGAGGTTATCTCCGAAGCGGCTCCAATCTCTTTTATCCATGCTACGAGTGCGTCGATACCCTCTGAAGCAAGCTGTTCTTCGCTCTTCCCTTCTGCCGGAATCTCCCAAACCACGCGAGCGAAACGGGCGAAACGCTTAAGAGCATATTTCATAATATGGCGATAGTATGCCTCGGAAACACCCGATAAGGTCATTCCGTGAGTGGCATCTGTGTATGCCCCGATTGCCTGGCCGATCATGTGGACCATCCAGTCTTGTGACTTCCCTTCTCCGATAAGAGTGTTGAGTGCCCATGTAGCCGACCACATCAGGTTGGAACGTGCTTCGTAATTTTCCGGATCTTTCACCGCAACACGGCTTGATTCAATTACGGAGCGCATCAATCCTTCTGCAAGATAGTCGGATGTGCTGTCGTCATCACCTGTGAAATACTGTTCCAGAATATGGCTCATGGTGTCGAAAATTCCGGCCACCATCTGGCGATGTGGCAACGAGAATGTGTAACGCGGATTGAGAACGGCAAACTTAGGCATCACATCATCTCTGAACACCTTGCCAATCTTCATTTTTGTGGCACGATTGGTGATGACTGAACCACCGTTCATCTCCGAACCCGTGCCAGCCATTGTCAGCACAGCTCCCACCGGAATGATTCTTTCACCGGGCTTAGGATTTTCTTGTCTCACCCAGAAGCGTTCCCATGCGTCGCCGTCATACCATGCTGCTACACTCACTCCCTTAGCATAGTCAATGGTTGAGCCTCCTCCGACAGCAAGAATGAAATCAACATTGTTTTCGCGGGCAATCCTGCACCCTTCGATAAGCTTATCGACCGTAGGGTTAGGCATTACGCCGGGGAGCTCCACCACCTCTTTTCCAGTGGACTTAAGAGCGTTAATGACATCATCATACACTCCGTTTTTCTTAATTGAACCTCCTCCGTAGGTCAATAACACCTTTTTGCCGATACCACTCAGAGCCTTAACGAGATTTTTCTGAACATTATCGCCAAAATATATTTTTGTGGGATTGGAATAAATGAAATTTCCTAACATATTCTTTGTTTATTATTTTTCTTATTTTTCAGGTTATAATATAGTTCCAGATTCCAATAGGGTTCTACCCAATCGTGTGTCCTTTCCAATCATAACCTTTACCTCGACACATTTTTGTCAGCGAGACGTTCGCCGACTGCAAAGTTAATGAGGCTATGTCAAAATTCAAAATTTTGGCATAGCCTCTTAAGGTGTATCAGAACAGGTCAGACTATAATAAATCCACGATGGAATCAGGGGTGTTCTTTCTGATATTCCTCATCCATTCTCACAACATGCCTGATGATTCGACGAATTTTGCTCCATTTCGGGAATATGGCAAAAGGTCTGACGGAGCTGTAACTCAACAGAATTACAAGCAGAGAGGCAAGCGCAACGATAAGCAACCAACCATATATCTCCTTCATAGACACAACTAATGCCTGACGTTGCACCATTCCATACAATTGACCGAAAGATGAAAAAATCACATCGGGATTGCTATGGGTTATTTTCGTTCCTAATAAAGCAACATTCTTAGCCATCGTATGTCGCAAAAGCTCACCGATTATTGCAGGTCCGAGTGTTGCGCCCATTACGGCTCCGGTGAAACCATTGATTGTGAGAGCTTGCGGAAAGACTTGAAAAGACAAACCACTCTGCACGATTGAGGTCAGAAAAACAATCGAAATTATAACAGATGATGCCCCTCTGGAAAAAAGTGGAATGAAAAGCATCTCTTTCTCAACCCCATAGTCTATAAAGAAATAGAAATATGCAAGATAAACAATTGCCAGCGCAAATGCAATGGCTGTCATAGTCTTATATCTCCATTTACGCAAGGCGAATGTAAAATATGTGAATCCGCATCCGACCACTATTCCGACAAAAACATACCAATTAAGGTCAATAAGATTTGTCTCGTCAAATCCGAGAATGTTTGCGGCATAACTATGTTCAAAAACGTGTTCGGTTGCTATAAGAGTAAAGAAAACGAGATAAACTGCGGTTGCACGTATTACATTTTTATTCTTCATAGCCTGAAAACATATATAAGGATGATGAAGGAATGAGGCTCGCCAGAGATTTATTCCCAGACAAGCAAGTCCGATGATGGCTGCACCTCTTATTTCAAAAGCATCCCACCAATCAAAATAATTTCCATAGACCGCTATGAAGGTGAAACACATCATGAAGCCGGTCCAAAGAATACCGCCTATCCAGTCAATTCCAAGTAATGGTATGAACATTGGACCGCGAATCGGTTTAACAAGAATCAACACCATTAACATCATTAGGGAAAGGAATCCCATCATTATCCAATGCATATATTCCCATTGTGAGAAAAAAGCAGTATAGATTGTGGCGATGCCGCTCAGCTGAATCACACTGTCGACTATAATGTAGACATAACAAAAGAATATTGCCATATCTCTGACCGGTGTCAGCCAAAGCTGAATAGTGGAATTACAGGCAAGCGTGGCCTGCATTCTAAACCAGCCTGCGATAAAGCAAGTTATCACCAGTAACGGGACACTTGTGGTGTAGGCACAAATCACATTTGCAGCTATCAATACCGCTCCGGAAACAAGAAGTTGCGTGCGAAGAGAGAATCGGAATTTAATGCGGAACATTACGGCAAAGTTTATGGACAAACCTATCAAAGAGGCATATCCCGCCATCAAAATATCTTCCTGCATTAACGCAGATGTGCCAACCATGTCTGAAGCCGCGGCAAGGTAGACACCTCCGGAAAACTGCACTATCAGGACAAAGAATATAAAAAGATACGGTTTTAACCGCCGTGGAATATAGTCAGGGACTTCAGGAATATCAAACGGTCCCTGAGGAGCGTGCCAATCTGCCATATCAATACTTTACGCTACATTCCACATTCATCCCGGCACGAAGTTTTGCCATATCTTCAGGGCTATTATCGGCTGTAAACTCAATTCTTATTGGGATACGCTGACGCACCTTTACAAAATTTCCGGCTGAATTATCCTGCGGGAGTAAAGAAAGAGACGCTCCGGTTGCTGTTGATATTGACTTAACCTTGCCATTGAAAGTCACACCGGGAATAGCGTCTACCTTTATCTCAACCTCACTGCCCGGATTTATGTGGACAAGCTGGGTCTCCTTGTAGTTTGCAGCCACCCATATATCCTGACTATCAACAATATCAAGCAATGTCTGACCGGGTTGAACAAGTTGACCAACCTGAATATTCTTTCGCGATGTGAAGCCATCACACGGAGCGGTAATAACCGTGTAACTCAAGTTGAGTTCTGCTGTTTCAAGAAGTGCTTTTGCAAGTTCTATTCCTGCCTCAGATTGAGATATACGCTGACGGTTTATGTCAACCACCGTTGATGAGGCCGAACGTTGACGTGAAAGCATCTCATAACGTGCCTTTTTCGCCTCATAATCCGTCTTTACGCCATCGTATTGCTGACGTGTGACAGCATCCTGCTCCAATAGTTTTTCGTATCGGGCAAAATCTGTCGCTGCCATTTCCATCAGTACTTTTGCCTCCGCAATAGATGCCTCGCTGACAGCAACATTGGCAGAAGCTGAAGCCACTGAGCGATCGGCAACATCAAGTCCGGCAAGAGCATTCTGATAATCTGCCCGGGCACGTGCAACATTCAATTGCATATCAGAATCGTCTATTATGACCAACGTATCTCCCTTTTTCACAGGCTCATACTCCTTGAACCTTATTTCCTTGATGTAGCCCTGCACCCTACTGTTTACAGGAACTATCTGCTGACAAATCTGGGCATTGTCTGTAAACTCAACGTTGCCGAGATGAATGAATCGGGAACCAACCCAGATGGCTGCCACGACAATTACTGCAATTGAAAGGATATAAGACAATATTTTTTTGCTTCGATGTTTCATATTTTTCCAGTTGTAAACAAGAGTTTGTAATAATAGTAGATTATATTTATGCGTGCGTTTACGAGTTGCTGCTCTGCATCGAGCTTTGAATTTGCGGCGTCAAGCATATCTGTTATCAACGCCATATCGGCTGAATAACGAGTCGAAGTGGTCTGATAGTTGCGTTCAGCAAGTTCGACGCTTTTCTGCTGTGTTTTAAGCTCTTCGTATGCCTCAAGATAGCGCACATGGTCAGCTTTGACAGCAAGAGATAAATTCTCTCGCTCCATTTCAAGTGTTTCAACTGCCTGCTGTGTTGCGACACGACTTTTAGCAATCGATTTGTTTGTTTTATAGAGTGAAGAAATATTATAGCTGACTCCCAGACCGACATACCAGTAGCTTAAGTTTCGATTAATCGGTGGAACTTCTACAAGTATCGGTCCGTCTATGTTCCATCCTGCTTGTAATCCAATCTTTGGCAAGCGCTCGGAGCGTACGAGCGATTCTGCCTTTCGGCTTATCTCGACTCCTGAGCGGGCAAGGCTCAACGATGGTGAATTTGTTTCCGCCTCTGATTGCCACCATGCTATTCCCTCTTTCGGTAACACCCTCGCAATGATAGTGCTGTCGGGAATAATCACAGACCCCTCCGGAAGTCCGGCTATGGTCACTAAGTTGTTGTTTAGAATCTCAAGGGTATTGTTAATTCTTACGAGCTGCAACTCAAGATTTGACACAAGCAACTCATATCTTGTGATATCGTTTTGTAATGCCGTGCCATTCTCATATCTTGCCTTCATTTCCTTTAGCACCTTCTGAGCCGCAGCTATATTGCTTTCAACCACCGTCCTTAAATTACGATACTTATAGATGTCAAGATAAAAGCCGGCGAGTTGGAAGCGTATGTTATTACGTTGAAAATCTGTGGCATATCTGGCAGCGGTAAGTTTCAGCTCGGCCAATTCAATAGCGTTTGTCACTGCTCCTCCTGTATATAGAGGCTGAGAGATGTTGAGCGATAGAGTGTTTCCGAAATGAGGAATTGGAGCTTTCTGATAATCGCTAAAATTTCGTTTAGTTGTGAATCCGTCGCCGATATAACTTAATGACAGAGACGCATTGATGTCGGGCAGACGCCCTGCACGAGCTACGCTGATTTCACGTTCAGCCTCACTCTGAGCAGTAAAAGACGGTCGGAGCTGTATGCTATTGGCTTCGGCCGACTCGAATATTTCTTCAAGCGTTAATACCGACTGACCATAAACACACACTCCACCGCTCGACAGGATTATTGACAACAACCCTGTGAGCAATCGAAGATTGTTCATAAAGTGGAAATTAAGAAGTTTTTTTGATGAATTTTATCAGTATATATAACTGACATAGACTCGTTTAGGCACAAGTCTCAACCGGCGCGGTGCTTTTCCAGTTTTCAAGATATCCCCAGTTTTCTACTGAAGGGAATAACGTTTCATTCGTTCTTAGCAGTAGGCTCATTTTCTCGCAATTCTTTGTGAATTGCAATGCAAAATTACTAAAAATTATTGAATCATTGATTTTCAATTAGTCAATTTTATTATATGAACATCCCGACTTCCGCACCCAATTCCGTCAATCTGAGAAAGATACATCCCCACATCTCATACTTACCAAAGAGGCTCCGACCATTATAATAATTCTATTAAAAAAAAATCAGTGCCGATGTCTTAGCCGACATTGGCACTGATTTTTTTAACAATTATAAAACTTACTATTGTCACTTATGAGAATAGTCTGCCGCTAATTTTGTGTTGCAATAGGCTTATGGTGCTTCTTTTTACCGAGATGCTTTATCCAGATATAGTAGCCGGTAAGCGGAAGAGAGGCACCAAGAAGTGCACTTAAGAACCAGAGGATTCGTGTCAGCAATCCACCCCAACTTCCGGTGTGCACGGCATATATCCAACCGCGGAGTTTGTCGGCACCTTCGGAATCGGCATATTTTGAAACAGAAGAGATTTCGCCCGATCTGCGATTAAACTCATATTTGTCGGCGGCACGTCCGTTGCCCGTAACGCCTAACGAGACAGATGCAGTCTCAGCACCGACAGTAATTTGAGGAGATTCGGGGTTTTGTGCTCTCAATTCATTGTAAACCTGCTGCCATCGTCCGAACTCTGAATGATGACGACGGCCTCCACCTCGTCTCTCTCCATTCTCTCCACGGTGGTCTCTCCGATTATTGTCGTGACCATGTCTTCCCCTATCGCCCCTCTCGCGACCTTCCTTGCCATGACGATTTTCTGAGGATTTCTCATTACCTGATCCCTCTAAATTTCGAGGTGTGTATTCAACACCGCATACGGCATAAAATGCCGAGCGATACCAATTGAATGACCAAGTGAGTCCCGTCAAAGACATTGCGAGAACAAAGATGAGGGCATACATGCCTCCTGCCACATGAAGTCCTTTCCAAAAACCTCGCCACCCATCTCTAAATGAAATTGATATGCTCCGACGGAAATTCTTGCGTGCGCGAGGCAACCAGATAATTACTCCTGTTATGAGAGCAATCACAAAGATAAGTGTGGAAATACCAACAAGCAGTTTTCCGACTTTCACGCCTTCCCCATGAGGATTGGCACTGTCAAGAAGCCAACGATGGAGCTTAAACATCGTCGAGAAAAAACCAATCCTCTCATATTTACCTGTGATCTGACCGGAATACTGATCTATAAACAATGACGCTCTGCGGGGTTTTGAAAGATTAACCTGATAGGTTCTCTCTTTGTCAGAAAAAACTGTCACCCCTTTTATTGCGACAGAATCCGGCAACGTGGCTTTTACAGTTTCCATTAGTTCATCCATCGGAAGCGGTTGCCCTTCCGACGAACTCACATAGTAAACATCGCTTTTTACGCTGCGTGTTATTTCAGGCTCAAAAATAAGCATTGCTCCTGAAAAACATATCAGAGTTATGATTATTCCGAACGGTACGGAGAGCCAAAGATGCAATTTACGAAATATTTTCATAGCTCTTTATTTTACAGGTTTGAGATAACCAAAGCCGGTTATGTCAGATGCTCCCTCAATGACTACACCCTTGCTTGCCTGTGCTGTCGCAGGATTTATGCGATAGATAGTCGGATAACCATCCTCTACATTTACAGGTATATATACATTCCCATTTTGAGTGAATACGGTTTTACCCAACGATGTTATATTCGACGGCAGCCCCTTGACGTATGTCAGCTTCTTTGAAGTCGCGTCAAAGATTGCCAGGTCAGTTCCGGCAAACCCGCTCTGTGAAAGAGGACGGTCATACATAACCATAAGGAAATAGTTGCCACCTGCGGGCCAGCAACGCATAAATGATTTGCCGTCAGCCTGCGCCTCAATGTCGAAATAGTAATCGTCAAACTTCTTTGTGCCGGCAGGTATGCGGCAAACACCGGCATTCAGTGTAGTTTTCTGAAGAGGGTCGGTCATAGTTTTGGCGTAAGAAGGAGAGAAAACGTAGATATCACCATTTTCAGCTGCCCAGATAGTCTGATAATACTGCGAACGATAACGTCCTGAAGGAGTACTTATACGATCGGTTTTCACAAGTGTGGGATTGAGAAAATCGTCGTTATCATAAATAGCCACCCAACATTCGTCAGGATACTGCGTGCCGACAAGTTCACCGGCTTTATACGCGCCTGACCCGGAGCCTCCGGCCTCGGTATGCACCAGGTGTTCAAATCCCTTGCGAATCCATCTGCCGTTGTCGAACGCTGCACCATACTGGCTCAACCCCATCGGAACAACCCCGCAATAAAGATATGAGCCGCTTTGTTCGGCGCCTGCGAGTGTGACATACTCACCGTTGCCAAGGAAATTCTCCATCAGATACTGATGTTCGGAAGTCGCATGATTGGTAGTGGAGGTTTCATTTACAACATCAAGGTAGGTCACATTCAGCATTTTGGCATGATAGCCGTTGCCGTCAACAACATCGGTAGATTCCCCTGTCGCCATGGTCAGAATGTCATTGTCGTATGCACCGTATGATGAGAAACGGCTGATAAGGTATTCTTTCCCCCTTGCTTCCATTTCTCCGTTTTCACCAAGGATATAGCTACGGGTTGTTCCGGCATTCCCCTGATTATATGTAAGGGCATAGAGATAATTCTTGTGGAACACCCATTGTGTCGCTCCGTCGTTGAGCAATCCATTTTTCACCGGAGAGAGTGTGCCTTCGTCAAGTGATTCACCGGTCAACAAGACGTAGGATGTTGCGTTTGACCCCTGAACGGTTGTCGCAAACACAAATTTCCCTTTACTCTCAATGTCATTCTCACCTCCAGTCTTGGGTTCATCGGAGTTAGAACAGGACACCAATGCCATCGGCATCATTAGCGCACCCAATGCGCCAAACAGAATTTTCTTCTTCATTATCATTTGTTTTATCAGTTGCCAAAATAGATTCTTATCTTACCATAAAATGCTCTGCCCGCCTTCTGAAGGCTAAAGTTGTCATAGAGCCGTTCGTTGGTGAAATTACGGCACTCGAATGAGAAATTATATCTGCCGTTTTTTATGCTGTAAGATATTGTGAGGTTATGAGAGAATTGGTCGGGCACCATATAGTCGCTGCCATTTGAGCCTATATTGGAGGCGTAATAACAGAAGCTGTGGGTATATTGGTTGTCGTAAGTCACTGTCAGAACATTACCCTTCTTCCCCAGACCATGCCAGTAAAAATTAATATCGGAATCAGCAAACATGTATGGCTGATTAGGCATTCTCTCCCGATATGACACATTAGCCATTGAGCTTCCCATTGCGGTCTTCATGTTGTCGCGTATATTCATTTGAGTGAAATTTCCTCCAAGACTTACCCATTTCGAGAAGTTGTAACGAGCTGAAACACTGATACCTTTTGTATCCACCTTGCCATAATTCACATAAGTAGCGGCAGATTTTCCTCCGCTCAGAGCCAATATATTTCGCTGTATGTAGTCTCTTGTGTCGCGGTAAACGAATCCTGCCTCAACATAAATGATATTGCTGCCGAAAGTCGCGTTATAACTTAGATTAAGGTTGACATTGTGACTTGATTCCGGTTTCAGCGACATGTCGCCCACTTCAAGGTCTTCATCGCCAAACATTTCCTCGATAGTTGGCAATCGATAAGCTTTTTCGTATGAGGCTTTAAGCTGAAGTCCTAATGGCATAAACCAGGTTCCTGCTGCGCCATACCCTAAAGCGTCGACCGAACGGCTACTCTTTATATAGGTATCCTGAGATGCTGTCGTCGCAACCGGACCTGACACATATTGGTGGTATTCCTTTCCGAATATCGTAAGACTGAATCTTCTTTCAGGAACAAAACGATAAGACACCCCCACGATATTTTTACTCGTAATTTTGCCAATTTCATCTGTGCTCACAACCGAGGAAAGCAAATTATCGTTTGAACGATTAAACGCATTGAAGACATTGTTGAACGTAAAGAGATGTTTCGCGCTAAGCCGGTAATCTGCGGTGAAGGTAGCCGACCAATTATTGTTATTTGCCCGTGAGTTCTGATAAGACTGTTCTCCGGGAGAATTGAGTTTAATGGTTTCTCCACGCCAGTTATATTTAACTGACGCAGTGTCTACATTCACATTAATATTACGATTATAATTGGCGTTAAATGCCACATCAAGTCCGCGAGTCAGCAGATTGCGTTTCCCATATTCCAACGCGCCTATCAGGGAATGACCGTGTCGGTGTTTCTGACCATATACAATTTCCTGACGGACACCGGTCTGAATCTCCTTATACATTCGTGAATAGGTTATGCCTGCCATAAATCTGTCGGCCCACGGTTTATTTATAACCCCTATTCTTCCGATTATCGCCTCGTTATGATAAGTGTCGTTGAACCGACTGACATGTTCAAGTCTATTCCTGTCAATACCTCCGGTAGCAAAATCCTCGACCGGTGCGTCCACCCAATAGTTATTATCGGAATAATTCTGAAATGCGTTGATTTCATATTTTAATCCATTGGCAAGAGTCTGCCCGAAATTGACGTATGTCTTATGTGTGTTGAACGAACCATACGAATAAGACGCATCGAGAAACCATCGGCGTTGACGTTTCGGTGTGACTATATTAATGACTCCTCCTATCGCATCTGAACCAAACCCGACAGGCACAACTCCTCGATAAACCTCTATATGGTCGGCAAAGTTTACCGGTATATTATTTATGTCGAACGAGCTGCCGACACCCTCCTGAGGCACACCGTCAATGAAAACTTTTACATGTTTGCCACTGAAGCCATCCATCGTCACCGCCATGTCTGACCCGACTCCCCCACTCTCGCGGATTTTCATTCCCGGAGCCTTTGCGAGTGCCTCGCTAAGTGTTTTAGTTGTGTTTTCCAACTCCTTGGCGTCGACTGCAGTTGCATTAAAAGCCGAGTTTCTGACCTTGCTTAGAGTGTTGCCGACAACAACAACTTCCGATAACTCAGCCGACGGTCTCAATTTTACAGTAAGCTTGGTTCTTTCTTTATCTTTTATTGTTATTTTCTGCTCGAGCTTTTCAAATCCGACTGATGAGAATACTATTATATAGTTTCCGGCAGGAGCCTGTATGTGATATATCCCTTCATCATTTGTAATCCCGTAATAATTTGTACCTTTTAAATATACGTTTGCATAATCAATCGTTTCCCCTTCGGTCGATAGTACCTTTCCGGAAATCATACCGGCAACGTCTCTTGCAAGCAGATTGAATGATAGAAAACAGACTGCAAATACTGTCAATATGTATTTTTTGGGCAATGCCATATTTATTACTTAATTTTTTATGCAAAGTTCGGCACTTTATTTCTTTCAAAAAATACCAAAAAATCAGTAACACACGAATATATGATTAATTATCAATTAATTATATGTTACATTTTCATTATGCAAAAATGGCTAAATACATATTTGTAATGGTAAAAGTGACTACCATTTTCATGAAAAATTTAATGTCACTCACTAAAAATGACTATTGTAATACCTTTCTTTAGTTACCTGCAACTGGTAAATGTGGCACGAAAAAAAAGTATCACCGGTGAGCCATAACTGAAACATCTTTGTTATAAATACAAAAGTAAGGATTATGCAAAATTTCAAACCAAAAGCGTGGCTGCTTCCTCAGCCTGTACTCATCATCGGAACATATAATGCCGATGGCACTCCCAATGCAATGAACGCTGCATGGGGCGGACAATGGGATATGAATGAAATAATGATTTCAATGGGCTCGCATGCCACAACGGAAAACCTTAACCGCAACGGCGAATTTACTGTTGCCTTCGCAACTGTTGACACTCTTACTCCCTCCGACTATGTTGGCATAGTAAGCGGCAAGACTCATCCCGACAAAATAAAGAACACAGGATGGAAGTCTGAAAAGGCTGAAAGAGTAAATGCCCCGGTATTCGACTGCTTCCCTATGACAATGGAATGTCGCATCAAGGAGAAACTCTATGAATCAAAAACGGGATATTTTATCGTGGCGGAAATACTCAATATCAAGTGTGATGAAAAGTATCTTGCTGAAGATGGTAAGCCCGATGTTGAGAAAATGAAGCTCATAACCTTCGACCCTATCCACAACGGTTATATCGCACTCGGAGAAAAAGTTGGAAACGCTTTCTCCGATGGTAAAGCTCTTAAATAAGGAAGCGTCGATAATCAGTAAGCAATCGATGCCGGTCTTAGCAAGACCATATATAAGAACATCCGATTTTTGCTATTAAATGGCAAAAATCGGATAATTTTTTACTATCAACGCGACTTGGGATATGCTGTTTCCGTGTGTGTGTCGGATCTTACCAACTTGATTATTTCTGACTCCTTATCCAACATATAAGAAGACACCATGTCATTTAGTAAAAGAATACAAAATCTGTTCAAAAAATAATTCATCTGCCGCAATATGGCATAGTCTCCATATAATTTTGCAAAAAATGAAAAGACATGCTGATAGAACTTCAAAAAAGAAAATGCCTGCGATGCGGACATCTGTTCACTCACGGACTTGGCGGAGTCGTGCTGACTCTCTTTCCGAAATGCCCATTGTGTGGCTCTCGTTTCACAATTAAATTAAAAAGGAAAATCTGATTTTCTGATAAATTCATTAACTTTGCAATCATATCGCCAACTAACACCTTATAAAAATGGAAAATTATTCCCACCTACAGAAGCAGACCGGATGGTCTGACGCCATCTTCAAGGCTATAGGCTCGGAAGAAGAGGCTCTTATATATATGAAAGCCGGGCTCGTGGAGAAAACCGTCAATGGCCGGCAGGCTCTGACCAACCCGACAATCGACGGTCAAGCCTTCAACTGCCGCAAGGAGTGGCTAAAAGAGAAACTTGCCGACTACGACAACTGGAAAGACTGGAACAATGCCGACCTCATGGGCGAAGGATTCCCTCCGCGCGATGAAAACGGCGACCCCTACGAGCTGCATCACATCGGGCAGCGTCAGGACTCCCCCTTTGCTGAGCTGACCTACTGGCAGCACATGACCGACGGCAACAACGCCATCCTTCATCCCAAACGAGAGAGCGAAATCGACCGTCAGCAATTCGACCGCGAAAAAGCCGCCCACTGGATGGCACGATTCAATGACTTCAAAGACTGCTACTGATATGAATATTACAAAAGAAAACTTTAACCAATATGTTGCCATCGCTATTGATTTAGCAGCGGCAGAACTCTACGAAGAATCCTCTAAAATTGCTTTTAATGCCTTTAATGCTTGGGCTAGTTGGGCATCAGAAGAAGAAAGTGAAGAAGCACTGACCGAACTCCACTCTTCCGAGGCGGTGAGAATATTGACATATTCGCAATGGCGCGAAGCTGAGCGTTTGGAAGACTACGCAATGCTTGCTGAAATCCTCAACCATAATAATTATTGGTCAGATGAATTTATTGGGAATCTGAACGATACCTATACGGCTGCATGGATTCTTAGAGAAAAAGCTGTGGCATATCGTATGCTTGCCCTGAATTGGGCAACCGATCAACTGTATGACATCTATATGGATTACGCTCAGTCATACATGTTGACTGCCATAGACATATACGAAGAGATTGCTGCATCGGAAAATGACGCAGATGTCGCTGAAATATGCACTGATTGTAAAATAGACCTAGCAATCATACGTCGTGGCATAAGCAACCGACTTGCCCGCATGACAGCAATACAACTCTTCAGCCAAAATCTGACAGATGAGCAGAAAGAGAGGGTGATGGACGTTTATCAGCAGTCAACCGATGTGATTTTCGACGACTACTTTTCAAAAAAAGGTATTGCAGTCGTGCAACATAGTGAAGTCGAAGATGATAATGTTAAAGAAGACATTATCAATCATCTACTTGAAAGATATTCAGAACCGTGCAATGATGATCTGTATTGGTGGACTTTCACACATAAGAACTCTCCCGATGAACGCAAGAAGATCCGCTTTGTCGAGCAAATCGAAGATGCAGCCGATAATGACTTCGACGACATACCCTGGGTCTTTACTCTTGACCGCTACCCATTTGACATTGAATTTGACGATAATCAAGAACCGAGTGTCGGTGTTTACGAAATAGACTCACAGGACACTGGTAAGTATCATAAGATATAAGCATCCAAACCGAATCCCTGTGCGACACTTTTCCTGAAGTGTCGCACATTTTTTATTTACTCTGTCGCCATCTGGCAGAGTGCGTAATTACCTTTGCAGCATCAAAAGGACTTGAGGAGTTCTACGTCTTGAATCGACTATATGTTAAAATTTATGTTGTAAAACATATTTTTATTAAATAAATAGTTGTCAGGAAATAGGGCATCCTTTAGAAAATTTTATTAACTTTGCATTTGATTGAGAGGGTTATTGCAACCCTACGGTCGCAATCCGACAGAGGTTGGAGCGAATAATCTCAATCGCGCCAAAGGCAATTTGCCTGATGTTCCGTATATCTAAATCGCCAAATTAAGAATATATGAGGGAACAACGGTGAAGGATGCCCATTTCCGGCAACGCTTTGACAAGGCGTTTTTTACGTCATCGTCATATCCGTACCGGACGTGGGGTGACGTATTCTTCAAGTTCTCTCATAAGGTGTTTGGCGATACCTGATATACAAGGACGTGGAGCAAAGAAGCCTCACGTCTTTGGCGTTTTTATAATCATACCAATTAAGACTGTCTGTGAGGCAACTGTCGCTAAATACTCTTAAATTTTATTCATATGATACGATGTCCGAAACCGGGAGAACCCAACCCGCTTGATACGATAATCAAAGGCCCGAGACTGCCGAAACCAGACTACAATCCGCTTCCTCCTATATTCCAAGGGCCAAAACCTAAACCGACTGGAATTGTAGAAACCATTATAAAAATCTTAACAGGAAAGAAATGAAAAATTGGAAACATAATGCATTCGGCGGACTACTTAGAGACACTGAGTGGACAAAAAATATCTTGACAGGTAAACGTCGTATAAGTGCCTCAGATGATGCGTTTTTAACTAACAATGGTGTCTTCCCTAAACTCCTTAAAAGCGCAGCTGAAATGTTAGGAAATAAGTATTCTGGCGATAAGAAATAAAAAAGAGCGTTAAAGAACAATTAAAAAGTTACAATGGATTTAAACATCTTTAAAAACAATCTTGAGAAGTACGCGGCTTATTACAATCCCTCTTCGCTTTTTGATAAAATCAAAAAATACGCAAAGAAAGCCGGAGTTAAGACTGTTTATGCCATACTCATTCTCTATTACGCAACCTTTGATAAATCACTTCCTGTCAAAGATCGTCTTATGGTTGTAGCTGCTTTAGGATATTTCATTCTTCCTGTAGACTTAATTCCTGATGCTCTTCCTGGAGGATTCGTAGATGATGCTGGGGCAGCCCTCTATGTGGTTCGTCATATATGGAACAACCTTTCAAAGGAGACATTTACTAAAGCCCGAAATAAGCTGTCAGAATGGTTTGGCAAAGTAAATGAAAGTGACCTTTCCATCTGACATACCCCTCTCTCCTACCTCCTTTAAATTGCGCGAACAGTAATAATAATATTATGGAGTTATAGCCGATGCTGACACATTAATAGAGGTAGAGATCTGTCTTATTTAATCAGATTATAACGCTTCAAGATTTCTTCGGCGAGCCATTTGATTTCCTCTCTCAGCCATTGCGGGGAGAGGATTTCTGCATCAGGACCAAGCGAAAGGATGGCTCGCTGAAACTCATACTCGGGACGGATTGTAAACTCGTAGTCGGTAAAATCTGCGGTTTTATCCTTGACCCTCTGAGAAAAATGCAGAGGTAGAGAGTCAATATAGGCTCTCTGTTTGCCATATACTCGAACGACTACAGTCTCACAATCGAAGTCATCGTCAATATTCACTCCGATGACCTCGCTTAATTGTGTTTTTATATTTTCGAGATTCTCCGGCTCATAGGATTGATCTGTAATATCCAGTTTCTGAATACGATCAAGCGCAAACACCGTGAGGCTATCACAACCCTTTATTCTTCCAATCAGATACCATCGTCTATTCGACTGCTTAAGAAGAGCCGGCTCAACTAACCATTCCTTTGAAGCTGACGCAGTGAATCTTTTGTAGATAATAGAGACTATCCTATTCTTTGACAATGACTCGATGATTGGAGATAGAAATTCATGTCCACCGGGAGTCTCTGCAAATATTATTCTTTCAGAGACCTCTCGATTTTCCAACATCTGATTGTCAATAGACAGCCCGTTAAACAGCCATGTAGTAAACGACGGCTTATCAAATACCTCCTCATTTTTGATATAATACTTATTACCGTCAAAACGATTGCAACCGATTTCAATATCGAAGAGTTCGGCTATAGCCTCCCGATGACGATGAAACGTTCTTTCAGGGATTTCATCTTCGTTATCTATATTCAATGAGGTATTATATGCCCATTTACGGTTGATTTCCTGCAAAGTTATGCTTCCGGCCCGTCTGATAGTATCGATAAGCCATATATAACGTCTAATAAGTCTAATTGAGGTTGCCATGTATCATCTGTTTTATGCTTGCAAATATAATAATATATTTTGCCATTTCACGGCAGATACTCTGAAATATCTTTACCGACTCCAATAATATAATACATAGCGAGTATGTTTCCGCATCTGATAAATTCCTTCATAACCTCCTCCCTGCTAACAATTATTCCATTCAGGATTAGTTTTTTCTGACTAAATTGCCACTGCCGAACATGAGTTCAGGCCTAACAGCGCGCACAACCCAATTAATAATGATTTTACGAATCTGAGTTTCATAATATAGTTATCTTTCCGCCTACAAAATTAACAATTATAGAAAACAGAAAACTTTCACAAAACAGTGCAAAACTTTCACCATTCTACCAAATCGAACAAAGCCTTTGATCTTCGTCCAAATTCGATATATTACCACAAACTCACAATTACAAAAAATAATGTCAAATCGAATATTTCACACCGATAAAAAGACGGTTAGTATGGGTGCCACAAAAAATATTCATCAAATAAAATGGAAGTCGTTAAACTGAAAACGCTTGCTGAAATTGCCGAACTACTTAACGTTAACATCCGAGAATTACTCGTTAACACCAAATAAGACCATGATTGTATGTGCCAGCTGTGCCCATGCGTTGCGCTATTATATGGCAATAAAGGATTATTGTAAGCGTAAAGGAGTTTGTAGATAAGCGGTTGAAGAATGTAAAAGCCGTGCAGACTCTGTCACGTCTCAACCGCTGGCAGAAGTTGAAGAAAGATACGTTTGTATTTGATTTTTCAAATACTGCCGATGAGATCAAAAAGGCATTTGAACCGTTCTATACAGCCACAGAGCTGGTGCAACCGGTCGGTGTCAACTATGTCTACCGTTTCCGTAAGCTATGGCGCAGTATCACATCCGGAGCGAGAATGAGGAGGAAGACTTCTATGAAATCTCGATAACCTTACGCCGATTTTTATATCGTTTGAGATCCTTCTTAAATTGAGAGGTTATCTTCAGAGTCTTCATAGAGAATCAACAAAGTTGCGGAAGTTGGAGAGATCGAGTGTCACAAATTTCTCAATTTACACCTTAAAGGGTATAAAATATTAAACTCAATTTCATTTAATACCCCAACGGGTATAATAATCCAATTACTGGATTTAAAAACTCATCTTTTCATTCCTGCAACCTGAAGAATCGGATATCCCAGTACACTCTCTATTGATGAAATGGTATTAATAGTAAAGTTATGAGTTCCTCTCATCCATTTACTGATTTCAGACTCTTTCTTACCAAGCATATTGGCAAGATCCTTTTGTTTAAGACCCCGTTCTTCCAATATGGCGTGTATTCTGTCCACAATAAGGAATGACAGGTTGACGCTTCTACGGACTTCAGGCGAAACTTTTGCCCGACGAGCTTCTATAATACTACTTCTTTTCATCGCGGGTAAAATTTAGATTTCCTATAATTTCTTTATCTACTACATAGAGAGTGCCATTTGACAATCTGGAAGAAATAAAGCGACTCGTATCAACAAGCATCTCAACATATTCAGCTAATGTCTCGCTCTCTTGCCAAGCAGCACAGTCTTTTACCCCACCATTGCCAAAGACAAGAACCTTGTCTGAAAGACGAATACAGTACAGACGCAGATTGCTTGTCTCAATGGGTATCGCGCTAACTCCATCGCCAAATTTACCCTCATAGCGGAAATATCTTTCTAAGGCACCACTCTCACCGATTCTATCAAGCCAAGCGATAATGGTGTCAATGTCGTGATCGTATTCGCTCCCTTCAGGAAATTTCTCAAAGAACCTTTCAAGTTCAGAGAGTTCTTCTTAGTCAAGCTGAATACTATACAAATTCACGGCATCGTGCTCCTCAATCAATTCTATGGAATATTTCCGCGTCATACTTAACTTATAAATTAACTATGCAACGTTAGTTAACTCTTTTCCAATACAACAAATAAATTCACCTAAAAGTTAAGTTAAGACTCGATCTATTTGATAATTATGGCGGTGTGTCATAATAGGCCATCTGTGTCGTTGCTTTCGGAATTCGGACTCAGTCACATACTTATGTANGCTCCTATCGCCCTCATCCTCAGCGCCTAACATCTGACCTATTCTAATACACCTTAAGAGGTTGTGCCAAAATTTAAAATTTTGACACAGCCTCATAAAAATATCCGACTTCTACCCCATTATGTGGCAAAAATCGGATAANGTTTAACTATCTGTCTTATTATNGAATGTTTAATGAAATTGAGAGGTTATCTTCAGAGTCTTCATAGAGAATCAACGAAGTTGCGGAAGTTGGAGACAGTTGTAGAAATANAATAGACAATGGNACACTACNTTGACTCCTTCGCTTTCAGTTCACCATTGGTGAGAAGGAATAATAATGACGCTTTCCGACACATAGCAGGAGAATGGGTCTATCCTAAAATCAAGGAAATGGACACAATACCCTCGTTTTAAAAAAANTTGCAATGATAAACTTGGATATATGGATTTTGTTCTATAATTTTGCGCTAACAATTCTGTTAAACGATAATGTTAATNCATTATAACANACTCGATATGAAGACTAAATCTGATGATATTAAAGATATAAAGAACGACACTGATACAGAAGAAGAGTTGACCACCGAGCAGAGAATCCTACTGGCGGCCGAACGGGAGTTTTTTGAGAAGGGGTTTGCCGGNGCCCGCACCACATCAATCGCCGAGTCGGCGGGAGTGACCCACGCCATGCTCCACTATTACTTCCGCACAAAAGTGAAACTCTTCGAGCAAATCATTAGCAACAAGATGTCGTCACTCGGAGAACTCATGCTCAACTCGCTTACACATTCCGACCTCCCACTCTTTGAGAAAATCCGAACCGCGATTAATAGGCATCTCGACTTCATAAGTGAGAACCCGGACCTCCCTTTCTTTTTCATCAGGGAGGTTTACTCTGATCCGGAACGGATGAAAATAATGGCATCTTCACTTTCAAGCCATGCAGAGAAAAGCATAGACAAACTGCAAAGAGATATTGATGAAGCAGTCTCAAGAGGGGAATGTAGGAACGTAAATGCCGAAATGCTTCTGCTCGACATCGTATCGCTCAACATATTTTCATTTCTGGCTCAACCGATTCTTGATGTTGTATTGAGCGATCTTTTCTCCGACAAGAAACAGTTCCTCAAACTGCGAAAGAAAGAAAATTTCGAAACCATTATGAGAAAATTAAAGATATGAAACAGACACTGACCTTTTTTCTTCTGTTGCTGACCATGGCAATTCCGGGATATGCCGATGTCACCCTCGACTATTGTCTGAAGCGGGCTGAGGAGAACTATCCGGAGATAAAAAAATACGGCCTTCTGGAAAGCACTTCAGAACTTAGTCTTGAAGAGATCAACCGCGGATGGTGGCCAAGGCTCGGTTTGTCGGCTCAGGCTAATTTGCAGAACATCGTCCCGGCATTTCCGAATATACTGCAAAATATGCTCGCCCAAAACGGTTTTGAACTAAAGGGAATGGGTAAACTACAGTATAAAGTAGCCGCTGAACTCAACCAGACCATCTGGGATGGAGGTGCATCAAAAGCACAAAGAGCGATAGAACGTGCATCACTGGCCGAATCAAAAGCCGCGCTTGATGTGGAATTATACGCCATCAGAAGCCAAGTGGAAAATATTTACTTCGGGATTCTTCTTATCCAGGAACAGATGAAACAGACCGAATCCACTCTCGAACTGCTTTCCTCCAATCTGCAGAAACTTGAATCAATGGTGAGAAACGGAACTGCGATGCAAAGCGATGCGGATATGATAGAGGCACAGTGTCTGACGCTAAATCAGTCTATTGCCGAAGCCCGAAACGCTATGAAAGGTTATCGCGATGTCCTGTCGGTCTACATCGGAGAGGAACTCGGAGAGCAAACCCTTATCTGTCCCGAAGCCGAGATGCCACAATCCACGGAATCGGAACGTCCGGAACTCAAACTGTTTGACAAACGGATAGAAAATAATATGGCCCACATGAAAGCAATTGACACTTCTGTCATGCCGCATATCGGCTTTTTCACACAGGCCTACTACGGATATCCGGGCTACAACTATTTCGAAAGCATGACTAACCGCAAACTCTCCTTCAACATCATGGCGGGCGTGAGACTGAGCTGGAACGTGGAATCACTCTACACCAAAGACTCAAAACGCCGCAAACTGATGCTCAGTTCAGATATGATCACTGCAGACAAAGAAAAATTCCTGTTCAACAGCCGCATCCGGTCTGCCCGCGAGAACAGCGAGATTGAAGCCATTCGCGATGTGATCAAAGAAGATTCCCGCATTGTGGAACTACGACAGAGTGTCAGACGCAGCGCTGAGTCCCAACTCCAAAACGGTATTATTGACGCCACCGCACTGCTGTCGAAAATAAATGACGAGAATCAGGCAAAACTCAATTCTGCCTACCATAATATACAACTTATACAGAACATCTATAAACTCAAAAATACCCTCAACCAATGAAGAAAACATATATTCTCCTTGCATCCGCCACACTGCTTGCATCATGCTCATCGAAGCCTGACTATGATGCCACCGGTATCTTCGAAGCAACTACAGTGACCGTTTCAGCCGAGACCACCGGCAAGATTCTTTCGATCTCCGCAGAAGAGGGCGACAGTGTAATTGCTGAGTCGCAAGTGGCTCTGATCGACACCACTACCCTCGCCCTCCAGAGACTGCAGATCATGACCGAGCAACAGGCCACTGAATCATCTTCGCCCGACATTACCGCACAAGTGGCAAGCCTGCGCACCCAGATAGCNTACTGGCAGAACGAGACTGCACGACAGGAACGCCTTCTTGCCGACGGAGCGACAACCCCGAAACAACTCGATGATGCCCGGACACAACTGAGCACCTTGCGTGACCAACTCTCCGCTCAACTTTCCACCCTCGGCAAAAGCCGCAATTCGATCTCCGACAATGCCTTGGCACTGCAGTACCGCAGGGAGCAGGTGGAAGACCAGATCAACCGNAGCAAAATTATCTCGCCCATAAGCGGCACCGTGCTCATAAAATATGCCGAGCCGGGAGAATTCGCCACTCCCGGCAAACCTCTTCTCAAACTCGCGGATCTCAACGACATCTATCTCCGCAGTTATTTCACAGCATCGCAACTCGCCAGNCTGAAAATAGGACAGAAAGTGACCGTGGTGGCTGATTTCGGAGGCGACGAAAAATATGACTATCCCGGCACGATAATATGGATTGCAGAGGAAAGTGAGTTTACTCCTAAGTCGATCCAGACTCCCGACAGCAGAGCCAATCTTGTCTACGCCGTGAAGATAGCAGTGAAAAACGACGGCCGTCTCAAACTCGGCCAGTATGGAGAAGTCAGATTATGAGTCTCGTCGCAGAAATAAAGGATGTCAGTAAATCATACGGCAATATCCAAGCNCTCAGCAAAGTAAGTTTCTCAGTGGAAGAGGGCGAGATGTTCGGGCTCATCGGTCCGGACGGAGCCGGAAAAAGCACGCTCTACCGCCTGCTCGCCACACTTCTTGTTCCGGACAGCGGCAGTCTCACNGTCNTGGGACATGACACCGTGAAGGACTTCCGNCTACTGCGCAGACTGATAGGATACATGCCCGAGAGATTTTCCCTCTATCCGGACCTTTCGATCTCAGAAAATCTAAACTTCTTCGCATCTCTCTTCGGAGTATCGATAAAAGACAACTACCAACTCATAGCACCCATTTTCAGTCAACTTGCCAAATTCCCCGACCGCCCCGCCGGAAAACTATCCGGCGGCATGAAGCAGAAACTCGCANTGAGTTGCGCGCTGATACACAGNCCNCCTATCCTCCTGCTCGACGAACCGACCACTGGNGTAGACGCNGTGTCNCGCAGCGAATTCTGGGACATGCTCGCCACTCTGCGCAAGCACGGGATCACAATCCTTGTGTCGACATCATATATGGATGAGGCCACCCGATGTGACCGTATCGCCATGATGGACCATGGCAGGATATTGCGCACCGACACTCCCGATCGGCTTGTNGCCGGACTCGACGANAATCTATACAATGCTGNGGCTCCCGATATGTTCCGCCTTCTCTCGGGATTAAGGACACTGCCGGAAGTGATCGACTGCTATACATTCGGAGCCACGCTCCACGTCGTTGGTACAAATGCCTTCAGCCCCGAAGATGCAGTAAGGAAACTTGCCGGGATGGGTATCGAAGGNGTCAGCATATATCCGGCAAAGGGAGTGATAGAGGATCTATTCATAAAACTCACACGAAATGACCAACAGTAACATCGCCATATCGGTGAGAGACCTCACCAAATGCTTTGGCACCTTCACTGCCGTAGATCATATCAGTTTCGACGTAGGGAAAGGAGAGATATTCGGTTTTCTCGGTGCCAACGGCGCCGGAAAGACCACCGCCATGCGAATGCTGTGCGGACTAAGTTATCCTACTTCGGGGAGCGGAACCGTAGCAGGATTCGATGTCTGCACGGAAGGAGAGCAGATCAAGCGCCATATAGGCTATATGAGCCAGAAGTTCTCACTATACGGCGACCTCACCGTAGCACAGAACCTGCGTCTGTTCTCGACCATTTATGGACTGACCGACAGTGAAATCAAAAGTCGCATGGATATTGTCATGAAAAGACTCGACATGGAGGGAATGGCCGACGCCCGGGTTAAATCCATTCCGGTAGGATGGCGTCAGAAACTCGCGTTTGCAGCCTCCACTATCCACACACCCGAGATCGTATTCCTCGACGAGCCCACGGGAGGAGTTGATCCGGTGACACGTAGAAAATTCTGGGAACTGATCTATCAGGCGTCTTCAGAGGGAATGACGGTATTCGTAACGACTCACTATCTCGATGAGGCTGAATACTGCAACAGGGTGTCGATCATGGTAGACGGGCGTATCGCCGCTCTCGACACTCCGGCGGCACTGAAAGCAAGGTATCATGCAGAGACGATGGACGAAGTATTCCGCACCGTAGCGAAAGACGCNCAAAGGTCAGAATAACAAATCAAATAGAGAGATGAATATTTTAGGATCATTGATAAAGAAAGAGGCAATCCACATCACCCGCGACAGACGGACGATGTTCATTACTCTTATCATGCCGCTGGTGCTTCTCCTGCTGTTCGGATTCGCCATTTCAACCGAGGTCAACGATGTGAGGGTAGCCGTCGCGGTAGACAAGCATACCGACACCACACGCGACATAATACAGGCATTGGATGTAAATTCATATTTCACGTTCGAGGGAATGACCGGAGCCTCCGATGTGGAATCACTTCTGAGGCAGGGAAAAATCGATGCNGCCCTCATATTGCATACTGATGGTGGCNNAACGCCATATCAGATAATAGTGGACGCNTCGAATCCTACNGTAGCCCAGGCTGCAGTGTCGTACATATCGGGAGTCGTGGAGCACCGGACAAGCAGTCCTGTCATCACGCGCACTCTCTACAACCCTCAGATGAAGAGCTCATACAACTTCGTGCCGGGCATAATGGGTATGATATTCATTCTGATATGCGCCATAATGACCTCCGTATCAATCGTNAGGGAAAAGGAGACNGGAACGATGGATCTTCTCCTGGTATCTCCGGTAAGACCCATAAGCATACTTATCGGTAAACTCGTGCCTTATTTTATTCTATCGTGCATAATACTTGCCATAATGCTCACTATGGCCTACACTTTGCTCGGTCTGCCTACATCCGGATCCATTTTCTCAGTCATCGCAGTCTCACTTATCTATATCATTTTGTCGCTAAACATCGGACTTCTTATATCGACAATGGTCGACAATCANGTGTCGGCACTTATCGTGTCGGCCATGCTCTTCCTGGTGCCCGTGATAATGCTTTCGGGTATGATATTCCCTATCGACAATATGCCACTGCCTCTGCAGGGCGTATCGTGTATCATTCCTGCGCGATGGTACATTGCGGCAATGCGCAAACTTATGATACAGCANATCGGNTTTGAGGGGGTNATCACCGAAGTCCTTGTCATGACAGGCATGATCTTGGTGTTGTTGCTGGCCCAACTTGGAAAGTTCAATTCTAAAAAATGAATTCANTATGAATCTTCGCATACTTGGCGCATTGCTGCGTAAAGAGATTGTTATGATGAGGCATAACCCAATCATTCCGAAAATGATAGTGGGTCTGCCTATANTGGCGCTCCTGATTATTCCTCTGGTAGCCACTTTTGATGTAAAGAATGTGGAAGTCGCTGTGATAGACAATGATCATAGTCTGCTTTCACGGCGGATCATATCCGATATGGATGCTTCCAAGGAACTCTCCGTCATGGCCGTAGTCAACACCCATGAAGAGGCAATGGATCTTATCGAAAAGNATAAGGCTGATGTCATCCTTTCGATTCCTCAGCATTTCTCACGNGATATATCTCAACTCAATGTTGAGGCCAACGGCGTCAACGCCACAAAAGGAATGCTCGGAATGCAATATGTGGTAAGTTCAGTGTCNTCTACCATTCGGGATGTCAATATGGAAGAAGGCCGGAATGTGCCGGATTCGCTTGCAAGCGTGCTCTATAGGTTCAACCCCACTCTTAATTTCAAGCACTACATGATTCCGGCGCTTATGGTGTTTCTTATCATAATGATATGCGGATTCCTGCCGGCCCTGAATCTCGTGAGTGAAAAGGAGTCCGGCACTATCGAAGCAATGAATGTGACCCCGGTGAGCCGAACTGTATTTGTACTTTCAAAACTTATTCCTTTCTGGGTGACCGGTATACTTGTTATCACAGTCGGCATTCTCATCGGATTCTTCGTCTATGGCGTGGCTCCCGCAGGNAATATAGCCTGCATCTATCTCGCCGCAATCCTGCTGAGCCTTGTCATGTCAGGTCTTGGTGTGACGATTGCCAACAAGTCGGCCACAATGCTTCAGACAATATTCGTGATGTTCGCCTTCATTATAATCTTTCAACTTATGGGCGGACTCTTCACTCCTATCGGATCTATGCCGGAGTGGGCGCAATACATCACTTATGCCGTGCCTCCGAGGTTTTTCAACGAGATAATGCGTTCGATCTATCTGAAGGGAACCACTATCTTCGAACTGCGGAGCCAGTTTATATGGCTCACCGCCTACGCAGGGCTGGCAATAACATGCGCCGCACTTACATATCGGAAGAGAACATAATAGGCATGCAAAGATGTCCGCCAACGCACGCAACGGTTTCAAATACGTCTCATNTNAGGCATTTCGTTTCTGCTGCATCAGTCGTGCGTGGCACNTAAATTTGGNTTGGTCTTATTTCGGTTCTGAAACGAAAGGATTAGATACAAATTCAAAATTTGAAATAGTAACGAGTTAGTCACGAGTGTTAGACTGNCCTCTGCCAATATCCTCAACGACTCCTAAACACGTTCTAATCTTGTTACAAAATCTCAAAATTTTCTCCACCCACACAAGTCCGAAGGTTCATTTTAACTATTCTTTTACAAACTGTTAAATGCTCCTTNAACTTCCTTCAAAACAATTCTGAATGTGTGCCGAACCTTACCAACTTGATTATATTGGATTCCTTATCCCACCATATCAGTAGTGTATCGTTTTCCACATGACATTCCATGTGTCCACGATAATTGCCTGTCAGGGGATGGGGTTTATTTTCCTCCGGTATAGGCAATTCATTTTGAAGCAACCCAAGAATGAACTCCAATTTCTCGATAACCTTAGNCCGATTTTTATATCGTTTGAGATCCTTCTTAAACTGAGTTGTGATCTTCAGAGTCTTCATAGAGAATCAACGAAGTTGCGGAAGTTGGAGAGGTCGAGTATCTCTAAATTATCTGATGTTTCAGCCTCCTTCATTGCAGCTAAGGTTGTCTTATTTGGCTTTTCTGAGACAAAAGCGAGCAGCACACTCTCAACAAGATTGTTGAGACTGCGGTTATGTTTCTTAGCCTCTATCTGAAGACGTTCCAGCAAACTCTCACTTAATCGAAATGAGGTCTGTTTTCTTGTTACTGATGATGTATTCATAGTCATACCATTTTGTAGTGCAAAGATAGTGCATTTGTATAACAAATCCAAATTTCGATGGTTCAAAGTGGGAAGAGAATGGGCGGTCTTGGTTGGTTTCNGCNTGATGCCGTATGAGANGTTTGGAGCGAGTCCGGCACNNCCTCANACCGCTTCCCGCCTACCTGTAATGTCAGTCCTCAGAAGTCTTGCCGGGAGTGATTTTGACAATGCAAATAGCTCTATCTTTATACGCATGCCTAATTATAGCCATATTATTTCATTAAANTTTTGGGTGGTTAGGACATTTGTCACAATCAATGAGGNTTTAATTGTCTATCTTTGCGGCAAANATAATTTGTNAGACGATGAAATCGGTTAATTTACTTTTAGTTATACTCATTGGCNTATTATTCCCGNCAAGTTTGACAGCGAAAGGGCANCTTGTGGAAGGGAATGTTTATCTTTCGTCAGGAAAGATTGTGGAGGCTCACGACTCAATTCGTATTTCTCTTCCCGTCAAGAAAAAGAAGCTNAGNATTTTTAGAAATGCCTATACTGCTCGTCAAAAAATGATGGAGGAGATTGTNCCGACTACGGTTGATTCACTGGTTGTTTGGTCTTCTACGTCGGTCGAGCGTCACCATACACTTTGCTATGTCGGTAAATACGGTTGGGCGTGGNAATTAGACNACGGACCCCATATCCGTGTTTACTGCTTNTCGCCAAAAGGTTATTATGTTGCCGGGAACGGAGGTATGTGGTACAGAGTNAAGAGTGTCGTAATAATAGATAAGNACGGANAACTCTTTGTCTTCAAAAAGCCNGATAAGCGTGCTAACGACAAATTCATTAAACAAGTAACCTCACTGGTAGCCGACGANCCGAGTCTTGTAGCAANNTTAAACGAGGCGTNTGGAAGTCGTGAAAAGATATTGAGAATGTTATCACTTTATTCACCTATATTATAAATATGAAAATTAAANCAATCATCTTGGCAACATTGCTTGTTGCGATTGCATTGCCCTGTGCAGCAAAGAAAGAGAAGAAGGTCGAGAACGATAAAGAAGATGTTCACGTTGAGGTAATTCTTTTCTCGGGAGATACAATCAACGGCTATCTCAGAAGCGACCTCAAAACCGGATTAAAGAATATTTTTTCTAAATCGGGTACGATTAATCAATATATCAATGTGGGAGAGCTACCGCGTGGAGGTGAGACTCAACGCTTAAGTGCATCCCAAGTAAAAGAATATCGCTTTCTTGAGCCTACCGAGGGTTATCCCGAAGGCGCGAGAACTATCTCGGAACGTATAAATTCCCCGAATCCATTCAAGCCTCACGCCTCGGTTCGTGGTTTCGCTTATGTCAAAGATACCCGAGACTCCGGCTCGATTTTATGGTGGCGCGTATGGAAGTCATACGGTGGACAAAATACTCAATTTCGTCTTGTTACTGCTATCGGTGTTAAGCTGAAAGGTGCAAAAGCGGCATATCCGCTCATAGTGGATGGTAGCACGGAAATGTGGGGTATAATGAACTATCTGAAAAAGAAATATCCTGAGCTGCATCAGTATGTTAATGATTATTACTATAAAGGTGAAGACAGCAAAGCGCATCGTAAAGAATTACTTGATAACCCGTCAACATTCTTGGTGCTTTATGAGGATTTCCTAAAGACCCACGAGCCTTTATCTGACCCGGATGAGAAACCTGAGCCAAAAAGGAAAAAATAGTAACAACTATAAGAAATACGAATACTATGGCACGCAATGACGGCTCACGCTCCCGACGAACCATATTTCATGTGGCGCCGGGATGCCGTGTGCCCATAAGTGAAATCTATTTTTCTCCAAGAATATTAATATAACAGCCTTGGCATCAAGAGACACTTTTTGTAAACAGCACCTTCTCAGTTTTATAAACCTTGTATTCCTCTAAGGAAAGGAAGATGTGGCAATCGATAAATATAGATACTATCAGTACCCATCAAAGCTGCGTCTTCTATTGACATTTCTCGATGTGCAAAATTCGGATAATCAACAATGAGTAATTCATTTCCGGTTTTCCATACTTTACAATAACTTGGAGACACATCGTATAGAAATGTATCATACCAACTATAAGATAGCTTTTCAACACGATTGCCGAAAGTTATAAGATAGGAATAATTCGTAAAGTCAAGATTGTCAATAGTATTGAAAATTATGGAGTCAAGGCACATCTTATAATATTCTAAATCGGAGTCATTATGAATTAGTGCGAAACCATAAGGATAAAAATTATACTCACCGGTTATGCTCGTTTTCACTCTGCCAAGCTCCTCGAATTTAACACTATGCCGATAAAATATCACTCCGCATAACAGAGTCACCACTAAGGAAAATGGAATTATTGTAATCCAAAATCGTTTATCGGTTAGTTTCATGGTGTTCAAGGAGTTTATAAATATGGAGCTTTATTACTTTGGGGTCGGAGGAGTTAAGGACAACATTCTTGACTATTCTGCGCTTGTTTGATTCAAATTCAAGAAGTTTCGACAGAGTTGTATCTTTATCGCCGTACCAATAGTTGAATATCTTTGTGTCCCAGCCGGATATTTGATTTGAAATCTGTCTGTACACATCCTGGGCTATATCTATGTCGTTGAGATAAAGAGCGACTCCATATATCAACTCGTATATCTTCATTTGGAGCACAAAGTTGGTTTGTATGGACTTATCGGTTGCAATAATTTCATACAAAATCCGGACAAAATCCGCGGCAGTGTTGCAGCCGTTTAACAATGGAAATTGTGTGCTGCATCTGTCAATGATATTTATACTGTCAGACAAGTATATGTCAAGACCGTTGTCATCTACCAACGGTTGAAGCAATAAAGGAAGATCTATGCAACTTTTCAGGGTAGGATGCCATAGTGGATATATCGAAAAGAATAGCTTGTAATCCCGATTCGGAACTTTGATAAATGTCAAGCCTACCAAAATACACTCAACCTTATGGACAAAACATTTAGATGTAATGCCCTTTAAGTTGAACACTGCACACAGTTGTTTTGATAAATCCTTATTCTCCATACTCAATGTTGTGGTTTAGTGCGTATTCTTTGGCTTTCTCTTTATCAAACGAATCGTCAAGGGGGAGTATTGCCACGCCATCCTCTGTTGTTTTGCCATTATCGAAATCTCCGTAAATCACAATCGCCCCTAATGAATCAATCGGGATCATGGACTTTGGACGTACAAACTTATATCGCCATTTCTCAACTTCAAGCAGACCCATCTTCTCATAAAGAATGGCACTGTCGAAACCTATAATATCCGACGGCTCCTTCATGATATATTTATCCGTTTCGCAATACACTTTATCAAATGTCAGGAATGTAAAGATTAAGCCTGCAACCGAGAGAAGCATCCAACAAAAGGCATATATAAGAGAAATAGTATTATA
>JAAVFW010000009.1 GCA_014800535.1 Bacteroidales bacterium
AAAAAAAGGCGAACATGTCGCCCGTTTGTTATAATATAAACACCAGTAAATAACAACGGATCATGTTCGCCTCGGATAATATTATAAACACGGTAAGGTCGGAAATTGTTAAATACAGCAGTCCCGAAAATCTTAATTTATTTTGCAAATCACATCCAGATTATAGTATGACGGGGTCTGGGACCGGAACGCGCAACCGCAAGCTTCCATTCCCGGATCTTTTTCACTTCCTGCTTTATCCTCGTGCCAAATCGACAGATATCGAGTTACTGGAGTTCTCCCACCTCATTGGAAAATCCAATGTGAACAAGAGTGATTTCAGTAAGCGACGAAAGTTGATTCCGGCTGAATATCTGAGAGCTTTACATCGTGATATTGTCAGCGATATATATTCAACGGGCACGCTGAATAGATGGCATGGATATCTGTTACTTGCCGCTGATGGTACGACTTATTCAATGCCTAATACTCCACAGATTAGGGAAGAATATTTGCAGGGACGAAAAACAGGCAACGGTGAGCAGGTATTGGCTCGCGGCATAGTACTCAAGGATGTCCTTAACGATATTATAGTAGCCTCCAACATGGAGTGTTATGGCAAGGATGAGATCAGATTGTTACGGGACGAACTTGACAGGCTACCTGATATTATCCGCTCTATGAATCCCGTTGTGATAATGGATCGTAAGTATTGCGCCTACACACTGTTAGCAGATCTTCGAAGACGTGGAATAGACTTCATTATTCGTGTTAAGGAGAGATTTAACGCTGATGTAGACTCTTTTATCCACTCCGAAGAACAAACTAAAGAGATTACACTCACACCTGCGGCCACAACCATCAAAAAGTTAAAGAGAATTTATGGACTGAATGTAAATTGTGAATTTACTGTGAGGCTGGTACGCCTTAGCGGTAATACTGTAGTAATGACCTCTATCAAAGATGTTTCATTACAACAAGACCCATCAGATCCCTATCATCTCAGATGGGATGTCGAGACAACGATAGGATTCGTAAAGAATAACCTTCAGGTTGAGATTTTTTCATCAATTACCGACAACTCTATCCGTCAGGATTTCAACGCCAAAACAATCCAATATAATTTGCTCTCTATTCTATGTCGCCGAGCCGCCGAACTGCGCCACGACGACACGAAACGCAAAATTAACCGGAACGTGGCTCTCGGAATACTGAAACTTGAGTTCAACATTTTTATTGAGAATAATCCCCTGACATTTAAAGAAATTTTACACAATATGTTAAACGAAATGGCACGTTTCTCAATCCCTATCAAATCCGAAAGACATAATCCAAGAGTGTTTCGAAAAATCAAGCATTCCGGTAAATATATCACTCTGCATAACTATAGGGAGGCTATATAACGGCTCTTAAGTAAACAGCATTGAATCGCGTCCCTACCGGGGTTGCTGTGTGGGGGAAATATATTGCGCTTGTTCCGCCGACGCGGAACAAGCGCATTGTATTTTGAAGGCGGCACCGGGTGGCACCGGGGAGTTGTTATTCCTTCGGGCGCATGGTCATTTCTGTGAGGTCGGAGGGGAGAACATATTCGGTCACAAATTGTGAAATCATGTCGGGAGTGAGCGATGCGAGAATTGAGTCGAATTCGGAGTCAAGGTCCATGTCGAAGCGAGTCAACGCTCTCATTGCTGCAAGCCAGTAGGCATTGTCGGTGACATTCTCCTGATGACTTTTAGCCATGTATTCCTTCACTTTGTCGAACTCTTCGGGTGTAATGGCGCGTCCCATGTCAGAGATTGTTTTCTTCAGCACATCGGCTGTTTCGTCGATATGCTTGGGGTCGGTCTTGACATAGACCGGCATCATGAACTGCGGATTGTCGTCGCCATTCATCCCTGCGGTCACACTTCCGTGGGTTGTGATGGAGTAGGTCCAACCCTTATCTTCGCGCAGGTCAGCGAGAAGACGGGCTTTCAGAATCTGACCTGTCATTGAGGCTAACAGAATGTTTTGCAGGTTGTAGGGGCAATCGGTGTGGCGGAACTGATATACAATACCTGTCGGATTGATCATCTCTTCCTTGAAATCAAGTTTCTGATTGCCGGGGGTGAAACGATAGCCGATATCTTTTTTCTTTTCGATTCGTCCGTTTGCCGGCAGAGAAGCGACATATCGTTCGAGAAGGTCTTTCATTACAGTGGGGTCGAAATCGCCTGTGATATAGAAAGTGAAGTCGCTGAAGTCGCTGAAGCGGTCAAGATATTCCTTCATGATACGATTATAGTCGGCCTTTTCAAGCATCTCGGCAGTCAGTTTATGCCCGAGGGGGTGATTGCTGTAGACGCTCTTATGAATCAGTTCACCCATTTTATTGACCGGAGTTGTCACGTCGCCTTCCAGCTGGTTCATGCGGGCATCATACCATGCTTTGAAGGCGGCATTATCGGGTTTTGTCTGAGTTGCTTTCAGCCAGAGCAGACGCATTGCATCTTCCAGACCGGCACGGTTGGTTGCCGCTTCGAGAGTTTCATCATTTCTGTCAGCCATCACAGAGACTTTTATGTCGCGTCCGGCAAGCAGACGTCTTAAGTCGCTGTTAGAAAGATTGCCGGCACCGCTGAGCGACATCCCTTCGTTGAAGATTTTTAACGACGGAGCATCCTGAGCAGTATAGTTTTGGGAGAATCCACCCTCGCCTACACCGCGTATGAAGATTTGGTCTTCTTTAAAATCGGTGGGTTTCATCATGACCTTGATGCCGTTTGAAAGGGTAAGCACGGTAGATCCGAAAAGCCCCTGTTCCTCGTTATTGATTTTACCTCTCGCCGGTTCTTCTGAGAGAATATTTTTCACTTCGGCAGGAGCTGAGAAGGGGGTGAGAATTTCTGAGTTGACACTGAAATAGGCGTCGGCGAGTTCAGATTCCGAGGGGAGTTCATTGTTTTTGCCGGGACGCAGATAAGCCAGAGCAACAACATTTTTCCCCTCCGGAGAGAGAAGTGAAGAGAGCCAGTTGCGGCAATCTTCTTCCGATAGAGAGGAAAGGAGATTGGTCACTCTGGCGAGACGTGCGTCGGGAGTTTCAAACACACCGCCGTCGGTGAAATATCGGCTGATCTCCTTTGCGACATCGGTGTTGCTGCGGGATTTGCGGTCGGTTGCACGGGTTGTTTCTTTTTCAAGCACTTCTTTTTTGGCGCGTTGGAAATCGGAGTCAGAGAATCCGAGCACAGCAGCGCGTCGAAGTTCACGATAGAGCGACTTCAAAGCTTCCGGAGTGCGCCCCGGTTTGACCTGAGCACGGGTTATCATGGCTTTCACTTTGCGCGACAGGAGGAAATTGGTGTCGCCCACACCGATGTTGGAAACCGGGGTGTTGTCCTGAAGTTCGAGAGCGTCGAAGCGGTCAATGAGAAGAGAGCAGATGATGTCAGTCATAAGTTCGCGGCGGAGCGCCTCGTCGGGTGACAGATTGCGGTCGTCATGTTTCAGGTAGAGCTGAAGCATGTTGGAAGCCTGTTCGGGGTCGCTTTCCACGATGACCGAAAGAGAGTCGTTTTGCGGGAAAGAGGGTTCTTCCGGTCGCAGATTGTCTGCCGAAGGTTTCATGTCGGCAAAGAGGGAGATGATTTTTTGCTCCATGAGAGCGGGATCGATGTCGCCGGCTACGATTACGGCTTCCGCCTCCGGGGTGTACCATTTGCGGTAGAACTCACGCAAGGTTTCGGGAGGGAAATTCTCCACGACTTCCATGTTGCCAATCGGCATAGCTTCACCGTAAGGGCTGTTGGGGTAAAGACGCGGAGCCGCCCGGCGCAACATTCTCGAAGTGGCGTTATCGCGGTGGCGCCATTCCCCTTTGATTACGCCACGCTCCGAGTTGATGGCATTATCAGCGAGAGTGAGTCCGTCGCTCCAGTCGCGGAGCACCATCAGGCAAGAGTCAAGGGCAGACTGACGGACGGTCGGAACCATCGAGATATTGTAGACAGTTTCGTCGGCTGAGGTGTAGGCGTTAAGATTTTTGCCGAACTTCACACCGATGCTTTCGAGCCACTCTATGAGTTGGTTGTCGGGGAAGTTACGGCTGCCGTTGAAGCACATGTGTTCGAGAAAGTGAGCCAATCCTTTTTCGTTCTCCTTCTCAACACGCGAGCCGATGTTGCGTGAAAGATAGAAATCAACACGTTCAGAAGGGTCACTGTTGCGGTAAATGTAGTAGGTCAGACCGTTTGGCAACTTACCCTCTTTCAGGTTAGGGTCAGTTATTTCTCCGTTTGACGCGAGGATGGTTCCTCCGAGCAGAAGCAGAGATGCGATACTTTTATAATTCATTTCTTTATAAAGTGATTTATGATTTTTCGGATTAGATGAATTTTACGATTATCCCGATGTTGAAACCATCGGATTTAATGCCGTTGGAGACCGACGAATGTATGTAGCCAGCCGAGAGTCCGGCAGCGAGCCGATGAGAGAACATCCTTAGCCATTGCGCACCAATTTTCAAGGTTACGGAAGAGGAAGTTGCCGCCTCGAAGTCAGCCTTTGTCAAGTCATACAGGGCCTTATCTTCGGGGGCTGTTCCCGGCTCAGGGAGTATGAGACTGGAGGAGGTAGGGGTTAGAGCGGAAAGAGCGGCCGACACCGAGAGGAGGGAGTTTTTTGAGGTCATGAGGGAGGTTGACGCGTCGAGTGCTAAAGTCAGATGTTCGTCGAGCCATTGACGATTGTCGGAGAGATGCACAATTCTCTGGTGAAACCACCCCGCGACGGGGAGAAGAGATATTGAGAATCGGCGGTTGGTCCAAGAGGTGAAAGCTGACACCGATCCCCCATAAATATTGTCGGCATAGAGAGTCAGCGAGCCTATCTGGGGGTAGCTCCCGGAAGTGGGGTCGCCGAAGATGTTTTCAGTGCCGTGGCGGCGTGAAGCCGACCATTCACCCCAGAGGGCATAATTGAAACCTGACTCCTTGTCCGCCGGTGTTTTCTTGTAGCCCGCCTGCAATTTAAGCGACTTGTCATTAAGCCTGGCAAGAGGAAGACGGTTTATGTCGGCAATTACATGGCGCATATTCATGAGAGATATGTCCAGATTGACGAAAGCACCTTTCCCCTTGACGGGGAGTAGATTGAGGGTTATTCCGCCGGTGTGACAATCGTTGAAAACGCTGCTTCCCGCGCCGTCGAACCGGACATAGTGAGAGCCCAGTCCGGTGAGGTGAAAAAGTTTAGTCTCGCCTGTTTCATTGACAAATGTTATGTCGGTTGAAAGGCGGAAACGGTTATAGCGTAATGAAATTCCGGCCGTGTAATCATTGAAGAAACGATAAGCCAGTCCACCCTTAAGGATGAGATCGCCGGAGACGTTTCTTGGTCGGGGGTCGACGCGACGATAAGACAGGACAGCGGTATATCCACCTTCGACACCCCATAGGATTCTATTGCCGACATGAGCGTATCCACCTGAAAAGGAGTATTTTTCGCGAGAGAGGTCGCCCCCTATGCTGTCGGCAATCAAGTAGGGGAAGATGCGATCATACTCACCTGATTCATTCCAGAGAGGGGAGAGTTGTTTCCCATTATCGTAGGCCGCACTTCCCCAGACAGTGCTGTTCTTTCCGGAATGTATATAGGCGTCGGCATGAAGGAAGAACTCCCGGTCTCCAAGCCCCTTTCCGGTCACAATGGGGCGCGATGATTTTTGCGAACGGAATCCACCGATTGCGGAACATTCCGAATCCACCTTTCGGAAACTCATCAAAGAGGGATTGTCCCAGCTCAGAGAGCCGACATTATCCGCTCCGGTTCCATTTGCAAAGGAAGCGGAAAGAATGTTGTGTTTGTCGGCAGCAATTACCGAGTCAGCGTCGGCAAGGTTGTTTGCCGACGCCACCACAGATAGGGATGCGATGAGAGGAAGAAGACAATTCATAGCAAAGAGGATTGGATTATTTCACAGATTCCCGCGGCATGGGAACCACACCATCGTAGGTGAGAGTGGTGCATGGAGTGCCGTAGACATCCATAGCAGTGCCCTGCATCTCAATTTCAGAGGGAGTGACCATCGGATTGAAGTCGACAGAAGAGTTGTTTGTGTCCTGAAGAATCGGTGTTCCGTCGGGGTTGAGACCGATCATCTTGCGTCTGACGGCATGGAAAAATCTGGTTTTATCCTTGTCGATTGTTCCGCAATAGGTCCAACCCATATCCAGTTGGGGAGCGCATACATTCCATTGGTAAATAGAAGCGACCGAGCATGTCACGACATCCTTAATCCAGTCGTTGGGGAGTTTGTAGGCTGTCTGACTCATAGGGAATGTTCCGGCTTGAGTTACAATCTCATAATCGTAGCTATACCGATAGTCGGCGAGATACTGCTCTTTGTCAATCGGGATTCGGGCGATGCCGTAGGCTTTGAAGCCGCGGTTATGCAGCAACCAGAACGAGAGGGTGTAGCAATACCATTTGTCAAGGTCAGGCACGGTCGGAGAGTCAATGTCAAGACTTGAGGGGACGGTGCTGACATCATACCATTCCCAATCGGCGCCGCTCAGGTTGAAGGAGTTGGGGTTGATGACGCGATGGTCGATTCCGGTGTCGGCAATCAGCAGGTATTCACCCGGATTGACCGGGTGGTCATGACCGTTGCCCGGAATTGTATAGAGGGCATGTACGGTCATCGCTTCCGCCATTATGTCGGGCGTATAGTCAGCCTTTTCGGTTGTGGTGAACTTTGACTCGAAGAGCGTTATTCCGTCGGCATAGATTACATGGTCGGTATTATTGTAGAGTTTCACATAGTCGTCGCCATAATACTGATTTCCCGACGGTTGGAGTGTTCCGGCGAAGAACACTTCAGAGATTATCAGGTCGTCGGCGGTGATGTTGACGTATGGTTCGAGAATTATCTTGTTTTCACCTTCTGACAGAACGACAGATTGGCGGAGTGCGCTCATCTGGGCCGTTGCCTTATTGGGGAGGGTTACAGAGGCGGAATAGCTTACATCGTAAAGCCCCGGATAGAGATTGATTGTTTCCCCTCTAAGAAACTCGGTTCTCACTCCGCTGCTGACATTAAGAAAAATCAAACGTTCATTATCGGGAGAGGCGGAGAGGTTTTCAGGCATAATGACATCAACCTCGACTTTCGATGACGGCATTGAAGAATCGAGGGAGTCATCACACCCCGTTGCAAAGAGTAGTATGATAATAGAAGAGAGAGTCAGCAGAAAGCTGTTTTTAAGATATATAAGTTTCATGTCGGAGAATTAGTATTTTTGAAGTTTCTGTTTGAAAAGAGTGTTATATCGAGATGTTCAGTTCCATGCCGAAATATGCGTCAGACGACCTTCTGACGAGCAATCCGTTGGCGCGATAATCGGGGAGCCAATCGAGAATCCTGTTGACGAAGAGGGCAATCTTGAAATGACGTCCGATGCTTTTGGTGGCTTTCAGATTGAAATAGCCGGCAAACGGGATTTTAACAGTACGGAAAGACTCGTCATTATAATGTTTGACGAGGAAAGGGAGGAACTTGTCGTCAATGTCACCCGCCGGGTAATCGTGAATCAATCCGTCGGTTGCCGAGAGATAAGCGTCCGGGGTTCCGTCGATAGCCATTCGGGTTGTCTTCACCCACCAAAGGCATTGAAATGAGGTTGTGAAGACCAGTCCCCATTTAGGAATCTGAGTGTCAAACATAAAATTGGTGTTGAACTGGTCGTTGACCCTTCCGTCGCGATAGTTGTATATTCCGACATAGAGGTCGCTTACGGGAGTTCCGTCGACAACGTCGTTGACGGTTGCATACTGGCGCTCGCTGTTGGAATATTTTGAGTGAAACCATGCGCCATTGATTGTCAGTCGGGTGCGCAGCGGTTTGAAGCGGGCTGTTGTGAGAGTGAACTCGATTCCTTGTTTGTTGATTGCCGTGCCGTTGGTGGGAGTGCGGTAACCGCGAAGCACCTGAGTTTCCTTATAAGGGAGAGAAGAGATGGAGGGAGGTCCGGTCAGGGTTGACGGGTCGATTGCGGAGGCGTCATAATCCTTGTAGGAATAAGGAGCATAGACGGCGGAATATCTGAAACCGCTTGTGAGATTTTCCCGGAAATAGGTGACATTAAGAGAGTTTCCGCGCCATCCGGCATTTATTGAAACTTCCCATTTTCGGTTTCGTGCCGCACGAAGGTTGTAATTGACCGTTTCGTCGATATAAGTCATCAGACTGATGGCGGAATTATCAACCGGGTTAGCCGCGTCATAATAGTTAAGCTGAATGATGTCGGTGTAATGCACCTGAGGATAAAGGTAATCGATTGTCGGCATTTTGGTTGTCAGCCCGAATCCCCCGTTGAGGGAGATGCGCAGAGCGTTTCTGCCGGAACCGATCGTGGGGAATTCCCACGACATGTTAAGGCGCGGGTCGAGGTAGGGGCGGTTGTGCAGATAATACTTCGATGAAAGTCCCGGCAGCATCATGCCCCGTAATCCGGCTTGTGCGATGAGTGTATTCTTCCCGACAGGGAGGGTGATTCGTTCTTCAAGGAAGAAATTCAGCACTTGGAGAGCCGGGATGTCGCTGAAGTCACGCGGACGTGTTGTCCATGATGCCGAGAGCGGGCGACGAAGGTCGTAGGTTTGGCCATGTCCGAGATTCTTGGAGATTGTCCATTCGAGCCCCGCCTTATAGTTATGGGAAGCTGAGCCGGTTGTCTTCTCCCCCTCCGCGCGTCCTTTAAGGAAATAATTGACAGGACGGTTCTGACTGTGGAAGTCGGCAATATATTCACCTAAGAGGTATTCACCCTTACTCTCGCCGGGGAGCATGGTTGTCGGAGCGACCGAAGCGCGTTGCGGAGCAACCTGCTTGCGGCGGGTCAGCTCATCGTTCTGACAGCTCAATGATGTGTTGACATTCAGAGAATTGAAGAAATAACTGCCCCACAAATCAATTTGCAGATCAGATGTGAGCGAAAAGCGATTGTAGAGACTTTTGTATTCGTCAATCTTCATGTAGTTCAAATCAGGGTCGGACTTTGTGTTGTCGAACGACCCGGTGTAGTCTGCCCCGATGTTCCATCTCAGCGATGTCACGTTCTTCTGCCAGGAGGAATTGAAGCGGGCCGAGCCGGTCAGCCGGCGGTAATTTTCAAGGTTATTGCGAGGGTCTGTCTTGGAATCAAGATAGCTGACATCGATGTTAAGCACCGCGTCGCCTTCACGGAAGCCGATACCCTTTGAGGCGGCAAAGAGTTTGCTGTATTCATCCGCTTTGAAACGAGCGGTGAAGGGAGTTCGGCGGCTGATTCTTTTTATTTTCACCAGCCCGGAGGTGAGATTGCCATACTCAGCCGAGGGAATACCTCTGACAATCTCGACACTTTCGATATTGTCAGTCGAGATTGAACGCATGTCGACACCCTTGTTGGTGATGTTCCTGACCGAGGTCGGGGAGTCGGAGGTGCCGATTCCAGTACCCTGCAGGTTTGCATCGCCGTTGATTGGAGCGCCGTCAACCATAAACAGCGTGCCCAGCGATGAGATGGAATAATCATCGTTGTCAGTCTTCACCCCTGTCGCTCCCAGATTTCCGGTCTCGCGCAAAGTGATGGTGTTTGCTTTCCCCATTTCGGGGTTCTGCGAAATGTTGCCCGGCAACAGCTCCAGAAGGTCGGAGAAACTTGTGGGTTGCAGATGCTCCATGGCGTCGCGTCCGATTTTTGAAGAGCTGCTTAAGCCGTCGCCTTCTTTAGCGGTGACGACAACCTCATCGAGGAGATGTGAATCAACATCCGACAGAGCTGTGACAGTATCGTTTTCTTCTTTGACTGCGCCCGTGGAAATGCCCGGCACAGACAGCAGAATCAGTAATATTATGATGGTAGGAGTTCTCATTTTTTCAGGATACAAAATTACAGGTAACACACCCCCGACACAATACTCATTTCAGTGTATATACAGGTTTTCGGCACTGCCGAAATATACCCACTTCAAGTTATTTCGCCATTGGGAACGCCATTGTAATTTTGCAACAAAAATTAGGTATTGAAATTATAGATATGAAAAATTCTACCATTACAGCTTTATTTTCAGCAGCTTGCATGCTGACTACATCGGTTGCGACAGCTGATACACCGACATTCGACTGGGGTAATCTTTTCGATGGAGATACAGCTGCCGGCGATAACTCCGAGGGGCTGGCAATCGCTTCCGACGGAAATATTTATTGGCATAACATCGGCGGTTCGACACAGGATGCTCCCGAAATCAGATATGCCGGAGATGTGTTGTTTGAGGGTGCGCTTTACAATGCCGGCACAAGCTACAACGGCAACCTTTGCATATTGAAGACCGACAGCGACGGCAAAGCTCTCTGGAATCTACATTCCGAATCGTGCGACTTTGCCTCAAATGATGGTAGGGTTGTGGCAACATCCGACGGTGGTGTGATTTTCACAGCACGTCTACGCCACACTGACGGAATGCTTGACACATCGTTCACACTTGTCGACGGCACCGGACAGAAGCATGAATTTGATTGGAAAGTAGAACGCCGTTATTATCGTGTGCTTGTGGGTCGCATCAGCGCGCAAGGCTCTCTGACCTGGGCACACTTCATTGACTGTGACACAGCTCCGGCTCCCGCAGCGTCAGGTAACTATGCCGATTTCACTGCCGACGCAATCTCTGTGCCGGCACTTGCAATCGACGATGAAGATAACTTCTACATCGGTGGTAACTTCAGAAGTGAAATGACCGTACCGACAGCCGACGGCAGCATTAAATTTCAGCCGCGCAATGTTTCAACCTGGAATGGTGATTCTCAGCAGAATGCCGGCGGAATGTTCCTGCTGAAATTTGATGGTAACGGATATTATACGGCTAATCTTCCGGTTGAGGGTGTGGCTCAGAAAGAGATAATCAGTAATATTGTATGGGATAATGGCGCACTTTATTTCCAGGCACTTATCAACTGTGCTGAGAATCAGGGNGAGCTTACTGTTGCCGGNGAGAAATTCACTCCGGAAGGTGCTTTTTCTCCCCTTGTCGGAAAACTTAATGAAGATCTGACAGTCGATTGGTTGTCGCCGATGAAGGGTGAGACNGTNGGTGGAAAATACGGATTCCAGAACTGTTCGATTACAGTTTGTGACAACAATCTNTGGTTCACAGGAATGTTNAACGGNGCTGTGTATGATGCGGAAGGTAACAAATTCTTCGAGTCGACACAGGGAAATATGCGCGAAGGATTCCTTGCCAAGATGAATGTCCTGACAGGAGCATGTGTGTCAGGTGTCAGCAGCCGTGCGTCCTTCTCCGGTAATGTGTTGACAGGTTATCTCAAAGCCGTGCAGAGTCCTTATATTCCGACAAAGGTTTACGTCTATGGTTACGGAATGAACGCCAACACCGGTATTTTCATCCGTGAGTATGACACAACCACACTCGAATCATCTGATGATAAAGTCTGGACACTTGCTTCAGGCGGAGGTGTGCCGACAGCGCTTGCATGTGAGATGAACAGCAAGACCCGCGAGTTCTACTTCACCGGCAGAGGCAACAACTCGTTCAATTGCTCCGGCACAACGATTGACGGCAANAGCAANTGGGCNGTTCTGATGGNATGTTACACACTCCCTGAAGAGGATTTCCCGACAGCGGTCGGAGAGATTTATGACAATACTCAGGCACTTGAGATTGCAGCCGGAAAGGGTTATATTACAATGACTTCAGAGACGGTGGAGACAGTGGAGGTTTATGACATTTCAGGATGTCGTGTGGCATCGGTGGTTGTCGACGGCTCGGTGAATCTTCCTCTTCCCTCAGGCTTCTATATCGCCGCCGGCCGCAAAGTATTGGTTATGTGATTATTTCCATAATCACCTCACGCTCTAATATTACGGTTAGTTTGTAGTTAGGGGCTATGTCTATTTTGACATAGCCCCTCTTCATGCTTGTAGCTCGAATTTAATCGTCTAAGAATCGAATATTTTTCAAAAATCTTCCCTGCAAAATTTTTAGAAAAGAATAGCTGTTTTCTTAATATACATAAGAAAGATTTCTTTGGTCGAGATATAAAATTATAGTAAATTTGTATTCGTAGAAAGAGACTGCTACCGAGCTAAGCTGTGGTGTCATGATGTATCATGAGCCGAATAAGTAGACTCTTTTTAGNGAANAAAATAAAAAACCCGGATTCATCACCTGCATCTGATATCAGGGAGAGGAATTACCGGGACTGCTCTGCAAAGCTACAAAATATAGTCGGGAATTCTTTTGGGGAGGTCAGAGTCCGGGGATAGGGGGTTGGCACGGAGCGTATGACCGACGATGGAACGGAGTTATTCCAAGCTGTATAATGGCTTGTTTATGAGCCGGAGTTGGATACCCCATATTTTTCTCCCAGCCATATTCCGGATGAATGAGGGCGAGTTTCCGCATCAGTTCATCGCGGTGAGTTTTCGCAAGCACCGAGGCCGCAGCTATCGACATGTATTTCCCGTCGCCTTTGACGACAGTTGTGTGTGGAATATCTCTGTGAGGGGTGAATTTGTTGCCGTCGACAATAATATGTTCCGGACAGATTTTCAGGGCATCGACGGCCCGGTGCATACCTGTAATGGAGGCTTGCAGGATATTTATGCGGTCAATTTCATCCGGTTCGACCATTATGACCGCCCAGGCGAGAGCTTCCTTTTCGATGATCGGGCGCAGGGTGTTACGTTGCTTCTCCGAGAGCTGTTTGCTATCGTTGAGCAGAGGGTGAGAGAATCCTTTCGGGAGGATGACGGCGGCACATGCGACAGGACCGGCGAGACAACCTCTTCCGGCTTCGTCACATCCCGCTTCTATGCAGTCGTTCATGAAGGGGAGCAGACTCATAGGGAAGTTGGATATGGAAGATTATTTATTTCTGGAAATGATGAATGAGAAAATTTCGCGGAAAGCCTCTTTCCACTGAGAATCGGGGAGGGGGGCAATGGTGCGGTCGGCTTCGTCCTGCATGCTGTGCATCATGTCGAAAGCATATTCGATGCCACCGTTATCCTTGGCAAATGCGATAAGTTCGGAAATCTGGCGGTCTGTGAGGTTTCCGGCTCTGAGCATCTCCTTATAAGGCTCTGCGATGTGTGCGGGTGCGGTGCGCAGGGCATAGAGAAGGGGGAGGGTCACTTTATCTTCGCGGAGGTCGTTGCCGGTTGGCTTTCCGATTTCAGGGCTGTCGAAATAGTCGAACACATCATCTTTAATCTGGAAGCACAAACCAAGCAGTTCGGCATATCTGACCAATGCCGGGATATACTCTTCAGGAGCATTTGCGGCTTCAGCCCCCATGCGGACGCAATTCATGAATAGGGATGCTGTCTTCTTGCGAATCATCGAGATGTAAGCCTCTTCGGAGAATGCGTGGCCGCGGGCGTTGCAGATTTGGTCAACTTCTCCAATCGAGAGTTCCTTGCCGAGGTCGGAGAGGGCTGCGATGATTGAGAGATGACCTGTTTTGATTCCGGCGGCGAGAGCGTTAGAGACGAAGAAATCACCGACAAGCACAGCAATATGGTTTCCCCAGAGGGCATTGACCGTCGGGACGCCGCGACGCACGTTAGTGTCGTCGACAATGTCGTCATGAATCAGCGAAGCGTTGTGAAGCATCTCCAGGGCAGCGGCAGCATGAAGGACATCTTCGTTGACTCCGCCAAACATTTTCGCGCTGAGCATTACGAGGATGGGGCGAATCTGTTTCCCTTTAATCTTCAGATAGTTTGTCACGACTTCATTCATCAAGGCGTTAGGGGTGGTAAGAAATCGGGAGATGATTGAGTTCATCTCTGCCAAGTCATCCCCAAGTCTGTTCTGAATAAAGTCTAATTGCGCCATTGCAGTGAAATTTAAAACAAAATTACAATAAGTTTTCTAAATTGCAAAATATATAGAGTGTTATCTCTCTGTGTTATCTCTCTGTGTTATCTCTCTGTGACCTCCGGGGAGGGTTTGAATGTTTTGATTTTTCAAATGAGATAAATTTTAAATGGGATAAAAATGTTATATTTGCAAGATATGTGGCAGACGGGATGGCTCGAGGAGAGCCTGATCTGTCAGAATAAATAATTGGATATGGAAGAAAAACGGTTGTTTCTGCTTGATGCGTATGCTCTTATCTTCAGGGCGTATTATGCTTTGATTAAGGTTCCGCGATTGACTAAAGACGGGTTTAACACTTCGGCGATATTCGGATTTGTCAATACGCTTGAAGAGGTGTTGCGCAAAGAGCAACCGAGTCATATCGCAGTCTGTTTCGACCCTCCCGGAGGGACGTTCCGTTCGGAACATGATGAGGAATATAAGGCGAATCGTGAGGCGACTCCGGAAGATATTAAGTTGTCGGTGCCGGTCATCAAGGAGATTCTGAAGGCTTATCGCATTCCGGTGGTCGAGGTCGCGGGGTTCGAAGCCGACGATGTGATCGGCACACTCGCCCGCCACGCTGAGGCGGAGGGATTCACCACCTATATGATGACTCCCGATAAAGATTTCGGTCAGTTGGTCTCACCCCGGATTCTTCAATATAAACCTGCCTATCGCGGTCAGGATTTTGAAATACGCGGTGAGGAAGAGGTTTGTGGCAAATATGGATTGCAACGCACAGCGCAGGTGATTGATTTGCTTGCCCTGATGGGAGATAAGATTGATAATATCCCCGGATGTCCCGGTGTCGGAGAGAAAACGGCCGTCAAACTTATCGAGGAGTTCGGCAGTGTTGAGAATCTGCTTGAAAACACCGATAAGCTCAAAGGGGCATTGAGAAAGAAAGTGGAGGAGAATGCCGNGCTTATCAGGGAATCTAAGTTTCTTGCCACCATTCGCACCGATGTGCCTGTAGGAGTGGAAATTTCATCGCTCAAAAGGGTCTCTCCCGACAGAAACAGGTTGCTGGAATTATTCAAGGAGTATGAGTTCCGCACCTTGGGAGAACGTGTTATGCGTCGGATTGACGGTGAGAATAAGAAAGGATCGGAAAGCGCGAAGCCGGCTGTCGGAGGGAAAGTGTTTCAGGGATCGTTGTTTGACGATTTCGGTGACGCCCCGTCGGCAGAAGTAAAAGAGGATGAGACGGTGATTGAGGTGAGAGAATTTCCTCAGGCCACCGATGTTTCCGACGCGGAGTCACTATCAGAGATGCAGTCGGCTATTGCCGGGGCAACGCGTGTTGGATTTTATTTTCTGACCGAGGGTGAGAACGATATGGAGGCAGAGTGGCGATCAACGGTGCTTGCCGTGTCGGAAGGTAAAGGTTATAAGGCTTATCTTGTCAAGTCGGATTTTGCCGAAGGGGAGGCGGCTGTGCTTGACCTGCTGGCACGCGGTGACGTTGAGAAAGTCGGTTATGATGTGAAACGCGATTATGTCGTGGCAGCACGCCGACGCAATGACGATGCGGAGGCGATCATCAACTTCTATGATTTGTCGTTGGCTCATTATCTTCTTCAGGCAGAGCGCGGCCACACTCCTGAGAGTCTTGCTGAGGGGTATCTCGGTTTGACCATCACCTCTTTCCCGTCGAAACCGAAGAGGGGGGAGGTTCCCATGAGTGATGGTGAGCGCGACGCCATGATTGCTAAAGCCATGACTGAAAGGGCTGTGTCGGCTCTCCTTATGCGGGATATGCTTGAAAAGGGTGTGGAGTCGGAAGGGATGACAAAACTCCTTCAAGATATCGAATTTCCGCTTGTCAGGGTTCTTGCCGAGATGGAGCTGACCGGAGTCAGGATAGATATTCCGGCTCTGGATGAGGCTGCCAAGGGTCTTGAGGAACGACTCGCTGAGCTTGAAAAAGAGATTTTTGTTCATGCCGGCGAGAGTTTCAATGTCGGTTCGCCTGCACAGGTTGGTGAAATACTGTTCGGGAAACTTGCGCTCGACCCGAAAGCAAAGAAGACGAAGACAGGGCAATACTCCACAGGGGAGGAGATTCTTGAGAAGATTGCCCATAAGCATCCGATTGTCAGTCTGATTCTCGAATGGCGACAGTTGAAGAAACTTCTGACCACCTATCTTACGGCACTCCCGCAGACCATCAATAAGGAGACCGGAAAGGTGCATACGAATTATAATCAGACCGTGACAGCAACCGGGCGTATTTCATCGTCGAGCCCTAACTTGCAGAACATTCCGGTGCGCGATGAGCTTGGACGAGACATAAGGAAAGCGTTCATTCCGGACGATGGCGACCTTTTCCTGAGTGCGGATTACAGTCAGATAGAATTGCGACTTGTGGCAGATTTTGCCAACGATGAGACAATGATTGAGGCGTTTCGCGAGGGGAAGGATATTCATGCCATCACTGCAGCGAAGGTCTACGGCAAGACTCCGGAGACAGTGAGTCGCGAAGAGCGTCGTCATGCCAAGACGGCCAATTTCGGAATTCTTTACGGCATATCCGCCTTTGGTCTTGCCAGCCGATTGGGAATACCTCGTGCTGATGCCAAGGCACTTATCGACAATTATTTCGCCACGTTCCCCTCGATACAGAAATATATGAGTGATTCGGTTGAGTTTGCCCGCGAACACGAGTATGTCGAAACACGCTACGGGCGCCGGCGTCGCCTGCCCGACATCAACAGCAAGAATCCAGTTGTGAGGGGGTATGCGGAGAGAAACGCCATTAATGCGCCTGTGCAGGGTTCGGCTGCCGACATCATCAAGATAGCTATGGTGCGCATAGCGGCGGAGATGCGTAGACGCGGTTTGCGCAGCCGGATGATAATGCAGGTGCACGATGAATTGAACTTCAACGTCAAGCCTGATGAACTCCCCGTGTTGCAGGAGATAGTGACACGCGAAATGGAGGGTGCTTATTCAGGTCGTGTGCGTCTGACGGCGGAGAGCGGTGTCGGAAACAACTGGCTCGAAGCNCANTAAGATAANAANNAAATCATAAGTCAGATAATAAAGCCGGCTCGAAGAGATTGACGAGCCGGCTTCTTTACGCTTTTACGATATGTCAGTTGACCACATTGACGGGAGTGTTGTGAAGGAATTGAGCCACATTGTCGGTGGCGATTTGCACCAGACGCTGTCTCGCTTCAAGTGAAGCCCAGGCGAGGTGGGGCGTTATGAAGCAGTTTGGGGCACCGATAAGGGGATTCTTGGAGCAGGGAGGCTCGGTTGACAGCACATCCAATCCTGCGGCTGCGATTGTGCCGTCGCGCAGGGCTTTGGCAAGGGCATCTTCATCGATTACNGGTCCGCGCGAAGTGTTGATAAGTATAGCCGAAGGTTTCATCATGGANAGACGCCCGGCATTNACCATTCCTCTGGTGTCGTCGTTGAGCGGNCAATGGAGCGAAAGNACGTCGGAGAGTTCAAACAGTTGGTCAAGAGAAACCTTTTCAACCCCNTGAGGAAGNTTGTCGGGCGATTTGGANGTTGCAGTGATAACCTTCATTCCGAAGGCAAGCGCGATGCGTGCAACGGCTTGTCCGATGTGTCCGAACCCGTAGATTCCGAAATTCTTGCCCGCCAGTTCAGGGAGCGGTGTGTTCCAATAGCAGAAATCAAGTGACTTGCACCAATGCCCCTCGTGCACTTCCTGAGTGTAATGCTCAACACGGTTTGTAATTGCGAGAAGGAGAGCGAAAACCATCTGAGCAACCGAATCGGTGCTGTAAGACGGAATGTTGGTGACAACTATTCCGCGTTGCGAAGCCGCCACAAGGTCGACGATGTTGAAGCCGGTTGCAAGCACTCCGATATATTTCAATTTAGGGAGCGCATTGATTGTCTCGCCGTCCATCGGCACTTTATTGGTCAATATAATTTCGGCATCTGCCGCGCGTTCGATGATCAACTCGCGCGGAGTGCGGTCATATAACGTTACATTGCCGAGAGCTTCAAGACCCTCCCACGAGAGGTCTCCCGGATTGACGCTGTAAGCGTCTAAAACGACTATATTCATAGATATAAGATAAAAAAGGTTATCGGACTATTATCTTCCGGTTTTTTGACAGGTATATTCCCGGCAAGGTTTTGTTGTCGGCTCTTGTTCCGTCAAGTCGATACCAGATGTTGCCGTCGGTCTCGTCCTGACTGACAGCATTGATTGAGGAGCCGTTGCCATCGGCGAAGCTGCAGATTGTTTTCAGAGCCTTGCAAGCCTTTCCTGTCGTGCTGTCAAAGAGAGGGGCATTATACCATCCTGAGAGGTTTGTGCCGTAGGCATTATATTCGAGCCACCACCAGAACAGGCCGTCGACGTTCTCATGTTTCCTGAGAGTCTCGACAAGGTCTGAGGCGAATTTATCCTGGCCTTCTTCGGAATATTCATACTCAACTTTTTCAGTCGTGCCCGGCACTTCCCACTTATAAGGGAACCCTGTCTCGACAATCATTACAGGATAATTGCCCAGATTCTTTTCCAGATAAGACAAGGTTGAATCGAGCGATGAGAGGGGGCAGTGAAAGTAGGGGTAATAGGAGAGACCGATTATATCGAAATCTACCTTTTCGGAAATGAGATTATAATAGAAGGTGCGCAATTCAGCGTTATGACCTGTGCGTTCGGAATGGATGATGATTTTAGCATCGGGGCAGACCTCGCGACATTTTGCAATCGCCGAGTTAAGGAGCGACGCAAACCGTTTCCAGTTGGCAGACGAGGAGGTGAAGACTTTCTTGGGGTTCTCATCCTCGGGTGTGCCCCAGAGCATCCCATAGCTTATTTCGTTACCCGGCTGAATGAAAGATGGTGTTATGCCGTTATCTTTCAATTCTTTCAGCACAGATTCGGTGTATTGTCCGATTTTCACGGCGAGGTCATCGTCGGAGAGTTCTTTCCAGCGGTCGGGGGTCCACTGGGCGGCGGGGTCGGCCCAGGTGTCGGAGTAGTGGAAATCGAGCATCAGGCTCATTCCGGCCTCTGTGATTCGCTTGCAGAGAGGGATGATGTATTCAAGCGACTGGCAGGCATTCTTGTCGGCATCGGGGTTTGCGGCGAGATACTCGTCGGGGTTTACGAAGAGCCTCACACGCATGGCGTTCATGCCGCAGTCTGAGAGAAAGGGGATTAAGTCGCTGATTCGTTTTCCGTTTTCATCCTTATAGACAGCACCGGCTTTTTCATATTCCGACAACAGGGAGATGTCGCCTCCGACATAACGAAACATGGAAGAAGCGTTGCTGCCTGAAAGGAGAGAAACCAGCAGAATAAAGGTTATTTTAAGATAGAGTTTCATTGTTCAGATAGGGTTTAACATTGCAAATATAAGAAAATATTATGTTTGCGGCAACAACCGTTCGGCTCAACCCATGGAAATGGTTTTGTGAAAGAATGAAAAATTGTTAACTTTGCGGATTAAAACAAAAAAAGAGAGAATGATAACCAAGCGTTATAATCTGATCAATAACATCGGGGGCGTATTTGTCTTTCTGGTGTCACTGATCACTTATTGGCTGACATTGGAGCCAACCGCGTCCTATTGGGACTGCGGAGAGTTTATCATCCAGGCGGATAAACTTGAAGTGGGGCATCCTCCGGGCAACCCGATATTCATGCTTACCGCCAGATTTTTTGCCAATTTTGCAAGCGATTCCTCTTCGGTGTCGCTGATGGTAAACGCCATGAGCGGTCTGCTCAGCGCGCTCACCATCATGCTCCTGTTCTGGACCATTTCTCATTTGGTCAGGCGTCTTGTGGTGCGCGATGACAGGAGTGAGGAGCTGTCGCTGACGAAGTATATCGTAATCATGGGGTCCGCTTTGTGTGGCTCGCTGGCCTACGCCTGGAGCGACACATTCTGGTTCTCAGCTGTCGAAGGTGAGGTGTATGCCTTCTCAAGTTTCTGCACCGCTCTGGTGTTCTGGCTCATCTTGAAATGGGAAAACAGAGCCGACGACCCTCACTCCGATAAGTATCTGATTCTGATTGGTTACATTATCGGTGTCAGTGTGGCGGTTCACCTCCTTAACCTCCTTTGCATCCCTGCCATAGTGCTCGTGTTTGCTTATCGGAAATGGAAGGATATGAACCTCATGCGCTCACTTGGCGCATTGCTCATTTCGTTTGCCATCATATTCTTCGTGCTTTACGGTCTTGTGCCGGGCTTCATCAAGGTTGCGCAGCAGTTTGAGCTGTTCTTCGTCAATGAAGCCGGAATGAGCTTTAACAGCGGTGCGCTGATCTATGCCGTTGTCATGACCCTCTCATTCATCTGGACATTGTCGGCAATCAATTCCGGCAAGTCGCCGATGATGATAAAAATATCTGTGCTTCTGACAGTCACACTTTCCGGAATGTTGTTTATCGGCTCCGGATGGTGGATTGGAGTTCTGCTGACTATTATTCTTGCACTATGGCTTTATCTCCCGGCTTTCCGCAAGGCAATCATGCGCAGGAAGAGTGGTTCGGCTCCGGCTCTGTCGCTTCGTGTGATTAACATTGCATTGTGGAGCATGGCGATGATTTTCGTGGGTTATTCAAGCTACGCCCTCATCCTTATCCGCTCGACAGCCGACACTCCGATGAATCAGAACTCGCCCGACAATGTCTTCGACCTTGCCTCCTACCTCAATCGCGAGCAGTATGGCGAGAATCCTCTTCTCTATGGCGAAACCCTTAACTCAGCTCCCATGAAGGAGATTGAGGGATTCCGCACCGATACTCTCGGCGTGACGGAAGATGGTGTTGTCGCCACTCTCACCACTCCTGTTTATAGTCCGATTATCAAGGGTGGAAAATCTCAGTGGGTGAAAGGCGTGAAGGGTGTCGACCCGAAGTCGGAATACGATTTACTCTCGCCCGACGAGATTAACAAGAACCGTCGTCTTGCAGAAACCCGCAAAGACTATTATGTCAAGAAAGACCATAAGCCTGAGCCTCGGATGAATCCCGAACTCAATATGCTCTTCCCCCGCATCTACAGCAAGCAGCACACTTCCGGTTATCAGGGCTGGGTCAATCTCGACACAACCCTCAACAGCATGGTGACTGTCTATGCCGTCGATAAGGAGACGGGCGCGAAGGAGCCGGAACTTGACACATCTGCCGGTCCGAAATATAACGAAATGACCGGCACACTCTACTATCCTGAAAAACGTGTCTACAAGCCTTCGTTCTTCCAGAACATCGCTTACTTCCTCAACTATCAGTTGAACCACATGTACACACGTTACTTCCTCTGGAACTTTGCCGGCAGACAGAACGACATTCTTAACCAGCAGGGAGAGCTCGATGCCGGCAACTGGCTTTCGGGCATACCGTTTATCGATAATTCCCGTCTCGGCGACCAGAGTCTGTTGCCCGACGACCTTGGAAAGAATAATCCCGGACATAACGTCTATTATATGCTCCCGCTGATTCTCGGTCTGATCGGTCTCGTTTGGCAATCTTTTGCCGGTAAGCGCGGTATTGAGCAGTTCTGGGTTGTTTTCTTCCTGTTCTTCATGACCGGCATCGCCATTGTGCTTTACCTTAATCAGACTCCCGGACAGCCCCGTGAGCGCGATTATGCCTTTGCCGGAAGCTTCTATGCTTTCGCGATATGGCTCGGCATGGGTGTGGCAGGAATCTGGCGTCTCTTGCTTCTTAATAAGAAAATGAAGCGACAGACGGCTGCCATCATTGCTGCTGTAATCGGTGTGTTAGTGCCGGTTCAGATGGTCAGTCAGACCTGGGATGACCATGACCGCTCAGGGCGTACTGCAGCCCGCGACTTCGCCATCAACTATCTGGAAAGTCTTGAGCCGAACGCAATCGTGTTCTGCAACGGCGACAACGACACTTTCCCGCTTTGGTATGCTCAGGAAGTGGAGGGTGTGCGTCCCGATGTGAAGATAATAAACCTCAGCTATCTCAACTCCGACTGGTATGCCGATCAGCAGCGCATGCCTTCTTACGATGCTCCGGCTGTGAAGTTCACCGCCAATCCGCAGGATTATGCTTACGGAAAGGCCGACGTTACGATTGTGGGTCATGAGACGGCACCGGTCGATCTGCTCCATGCCTTAAAAGGAATCTATGGCGGACAGGGACGCACTGATTACGGTTATCCCGCGTTCTCAAGCTCGATTGTAAGAATCCCCGTTGACCGTAAGGCTGTTATCAAACGCGGACTCGTCGCTCCCAAGGATACTGCCGATATTGTGGATTATATAGAAATTGACCTTAGCCGCACACAGACAGTCAGAAGCAAGGGGTATATCAGCCTTGGCGAACTTCTGATGCTCGACATCATCGCGACGAATGCTGCCAACGGTTGGGAACGTCCGATTTATTGGGCAAACACTGTGGGCGATGAATATCATGTCGGACTGACTCCCTATCTGCGCTCGACCGGCATGACTCATCAGCTTGTGCCGACTTATCAGGAGGGGATGCCCAGCCGTTCAGACCGCGCTTTCAAGGTTATCACCGAGAAGTATAAATGGGGCGGGGCAGATGTGTCAAAAGGTCAGAAAGCTCCATATTACGATGAGACTGCACGAAGGATGTTGATAAGCACACGTTCTTCCGTGGTCGATCTTGCTTCAGAACTTCTCTATGAGGCTGACAGGGCAAAGGCTGAAGGAAACGCTGCCGAGGCCCGCAAGAAATATCTCGATGCGAAGAAGGTTGCCAATCTGCTCGAATCGAAGCTGCCGGAGGCAACCGGTCGTTATTCGCTCAGCACACTGCTGAGTCTGGCAGAACTTTATTGCCGTCTCGGTGAGAACGGTGCGCTGGGTGATAAATCGCTGACTGCTCATGGTCATAAACTTCTGGAGCAGGCATTGGAGTATTACGCTCCCTATGTGGCTTATAACCGTGCCATCACTGCAAGCCGGGGAAATGTCGCTCTGACCTACGAGACACGCTTCATCCCTTACCAGTATTACCGCATTGTAGAGATTTACAATCAGTATGGTGGTAATAAGCAGAATGTCGACAAGGTGATGAAGAAATATCATCTGAACCTTGACGAGCTGAAAAATTATTATGATCAGTATATGGGTGTGGCGACAGCACCCTCAGCCGACGAAACTCTGACTGTGGAGGCTTTTGCCGAAGAGATAGCTAAATATTGCGAGATTGCTAATGAGATGGCGTCTCTCAGCGAAGAGGAATACGCTCAGCGTAGTGACGATGAAAAGATGATTGACACTCAGCTCCAGGGAGTAATCGATTATTTCCTTGAGGCAGGAGGCACTGAGGCTGACCTCGAAAAATATGAGAGTTATCGGAAGCTCGACAAGGAGCGCACCCGGCGCATGGCGCAATGAGAGGGTGGTGGAAAAAGACTTTGAATGGTCTGACGGAACAGCCGCCGTGGCTGTTCCGTCAGATATTTCCCGGTTCTCTTTTCCGTGTCGGAACGGCCGACAGGCGTGTTTACCTGACGTTTGACGATGGTCCGATTCCGGAAGCGACACCTGAGATTCTGGAGATACTGAAGTGTCACAATGTCTGCGCGACTTTCTTCATGGTCGGCGACAATATAAGGAAGTATCCGGAGATTGCCGAAGCCGTCAGACGGGATGGTCACTCAATAGGGTCGCACACATTCAGTCATCTTCAGGGATTGAAGACTGCAACCGGGCTTTTCCTTGAGGATGTGGCGAAAGGGGCTGCCGCTACCGGCGACTCTCCCTTGTTTCGACCCCCTCACGGACTTCTCAAACCCGCTCAGTGGCGACAGTTGAAAAGACAGGGGTACAGGATTGTTTTTTTCGATGTTGTCAGCCGGGATTATGACAGTGAGGTGACAGCCGAGGAGTTGGAAAGAATTGTTATGAAAAGGATTCGGCCAGGCTCGATTGTCGTTTTTCATGATTCAATCAGAACAATCTCCAAGCTGCGCGTCGCATTGCACCCTCTTATCGAAAGAATCAGACGAGAGGGGTATGAATTTGATACTTTGAAATGGGAATGAACGATAATAAAAAAGTACTTGTGGTTGGAGCCGGTGGGTTTACCGGCGGTTTCATCGTTGATGAAGCCCTCAGACGAGGTTATCAGGTCTGGGCCGGAATCCGCCACACCACATCACGCGAATATCTCGCCGACACCCGGATTAATTTCATTGAGTTTGATTTCAACAATCGCGATTCTATTGCGCAAACTCTCGAAAAGGAATTGCCCGACGGTGAGAAGTGGGATTATATCGTCTATAATCTCGGTGCTACCAAATGTTTGCGTTACAGTGATTTCTCGCGAATCAATTGCGATTATCTCCGCTATTTTCTGGAAGCTCTGAGAATGGCAGATAAGACTCCGGAGAAGTTTCTGTTTATAAGTTCATTGTCGGCAATGGGTCCGGGCGATGAAAAGGGTTATACCCCTTTCCGCGAGGATATGGTGCCGATGCCAAACACACGCTACGGCACGTCGAAGCATAAGGCGGAGCTGGAACTTCAGCTCAGCGGCATCCCTTACATAATTTTCCGCGCGACGGGAATCTATGGTCCGCGCGACAAGGATTATTTCCTGATGTTCAAGAGTATTCAGAACGGTTTCGACTTCTCGGTCGGATTGCGTCCTCAGAGACTGACCTTCCTTTATGTCGAAGACCTTGCACGCGCAATCTTTGATGCTCTTGAGAAATCGCCTGTCGGAGAGGTTTATAATGTCTCCGAACCGAGATATTATTCTCAAAAAGAGTTTCGTCGGCTTTCCGCGCGGGAGCTTGGGAAGAAATTCGTTCTCCCTATGTGTATGCCCCTTTGGGGAGTGAAGGCAGTTTCGTATATTGCTGAGAAGATCGGAGTGATGCGAGGCAAACCCTCCACCCTCAACAGCGATAAGTATCGAATCATGAAACAGCGGAACTGGGATGTCGACGTTTCAAAAGCACAGAAAGGGTTTGGTTTCGCACCCCGTGTCGACCTGGAGGAAGGGATAAAGGAATCTGTCGCGTGGTATCGCCGTCAGGGTTGGCTCGGAAAATAAAACAGCTGCTTCTATGTTATCAGCCAATCCTCAGATTGATTCCGCGCGGCTTGATTTGCCGGTTGCCGACACCACCATGATGTCGGAGAATGACACTATAATCACAGCTGAATTGCAGACAGGGCTTGTCTTCACCACTACGGAGAAGCCGAAATCTCCTCCGGTTGAGGTGGGAGTAAACATCGGACTCGGAGAATCCCTCATCACCGGATTTATGATTCTTCTGTTCTGTCTGTTGGGGATCCGTTTCGGCAATAATGTGAAATATCTCGCAGCTTTACGCCGCGACCTGCTTGATATTCGGGAGCGAGGGAACGTTTTTGACGACACTGTGCGCGAGACGAGTTTTCTGCTTCTGATGAACATGTTATGGATAGTGTCGGCAGGCGTGCTTCTTTCCTACGCCGTCGGGGGGTATGCCAATGGGTGGATTCTGTCGTCGGATTACGAACCGGGCTGGAAAAATGAGTTGGTCTGTATAGGCATTGCAGCGGTCTATGAGCTATTGATGTGGGGAGCATATTGGGTCACCGGGAGCGTATTTTCCGACTCAACGCGCACCCGGATGTGGACCAAAGCTTTCTCCGCCGGCCAGGGTCTGACTGGCGTTGCATGGTTCTTCATAGCTCTCCTTCTGGATTGTTATCCTCACGAAACATTGCCACTTCTGATTACAGCCGGAGTGGTCTTCATCATCATCCGGATAATGTTCATTTTTAAGGGAGCAATGATTTTTTTTAATAAAATTTCGTCGTGGATGGTTTTTTTGTGTTATCTTTGCAATTTAGAAATTGTGCCCCTCATTTTGACATTTGCAGCAGCCACGTGGCTCGTCTGCGCAACCTGAGAGTTAGAGCATGAAAGTCAAGAAGATATTAGTATCGCAACCAAAACCGACGGGCGACAAAAGTCCATATTTTGACATCGCCGCGAAACATAAGGTAGAGATTGTGTTTCGTCCTTTCATAAAGGTTGAAGGTCTGACGGTAAAGGAGTTTCGTCAGCAAAAAATCAATCTTGCGGAATTTACCGCAGTAATATTCACCGCACGTCATGCTGTGGATCATTTCTTCCGTCTCTGTGAAGAATCACGTGTCAGTGTGCCTGACACGATGAAGTATTTCTGCACCACAGAATCAATCGCATTGTATCTGCAGAAATATATCGTCTATCGCAAGCGTAAGATTTTCTTCGGCAAGAGTGGAAAGCTGAACGATCCTTCTCTGCTGGCAGCAATGACAAAGAATAATAAGGAGAAATTCCTCCTCCCTGTTTCTGATGTGCATAAGGAAGAGTTTAAAATCCTTTCGGAAAATCATATCGACTTCACTGTCGCTGTGATGTATCGCACAGTCAGCAACGACTTTGGTAAAGACGAGAAATTCGACTATGACATGCTGCTCTTCTTCAGCCCTTCCGGAATCAGCTCTCTGCTGAAGAACTTCCCGGACTTTGACCAGAAGAAAAACGGCATTATAATAGGCACATTCGGTGCCACTACTGCTAAGGCTGTGACCGACGCCGGATTGGAACTTGGCTTCTCTGCACCAACTCCCGAAACTCCCTCTATGAGTGGTGCGCTTGACAAGTACCTATCCGATAAGTCCAAATGAAAAATGTCAACGACACTCTCCTCTCGACACTTTATTTAAAAGATACTTCTTTCCAGAATCTGATGCAGCGGCGCATATTCAATGTGCTGCTCATCGCCACGCCTTACGATGCCTTCATGATGGAGGAGGATGGGCGTGTCGAGGAGCAGGTCTACTTTGAATACGTGTCGCTAAATTTGTCTTCACCTCCGAGATTCACCAAGGTCGCCAACTACCATGAGGCGTATGAGGAATTGCGCTCGAAAAAATTCGACCTTATCATCGCTATGCCGGGGGTCGATGTAAGCGAGACTTTCCGCGAGGCCCGCGAAATCGATCGCCTTTACCCCGAAATTCCGTTTGTCGTGCTCACTCCTTTCTCTAAGGAGGTGAGACGAAGAATTGCCGACGAAGACCTCAGAGGTGTCGACTATGTGTTCTCGTGGCTTGGAAATGTCGACCTGATTCTTGCAATCATCAAGCTGATGGAAGACCGCATGAACGCCGAAAACGATATTAATGAAGTCGGTGTGCAGGCAATCCTGGTGGTGGAGGATTCGATTAGATTCTATTCGTCGGTGCTTCCTCCTCTCTTCAAGTATCTTCTGAAACAGTCGATGATTTTCTCGACCGAGGCTCTTAACGAGCACGAAAGGATGTTGCGCATGAGAGGACGTCCGAAAGTTCTTCTGGCGCGTGACTATGAGGAGGCGGTCGACCTCTTTAATAAATATCAGGATAATATTCTCGGAATCATCAGCGATGTCAGATTTCCGAGAAACGGGGAGAAGGATCCCACTGCCGGCTTCCAATTTGCAGAGTATGTCAGGTCGGTCAATCCGTATATCCCCATAATAATCGAAAGTCAGGAGAGCGTAAACCGCACGGAAGCTGAGGCTAAGGGTTACGTTTTTCTTGATAAAAACTCAAAGAAACTCCCGCTCGACCTTAAGCAGGCTGTCGGACTGATGTTCGGCTTCGGCGACTTTATCGTGCGCGACCCCGCCACGGGTGCTGAGATTGAGCGGTTCAAGAACCTGAAGAGTCTTCAGAAAAATATTTTTAACGTCCCTTCGGAGGCTCTGTTCCGTCATGCTGCAACCAACGATTTTTCGCGTTGGCTCTATTCGCGTGCGCTTTTCCCGATTGCGGAGGTGCTCAAGAAATACCGTTTCACTGACCTGGAGCAGGCTCCGGCTGTCAGAAAGCTGATTTTTGAGTGTATCGTCAAGTACAGACGGATGAAGAACCGTGGTGTGGTGGCTGTCTTCGATAAAGACCGATTTGACAGTTACAGTAACTTCGCGCGTATCGGTCAAGGTTCAATGGGTGGTAAGGGTCGTGGTCTGGCTTTCATCGACCAGATTATAAAGCGTAATCCCGTTTGCGACAATTTCGAGGGGATACAGATCATGATTCCGCGCACAGTCGTGCTTTGCACCGATGTCTTCGACGAGTTTATGGAGGCCAACACTCTCTATCCGATCGCTCTGTCGCAGGCTTCAAACGATGAGATTCTGAAGAAATTTCTTGAGGCGAGACTTCCTGAAAAGATTCGAGAGGATCTCAGGGCTCTTCTCGAAGTTGTCGGAAAACCGCTTGCTGTGCGTTCAAGTTCGCTGCTCGAAGACTCGCATTATCAGCCATTTGCCGGAATCTATGCGACTTATATGATTCCGAATCTGACGGATATCGATCGCACTCTCGAACTGCTTGAAGATGCTGTGAAGGGTGTCTATGCCTCTGTGTTTTTTGCTGATTCAAAGGCGTATATGAATGCCACGAGCAATGTCATCGACCAGGAAAAAATGGCGGTGATTATTCAGGAGGTTGTCGGTGAGAATCATGATGGTTATTACTATCCGTCGTTTGCGGGTGTGGGCAGGTCGCTCAATTATTATCCTCTCAACGATGAAGTGGCTGAGGAGGGCGTAGCAGAAGTGGCGGCCGGACTCGGAAAGTATATAGTCGACGGGGGGATGGCTCTGCGGTTCTCTCCGGCTCATCCCGATAAGGTGTTGCAGACGTCGACAATCGACCTTGCGTTGCGCGACACTCAGACCTATCTTTTCGGTCTGCCGATGAATGTCGACGGTAAGGTCGATTTCCAGACCGACGATAGTTTCAATATTAAGAAAATACCGGTTGCCGATGCTTTCAAGACGGGTGCGCTGAAGTATCTGGTTTCGACTTTTGATGCCAATGACAGAATCATACGCGACAATGCTGTCGGTCCCGGTCGTAAACTCGTCACATTCGCTAATATCCTGCAACAAAAGGTCTATCCTCTTGCCGATGCAATTCGGTTTATGCTCGAAACCGGTCAATATGAGATGGGTCGTCCGGTCGAGATAGAGTTTGCCGGTCTTGTCAATCCCGATGCTATGAGCTCGAAGGAGAAGGGTACGCTCTATTGGTTGCAGATTCGTCCGATAGTCGACAAGAAGGAGATGCTTGATGACAAGATTCTGAATGTTGCCGACAAGGATTTGGTTTTGCGTAGTGAGACGGCTCTCGGTCATGGTGTGATGGATAATGTGCGGACGGTGGTTTATGTCAAACCGCAGTCTTTCGATTCGACACGCAATCCGGAGGTGGCTCGTGAGATAGAGGAGATAAATCGTAGTCTGACAGATGCCGATGAGCCTTACATGCTTATCGGTCCGGGACGCTGGGGTTCGAGCGATCATGCTCTCGGTATCCCTGTGAAGTGGGCGCAGATTGCGGGTGCGCGTCTGATTGTCGAGTCGGCTCTTCCGGGCTACAGAATAGAGCCGTCGCAGGGCACTCATTTCTTCCAGAATCTGACGTCGTTCGGTGTGGGTTATTTCACAATCGACCCTGAAGTGGAGGGTGGTGGTTTCATCAATATGGAGCTGCTTGACTCGATGCCTGCCGATTATGAATCTGACGCTGTGAGAATCGTGCGTTTCGACAGTCCGCTGACGATTGCAATTAACGGAAGAAAGTCGAAGGGTATTGTCGCCAAACCGGGTGTCGTCAATACTGATGAGCCTGAGTTCTGAGGCATAAGCGTCTGAGCGAGATGTTTTGGAGCATAATCTTTCATCCGAAGCGCACCTGGCGTAGAATCCTGCATCTGGAGGAGTCGCTCAGGGAGTGTCAGTCAAGGCTGGATGACACTTCGCGTGAGCTTCGTCTGGTGAGAGATTATTCCAATCGTCTCGAACATGAGACGCGTGACCTGAAGACCCGTTTGCGTGATGAGGAAAAAAGAGGTGCTGAGGCTCTCAATACGGTCAATCGGCTGAATATTGAGTTGAGAAAGATGAGCAGAAAGGCTGCTGAGGTGGATGAGCTCCGCAGTTCAACCCGAAAGCTGACTGAGCGTCTTGAAAATGTCAAGCGGTCGCGCCGGGATCTTGAGAATCGTCTGGAGGCTATTGAAAGGAGGAATGAACGTCGGCGAAGCGGCCGGTTTGAGTTTGATAAGGGGATAAGGTTTGTGGGGGATGATGATTTCTGGGAGGAGGATGAAGACACGTCATGGTTTGTGTCGTGAGGGAGCTTGACCTGGGGTTTTGGCTTGGGTTGGGTTGTTGTGATTAAGCTTGAGTTGGCTTGAATTTGCTTGATTAAGCTTGGTTGGGGTGATTAAGCTTGAATTTGCTTGATTTAGCTTGTTAAAATTATATATTATGAAGAAACTTTACTTTTTTATTGCAGCCATTATGCTTGCTGTCAATGCAATGGCTGCTCCTGCCGAACAACTCTATCTTTTCGGTGAAGCCGCTGAAGGCTGGGACCCTACTAAGGGAACCCCGATGGAGAAGGTTGAGGATGGCGTTTTTAAGATCGAAGTCGAACTTGACGGAACTAAGTTTTTCGGTTTCGTTACCGATCTTGCGACAAGTGATGGCGACTGGGGTTATGTAAACGCGCGTCGTTATGGAGCAACTGAGGGTAATGCTGTGCCTGAAACCGGCGACAACGAGATGTTGTTTCCAAGTGAAAATTCTTGGTCTCTTCCGGAGGGTTCATACACTCTGACTGTCGACACTAACAACAATATCCTTAATGTGGCAGGTAAGATTGTGATTGATACCAATCTTTATCTGAGAGGTGACATGAATGAATGGGGCACTACTACTCCCATGACTACCACCGATGATAAGATTTATACTATCACTCTCGCTTCGATTGAGGCCGGAAAAGGGTTTAAGATTGCAAATGACGGCTGGTCTATTCAGTATTCAACCGGCAATGCTTCAATGACAAACGGTGTCTATACAATAAACGGCGATGCAAACATGGGTTTCTATCTCGACATGGCGGATGTGACGCTGACTCTTGACACTGAGAACAACACTCTGACTGTGAGTGGCACAACATCTGTGCCCGACCTCGTGCCGGATGCTCTTTACATTCTTGGCAATGTCAACGGTTCTTCTTGGGGCACTGGTGACGACATGGTTGAAATGACAAAAGAGGGTAAGAAATTCTCTGTTGTTGATGTTGAAATAGATGGTGACGGAAACTTCTCTTTCGCTGCTGTGAAGGGTGAGGGTTGGGATGCTGTCAATGGCGGCAACCGTTTCGGTCCGGTCAACGATGAAAGCCGTGATCTGACTGTCGGCACACCTTCTGATATGTGCATCTTCTTCGGTGATGCAAACGCTGGAAGCGCAACTTCTTGGCATGTTACTCCCGGTCTATATGATATTACCGCTGATTTTGAGAATCTGACTGTCAACGTAGAGCCCAGTGTGAAGGTTGGAATTGAATCTGTTGAGGCGGAAGATGCCAACTCTCATGTGGAATATTTCAATATACAGGGAATCCGTGTCGTTGTTCCTGAGAAGGGAATCTATATCGAGCGTCGCGGTGCAGCTGCCCGCAAGGTAGTGATTGACTGAGGTCTCAATTACTGAATCAGAAAGAGATTTATTTAAACTAAGTTGCGTCCAACTTCCCGAGGGAGGTTGGACGCAATCGGTTTTTTATGGGGGGAGATGATTGTGGCTGAAGAGATTCTCTTCTTATTCAGGGGAATGGAGGAGGTTTCAGTCAATGCGTTTGCCGTCAAATTCGCGGATGAAGTAGGTCGGACGGTGTTTCGCTTCGTTGAAGATGCGGGCGATATACTCTCCCATGATTCCGAGTGTGAGCAGAATGATTCCTCCGAGGAAAAGGATTGTTACCATCAGTGTCGGGAATCCGGCAACGGGGTCGCCGACAATCAGTGTCTTCACAAGGATATAGACCAGGTAGAGCAATGCGCAGACCGAGACGATGCATCCAATCATTGTTGCGAACCGCAGGGGCACGGTGGTGTAGGAGGTGATTCCTTCAATGGCGAGTCCGAGCAGTTTCATGAAGTTCCATTTCGTTTCGCCGGCTTCGCGGTCGGCTTGCTCAAAGGGAACGTCGGTTTTCTTGAATCCGATGTAGCAATATAACCCCTTTGTGTAGCGATGTGTCTCGCGGATTTTACGCAATGCGTTGATACACGCTTTATCGAGAAGCCGGAAGTCACCGACGTTCTCAAGGATTGGGACACGGGTGGTTTTCTGGAGCAACCGGTAATAGAGGAGTGAGAGTTTTTTTCTCAGCCAAGGCTCTTTGCCTCGTGTGATTCGTCGGCCGTAGACGTCATCAAACCCTTCTTCCCATTTCTTAATCATGTCGGGAATTACTTCGGGGGGGTGTTGCAGGTCGGCATCCATGATGACGGTGCAATCACCTGTCACCATGTCGAACCCTGCCATCATGGCTGTCTCCTTACCGAAATTACGCGAGAGGTCGACGAAGTGGAAACGGGGGTCGCGCTCGTGCATTTCCAGAGCGCGGAGTGCGGTTAAATCTGTCGACCCGTCATTGACCATCATGATCTCCCAATCGTAGCCCGGCATTGAATCCATCAGCTTGGTCAGGCGGTCATAGAGAGCGGGAAGTACTTCCTGCTCGTTATACATCGGAATCAGTATGGAGATTTTTTTCATAATGCAAAAATAATAAAAAAAACGATATGCTCATCCGCTGATAACTTAGTAAGGAAATAAAAAGGGGGGTGAACCGAAAAATGCGGCTCACCCCCGGAGTGTTTTAAAGAAAAATCAAGATTTATTTCTTGGTTACTGTCGCTGTGAAGGGATAGCTTGAGAAGTCAAGACGCACGCTGTAAGTGCCGGCTTCGGCAACCTTAAGATTTGTCTGGCTGTCGAATCCGAGGTTGTCAAGTTGGTTACCCCAGCTTGCTTCCCATGCGTTGTTAGCGCGGAACTTGTATTCACCTGCAGAGTCGAAATTCACATCACCTGTCCAGACGGTGTGATCAGCATTGGGAGTGAGGGCTGCGTCTTCAGTAGCACCCCAGCCGTTGTTGATACCGCAGACACCGATAGTGTTGATGAGGAACATCTTGTAGGTCATCGAGGTGAGGTTGACGTTAAACCAGTAGTAGCCTTCGTCCTCAACCTTGATTGTCTGGGCAGTTGAACCTGAAACGAGGTTGCCCGGTTCGGTTGAAGCTGTTGCACCAAGGTGAAGACCCTTTGTGCTCTTTTCACCGAACAGTGCGAAGTCGGTCTTGACGTATGCCATACCGGTGTAGTATGAATAGTCGTCGGTGAACAGAGGCATTGCAGTGTCAAATTTGTACTTGGTGCCTGCACCCCAGACATAGAGGTTCTCGTTGGTGTAGCCTATGCGGTAGGTGCCTTTCTCCATGTTGACGAGAATCTGATAGTTGCCGGGAGCGGTGATTTCGCCTGCCACACCACCGAGCACGAGTGCTCCGCTTGTAGCGGCCGCATTTTCGGCATCGACACCCCAGCAGAGGTCTTTGCTACCCTGAGCATTGTGCTGCGAACCGGGGATGATATACCAGGTTACGGGGTCGTTGGCAACGTCAGTGTCAGTCACTGTGATAAGGAAGCTGAAGTTGGGGTCGTCATAGACGTGACTGTCTGAGTGACTCATCAGAGTGCCGTCGGTCAAGCTCATGCCTGTCAGAGAAGATGCAAAATAATACTCTGTTTCGATGTTGAGGTTCAGGTCGATGGGAGTGACAACTTTCGATGTGCCTGCAAAATATGTGTCGGGGTTGCCGAAGCGCACAAGCTGACCGTTGTCGGACATATAGCCGATCACACGGAAATAGGTTGTGTTGGGGTTCGGAGCTTTGCCAAACAATTTCGCGTATGCGTCATACATTGCATCGGCTGCGATGAAGTATTTTCCATCTTCACCTTCGGTGAGGTCAACGGAGGTCTTGTTGCTGAAATTCTCGTCAGAAGCCATTTCAAGAACAAACGACACTTTAGCCGTTTCGGGAAGAATGAATTGGTCGCCTGTCTCAGGGTCGGCCGCGGTTGTGAAGCCGAGCACGGGGATGTCTGTACCTTTCAGGTCTTCAAGGTTCAATGTCTGACCGGACATTTCCGGCAGATAGAAAACCTCAATTCCTCCCGCCTGCATCACTGTTTCCTGCTGATTGGTCTGCATCTTGCCCAGATCGCTGGTGTCGTCGCACGCCACGAAGCCGAGGCTCATCAGTGCAGCACAGATTATTGATAGTTTTTTCATTTATTCTTATCGTTTATTCCTTCCGGAAGATTTTTAAAGTCTTCCGGAAGGATGATTTTGAATGTAATTAATCCTCGTCTTCGACTTTCTCGAAGATAACACTATAAGAACCTTCTTGCGCGAGGTTGACAGTAAATTTGATTTTACCGCCTTCCCAGTTGGTGATGGTCCATGAGCCTTTACCGCTGACAGCGTTTCCTTCGTAGACACCATCTTCAAGTTGGATGTCGGTTGCTTTGTCTTCAACCTGATAACCGATTGAGTTATTTTCCCAGTCGCCGAGAGCTGTGTAGAAACGGAAGGTCTTCTGGTCGGCTGCCATTTCATAGATGCCGGTGTAGATCTTGCTTCCGATGCCGTTTTCGGGTTCAGAAAGATAGATTGCACCATTGTTGATGTCCCAGTTGCCGTTGACAGCGGAGATGTCACCCACGACATAGATGACACCCGGCACACGCACAGCAAAGTAGGGCTGGATTGTCAGGCTGATTACGTTTGAGTAAATCTCGCTGTAGGCGCAATGAGGGATAAACGCCTTTACGCGCACATAGACAGGGCGAGGTGTGGGGTCGAACAGAGGTTCGTCTTCTTTCTCTGTCAGGCCCTGCAGTGAGCAGATTGCAACCGCCATGTCGAACGATGAAATCTGGATTTTTGCCTGAGTGTCGACGGTGTAGAGTGACCGATAGTTGGCAGGAGTGATCTCTTTTCCGTCAGCATCGAGTTCAGCATCCTTGAAGTCTTTGTCGTAGCTGACCTGCACTTCATAGTGTGTCACAACTCCGAGTCCGTAGTTGGGCTGTGAAACAGTAAGATAAAGATCGGTGCCTTCGTCGGAATCATCCTTCGACTGAAGAATGATTGTCTGGTTTGCCATCGGGGGAGTGTTGAGCACAAACTCCGTCGGGCGGTCCAGCTTAGGCTCTGTATCGCTCTTACATCCGGTCATGAACAATGCGCTCAAAACCGAGAGGAGCATTATAAATGATAGCTTTTTCATTGCTTGTTTCTCTTTAAGTAAGGATTAATAACCGGGGTTCTGGATGTAGGGACCGCGGTATGAGTTGATGACTGAAGTCGGAATCGGGAAGACATTCATGTGAGCCGGGATGCCTGCGCCGGTGCTTACGTTGTTCTTCCAGCTCCAGTTGTAGTTGGTGCCGGTGAACATTCCGAAGCGCACGAGGTCAGTGCGGCGGTTATTTTCCCAATAAAGTTCGCGGGCGCGTTCATCAAGGATGTTGGCAAGAGTGAACTCTGCGTTGTTCCATCCGGTCACTCCGGCACGCTGACGCACAATGTTGACATAGTTGAGCGCATCGGAAGCATTGCCGACACCGCCGCGAAGGTGAGCTTCAGCAGCTGTCAGGTAAATCTCGGCGAGACGAATCACGGGGAGGTCAGCGTCGGCGAAGGTTGCATTGGCGTTGACACCGTAGTTGTTGTCATTGTCGAGGTCATGCACACCTGCACGTGTCAGACCTGTTTCGGGGTCAGCCCAGAGAGGCATTGTGCCATCGGCATTACACTGCACGTTGGTGAACTTGATGGGCACATAGCCGTCCTTATAGGTTGTGAATTCGGTGTTGGCGATGCTGAAGCCGTCGTTTTCTGTGAGCCAAAGAGCGGCACGTCCGTCCTGGCTGACACCACCTGAGAAGTCGAATTTCTCAGAGAACTCAGGGCGAGCGTGCATACATGTCCACTGACCGTTGATGCCGTAGAAGCCGGGAGTCGCTGCATTCTGGTCGCTGATTGCACCGAGGATGAGGAAGGTTGTGCCACCGTAGCTCTGAGTGCAGTCAGCAACCTGCTCCTTACCGTTATCGTCGATAAATCTGATCTGATAGTTGTAAGGGATGTTCCAGAGAATCTCGTTCTGAGCCGGGAGGCTGCCGCCGGGTGCGAACATATCGTTGTTGCCGCAGAAGAGTGACAGATAGTCGGTTGCAAGACCTGAGTTCTGGAAGCCACCACCCTGATGACGCTTGATGATGTTTTCACAAGCGGTCCAGCATTTCTGCCATTCAGCTTTTCCGGTGAAGACTTCAGCGTTCAGGTAGAACTTGGCGAGGAGAGCCTCGACAGCGTCTTTGCCGATGCGGCCGTAGATGTTGCTATCCTTGAAGTCGGGCAGAATCTCTTCAAGGTCGCTCACAACAGCGTTGTAAAGGTCGGCGCGCTGCATTTGCGGCGGCTCTTCACCTGTGAGCTGAGTGTCCCAGCAGTAAGCTGCGTTGCCGTAGAGGTCGATGACATAGAAATAGCTCAGGTCGCGCAATGCGCGTGCTTCGCGCACAAGCTGGTCGGCAATTTCGCGTGTCTCGGCGTCGAAAGTGATTCCGTAGGTTGATTCGGCATTACGCACGAACTTGATGAAGTCGTTGCAGACTGCGATGTGGCAGTAGAGGCGTGAATATGTGCCGAAGATGTTTTCGTTGTTTGAGCTCCAGGTGTCGGTGCAAAGGTCGAAGATGCCTGAGTCTTTCCAAATCCAGTTACACTCGTCGGTTGTGAACTCGTTAAGCATGAAGATAGCGCGGCTCCAGCAGCTTCGGCCGTTGTCAAGACCGCTGATGTCAGATTCGCCTGCACCTCCCTGACCGGAGATTGCGATGCCGCTGTAACATTTGCCCATCAGACCGCCGAGATACATCTTCGGGTCTGCCTTGAATTGGTCAGCTGTCTTCACGTTCTGATCCTTGGGGAGCTGGTCGAGGTCGCCAACACATGAGGTCATCCCCAGCGATGCGACCAGTGCTGCTCCAAGAAAGAATTTATTGATATATGATTTCATAATGTTTTCTCGAAAATTACTGACTGGTTAGAAAGTTGCAATCACACCGATTGTGAACGATACCGGACGCGGGTAGACGTTGTTGTCGATACCGCTGAACACTTCCGGGTCAAGACCTTTGTATTTGGTAATGACGAAAGGATTCTGGACCGCTCCATAGAGACGGAGGCGAAGATTGTTGTTGAGAAGGTTGGGCCAGGTGTAGCCGACGGTGATGTTGTCGCAGCGCACGAAGCCGGCGTTCTCAAGCCAGTAGTCGCTCAGATAGGTGTTGGTGGTTTCGCCACCCTCGAAGAGGAAGTCGGCGTTGATGAGGTTGCTCAGACCGTTGCGGAATGTATCGCTCTTTGTGGTGTTGCCTGCAAGCACGTTGTTGTAGACATAGTTGCCGATTGAAGCACGGAGCTGGAAGCCGAAGTCCCAGTTTTTATATGAGAATGTGTTGTTCCATGCCATTGTGACTTTCGGGTCGCGGCTGTGTTTGATGATAAGGTCGTTTGAGTCGATTGCGCCGTTGCCGTCCTGGTCAACATAGCAGCCTTCGATGGGGTTGCCGTCGTTGTCGTAAACCTGTTCGTAAAGGAGGTATGAGAACGCGGGATAACCAACCTGATGCACCTGAACGGTGTTGCCGTTACCACCTGAGATGCCGCCGACGGTCACGTATGTGCCTTCGTTGTTAAGCTTGGTGATTTTGTTTTTGTTCCACGCTACGTTAAGTGAGGTGTTCCACACAAAATCGTCGGTGATGATCGGTTTTGCACCGATGGTTGCTTCAATACCGATGTTGCGCAATGTGCCGATGTTCTGGTCGAGCATATTGGTTGTGAAGGCACCCGGAGTTGCGGTTACGAATGAGAGGAGGTCTTTCGAGTCGCGCAGATACCATTCGAGAGTTGCGGTGAGTCGGTTGTTCCACCAGCCCATGTCGAGGGCGACGTTCCAGGTGGTTGTTTCTTCCCATTTCAGGTTGGCGTTATAGCCGTTAGGATAGTAGGTGTTTGAGATGAGTTTTCCGTCGGAATCGACATACTGTCCGTTGAAGATGTTGGGATAGAAAGAACCTGCGACACTCTGCTGGTAGGTCGGCATATAGGGGAAGTAGCCACCCACAGACTGCTGACCGGTGACACCCCAGCCGAGGCGGAGTTTGAACTCGTTCATGTTAGAACGGAATTTCTCCATGAAAGGCATGTTGTTGATTTTCCAGCCAAGACCGACTGCGGGGAAGAGTGCCCAGCGGTTTTCGGGCGAGAAGCGTGATGTGCCGTCGTCACGAAGAGTGACTGTCAGCAGATAAGTGTCTTTGAAGGTGTAGTTGATACGTCCGAAGAAAGAGACAAGCATCAGGTTGCCGCTGTTGGAGGGATAGATAGGACCTGCGGGATTGCCTACTTTCGCAAGGAGTTCGTTGAGGCTCTTGACATCGGCATTGGGGTTGTTGGCAAGGATTCCGTCGATGTAGTCCTGGCTGATTTCAATCAGCTGACCTCCGTTGTTGGCGGGGTTGAGGAAGCCGGGAGTTTCGATAATGTTACCGTTTGAACGGCTGTGGTTGTCGAAACGCTGCCATGAATAACCTGCTGTTGCGTCAAGAACAGATTCGATTGCGAAGAACTCTTTCTTGTAGTTCAGATAGAAGTCAAGAAGAGTGTTGCGATACATCTGATAGAAATGGTTGTAGGTGCCCTGACCGTTCTGGTTGGGACCTTCCTTCCATGCTGTGGGTGAGTTTGCGAATACGCGTGTGTCGGAAGTTGACTTCGTTACGTCGTAACCGAGGTTGAGGTTGGCGTGAAGTTCCGGCAGGAAGTGGAACGCGTAGTCAATCTGGAGGTTACCGTTTGAACGGAACACGTCAGAATAGTTGTCGCGGTCTTCAATCATCGCAACCGGGTTAAGGCTTGCGTTGACGTTGAATGCGTGGCGATTGCCCTGAATGGTGGTGTAGCCGTTGTAGAAGTAGGGGTATTCGCTAAGACCGGTCTCGTCGTAGGTTCTGACGGGCACTGTCGGGTTGAAGCTGAGAGCCGAACCGATTGCGCCTTCATTTGTCCAGTTGTTGCGCATGTAGTAACCCTTGACGTTGGCGTTGATCTGAAGCAATCCGTTGAAGAATTTCGGGTTCAGGTTGAAGCCTGCTGTCACACGCTGCATGCGGCTGTCTTTTAGGATACCTTCGTTGCTTGTGTAAGAGCCGCTCACACGATAGGGGAGGAATCCGACAGTTCCGCCGACGCTCAGGTTGTAGTCCTGAGAAACAGTTGTGCGGAGCACTTCTCTCTGCCAGTTAGTGTCGGCTGTGCCGAGCTGAGCGGCAGCTTTAGAGTCAGCACCCCAGTATTGGCGGATAACTTCGCTGTATTCGCTGGCGTTCATGACATCCCAGATGCGACGGGGTGTGTCGACACGAGCGCTTGCTGAGAAGTTGACCTGAGGTTTGCCTGATTTACCTTTCTTGGTTGTGATGATGATGACACCGTTAGATGCACGAGAACCGTAGATTGCGGTTGCCGATGCGTCCTTGAGGATGGTCATTGACTCGATGTTGTCGGGAGAAATCATCGAGAGGGGGTTTGCCATGCCGGAAATGTCGCCTGTCACCAAGGGCACTCCGTCGAGCACGATCAGAGGGTCGTTAGATGCGTTAAGTGATGCGCCGCCTCGGATTCGGATGGTTGCGCCGCCTTCCGGACTACCACCGCTTGAGGTGACAACAACACCCGGAGAAGCACCTGTCAGAAGGTCCTGTGCTGAGGTTGAAATGCCGGCCTCAACTTCATCGGGCAAAACCATTGCTACTGAACCGGTGGCATCTTCTTTCTTGACAGTACCGTAACCGATCACAACCACGTCGTTCAACATCGTAGAGTTTTCTTTCATTACGATATTGATTTCAGTGCGGTTGTTGACTGCTACGTCCATCGGTTCATACCCGACATAGCTCACCACTAGAGTGGCGTTCGGGTTTACACTCAGCTCGAAACGTCCATCGATATCTGCGGCTGTGCCGTTCGAGGTGCCTTTCTCGATAACTGTTGCTCCGATAAGGGCATCGCCGAACTCATCAGACACTGTGCCGTGTACCGTGATGCGTTGAGCTAATGCAGGAAGTGCAAACGACATGACCATGAGCAATGTCATCAACATCTTCCCTTTCAGATGAAAACAGATGTTTTTCATGCTAAATTGATTTAGTTCTACATTATTATTATTGATTTAATTCTTTGAGTCGGATGGGGAGGGGAGGGTTAATTTCTAAAGTGGGGAGTTATCCCCGATGCAGGCTTACTTTAGTTTTTTATGGGTTATTTAAGATTTTTTTACATATAAGTAAGCAAATGTAATAAATTTTAACGACTATTCCCCGATTTACTCGCTGAAAAAATCAACTCACTTCCTCAATTTAACATTTATTAACATTTGGAGATGTAACAATCTGTCTCTGACTCACGTCAGAAAAAGGTTTTATCGGCGATAGGAGGCAAGCACTTTTGTTCTGACAGCGCGTAAATTAAAGATAACGATAAGGAGTGTGGCCGCCACACCGGTGATTATTGTGGGAAGGATTCCGGAGGTTTCCCCTCCAAGACCTTTAAGAGCCGGGAGGTAATAGAGTCGCATGGCGGCTATGCCGCAGAGTGCGAGCAGACAGGCAAGTGTGCATCCGCGGGCGATGATGCGGTTGTAGGGTGATGCAACTTCCGCTGTGGGATAACCAAGCATAAGGAGGGAATGAATCTTGTCGCGGTTTTTCTCCATCAGCAGTGAGATTGAAAGCAGCAGGATGAAGAAACTCAGCAGGGTGATCACGATTCCGATTGACATGACGATGCCTGTGACAATCTTGAGAAGGAAGGATGCCTGGGAGGCTGTTTTGTCGCCTGATTGCTCCAGTTCGTGGCTCTCAAGGTAGTCGTTTATGGCTATATCACCGGGACTGCTGACATCGACAATCAGGCGTGTCGAGCCGTTAGGTTCTTCGCTTCCGCAAAGCTGAAGGTTGGTTTCGGTGAGAAAACGTTTGGGCACAAGAATTGTGTTCAGGCGGTTTGAATAACCCACGATTCGTCCTGTGCGATGCAGGGTCTTTGTGCCGTCGTTGCTTTCAAGTGTCAGATTAAGAGGGAGTCCGCTCATGATCTGCTCGGAAATCTGGGGCATTCCGGCGCTTCCGGCAAATCCGAAGTTATAGAGCGTCAGATAATCTTTGGGGATGATGACCGGCACTTCGGCGTAGTTGTCTGATCGCCAGCCGGGAGTGGCGACGTCGATAAATTCGTCGGGAATAGCTTCAAAAAACATGTCGGAGCTTAAGGAGTGTCCGCCGCGTGGGAGGGAGGCGCGTACCTTGAATCCGTTGGCAACGAATTTGCCGACACTTCTGACCCAGGGTTGCGATTCGAGCTCTTTGATTTCCGATTCGCTGAAGGGGCGTATGGAGCCGTCGACGGTGTTGGAGGAGGTGACGCGTCGGTTAAGCACAAGATAGTCTGAATGGATAAAGCTGTCGTCTGACGACCAGATGCTGCGCGCATCCATGTAAAACTGTACGGCACCGCAGATTATGAGCAGTCCGATGAAATTTGAGAGGATAAACCCTGCGATTCGCGCTTTGGAGGTGTTTTTGCTCAGCAGCCGGTTTACGAGATTCATAGTCTATAATGAGAGTTGTTGGGTGTAAGGCAATTCGATGGGGTTGCCGACTGATGTTGCGATTATAGCAGCGTCTTGTCGGCGTGTCTCTTCGAGGATTATTTCAGCGGCAATCCGGTTGTTATTTATGTCGAGGTGGCTCACCGGCTCGTCGAGAATAAGAAAATCAAACGGTTGGCAGAGGGAGCGGATGATGGCGACGCGTTGCATCTGTCCGATGGAGAGACGTCCTGCCGGATAATCCATTCTGTCGGCGATGCCGAGTTTTTCAAACCAGTGGGCAATCCGATTTTCGTCGACATGGTTGGTCAGCCGGTTTTTAAGCTGCACGTTTTCAAGCGCGGTTAGTTCCGGAAAAAGCGACAGTTCCTGGGGGAGATAGGCGATGTGGCGCCGGCGGATCTCCTGCCAGTCGTCAATGGAGAATCCGGAGGTGTCTATGCCGTCGAAGCGGAGTGTGCCTGCAAAGTCTGTGCGCGACCCGAAGATGTAGGCGGCAAGCGACGATTTTCCTGCACCGCTTCCGGCGTTGACAAGATAGAGACCAGAGCGCGAGAAACTGAGTTGCGACATCCAAACTTCCGAGGGGGGATTGTCTTGGTTGAGAAACACATTGGGGAGCATCTCCGAGAGTGAGATTTCGGAGATGCGTCGGCCTGAGAACGGGAATGATTGTTTTTTCATTTGATTGTCAGCTCAAACTTTAGGCTGCCGTCTTTCGGGAGCAGTCGAATAAGCATTGTTCCGTTGAAGGGGACGTTCATGTCTTTCACATAGTCGCCATAGTCGAATTTGTTAGTCCAGAGGGCAAACATTGCGTCTTTAAATTCCGGAGCCACTGTGGTGACTTCCTTTCCGAGAGGGCGGACACCCATTGAGAATTTCACCACATCGGCTGCGCTCGTAAACTGCAGTTGCGAGTAGTTGCCGATAAATGGCATGTCGGTGTAGGTTGCAAGGAGGTTTTCAAGTGTTTTCCCTTCACCTTTGCCGGCGGTTATGAACCCTTGCAGGGAGACTCCGTCGGTTGAGCAGGCCATTGTGCCGTCGAGTGTCTTCAGAATGTCGGACATTTGAGTGGGGAGACCACCTCCAAACGACGATGCCATCTTTGAGATTTTGTCGATGAGTTTGTGGGAGACAGCGATGGCGATAATAGTATTTCCGCGACCATCCATTTTCTTGACTGCTTCGACGTCGATGGTTGAAGTGGGGAGGAGGAATTTGGCGGGTTTGAATTTGGAGTTGAGGATTTCACCGTTGAGCTTGCAGCCGAGCGGATTGTTTTTGTTGCCGGTTAAATCAAATTCACACGCCACGAATGAGGCATCGTCAAACAAGGCGGCGGAAATAAGATTCATCTCCATTGAGCTTCGTCCGGTGGTGCGGATATAGCGGTTGAATGAGGAGATGAGGGAAATATCGTGGTCGAGCTTCAACATCTTGTCGGCGTAGCGGGTGGTGAGGAAACTCTGTGTCTTTGTCAGACGTGTCAGCGAGGTCAGTTCTTCGGTATCGATTGAGCCGGAGGTCTGCATCCAGAATTGAGAGCCGCGGTAGGCAGTGTTGCCGGCGGTCATGAAGTCGCCCTCTTTCTGAAATTTGCTCCGGGTGTATTTCTCAACGTAGGCCTTGAATTCTTTTTCGTCGTCGATCAGACCGGTGATGTAATCGTGGGCCGCTTCAAAATAGACCAGGCATCCGGGTTTTATTCCGGCTTTTCCTTCAAGAAGGTCGGTGAGCGATTGCTGCTGAGAGATTGTTTGCGCACCGATTGTGTTGACCAACAGTGATTTGAGACTGTCTTTTTCGGAATGTTTCTGTTCTATTTTTTCGTTGATTGACTCTAAATTGGCAACTCCGACCACTGCCGCGTCGGAAGGCACGGTCTGGAGCAATGACTTGAGTTCGTCTTCCGCTCCGTTGGAGCAACTTGCCATGAGGAGCGTCATTATGGCTGTCAGGATGACGATAGGTAGGTTATATTTTTTCATATCTATATCTGGATTTTCGTTTTTTAGTTTTATAAAAATCAGTGCTGTTTTTTCGGAAGATGGTGAATCCGAGGCCACCTTTCTCAAGGGTGACGTTGACAGAATCGCCTTTGTGAAGACGTCGGCTATCGTCGGCACTCACATGAATGGGTTTACGTCTGTTGTTGGGAAGTGCGACCTCGATGTAATGTTCGTAGTAGGGTTCGCCGCGGGCATAACTTCTTCGTCCGACACGTCTGGTGTGGTAATGTTTTTCACGGTAGACCCTCTCGATTCTGACCTTCTGGGAGTGAAGGCTTTCTTTGTCTCTGGCGAAGAAGTTTATAAGGAAAAACAGCAGGGTCACAATCACGCCGGCACTGATGAATTGGGCGACAGCACTGAGGGCGTAGCTGTCGGAATCGAAAATCCAGCGCCAGAAGCGGCAGAACAGACTTTTGTCGGTGTCGGCACTGCGGAAGGTGCTTGGCGAGCCGAGCAACGCAATGGAGAGACTGCCTGCGGCTATGAAGATGACAATCGGGATGGCGATGTGAATCAGTGTGAGCTGATACATCCCCATTATTCCGCCGGTTGCGACCATCAGGGCAAGCAGCAGAACGCCGGCCAATATAGACCGTCCAACATTATTTTTTTTCGTTCCCATAGTATAGAGTGCGAAGTTACAAAAAAAATGCTTAATTTTGTGGTTATTTATTTTATTATTATTGGTCGGAACGATTAATATGTGTGAAGATATTTCGGGAGATGATGGTATTTTTTTTCTGCCGAATGTTTCCGCAATCGAATCCCGGCCTACCGACTGTATCAATTTAAGGAATTATGAAGAAAAGAGTATTAGGTATGGTTCTTCTGGGAGCTGCAACTCTTTGTGCCGCTCCCGCTGCCGACGCTCAACTGAAGCTCGGAAAGGCTGTTAATGCTATTTCAAAGGGTGTGCAGGCAATGACTTTGACTGACGAGCAGATGGCTGCTTACGTCAAGGAATCCGTAGATTGGATGGACACTCATAACAAGGTTTGCGATGCAAACGACCCTTACACAATCCGTCTTAACAAGTTGACTGAGGGTCTTAAGGATGCTGATGGTATTCCTTTGAATTTCAAGGTTTATGATGTGATTGATGTCAATGCGTTTGCTTGTCCTGACGGCTCGGTGCGTGTGTTTTCGTCATTGATGGATATTATGTCTGACGACGAACTTCTCGGTGTGATCGGTCATGAAATAGGCCACGTTGCAAAGCATCATTCCAAGAAGGCAATGAAGAATGAGCTCATGACAGGTGCTCTCCGCGATGCTGTGTCGGCAACCGGTGGCATCGCAGGTGCTCTCTCAGAGTCTCAGCTCGGTGCTCTCGGACAATCGCTGGTGGGGGCTAAGTTCTCTCAGAAGCAGGAAAAAGAAGCTGACGATTATGGCTATGAGTTCCTGAAGTCTCATGGTAAGAATCCCTGGGGCATGGTGATGGCGTTTGAGAAACTCGAAGGCGACAACAGCAGTGCGAAGAAAAGCAGCTATGTGCAGAAGATGTTCTCATCTCATCCTGAAACACAGGAGCGCATCAAGCGTCTTTCGGAACGTGCAGCCAAAGACAAAATCGAGCGTCCCGCATCTAACTAATCTAACAGTCAGCGCATTGTAAGGATGCGTTGTCGCGACAGTATTAAGTAATCCGAGGATTCTGCCTAAACGGAATTTTCGGATTACTTTTTTTCACAGTCGGAGTCTGGTAGTTTATCCCAACACAACGTCGAGCGCCATCATGAGCAGGAATCCCACTGCAAAACCGATGGTACCCATATTTGAATGACTCCCTTCCTGAGTTTCAGGAATAAGCTCTTCAACCACTACATAAATCATTGCTCCTGCGGCAAACGACAGCAGGTAAGGAAGAATCGGGACGACAAACGATGCAAGGAGTATGGTCAGTATGGCTCCGATTGGTTCGACAACTCCGCTCAGTGTTCCCATGGCGAACGATTTGAGGCGTGAGTTGCCGGCACTGCGCAGTGGCATTGAGACGATTGCACCTTCCGGAAAATTCTGTATTGCGATGCCGATCGACAAGGCGACAGCGCCTGCCATCGACATGTAGGAATTATGTTCCAGTGCTCCTGCAAGCGCCACTCCGACAGCCATCCCCTCAGGGATGTTATGGAGGGTGACGGCAAAGACCAGTTTTGCCGTTTTCGACAGGTGTGACTTCGGACCCTCGCTGTGGTCGCTGTCAAGATGCTGGTGAGGAATTATGCTGTCAAGAAACAGTAGGAAAAGAATACCGGTCATAAACCCGACGGCAGCGGGAATGATGCTCGGCAAACCCTCTTTGCCCGACATCTCTATCGATGGAATGAGCAACGACCATACAGATGCGGCAACCATCACTCCGGCGGCAAACCCTGTCAGGGTCTTTTGCAGTCGGGGAGCGATGCTTTTAACCATAAGGAAGACACAGGCCGCACCGAGTGTAGTCCCCAGAAAAGGTAGTAGTATTCCAATTGTCAATCCATTCATTTCTGTTTCATCGTTTTTATGGTTCTTATTGCATTATTGCAGTGTTGTTGCCCTCGACTTTTATTTGACAAACAAAAAATGAATGTATTCTGTTTCAACCCGATAAGCAAACTTTCTAAAATGTGGCATGTTATAATTACAAAGAAATCGAATAACAAAGATTAACCTCAGATTAATCTCAGAATCTTTAAAATATTAATTGCTATGGAAACATATAATGATTTGATTGAGAGCGGAAAAGTGGTATTGGTGGAATTTTATGCAACGTGGTGTCCTCATTGCAACCGCATGATGCCGGTGATGGAGCAGATTCGTGAACTCGTAGGCGATTCGGCTAAAATCTATCAGCTTGACGTCGACGAAAACTCTGAATTGACCGACGAACAGGGTGTGACCGGCACTCCAACGTTCATCCTCTATGCCAACGGACACGAAGTGTGGAGATATAGCGGTGAGATTGACGGCAATGTCCTGCTTCAGAAGATTCAAAACGCTGCTGCCTGATTATGACGATACTCTCTAATTTTCTCCGGGCATTGGAGGTGCCGCACACGACGCGTTATGCCGACAACCGGTTTGATACGATGACGTTTCACTCACTCTTCGGATTGTCGAAGGTGATGGAAGATTATCATCTCCCCTCTGAGGCGTTGCGACTGAAAGATAAGCGTTCGGATATTGACAAGCTAACCCCGCCGTTTCTTGCCCATACGTCTGACTGCTTTTCTATTGTCGAAAAGATTGAACCCGACGAAATAACCTGCACCGGCTATGACGGCAAACCGATGAAGATGGCTCGCGATGAATTTATGAAATCGTGGGACGGAATTGTGCTGCTTGCTTATCCGCAGGATGATTCAGCCGAACCTGACTATGCTCTTCATCGTCTGTCGGACTTTGCGAGAATGATTCGGCCGTGGGTGATGAGTGTGGCAATCATCTTTCTGTTTGCCTACTTCTACATCTCCAATCAGCTCTGGAGCAACCTTTGGTATAATCTGCTGATACTCGTCACAATAGCAGGTCTGTATGTCACATTTCAGCTTGAACTTAAAACACTTGGCATACACACAGCCGCTGCTGACTCTATTTGCGGAGTGATCGACCGCGGAGGATGTAACTCTATCCTCGCCACTCCCGCAGCCAAATTTCTGGGAGTGTTCAGCTGGAGTGAGGTTGGATTCACCTATTTCAGCGTGAGCCTGGCAGCTATGGTCATCTTTCCGGGAGCCGCAGGATGGCTCGCACTTATAAATGCCCTCTGCTGTCCCTACTCATTCTGGAGCGTATGGTATCAGCGTTTCCGCGCCCACAAATGGTGCACTCTATGCCTGATAACGCAGGGATGTCTATGGCTCTCGCAAGGATGTTACATTGCATCAGGAGCGTGGCATCTCACATTCCCGCTCCAATGGGGCGTCGCAGTGCTATGTGCAGTCTATGTGGCAGTCTTCATGACAGTTAACATGTTAAATCCCTACCTGGCCCGCAAATAGACGCTCAAGCAACCCCGACATGATAATCCAAAGGAGGAGAGTTAGCCCGGACAAAATCCAAAGCAAGAGAGTTCTCCCGGACATTTCGACAGAATAATTCAAAAGAGAAAGAAATGAAAAAGATACAGCACCCTAACCTTGACGGAGCCACCCGTCTCACCCCGATGGAGATGAACAACCTTCACTTCAAGACCCCCGGCACCCACAGTCCCATCCCCTCCCCCTCGAATTAACCCCCCAAGTAACTTCTTGTTAAGCTAAGTATGGTAAAAATTATTATAGAGAACAGTGAATCTATATAAGAGTTTTTTTAAACGGACAATAGATATTCTTGCTTCAGGTGGTGCACTTATTATTTTGAGTCCGATAATTGGAGGAACCGCTCTGTGGCTTCATTTTGCAAATAAAGGAGCCGGCGCATTTTTCACGCAGGAACGTCCGGGGAAAAATGCTAAAATCTTCAGGGTTGTGAAGTTTAAAACAATGACTGACGAACGAGATGCCGATGGGAAATTATTGCCTGATGCTAAGCGTATTACAAAAGTTGGCAGAATAGTTCGTTCCACTTCGCTGGACGAGCTTCCCCAATTATGGAACGTATTTAAGGGCGACATGTCGTTAATTGGTCCACGACCTCTTCTTGTAAAGTATCTACCGCTTTATTCTTCTGAACAGTCCAGACGCCATGAGGTGCGTCCCGGAATTACCGGTTGGGCTCAAATCAACGGACGAAACAATATCAGTTGGCAAAAGAAATTTGAGTATGATGTCTGGTATGTTGATAATCTGAATTTTGGACTTGATTGCAGAATTATTCTTAAGACTCTTCAAAAGGTTATATGCCGTTCGGATATAAATAAAGAAGGTCACTCCACAACAGACCCATTCAATGGAAATAATTAAATAGACCACATTTCGCCGCTTGGGTGGGGTGTGAAATGAAATTGCTCACTTTTGGTTTTATTATTTGCTTAAGTTGTTGTAATTTTGCATTGCAAAACCAATTGAGCGACGTTGTCTTTCAGTTGGTGGGAAAGATTACATCACCTTGGCAATTCGGCTGCATTGACTGCGGAAAGTGATGGAACGGCTCTTCTTTCCCGGGTGCTGTCGTGGTGCCAAAATCATACATATCAATTGCTTCCCGTTGGCAATATTTAATTTGACGGCTTGGCTTCCTAAATGTGATTTTAATCATAGGTTGCCAAATGTTGTCGGTCTAAATATGCAATTGATATGACAAGGATTAAACGTGAGTCGCAGCAGGTTGAGACTTTACATATTGGTAAGATTATCGAGGAGGAACTTCGTCGTCAGAGTCGTACCGTCACCTGGCTGAGCCGTAAGATTCATTGTGACCGTCGCAATGTTTATGATATTTTCAATCGCACAAGCATCGACACGGATCTTCTCAACCGTATAAGTGTGGCTCTCAATAAGGATTTCTTTGCTTGTTATTCTGTTAATTTTAATGCTGTTAAGTGTTAGACCCCGTTCACTCAATATTTGGTAGTGCGGAGTTGATGGCAACATAATCCTACGGTAGATGATAAAAATGCAGGTGGAAGCTGTTTTATTTTTATGTTGTTATGTCTGAATGTAGTAACTTTGCATAATCATTAAGCAACAGGAAAAATAAAATGTAATAGCTTGCAATATGTCACAGAATCATCTTTACAAAGGCTTGAGTGATGCTGAAGTGTTGGAGAGCCGCAGAGAGTGTGGCGCCAACATTCTGACTCCTCCGGAAAAGGAGCCGCTTTGGAGGCGGTTTCTTGATAAATTCGGTGATCCGCTGATTATAATACTTCTGATTGCCGGCGCATTGTCAATCGGCATTTCTTGTTATGAATATTTCAGTCTGGATCAGGGTGCGGGTGTGTTTTTCGAGCCTATCGGCATCTTTATCGCTATTCTTCTTGCAACAGGGCTTGCTTTCATTTTCGAGCTTAAGGCCGATAAGGAGTTTGCTCTGCTCAATCAGGTGAGCGATGACGAGCCTGTGCAGGTAATCCGTAACGGTAATGCCATGCAGATTGCCAAGAAAGATGTAGTCGTAGGCGATATCGTAATCCTCAATACCGGCGAGGAGGTGCCGGCCGATGGTGAACTGCTTGAGGCTGTTATGCTCAATATAGATGAGTCAACCCTGACCGGTGAGCCAATCTGTCATAAGACAACTGACCCTGCTGAGTTTGACAAGGATGCAACGTTTCCAAGTAATCACGCGATGCGTGGCACAAAGATAATGGAGGGTCATGGCGTTATGCGTGTCTTTGCTGTTGGCGACAAAACAGAAAATGGCAAAGTGTTTGAGGCTGCGCAGATTGACGACAGTGTCAAGACTCCGCTCAACGAACAACTCGATGGTCTTGGAAAGCTTATTACCAAAGTCTCTTACGGTTTTGCGGCTGCAATCATAATCGGAAGGATCGTGATGTATTTCATCAATGTTCCGGAATTTGATTGGATTCCGTTTCTGGCTTATTTGCTTCAGACGCTGATGGTTGCCGTCACTCTTGTGGTGGTGGCTGTTCCGGAGGGTTTGCCGATGGCTGTTACTCTCTCGCTTGCTTACTCGATGCGTCGTATGCTCAAGACCAATAACCTTGTGCGTAAGATGCACGCCTGCGAGACAATGGGTGCCACAACCGTTATCTGTACTGATAAGACCGGCACGCTGACACAGAATCAGATGCAGGTATATAAGACTAATTTCTTCGAGTCGGAGGCCGACGCTCAATTATTCTTGGAGGGTATGGCCGTCAATTCTACCGCACAGCTTGACCTGTCAGCAGCTAAACCTCAGGTATTGGGTAATCCAACAGAGGGAGCTTTACTTCTTTGGCTTAAAGAACGTGGCGCTGATTATGCTGAATTGCGCGAGAAAGCATCTCGCATTGAGGAATTGCCGTTCTCAACCGAGCGTAAATATATGGCTACGGTTGTTAAATCGTCCAACGGCAAGACTATTCTCTATGTGAAAGGTGCGCCGGAGATAATCTTTGGCATGTGTAAGAATACCTCCGGTGTCACTAAGGCAGAGATTGACGCTCAACTTTTGGAGTATCAGAATCAGGCGATGCGTACACTCGGTTTCGCTTATCAGGAACTTGGTGATAAAGATGTTGCCATTGCCGAGAGTAAGGTTGTAGCGACTAATCTTACTTTCCTGGGGATTGTAGCCATTTCCGACCCTGTCCGTTCAGATGTGCCGGAAGCTGTTAAGGAAGTGACGGATGCCGGTATAAAGGTTAAGATCGTAACCGGCGACACTCCAGGTACCGCCAAAGAAATCGGTCGTCAGATTGGTCTGTGGAACGACAAGACCGATGGAGAGCGCAATATAATAACAGGTACAGAGTTTGCCGAACTTTCCGACGAGCAACTCAAAGAGCGCGTAGGCGATCTGAAGATTATAGCCCGTGCGCGTCCGATGGATAAGAAGCGACTCGTGGAGGCTCTTCAGGCTAACAATGAGGTGGTTGCCGTAACCGGCGACGGAACAAACGACGCCCCTGCATTAAAGAGTGCCCATGTCGGTCTGTCGATGGGTGACGGCACATCCGTGGCAAAAGAAGCATCGGATATTACCATCATTGATAATTCATTCTCATCAATCGGTCGCGCCGTGATGTGGGGTCGATCACTCTATCAGAACATCCAGCGTTTCATACTCTTCCAGATGACCGTGAATGTGGCTGCCTGCTTCATCGTACTCTTCGGAGCTTTCATGGGTATGCAGTCGCCGCTGACCGTAACACAGATGCTTTGGGTGAACCTCATCATGGACACCTTCGCAGCTATGGCACTTGCCTCACTGCCCCCCTCACAGTCGGTAATGAAAGAGAAACCGCGGTCAAGAGAAGCATTTATCATCAACCGCCCGATGTGGGAATCCATAATCGGGGTGGGAGGTGTGTTCTTCCTCTTCCTTCTTGGGCTGCTATACTACTTCGAGCATACTGACATCACCTGTCTTACAGAGGTCGGCAAGACGGCAATTGGGGGAAACACCGGACTCAGCGGATATGAGCTATCGCTCTTCTTCACAATCTTTGTGTTCCTTCAGTTCTGGAACATGTTTAATGCCCGAGCCTTTGAGACCGGACGCTCTACGTTCCACTTCAAAGGGTGTGGAGGATTCTTACTGATAGCCCTTGTGATACTGGTTGGTCAGATACTGATTGTCAGCGTAGGCGGCGACTTCTTCAACGTCGAGCCGCTCAAGATTATCGACTGGGTAATCATCATCGGCGGCACATCCCTCGTGCTCTGGATAGGCGAACTGACACGCCTCCTCAAGAAATAACCCCTTCACCCTCCGTCTGTAACCAGAAAATAATAACTCTTTTTTCAAAATCAAAAAAGAGAATTAGACGGTTAGAATGATACGCATTTATATGATTCGATACATTGGGAAAATATGATCTTTCAGAAATGGTTATGGACTACCAACGGGTGATTTTATTCCCACCGATGGTCGTCGAAATGAAGAATTGTTGAGATTTATCTGTTTTTGCAGTTTTTTTTAGTTTGCGAACAAAGAGTTCGTGAATTATTATTAACTTTGCAATGTCAATCGACAGGCGAACTTTGAAATTGATGATGCCAAACAAATTTTGATTCTCGTCCGACGTGTGTCGGATGTCATTCTTTCAAAAAAAGAATGATAAAAACGTTATATTTTATTACAGTCAAAAGACTGATTTATTATTGTAAATGAATTTAAAAGATCAAAATCTAATTAATTCAGATAGCAAAAATAAAACAAAGAAAAGAGTATTGGCTCATCAATTTCAAGGTATATTTTTCAATATGGGGAATTCAGATTTAACCGAAAAGCGCAAAAAGATAAGCACTGCTGAAGAATTAGCAGCTGTACTTGACGAAATCAAACAAATAGAGTTTGCTTCGGTTCGCTACAGCATTTCAGTTAAGATGCTTAGGCATTTCTCATCTGATAAAATAACTCCCAAGCGTTTTCGCACATTTCATATTCGAAAAAAGAGCGGAGGTCTTAGAGAGATAAAAGCACCCTGCAAGCAATTGGATGTTATACTTACCTGTGTCAATATCTTACTCAAATCTATATATGAGCCATCAGATGTTGCAATGGGATTTGCACCCGGACGGTCTGTGCTAAATAATGCTCAAGTGCACGTTGGGCACAACTATGTTTTTAATATTGACCTTAAAGACTTCTTTCCTTCGATTCCTCAGGCTAGAGTATGGAAGCGTCTGCAGTTGGCACCCTTCAATTTCTCCCAAGAAATTGCAAATATCCTTGCAGGCCTTTGTTGCAGCTATGATGCTAACGTTAATGCCAATGTATTACCTCAAGGATCTCCGGCTTCTCCATTGCTAACAAACACAATCTGCGATAAACTTGACAGACGAATGAAGGGTGTTGCAAAAAGGTTTGGTCTTCATTATAGCCGTTATGCTGATGATATGACATTCTCAAGTATGCATAATGTCTATCAGGCTGGAAGCGAGTTTCGCTTAGAAATTCAGCGCATAATATCTGAACAGGGTTTTCGCATGAATGATAGTAAAACTCGGCTTCAGAAAAGGGGATTCAGACAGGAGGTTACAGGGCTGACTGTTAATGATATTGCTAATGTATCTCGTAAATATATTAGTGATTTGCGATGGATGCTGCATGTTTGGGAGAAAGAAGGATATGCTAAGGCTTATGCTCTATTTTATCCTAAATATAAGCATGAGAAAGAATATATCAAGAAGGGCGAACCTGTGATGGAGAATGTTATCGGAGGTAAGCTTAATTATCTTCGTATTGTACGTGGTGAAAATAATCCGGCATATCGCAAGTTACAAGCTCGATACAATGCCCTGCAAGAGCTTGTATTTGTCGATAACGAAACAGACAAGTCCAAGTCTTATGTATACGTCCAGCCATACGCTTTAGCAGATTTTCAAGAATTATTCAACACTACGATAAGTCTTACTGTCACTCGCGAGAAAAAGCTGGTAGGCAAATGTATAATTGACAATAGAGAGAAGACGTTATCTATTAGCAAATCAACACAAAAGACGCTTTGTCCCAATCTTGGAAATTTGAATACCGGCGAGCTGGTCAATTCAGAGGAATTGGCTGAATGCTATGTGACATTGTGTAGGCACAAGGGCAAGAATTTCTGGCTCATTACTAAGTTTGAACCGAAGCGTTCTCGTTGTTTGAGTATTCAGAATCTTAAAATAACGCCAGATGAGATTCTTGATTATTGGGATAGATATGGTCTTGAAAAGACCATAGAAGATCTTACGCAATTTATCCAATATGCTGATCCCGAAGATTCTTTTAAAGACTGGAGACTTTTGGCAGATTTCGAGCATACAATTGATAGGGGTAAATTTAAAATATCCAAGAAAGATCTTATAGTATTCTTTTTAAAGAATAAGAATGTAACTTCGTTGCACAGAAAGAAGGCAATGCAGCTAATGATTGACAGCATTCCCATTAATACTGATTCAGAGAATATTGATATAGAAAAGCTTCTTGATATTTGGGAAGAGAAAGGTCTTGATGAAGCAGTATTGGCGTGGAAAGAGATGTCCAGGAAAAAGAAGTCGAAGAAAAAGAATCCAGATCCTGATCCCATTGTTAATGATGATGCCCCACAGTTTGATTTAGTTTTTGACTGGTAAAAGATTCCTTTTATTGATGATGATTCTGAAAAAATTGTAGATTTATGAGTAAAGTTAGGATATCATTAAACATAGATCAGCTCAACTTAATCCGTTACCTATCAAGCAAGGTTGAAAAGTCACCGGAATTAAGTAAAAAGTTTGATAAATGTATGGATTCAATAGTTGTATCTGAGGTTAATAGCTCACCTAAAGAAACTCTTGAAGAAATAAGGAAAAAACATACTCCAGGTATTACTGCTAAGTTTTTATCGCAGTTTGAAGTTCCAAGCGGGTTAAAATTCCTCACTCATAATTTTGATCCGGACTCTAATATGACAATGGCGACTGTCATTAAACAAGTCAGTTCAATTATATCATCACAGGAGTATAACTATAAACTCCCCGGGAGTTTGTATGGATTAATTATTAATTTCATAAGGGGAGAAAAAAAGTGGTTAGATTATAACAATGAATCTCATAGTACAAATTTAAGTTCTGGTGGATTGAAAAATTGGATTGATTCTAATCCTACATTGCATCCTATTACCTCTCCTCAATATGGTAATGAGATTCAGGCCTTCAGAAGAACTGTTCGTATAGCTAAACCTGTATTACCAGAATTAATTTCTTCTTTAATCAATAAGATAACCAGCTTGCAAAATTTACAGATAAAAACGGAGAAATTAGATAAGGCAGACTTTTATACAAACGTCAATCGCCTGATACACTTTATTATTGGTAATGTTCTGAGTGATATTGCGCAACGAAATTCTTCTGCTGAAGTTTTAATCTCCTATCAACGGTCATCATGGAATGAGATCCGTCTACACAAGATTCTCATTACACATATAGATTCTGAAGCAAATCCTTTTGAAGACGTACAAAAAAAGATATGTTCAGGCGGAGGAGCATTATATGAACTTGCTAAAAACTGCCAAGGTTACTGTGATTGGGCAGTCGAGGCTAATTTTGAGGGAGAATATAAACGATGGAGAATTTTATCTGCTCAAAATCTTCCTGAAATTGAAATTATCGACAAAAACGAAGTCAAAGGATTTACCCATATATTCACGTTTTATAAACAATAGCTTATGAAATCAATTCTTTTGATTGATGATAATTCAAGACGGCAACGACAATCTTATGGAGCATCCTATGTCGATGACGAAATATTTGAATCAATACTCCATCATATTGAATGTGTAAATAAGGATTTTGATTTATCCATTTTAGATGACTATAGGTGTGTTATGATTCATGATTCGCTCGAAGACTTTATAAATGGTTCATTCGATGAAAATAGTCATGTGGCTAAGGATCTTATCGTAGAATATTTAGATGACCATCAAATTCCGTATGTTTTATTTAGTGATGGTCATGAAAGTACAGGAATTTACGACCATAGCCATAATCTGGTAAGTTTAAAAAAATCAGATTTCTATAGTCGTCTTAGGTATTTTTTAGAATTCTATATAAATGAATCTGTCTTTCAGTTTCATATTCTTGCTTATGGTTCTAATTTCCGTAAGACGCTGGTAACAAGAAATATCAAAGCTCTTTTTCAGAAATTTGATTCTAAAAGTCCTAATGAAAGAGTTACAATTCATGATCTTATGCCTTCCAATAGCGAAGAAGAACACTATTTAGAGGAAATTATTAATCTCTCTCAACCTAAGTTAGGAATGGATTATAATGACATTCTGGATTATATTGAGGATAACGAAATAAGCGTCCGAAACTTTAAATTAAGAATAAATAAAATTCTTGACACAATTTCTAAATATGGAAAAAACACTTATACTTGGGAATAATCCGGATAAGGGATGGATCAAGAATCTTGGTCTATCAACTATTGAGGTTCCAAATATCTCAGTTGGCAGAAATGCTGATATTGTTGATTTTATAAAAACACTTCCGACAGACCTTAATTGTGTGGTGATTGATTCGGATTCTTTGAATTCGGACAATCCGGAATTGCCACTTGACATTGCTCTTTATATAAGGTTGATGCTTCCTGATTGCTTAAAAACTTCATTAGCTGATATTGTCATTGTCTCAGACTTTACTATAGGCTCATTTATGGGTTATGGCGTTAAAAGTATGATACTGATGACTAAAGGCGTATTATTCACAGATAGTGAAAATATTGGTTATGCAGTTGAAAATGCAGTAGCTCTAACTCCTTCGGAATATGTAGACGGCTTCTTGAAACTTGTTAAAGTTGAGCCTCAAGAGAAGGTTGAAGGGCGACATTCTATTGCAAATGAATGGGGTGCAGATGCTTTATACAATGTTATATCCGGTGGAATAAAGCCGTCGTTAATTCCGATAAAAGCAGAATCATCATTATATTTTAAGTATTCAAATGTTGTTTCACTCGATGCTGAAGATGTTGCAGCCCTTATTAACGGTCACACTCCCAGGTTTCTTACTACGAATATCAGTATTAATGACAAAATAAATTATCTTATTATTGATGACGAAACCGATAAGGGTTGGGATAAGGTCTTAATGTCATTACTTCCAAACGCTAATCAAGAAGTGTGGAATCAACCCACCAAAACATATCAGGAATTATCAGAAAGTATCCGAAACAAAATATCCAATGGATATTATGATATCATTTTTCTTGACCTAAGAATGTCAGGAATTGTTGAGGACAATATAGTGAATCCGGAGCAATTTTCTGGAATGAAGATTCTCCGATCAATTAAAGAAGTTAACAGTGGGATACAGGTTATTATGCTTACGGCAACCAATAAGGCCTGGAATGTGAAGGCTCTTTTAGATGCCGGCGCCAACGGATATTATATGAAGGAGTCTCCTGAATATCACTTCCCATTGAAATATACTGAACAAAACGCATTAGCTTTTGTCAAGACAATTAAGGAGTGTATTAATAATGCTTATTTACAAGATATTGTTTCTGAATCATCTTCTCTGCAGAAAAAATTGCCTACCGATAGCGAATTGACTTTTGATATTAAAAATCAGATGTCAATAGCATTATCTCTAATTCTTAAGGCTAAGACACAGGATGAATATGCGTTTGCATATATCAGTCTTGAACAGATTTTTGAAATTACAGCAACAACATTAATTAGGCAAGAATCAACCCGAGATTCCGGTAGGTGTTTCTTTACTGAAGATTCCCACGAGCAGTGCAGACTGTATGAAAAAGGGAAAGATGTCGGCTTTATTGTCTCTTCATCAGGAAATAAATTACCTCCTGTTTGGATGAGAGTATCCTCCATATATTATCAGCTATATGGAGGATCAGATTTAACTTTCGATCGTAAGGTTAAAGAATTGATAAATCTCAGAAATAAATATATACATCCGAATGATGGAGGTAAGCCTATAATTACTTCTGAGAATTTTATTGAGCTGTTTGAAACTATGGTTGAATATCTATCTGTATTCAAATGAGTAATTTCCAGCTAACCCAATCACAGCTATCAGCCATCACAACGTTCAAGGAATTTCTTAATAGTGATGTTCAGGTGTTTATGCTCAAGGGTGCTGCTGGCACGGGCAAAACAACACTTGTAACAGAATTTCTAAAAATTCTTGATGGTCGGAAACGAGAGTATGGTTTAATGGCACCGACAGGCCGAGCTGCCTATATCATAGGAAGTAAAACCGGGAAACCTGCATATACCATACATCGGAGTATCTATGGTCTGTCAAAGCTTAAATCGACAAGTCAAAACAAGGAAGATGAGGACGATGGCAACCTACATTTGAGGTTTGGATTAAAGCCTAATAATGATTCGCTCAATACGGTATATATTGTGGATGAGTCATCCATGATTTCCGATAAATTCGCTGTAAATGAGGCTTTTTCATTTGGATCGGGCTGTTTATTGACGGATTTGTTCGATTTTGCCCGCGGGCGCAAAATAGTGTTGGTTGGCGATTATGCACAGCTTCCACCGGTAGGGATGAACTTCTCGCCTGCCCTTGACAAGGATTATATCGAAACAAAATTCAGTTGTAAAGTTTCCGAGTTTATGCTTCGCGAAGTGATGCGCCAGTCCGATGGGAGCGTTATGCTATCGAATGCTTCAAAAGTCAGGGATGCTCTGGAACGAAAATCCTTCATTGAGTTCAGACTTGACAACGGAGACGATTCAATTGCCGAAAAGATAGATTTACTTAGGCCGTATTACTCATTATCTGAAAATAAACCGAGTGTAAAAGCTGCAGTAATTACCTATAGTAATAAACAGGCATTAGACTATAATCTTGCTATCCGAAGGTATTATTATGGGAGTGCTTCCCCTCGACTTAAGGAAGGAGATCTTTTGATGATATGTCGCAATAACTATAACCACGAATATGAATTGTTCAACGGCAATATCGTTCAAGTTGAGGCGTGTCAACCTGATTCCGAGGTGACAATGCGATATATAAGAGTTAAATTAGGGAAGAATAGAATAGAACAAGTTGAATTGAGATTTCGCCGTGCTACACTTTGCTTTGCCATCCGTGGCCAGCGAGTATCCTTAAATGTGGTGCTACTTGATAATTTCCTTGATGATCCCTCCAGTTCGGTTGTCGGATTATTGGCTCGTGCATTAATCGTTGATTTCAACAATCGCTTGCCGAAGAATATCAAATCCAGAGAAAGTGAAATTCGTCGGTTGCTTCGATCAAAGGAGAAACTTACGATAGAGCAGCAAGAACTCTGTGATCAATATATCAATTTGCTAAAAAATGATCCTTACTATAATGCTGTTATCTGTAAGTATGGCTATGCAATGACGTGCCATAAAGCTCAGGGTGGGGAATGGGAAAATGTTTTCGTAGATATGGGACGTTTTGGAGGAACATCCAATGAAGATTATTTCCGTTGGGCCTATACCGCTCTCACTCGTGCGAGTAAACGTGTGTGGCACTTCCGTTCACCGGATTTTAACTATATCAGTAATCTTGTGGTTGAGGAGATTAAACCGTCTGCCAATATAAAGATAAGCAATTACTCTGCTGGCGGAAACTTCTGCGATTTAAGATTTGAGCGATTAACCACGCTTGCAAAGCAAATTGGACTGTCTGTAAGCGAGGACAGATCTAAGTCATATCAGCATATAGTAACGTTTACTGATAAGAATGGAGCAAACGCAACGTTTCAAATGTGGTATAAGGCAAAGGGTTATAGCGCTAAAGATGTGCTCTTATCTTCAACGTCTGAGGAGCTGACGGCTTTGTGCACTCCATTGATTGACACTTCATATTCACCAGGGCATGTTCCCTTTTCGGCTCCTGACAGACCATTTGCAGAGAAGTTAGTGAATTTTGTCAAGAGTCAGATAGAAGAGATTGGTATTCAGTTACTGGATATCACTCAGGAAAATTATCAGGATGTGTTCCACCTTAAAACAGACGGAATTGCACAAATAGGCTTAACATATACCGCCAAGGGCAATTATACCTATATGCGATTGACCAGTTCTCTTGGACCTCTTGATACAAAACTCATTGCTCTGCGAGAAAGATTCATTTAAAAATCCCATAGCAACTCAGTATTATGACAGTTAAAGAGATAACGGCTCTTCGTAAGTCCGGGCATCTTCAAGAAGCAATTGAAGCTGCGGAAATAGAGTTCGAAAAGAGTGCTAACAAATATACTGTAGGAGCGTTGTTTTGGTGCTTGAATGAGCTTTACAAACAACAAAATTACAATGATGCTACAGCAACAATAGAGCGGATGAAAGCTCTATACAATGATTATTGTACAGGCGACGAATATATGCAGAAAACTCTTGCATCATTAGAACGTCGGAGTTTGTCCCATTTTCAAGAGATAAAAGATGCAGTCGAAAAGGCAAAAGAAGGAGAAGATGCTGTTTCAGCACATCAACAAGCCACTGTATGGTATAACGAAGGTCAACTTGATAGACAACTGTATTCGGATTTCGGATGGCTCATATATTATGCGCTTAAGCAGACCGATGGAAGTCAAGCTCACAAGAAGAAAGTCCTAATCAACCAATATTTTCAATTAAATTTGCCCAAACCCTCTCTACTTCATTCCCTTATTCTTGGAGAAGCAATAAAAATTGAACAGAATACACCCCAACAGTTTCGCTTTCGAGATTTTATCCGTATTTGGGGGTTGGAAAATCTTCGTGACGAGGATTGGGAACAATTTTATACAGAAGAAGGCAACACCTTGTCGTCAACAGTTGAAAAACTCATCGGTGTCTATGCCAAGGAACTGAAGACTGATGAAGTTGAATCATCAGAAGACTTCAGTCAATTGGTTGATAAGGCTCTTATAAAATATCGCAATAGCCAGAACATGCCGTACTTCAAGGCTATCGTCCTCATCTCTCAGGGTAAGGTTCAAGAAGCATTGGCATATTATAAAAATCTAATTCTGCAATTCCCGTCAAAATTCTATTTGTGGGATCAAGCCGAGAGGTTGGTAGAGGATATTGAAACAAAGATTGGATTACTATGTAAGGCACTTACCTGTGGAGCTTCTGATGATTTTCTCGGAGGAGTGCGTCTAAAGCTTGCTTCTTTGTTGGTTCAGAAAGGGATGAATGAAAACGCAAAACATGAACTTGAAAGATATAGAGAGACTTACCAGAAAAAAGGGTGGAATTTAAAATCTGAGTTTTGGAAAATCTATAATCAGCTAAACTCTGTGAAAGAGGCTTCTGATAACAATATTATATATTCTGAATATACTATCAAGGCTGATGACTTCATCTATAGTTCACTTCCTTCAGTTGTTGCTGTAAAGGTTGCTGAAAACAAGAGTGAAGATCGAAATCACCCCGGACGTAAGATCACAACATGGATTCTTCGCACAGCCAACGACACTATAAGATTGCGGAAGCCGGCTAAATTCCGACTTAATAATCGCACTCCCAATGGTGCGATCTTCGAGGTAAAGCTATATGACGGAAAAATTGCCTGGATTAAAGAACGTATAGAACGCTTATCCGTATCATGGCTTAAAGAAGTAAGCGGCGAAGTACATTTGCGTACAGATAGAAACGGGAAGAGGTATGCAATTATAAACGGTTCTTATGTTGGTGAAAAATTATTGAAAGGTATCAATGATGGTCAAAGAATAAAGTTTCTTTCAATCCAGCAGAATGACGGGCGTTGGTCTGCCATATCAATTATAAATGCTTAAATATAAGAATAATGCCTGCAACAAAGAATGCAATGACCCGTTATACTCTAATTGATAGAATGCTTGCCAACCGAACTCGGCCATACTCTATTCAAGACATAACGAATACTTTAAATGAAAAGTTACCAGAGTTTGGTCAGAAACCTGTCTCGAAGCGATGCGTTGAGAAGGACTTGAATTACTTAGAATATGACAGTCCTTTTGATGTAGAGATAGAAGAATATTGGATTGATGCGTCAGACAAAAATGATCGTCCTTACAGAAAGCGTTGTATCCGATATGCTGATCCAACATTCTCGATATTTAAGCCGAAATTAACTGACGATGAAAAAACAGTATTGTCAACAGCACTTGATGCACTTGGCAGTTTTGAGGGCCTTGATAATTTTGAATGGCTCAACGACTTAACAGTTCGCTTGAATTTAGAGCAACAAGACCCCATAATTTCTTTGTCTAAAAATATGCTTACCAATTCAACTCTTATTGCGAGACTGTTTACTGTAATAAGGCTTAAACAAGTTATAAATCTACAATATCACACATTCCAAAATAACGAACCCCGTAGTGTCTGCATATACCCATATTTGCTTAAGGAATACAACAATAGGTGGTATCTGATTGCGTCAGCCTCAGATACCAGACGAATATTAACATTTCCATTAGACCGCATAGACGATTTCAGTATTAACCTCAATGTGTCATATTTATCAGCTCCTGAAAATCTGGATGAACGTTATGAGGAGATTATAGGGATTACATATAACGAAGATCGCCCACTTCAAAAAATCATATTTTGGGTTTCGGAAAACTCCAAAGATTATGTGATTACCAAACCCATTCATGGCTCTCAGAAAATCATTAGAGGTGAGATGGATTCTCAATTACGCAGGGACTATCCCAAGTTAAATAATGGAAAATTCTTTCAGATAGAGTGTCGAGAAAACTATGAATTAATTCGGGAACTTATATCGTTTGGTCAGAACCTCTTAGTGTTATATCCAAATTCGATTTCTAAGGTAGTTATAAATCAAGTAACTGAGTTATACAACGCCTATAAGGAAATATTATGAATTATTATTATCCGCAAAAATTATCGGGGGTGGATATAACATTCGGATGAAGAAATGTGTTTAATTGTTAAAAACTTAAGTGAACTAATTATCGAAGCTTACTTGAAATTTTTAAATATCCAGCTATGAAAGAACGTAATTTACCGATTAATCCGAATGGTGGTGCTCTGAAGGGTGTCAGAGGTATGATGCTGACATTTATCGATGATCCGTTTCTTAGAAATACTTCTGAATGTTACACCATCTATAATGATGGGTTGGCGGTGATTCAAGACGGGCGATTTATAGATGTAGGGGAGTATGCAGATGTCATTGGGAAGTATAATGACTTGACTGACATAGATGTCTATGACAACTCCCTGATAATCCCCGGCATGATTGACTGTCATTTGCATTATGTTCAGAGTCCGATGATAGGTTCATACGGAGGGTCGTTGCTTGAATGGTTGAATACTTATACTTTCCCGACAGAGAGTAAATTTAAGGATAAGAAATTTGCAGATGATGTGGCAAGGATATTCTTCCGCCAGATATTGTCGCAGGGCACGACGTCGGCAAATATTTTCGCTACAACATTTGCAAGCAGCGTGGATGCTATTTTTGAGGAGAGTGAGCGTTACAATACGCGAGTGATAAGCGGGAAGGTGCTTCAAGATCGTAATCTGCCTGATTCATTGAAAGATCCCGATACGGAGCAGTCAATAATTATAAGCGAGAATCTGATGAATAAGTGGCATCAGAGGGGTCGGCAGTTATATGCTGTAATACCTCGGTTTGCGCCTACCTCCACACCTGACCAGTTGCAGCTCGCCGGAGAATTATATCAGCGTAACCGCGACCGGGGTGTCTACATGCACACTCATCTGGATGAGGTGCAAAGTGAGATTGATTGGGTCACACGCTTATTCCCGGATCGTAAGAATTACACAGATGTGTATGACTACTACGGATTGATTGACCGCACATCCGTTCTGGCTCATTGCTGTATCGTGAGAGAGGAGGAGTGGCAGACACTTCATGCAAAGGACTGCGGTGTGGCACACTGTCCGTCGAGCAATCTGTTTTTAGGAGATGGTGAGTTTAAATATTGGGAGGCCAAGAATGCTCAGCGACCGGTGAGAGTGGGTATGGCCACTGATGTGGGTGGAGGCACAAACTTCTCGGTATTCCGACAACTGGGTGAGGCCTACAAGGTTGCGATGCTTCAGGATCACAGTCTCGACGCTGTTTGTAGTCTTTATCTTGCCACAAGAGGGGCGGCCCAGACGCTACATCTTGAGAATACTATCGGGTCAATCGCTCCCGGCTATGAGGCTGACATGGCAGTTATAGACCTTGCTCCCTCAGAATTTGCAAGTTGGAGACTTCAGTTCTCAGATGATATATGGCAGAAATTATTTGTGCTTATGACACTTGGGTTGGATAATACGAACCGCGCGACGTATGTTGCCGGCAAGAAGGTCTACGACCGTCGGCGCGAGCAACCGTTTGAATATGCCGATCAGCTAAAGTGAATTTCTGATCGCACATAGTCTTGATTCAATAGCTGGGTGAGTACTACGGCAAATGATCATTCGCGAGTTGGCAAATAGCGCATGTCGAGCCTTAGCTCGGTGCGCGGTTCCTAAGGAAATTTGACCAACCGACAAATAGTCATTCGCGAGTTGGCAAATAGCGCATGTCGAGCCTTGGCTCGGTGCGCGGTTCCTAAGGAAATTTGACCAACCGACAAATAGTCATTCGCGAGTTGGCGAATAGCGCATGTCGAGCCTTGGCTCGGTGCGCGGTTCCGAAGGAAATTTGACCAACCGACAAATAATCAGTAAATTTGCATTATTATGTCAAGGGAAACACTTATTCAGTATAACGCATTAGATTATAAATCGCTGTTCAAACAATAAAAGACGCAATTCTTCGCAGCCAATATCAGGCAGCGAAGTTGGTTAATCGTGAAATGCTGTCTCTCTATTATGGAATCGGGCGTTATATTTCAGCTAACTCTCGCGAGGGTTTCTGGAGTACGGGAGCCATAAGAACAATCTCAGAGCGACTCCGCAAGGAATTACCGGGATTGAAAGGTTTTTCAGAGACTAATCTTAAGAATATGAGATTATTCTATGAGGAGTGGAAGCCGATATTTAATAAATCAGTTATCTCGACGATAATTTCGTCAGTCGCAACTGACGAAATTGAAACTGCTCTGTTGCTTCCAGCCAAATCGTCAGTTACGACTGACGATTTAGAATCATTCTTATCTCTTGATTTTACACATTACATAGCTATCTTAAACGGGGAGAAAGATTCCACAAAAAGGTTGAAATACATTCATCTCTCTTTAGCTAATCGTTGGAGTACCAAATACCTCCAACAGCAGATAAAGGATAATGCGGCTGAACACTATGGAGCCATGCCTTCAAACTTTGGCGTAACAATCAATGATAGCCGTGATGCTATCAAAGCTCTAAATATGTTCAAAGACGAATATCTGCTTGATTTTATCAATACTGAGGAAATTGGTATTCGAGACATTGCAGATATAGATGAACGGGTGGTGTAGAAAGAGATAATCCACAATATCAAGAAGTTTATAATGACTTTCGGACGTGATTTTGCATTCGTTGGAAATCAGTATCATCTGGAAGCGTTTTCGGAAGACTTTTTCCCTGACCTATTGTTTTTCAATAGAGAACTGAATTGTCTTGTTGTTGTGGAACTTAAGACCGGCGATTTCAAGCCCGGCTATCTTGCTCAACTCATGACATATCTTCGTATTCTGGATGACAAAGTGAGAAAGCCTCATGAAAATCCATCAATCGGTATCGTGCTGTGCAAGAACGCTAATAAAGACTTTGTGGAGTATGTTATTCAGGATTATGCCAAGCCGATGGGAGGTGCAACTTATCATCTCAGCGAGGATATGCCCGAAAAATTACGAGAACCTCTCCCTGATGTCGAAGAGTTAAAGAAATTACTCTGATTATTAGAATCGGCATAACCGATATTTGATGTCATAGATAATTCTACCAATGTCATAGTAAAACGGTTCCTATAATAGAAAAATTCAATGTTGACACCGATAGTGTTTAATTGTCTTAATATTGGGTGTCCAATGCTCAAATATAGCGGTTTATTAACGGATTTTTCGTAATTTTGCGGTGGATAACTTTGCCGATGGCATTGCGAACCGGTCTTCGATCGACATTCGCTAAGTTTCCACTCGCGATTATTCAATTGCAGTCGAAATGACAAAGGATGAGCTTGTAGCGAAGCTGCATGACATAGAATGGGAGGATTTTGAAGTCAAGGCTGCAAAATCTGAATTGCCGAAGAATATCTGGGAAAGCGTCAGCGCGTTCTCAAATACCTCCGGTGGATGGATTGTGCTCGGAGTGAAACAATCAGGCAAGACATTCGAGATTCAAGGGGTGGATAACATCGAAAAACTTGAACAAGATTTTCTCGGTACACTCCGCTCAGAGAAGTTCAATGAGCGATTGACTGTTACCTCTAAGCGATACGACATTGACGGCAAGAAACTTCTTGCGTTTTATATGCAGGAAGTTGATTTGAAGCCCGTCTATTTCGGCAGTCCCATCAACACATTCATCCGAATGGGTAGTGGAGACCAAAGGGCAACCGAGGGCGAGATACGCGCGATGTTCCGCAATCAATCCTTCGGCAAGAAAACCGAGGAGACAATACCCGACACAAGTATTGAAATGCTTAATCTCAATACTTTGAAAAGTTACAGGTATGCACTTAGCCAGACTCAGAATCTTGTAAATCTCCGCGAGGTGGATGATGCGGAGTTCTGCGAGCAGGTCAATATAACCAGAAATGGCTTGCTCACTTACGCCGGACTCCTGATGTTCGGTAAAGCCCCCTATGTCCTTCGCTATGTGCCGACATTCTGCGTTGACTACATCGAGATTCCGGGTCCGACAATCCAGCAGGCAGAGGTAAGATACACCTACCGCATTCCGGAACAGGACAACATCTGGGAGGCAGTGCAGATTATACTGCGTCGTTTCCGCACACTTGTTGATGCGCCCATACATATCAAAGACGATGGATTTGCTACGACAGATGAGAGTCAATACAAGGTTCTCCGCGAAGCTCTCGCCAATATGGTAATGCACTGCGATCACTTTGATTCGTTGCGCTCCTGCATACGCGTCTATACCGACCATATAGAATTCATGAACGGTGGAGCTTTCCCTCTCCCCGTAAAGGATATACTTGGCAAAATATACTCCAAACTCCGCAATCCGACCATTGCCAAACTCTTCCGTTTTGTAGGCATCGCCGAGAACGCCGGATACGGCATGAACAAGCTCGCAAGTTGGGAGACCCTGACAGGCACACGCCCCACCATCGAAAGCGACCGCACCATCGCCACCGTCTCCTTCCCCCTCAAATCTGCCATCCAAAGAAAGACCGAAAATGGTGATGTTCCCGTAAATGGTGCTAAAAATGGTGCTAAAAATGGTGCTAGAAATGGTGCTAAAACTACACCTCGTCAAAAGGCTATTTTATCTCTTATGGCTAATAATCCTGAAATAACTTTGGATGAGATTGCGAAAGAGATTGGAGTTGGAACTACAACATTAGACCGTGAAATTGCAAAAATGACACACTTAGTGCAACGTATCGGTTCAAAGAAGGGTGGATATTGGGAGATTATTAACAAATAACATCCCAAGAGTAGATGAGTATGGAAAAGTCTTTTAAGCAAAGTGTAATAGAGGGGTTGAAATGTTATGTTTATGCACTTGTTGACCCTCGCGACAATCGGATTTTTTATGTAGGGAAAGGTACAGGAAACCGTGTTTATCAGCATGCACAGGCAGCCCTAACCGATGATTCTAAAAATCTAAAACTGTCTACTATAAGAGAAATCAAAGGTCTTGGTTTGGATGTAAAGTATTACATCATTCGACATAATTTGTCAGAACAAGAGGCATATCTTGTCGAGTCTTCGATAATAGACTTACTGACTTATCCAGCTTTTAATAAGGAGAATATACTTACCAATATTGTTAGCGGGCACCATCAATGGAACGAGGGCATTAAAACTGATGAAGAAATCAATATCCTATATGACTGTCCAAAGATTAAGCCAATACCGGGAGATAGACTTCTTTTAGTCAGCCTGAATAAAAGTTATCAGCAATCTAAGGCAAACGGAGTATATCATCGAGCCAATGATTACGAGAGTGCCCGTAAATACTGGAAACTCTCACGAGACAAAGCAGATAAGGTAACATATATCTTAGGAATATATAGAGGAATTGTGCGTATTGTAATTGAAGTAAAAGGTAAGTCGCTTTGCTCAGTAGCAGACGACGGGACGGTTTTTAAGAAGCCACGATTCGCGTTTGTAGGTGATATAGTTACAGATTCACCATACCTTAATACAGACGTAACTGACTATCCTTTTGGTAGTGGTGGCGCGATAACTTATATCCCACGGACCAATTTTTAGCACACTCTTTAATATTCGTATTGGTATGAA
>JAAVFW010000010.1 GCA_014800535.1 Bacteroidales bacterium
AAGAAATAATACTCCGGCAATAAATGAGTACAGAATATTTTTACCAAAACGCCCTACAAATCCACTATTATTTATTTGTTTNATATTATAGCCAATCTGNAAGTAGAATANAATGAAGAAAAATACACAACGAAAGATAAAAGACCCCCAGAATGATAATTGAGAACCGGATTGGAGATTAGCTACATTCCAAGGAATCCACATCACATTCGGATATGTGATGAAGAACATACATAAGAAACTTATAGCAATCCTATGTTTCTGACTTTTGTATAAATCGACTTCTTTCACTATTAAACTTACCTATTNGCAATATTATCCCACAGTAATTATCGGTTNACCGAAGAANGAGGACAGCATGGCAAGGGTGGAAAGCGTGAAATTGTGCTGANCACTTGTACTTTATAAACGCAAANTTACAGAAAATGATTTACTTTTGAGTAAACACGCGGCAATTATTTGAGTTGTTCTCCCCAAAACTATGTTAAGGGAATAAAGACCTTACTTAGTTTTCTTATAACCTTACCTAACAGATATTTGTTTTTAAGTAAAAAGACAAATTAAGATGAACNTAAAAGAAATTATTGAAAGGCGCATATCAGTTCGCACATTTGATAAGGANCGAAATCTTGAGGTAAATGATATTGAAGCAATCAGACNTTCCATCAGAGATGCTTCAACTCCATTTGGAGGACGTTTTACCATCGACTTTAAGAAATTTGATTTGAANGGACCTCAAAGTCCCAGNACTTACGGCACGATTTCAGGTGCGANCTGGTATCTCCTTATGGGAATAGGTNGTGATGAAATGTCTGCTCTTTCAGCCGGTTACGGCATGGAAAAAGTTGTNCTNAAAGCTACTGAATTAGGACTTGGAACATGTTGGNTGGCTCTGACATTCAAAGGNGAAGATTTTGCCNNAAAAGCAGAAATGCCNTCAGATGAGCCATTGCGCATTATNTCTCCGGTCGGATATCCGGCAAAGAAAAGGAAAATGCTGGAGTCAATCACCAGAATGACACTCGGAAGTGNCAAGCGCAAANCGATGAATGAATTATTTTCAGAGGGTAGTTTCGGTATGCCGGTAGGGAAAGATAANAAATTTTATGAATCACTGTCAATGATGCGCTTAGCTCCGTCTGCAAAAAATTCGCAGCCGTGGAGAGCCTTGGTATGTGGCAATGAAGTATGGTTTTATTATGTTGGCAAGACTAAAGCCTCTATTCTTGATTTAGGAATTGGACTTTGCCATTTTGATTTAACCCTTAAGGAAGCCGGCTATGAAGGGACATGGGAGAAAAGTGCTGACGCACCTGAAAAAGAGGGTTATATACCGGTTGTAAAATTTACTTTGAAATAATGGTAACTCTTGAATCGACGCAGTTTTTTAGCATTACGTTTAATGCTCGCCTTAGAAGCGATGAATTGATTTATGTCACTACAAAACTTAGACAGTATTTAGTTTGTCGATTCTTTCTATTGTTTGGCGGAGAGCACTTTTCAACCCCGGCGATAATGGTTGATATTTCATCATGTCGAGATGTATCTTCAATTCCTCAATCAATTCTGAGAAATGTCGGCACATTTTGAAGGCAGTNTAAAGGCTGAAACATCTGATGGCGTAAGGCTCACTCTCGGAATTGATTTTTGACAAGCAATAGTTAAGAAAATCAGTTCTTATATTATNTGCGTCATATTCTTGTTTCTTAAGAATACTTAGTAATAGCCGTTTCTTAGCNATGTCAGTTTCATTCAAAAGCATATCAATCATTTCATTGCGAAGGGCAGCTATATATATTTCATCATCCTGATGAAGATGTGTTAATGTCCAGAGNGCGTTAACGCTTGTCAAGCGGTCTTCTGAATTTGCCAGNTGCCANAGTGACAANATNTTGGAACTTGATCCGGATGCCCACGCAACAACATTATTGATTTCAGGCTTAGACATTCGCTTTGANAATNTTTCTTCGATTGTCATNTCTTGCANTTGAGTTANGTAAGTNCCGATTAATNTATATGTAANCCCTNTTTAATGCTNNTTTCAATACTTTTATTTCNAAGTGATNAATTTAAAAAGTTGAGCACTATTTCTGATATGTCNGCAATAATCTTTGAGGATTTATCCATCTCGTAGGNTGAATCAGCTACAAACACCGCGATTGCAATCCCTTTTCTGTCAGAAAGAAATATATATCCGGCATCGTTGACAGNCATGATACGTCCTTGACTGTTTTTATCNCCTGTTCCGGTTTTGTGTCCGATTCTGGCANNTGTATTCNTCCAGGGTGCAGGAAGACGATCNAGTCCTGTTTGACAAGATATNATACTTTCTGCGATATATTCATTTATNACATTNTCATGNCACATTCCCTGACGATAGAATCTGTCAAAAAGTCGAGCCATTTCGATTGGTGTCGTTCGATTCTGATAGCATAAATAAGGNTNANGGTGCATTTCATTTTCAGTGTGCGTAATTGNAATATTANTATACCCCATAGACTTCATTAANNTGTCAGCAACCGATGTGCCTCCGATAAGTCGNAACAATATATCGCAGGCATTGTTATCGCTCTGCTGAAGAGTGAAGNCAAGTAATTCAGACAAAGGAAGTTTTAAGTCTCTTATCCCATATTTATCACGCATCGGACTCCATGTATTNGCTTTAATCTCATCAGCGGTAATGGCAATAGAATCCGAGAGAGAAATTTTATTATGCAAGCAGAAATCAGCCACCNCCAATGATTGTGGAAATTTAAACACACTCATCATCGGAAACTCTTTTGTTCCGTTTACGCTGACAGTATCTGTGCCATTAATTATTATGGCGACACCGATACGAGCATCCTTTGTTTGTATAAAAGATGATAGACTATCCTGAAGTTCTCCGATAGTTTTATCACTAACATATTCATCACCATCCGGAATGTGGGTTTGAGGAGATTCTAATGACAGCTGTTTCCCCTTGCAAGATGAAAGAATAAGGGTTATTAAGAAGAGAAGATATAGATGTTTCATTGTAATGAGAGTAGGGGTGATTTCCGCTTATAAGCTATGCCGGAGAGATATTGAGACTATGGATTATAAATGAACTTTTCAGGGTAATTATTCATAAGTGTCTGTGCCACTACAACAGCATTATTCTCCNTTTCATTATGCGAGGAATAAATCAATGTAACGATAGGATAAGATTGTAGTTTCTTAGCAAATTCCGACCATTCCGGATTATTNNTCAGTTCNGATTCATAACGAGAGGTAAACTCGTGCCAGCGATTGTCGGGATCTTCGTGAAGCCACTTNCTAAGCTCGGTTGAAGGNGCTATCTCCTTATNCCAAAAATCATATAAAAATGTGGCATGAGAAAGACCGCGAGGCCATAATCTGTCTATATAGACTCTGANNCCGTCGNTTTCGGAAGCCGGTTCGTAAGCNCGTTTTAAATATAGCTTTGTCATTTGTTTTCTCCTNANTCCTCCTCNGTCTGTTTTGNTACGTCAATTCTTATTTCTTCCATANTTCTATAACAAATCAGGATTAGTTNTTCCTTNNAGTATATTCAGNAANANCTTNCAACGACAGACAATATTCCCGCAATTNCTCAANNTTCATAATGTGAGAAGTTTCNAATTAGTAGAGCAGAGGTTTCTTCTCATTNCTCTTCCATCCGGCACGATACTCCTTATCGGTGAAATAGACCTTAAGGTCAGCCTGATATTCATGGTCGACAAAGAAAANNTTCTTATCAGCCTTGTAGGATTTATCTGTAAAAAACCAGATTCCCTTNTTNTCATTGGAAGAGACCTTATATTCCCGGTCAGTTTTAAACACGACCAAATCTGCCTTATATTCTGCGTCGACAACATANACTTTAATATCTGCCTGATACTGATGGTCGACAGAATATAATTTTTGGCTGAAAGCGATGTCTGCCGACAAAATCGTGAAAAGAAGTATAAGTAATCTTGACATGATTCTTTCAAATTAAGAATTTGAGGTTAANCGACGACGACAATATTCCGTTGGAGTTTCACCGGTCAGTTTCTTAAAAGTTCGNGCAAANTGCTGAGGATATTCGTAGCCAAGCGANTAAGCCACTTCTGAAGAGTTCATACCTGCCACNAGACGATTCTTAGCCAATCGGATAATGATGTTTTTGATTATACTGTTGGCAGTGTTGCCTGTGGTTCGTTTAATGACATCGTTGAGATAGTTTGGCGACAGGCAAAGTTGCTCCGCACAGTATTTCACTGTTGGCAGCCCNTGAGTCTGNTGAGCGTCAGAATCGAAATAATTCTTGAGCAGCTCATCAAACCTTGCGCAGATATCATTATTGGCGAGGGCGCGTGTCTTGAATTGCCGGTTATAAAACCTNTGGGCATACCGNAGTATCAGGTTCAGAAACCCTACGATGATACGGTTCTGAAGCTCATCGGGAGGAAACTTAAGCTCCTTCTCAATCTGTCGGAAGAGATTTATTAAAATGTCGCGTTCTTCCGCCGACATGTGCAGAGCCTCATTGATTCGATAATCAAAGAATGANAAGTTATGTATCTCTTTTTCGAGAGCTGTTCCCTGAAGCAGATCCGGATGAAAAATCACCGCCCATCCCGTCATATTGACAGCCGTTCCATCATCCTCTTTACCTCCAAGTTGTCCCGGAGCGACACAGATGAGCGTTCCGTCGGAATAATCATACTTNCCCGACCCGTATTTGAGATCAACTTTTGCATCGTCACCCTGAAGAAACAAACCNTAGACCTCATATTGATTCAAACTGTATCTAACCGGAGAAACNCGNTCATATTCAATCACGGTNATCATATCGTGGTCAGTATGTTTCCCCACCCAGNTGTCATAATCGGCCGGTTTGGAAATNTTCAGGATGTTACTTTTCATAGAAATGAGAGGANTCGNAAAGAATATTGATGATTATTTTGAACGAAGGAAGGTCAAAATATCTTTTGGTGAGAACTTTTTACCCTTGAGCAATAGGGAAGAGGTATAGATTTTCCCTGCGAANCTCATTGAGAGGAACGCGAAGGCNTACAGCTCGATTGCCGCTAAAATCGTCTGCCANAGAGGAGCGCAACCTGTTATGGCATTNACCGCTGCGGCTGTNGGGGCTGTGAATGGAATGAACGAGCAGATGATAACGAATGAATCATCTCCATTGTCNACAGTGAAACTTCCGATATAGAAACTTGCAAGAAGGATAAAAGTCAGCACTGANACATATTCCTGATTCTCATTGTTNTTATCGGTCATTGCTCCGACGGCAGCAAANAGAGACCCAAAGAAGATGTAACCTCCGACAAANAAAATAATGCTCCACACAATGGCCATAATGAAATCGGCACTTANGAAGAAGCCGAATGGTATGTCAANATTAAAGACNACGACTATNCCNGCAACTATGGCTNCCACAATTGCTCCCCANAGGAAAAGCTGAGTCAGACCGACAAGACCNACAGAAATAATTTTGGCAAGCATCATTGTGCGACCGGTGACACACGTTGCCAGAACTTCAACGATTCGGTTGCACTTTTCAACCTTNACCTTATTGAAAATCTGCGCNCCATACATCATCAGNAAGACCGTAAGAAACATACCCATAAGTAAGCCGACAGCCTTCATCGGAGTCATCTCCTCCGGNTCGGGAGTCGTGGGGTTCATGGNTTCTGCAACAAACGACATGCTGTCTGATTCATTCATCATGANTCCTGCAAANATGCCGAAACCNACGGTAATCAGAGGAACGACAAGAGTGCTTATCCAGAATGATTTGGCACGAATGTCTGTTAGATACTCATTTCGGATTATTAATTGAAGCTGGCTCATCTTACTTAGTGGTGTATTTAATGAAAATGTCGTTAAGAGAGGGGAGTGTTTCTTCAAAATGAAGCAATTCACTCTGAAAACTGATTGCATCGATAAGAGANGTGTTTGATATTCCCTCCGATTTCCTGACCTTGTAGGCATTCCCTTTTCGCCAATTTACCGGGCGNGTCTGTTCTCCATCAGTGATCAGTTCAGCCTCTCGAAGCATATCGAGCGAGATCGGATTGACTGTCGTAAACGATATCGTATCGTCCTTATGAGCTTCCTTTATGTTCTCTATGCTATCTTTGACAAGAAGNTTTCCATGATTTACAAGCGCGATGTCGCTGCACATCTCTTCAATTGCCGGCATATTATGTGATGAGAGCATAATTGTCGTGCCCTTTTCGTGCAGACGTGCGATAAGCTGCTGAAGGATTGCTCCATTAATCGGGTCAAATCCNCTGAANGGCTCATCAAGAATNACAAGTTCAGGCTCATGAACAAGAGTNGAGATTATCTGCACTTTCTGNTGATTTCCNTTTGAAAGTTCCTTGATTTTTCTTCNGGAGTTCCCTTCGAGATTGAACAACTCAAGATATTCGTTCATCACTTCGCGAAGTNTNTTCTTGTCGCCNCCCTTCAATTGTCCGAAATACATAATCTGGTCTTCCACCCTCATCTTGTCGTATAANCCTCGCTCCTCCGGCATATATCCAATGTTGCGGGAAGCATCAAGAGANGCATCCTTGCCAAGCACTTTGACCGACCCGGCATCGGAAGAGAGTATTCCGTTTATGATGCGNAGCAGTGTGGTTTTNCCNGCTCCATTCGGACCGAGAAGTCCGCAGANTGANCCCTGCGCCACATCAAACGAGATGTCGTCAAGAGCCTTCACCGAAGCAAACTGCTTTTCGAGATTTCTTATTTCAAGAACGTTCATTTTTTNGTATNCTGTTTCAGTTGAGTTTCGCTTTTAAAATCCTGTCGCCGATTGANTTGCCGAGNGTCGAACGGATTGAATGATATTTTCTCACTTCCGTCATCAGTTCCATCATCTCTTCCAATTTCCCGTTCTCTTCAAGCTCGGCAATCCGCTTTGTAAGTTCCCGGATCTTACAGTTGATTACATGGTCTTTCCACTCGCGCATGGCNCGCCCTACNAGCGGTTCAAGCTTCTCTTCTTCGGATTCNATCTTCCCTCCGTTGCGTTCATAGATTTTGCTCAATGTCCTGACTTCTGAAAGAGCCTGNGTTGCAAAGTTACGCACAGGGGTCTCTTCGTGGTTGACAAGCCTGTTGCAGACATAATCACGCGAAAAATTATCGGCAGATTCCTTACGGAAATTTGTCAATGACTCTTCAAGCTTACGCTCCTCCTCTTTTATCTCGCTCAGCGACAGNTGCGACAGAGCAATATTTTCAAACCCGTTTCGTCGGCGTTCGCTGATTTCCGCTTCAAGATTATGGATGAATGTNATTCTCGCATCATCATGCTCCTCAATCATNTCGAGAATAATATTNAAGATATGAGCATAAAGAGGATTTGAGAAAGTCAATGAATCAATTTCCAGTTCATCATTTATAAACTCCACAACCTTAAGAGGGTATTCGTTCCCTTGTTCATCTGCCACCATACAGAATGTAGCCATNCCGAAACGTATGGCATAAACAAGCACGTTTCTTTGGATTGACTCNAAAGTAGGGTCGGNATCAACGATACTGNTTATCTTCTTATTATCAGTGTCTTCAGAAGATGGCNGCGGGGTTTGAATGTCGGGNTTNCGCTCANTNGATGATGTTTCAACNGCTGNCTCGGCATTTTGACCGGNNACGGTCTGACCCGTCTCNNGAGCCGTCTTGTGATTCTCCGGTTGTTGCGCGTCAATCCGTTTGTGCTCACGCTCACGACGCCATTGTTCCACAAGGGCTGCGCGCGTCTTTGCCGTTTCCGCCACAATTACCTCTTCGCTTATTCCGAGAATNGCACTGCACTCCTGAACATAAACATTACGTTTTACATCGTCGTGGATATGTGCCAAAGAGTTTACGACACTTTTAATTGCGAGATACCTCTTCTGAGGGTCTTCGCCNGCTTCATCAAGNAGNACACGACTCTTGAAGCGTATTATATCAGTTTCATTCTCTTTTATGAAATTGCGAAATTCCTCAGCNGTNTGGGCTTTTGCAAAAGAATCAGGGTCATGACCGTCAGGAAGAAGGAGAACTTTGACATTCATCTTGTGGGAAAGAAGCATGTCGATTCCTCGCAAAGCAGCCTTTATTCCNGCGGCATCGCCATCNTAGATTAGTGTGATGTTATCTGTAAAACGGTGNATNACNGCAATCTGACCATCAGTAAGAGCCGTTCCNGACGACGCNACAACGTTCTCCAGGCCTGCCTGCCACATTCCGATAACATCAAGATACCCCTCCACAAGATAGCATTTGTCGTTTCTGACAATATCACCCTTAGCCTGAAATATGCCGTAGAGNTCGTTACTTTTCTTGTAGAGTGAAGATTCGGGAGAGTTGATATATTTTGCCANTCCCCCTTTAAGGTCACGTCCTCCAAAGGCCATGACTTTACCTGAAGGATTGAACACAGGGAAAATCACACGTCCGCGAAAACGGTCGTAGATACGACCGTCCTGACTTTTTCCNAGCACTCCCAACTCGGTCAGTATGTTGAGGTCGAACCCTTTGGCACGAGCTTTTGAGGCAAGGTCATTGCCGTGGTCAATGGCATATCCGAGACGAAATTTTTTGATAGCCTCGTCGGTCACTCCGCGTTGATAAAGATAGCTGAGCCCGACATTGCGTCCCTCCTCAGAGTGAAGGAGNGACTCGTGCATCTCNGAGGCNGCCCATTCATTTGCNACAATCATCGCCTCCCGCTCGGTNCGGCGNCGTTGCTCTTCATCNGTCAGCTCCTTCTCNTGCACTTCAATGCCATATTTTTTTGCCAGCATAAGCAACGCATCCCGGTAGGAAACTCCCTCTTTTTCCATNAGAAAATTTACGGGAGANCCACCTTTCCTGCATGAGAANCAATAGCAGAAATTACGACGNTGATTGACAGAGAATGACGGTGTCCGCTCGTTATGGAACGGACACAANCCCATGTAATTCGCACCGCGTCGCACAAGGTGNACATAGTCGCTTACAACATCAACTATGTCGGCNGTATCGGTGATTCTTTGAATCGTNGCTTTGTCAATCATTAAAGCTGTCAGAATGAAGGGCAGTCAGAATGGAGTGGATTTTTTCGTTGGTCGAAAGACGGGTTGGAACAAGAGGAAGACGCAACTCATTTTCAATCATGCCAAGGGCATTCAGAGTGCATTTGACCCCCGCCGGATTTCCGTCGACAAACATCAGATTAAACAACTCCGTAAACCTGAAATGGATTGGAAGAGCTTCGGCAAAATTGCCGTCAAGACAAAGTCTTACCATCTTNCCGAACTGGAGAGGGAAAGCGTTTCCNATTACGCTTATTACACCGACGGCTCCCAAAGTCATGAGAGGATAGGTGATTCCGTCATCGCCCGAAATAACCTGGAAAGAGTCAGGTTTATTCTTGATAATTTCCTCTATCTGGGTGAAGTTGCCGCTGGCTTCTTTGATTCCTATGATGTTTTTAAAATCGTTTGCAAGCCGCAAGGTTGTCTCAGCCGTCATATTCACACCTGTGCGTCCNGGCACATTGTAAAGCACAACCGGAAGAGGGGAGGCCTTTGCAATTTCAGCATAATGACAATACATTCCCTCCTGACTNGGTTTGTTATAAGGGGGCACAACCGATAAAACNGCATCATACCCTTCGGTTATATCCGTCTTNAGNGCTTCAACAATCTCGGCNGTGTTATTGCCACCGTGACCAAGCACGAGAGGAACACGTCCGGCAACCGTNTCACGCACAAATTTTCTCAGGATGATTTTTTCAGATTCAGAGAGAGTGGGGGTCTCACCTGTGGTTCCAAGCACCACAAGAAAGTCAACNTTATTATCAATCAGATGCTCAATNAGGTTTTCAAGNGCATCAAAATCAATTGTTTTGTCATGTTTGAAAGGAGTGACAAGTGCAACTCCAAGTCCTTTTAAGTCGAAGTCATTCATAAAAGAGCGGTTTCGGGGTCTTTAGGAATCACAATCCGCCTATCGTTAGAGAGTCGGTTGACCGTAAATCATGACGATTCGTAGGGATTGCTCCGCAAAGATAATGTTTTCTTTCGGAATCTTCAATAAGGTTAAGTCCTATTTTTTAAGTTCCTCNATNAGAATCTTCATCCCCTTGCTTGCCGTGCTTTCAATCACTTTCATTTTCGGATTGACTGAAGTCGANANATTTGGATGGAGGTCGATATAATAAACCGGCACTCCTTGACGGGCAAAATCAANTAGTCCGGCTGCCGGATAAACAACAAGACTTGTNCCGATTACGACCACAATGTCAGCCTNTCTAACGACGTCGGNTGCTTTGNCAAAGTTAGGCACATCTTCATGGAAGAATACGATGTGAGGTCTCACCTCGTGACCATTGACTTTCATGCCCGGAAAGGTAGTCAATTTTCCATCCTTATCTTCTGGAATATCAAAAATAATCGAGGAATCGTTGACATCGCGACACTTTAAAATCTCTCCATGCAAGTGTATGACATTGGAGGAACCGGCTGCTTCATGAAGTCCATCGACATTCTGAGTTATGATTGTGACGTTGTAATCCTTTTCAAGTGAAGCAACAAGAGCGTGCGCNTCATTCGGAACAGCATTNTTATATTTTTCACGCAATTCATTGTAGAATCTGTGCACCAGCTCCGGATCTCNCCTGATGGCTTCAGCTGTGCAGACATCNTTTATATCNTGATTTTCCCACAATCCGGTCACAGCGTCACGAAANGTNGGGATGCCGCTTTCNGCACTTATTCCGGCACCCGNTATAANAACCAAATTCTTTTTCATAGATTTCGTTGAGCGTTTGAATTTATTATATAACAACANATCTGATAGAAAGTATATGAATATTTTTTTTTGAGTGTTTTGTNAGATTTTGAAATTCAATGCAAAATCGTTAAATTTGCAGGTCAAAACGATTTGTGGAATGAAAACTAATGTAGCGGTATTCTTTGGAGGTCGTTCTGTTGAACATGAAATATCAGTTATTTCAGCTCTCCAGGCAATAAATGCTTTTAATAAAGATAAATATAACGTTGTCCCTGTNTATATCACCAAGGAGGGACGATGGTACACCGGTGAGTCACTTCTTGAAATCAGTAACTACAAGGATATGAAAGGCCTTGTGGAGAAATGTGATGAAGTGTTCATGCGTCCGGAGTATGGTGATTATAANCTCTATAAAGTCTCTAAGGGATTGCTGAGTCGTAAGAATCCCGTGGTGAGCGAGCTTCATGTTGTTGTTCCGGTGCTTCATGGCACAAACGGCGAAGACGGTATTTTCGAGGGTCTGCTTGAGACAATCGGNATNCCCTACGCCGGATGCAGCACTCTTTCCAGTGCCAACGGAATGGACAAAATCACAATGAAAATGATTCTGCGGGAATGTGACATTCCTGTTGTTGATTATGTCTGGTTTACNGANAAGGAATGGAGNCGCCGCAGAGATGAGCTGATTGCAAAAATTGAGGATAAACTNGGTTATCCGGTTATTGTAAAGCCTGCCAATCTCGGTTCGAGCGTNGGCATCGGTAANGCTGCGGGNCGCGAAGAACTTGTTAAGGCAGTAGACAATGCNTGCCGATTCTCGCAGAGAATTATCGTTGAGCGAATGATTGAAAAACTGAANGAAATCAATTGNTCTGTGCTTGGAGATGCCGACGATAATCAGAGTTCGGTTCTTGAAGAGCCTATCAAGAGCGGCGANTTCCTCAGTTATGAAGATAAATATATGGGTGGCACAAAGACAAATGCCGGCATGCAGGCAAGTGAGAAGCGCATCCCCGCTGAACTTGACAAGGAAATAACCGAGAAGATTCAGCAGATGGCGCGAGACACATTCCGTGTCCTTTCATGCCATGGTGTCAGCCGAATCGATGTTATGATTGATGAGAAAGACAATAGNGTCTATGTCAATGAGATTAACACGATTCCCGGCTCATTGTCATTCTATCTTTGGGAAGCAACCGGAATTTCATTCTCCGAGCTGATGGATCGTCTCGTTTCGCTTGCNCTTAAACGTAAAAGGGAAGCTGACCGAAAGACATTCAGTTATTCTCAAAACATTTTTGCNCTTGGCGGTGGTGTCAAGGGTGCGAAAGGNGCAAANGGNGCCAAGTTATGAGTTGGNNGCCGGAGATGAATCTTCATAAATAAGAAAATAAAAAAACACCATATAATCATGGGTAAAAAATTTAAGGAATACAGTTCCCAGCTGAATCTTTCGGATATTAATAAGGATATCCTTCAGCAATGGGATGCAGCGTCGCTTTTCGAGAGCAGCATGAAAGAGCGAGAGGGTTGTCCGAGTTTTGTTTTCTATGAGGGTCCNCCCTCTGCTAACGGTATGCCCGGTATTCATCATGTCATGGCGCGCACGATTAAAGATACATTCTGTCGCTATAAGACAATGAAGGGATTTCACGTTAAGCGTAAAGCAGGATGGGATACTCATGGTCTGCCCGTAGAACTCGGCGTGGAAAAATCTCTTGGAATCACCAAGGAAGACATTGGTAAGAAAATTTCTGTTGCTGAATATAATGATGCCTGCCGCAAGGAGGTGATGAAATACACAAAGGAGTGGACTGACCTGACCCATAAGATGGGGTATTGGGTTGACCTTGATAATCCTTATATNACATACGACAGCAAATTTATCGAATCAGTGTGGTGGTTGCTTAAGCAGCTCTTTGAAAAAGGTTATCTGTATAAGGGTTANACAATTCAGCCTTATTCACCTGCTGCCGGCACCGGACTNAGCTCACATGAGTTGAATCAACCCGGATGCTANCGNGATGTAAAGGATATCACTGCGACAGCTCTTTTCCGAATCACTGACCCGAAGGAGGAGATGAACGGCTGGGGAGATGCNTGTTTCCTTGCATGGACAACTACACCCTGGACCCTCCCTTCAAACACAGCGTTGTGTGTCGGCCCGAAATTTGATTATGTGGCGGTCAGAACTTACAANCCTTACACAGCTCAACCTGTGACTGTTGTTATTGCCGAAGTGCTTCTCAACACTTATCTTAAGAAAGAGGGTGAAGAACTTCCGTTGGAAGAGTATAAGCAGGGTGACAAGGTGATTCCTTATCGCATTGTCGGACGTTATAAAGGTTCTGATCTCGTCGGAATGCACTATGCTCAGCTGATGCCTTGGGTNAAACCCACTGAGAANCTCGATGAGAATGCNGCCGATTATACTAAGAAATATGCNGAGNAGCATCCNGATAAGGTCTATAATGTCGGNGCTGAAAAATTTGTTGAGATTGCCGACGAGGCTTTCAGAGTNATNCCCGGAGATTATGTAACAACNGAAGATGGTACGGGTATCGTGCATATCGCTCCCACATTTGGTGCCGATGATGCCAAGGTTGCTAANGCNGCCGGNATCCCTCCGTTGTTTATGATTAACCGNAAGGGTGAGACTCGCCCTATGGTCGATCTTCAGGGNAAATATTACACCATTGATCAGCTCGCACCGGAATTNGTAGAGAAGTGTGTGAACGTCGNTCTCTATGAGAATCATGCCGGCGATTATGTNAAGAATGCTTACGACCCGCGTTTCAACGAGGGTGGAAAATATGATGAGGAGGCTGCCAANAAGGCAGATGACCTGAATATGGTTATCTGTATGGAGATGAAACAGTCNGGAGAAGCATTCCGAATTGAGAAACATGTGCATAACTATCCTCATTGCTGGCGCACTGACAAGCCGGTGCTTTATTATCCCCTTGANAGCTGGTTTATCCGCACAACCGCCTCTCGCGACCGCCTTATCGAGCTGAATGAGACCATCAAGTGGAAACCTGCCTCTACCGGNTCNGGTCGCTTCGGAAAATGGCTTGAGAATCTGCAGGACTGGAACCTTTCACGCTCCCGNTACTGGGGAACTCCTCTTCCCGTATGGCTTTCTGAAGATGGAAAGAGTGTGAAATGTATCGGCTCATATAAAGAATTGTGTGAGGAAATTGACAAATCGGTGGCGGCCGGTTTNATGAAGGAGAATCCTTTTACGTCAAACGGATTNGTNCCGGGTGATTATTCAAAGGATAATTATGCTAAGATAGATGTGCATCGCCCATACGTTGATGAGATAATTCTTGTCGANGACAATAATCGCCCCATGAAACGCGAATCAGACCTTATCGACGTCTGGTTTGATTCAGGAGCAATGCCTTACGCNCAGGCACATTATCCTTTTGAAAATAAGGAAGCTCTCGATTCAGGTGAGATNTATCCNGCCGANTTCATTGCCGANGGTGTTGACCAGACTCGCGGATGGTTCTTTACTCTTCANGCAATCGGAGGAATGGTGTTCGATTCNGTTGCCTACAAGGCTGTTATCTCCAACGGACTTGTTCTTGACAAGAAGGGCAACAANATGTCAAAACGTCTNGGCAATGCTATCGACCCGTTTGGTAATATCGAGAAATTCGGTAGTGACCCGGTGCGCTGGTATATGATTTCAAACTCACAGCCCTGGGATAATCTTAAGTATGATGAAGCCGGTGTNGGCGAGGTGAGTCGTAAATTGTTTGCCACAATCTACAACACCTANAAATTCTTTGCNCTCTATGCTAATGTCGACGGATTTACAGGCGCGGAACCAATGGTGCCGGTGGCTGAACGTCCCGAAATTGACCGCTGGATTCTTTCTTTGNTAAACAGCCTTATCAAGGAAGTTGATGAAGCNCTCAACGATTACGAACCGACAAAGGCAGCCCGTGCAATCGAAGATTTTGTAGATAACAATCTTTCCAACTGGTATGTGCGTCTGAACCGTAANCGTTTCTGGGCNGGNNAGATGGACACCGATAAGCTNTCGGCTTATCAGACTCTTTACTCATGTTTGAAGACNATCGCNCTTCTGATGGCTCCTGTGGCTCCTTTCTTCAGTGATAGATTGTATCAGGATNTGAATGAGCCGGCTGAGGGAAATAATGGATACGCATCTGTTCATCTGGCTCGTTTCCCGGAATGTGACCCTGCATTGGTCGACAAGGAGCTTGAAGAAAAAATGCGTCTCGCGCAGGTTGTGACTTCAAATGTGCTCGCTCTTCGTCGTAAGGTTAANATCAAGGTGCGNCAGCCACTTCAGACAATTCTTCTTCCTGCNATNGACGAACGTCAGAAGAAGGCTTTCAACGACATGAAGGANCTGATGGCAGCCGAGCTTAANGTAAAGGAAGTGCGTNTTGTCGATAACGAAGAGAGTGGTCTNGTCAAGAGAGTTAAGGCTGATTTCAAGAAGCTTGGTCCGAAGTATGGTAAAATTATGAAAGACCTCGGAAAAGCAATAACAGGAATGACNGCCCAGATGATAAGCGAACTTGAAAAACAGGGTGAATACAAGTTTGCGGAGCTTCCCGGNGAGCCGGTGATAACACTTGATGATGTTGAGGTAATACCTGAAGANATCCCCGGATGGCTNGTTGCCAATGATGATAATGTGACTGTNGCTCTTGACGTGACCGTAACTCCGGAATTGCGTCGTGAGGGTATGGCACGCGAACTGATCAACCGTATTCAGAACATCCGCAANGGAAGCAACTTTGAGATAACCGANAAGGTTAAGGTTGTCTTGAGCGATGCTCCGGAGGTTAAGGAGGCTCTTGAATCGTATGGAGACTATATAGCGACNCAGGTTCTTGCTTCAAGTCTTGCAACCGGAACCCCCGGTGATTCGGCTGTTGAACTTGACATNGACGGNCTTAAAATCAATGCCGAGGTTACTAAAGTTTGATGAACGATTCGTCGAAAATTAACGTGAATACAGATAATTTCAGACAGGTTTACCATTCGGTTAAGAAAACCGGATGGTTGACCTGTCTTATCATATTGCTTGTTCTTGTTGCCGACCAGGCTCTGAAGATATGGGTTAAAACGTCATTCTATTATGGTGAAGGTTATGAGATNTTCCCATGGTTTCAATTGCGTTTTATCGAAAACAACGGAATGGCCTTCGGCATGACTTTTATCAATAAGNTGGTGCTGTCGTTCGGCAGAATCTTTGCTGTCGGNGTTCTGGTGTGGCTCCTGCNCAAGTTGATTATCATCGGGAAGGGACATTACNGATTAGGATTTATAATCGCAATGGCTCTGATAACAGCCGGAGCTGCCGGAAATATAATTGACTGTGTGTTTTANGGAGAAATTTTCAATAATCCGGCCCCCCCGGAGGTTGCGACATTGTTTCCGATAGGAGGAGGTTACTCCGGATGGTTTGAAGGAAGAGTNGTTGATATGTTGTATTTCCCATTCTTCAGATTTGTATGGCCTGAGTGGGTGCCCGGAATNGGTGGCTCGGAGTTTGAGTTCTTCCAGTATATATTTAACATTGCAGATTCGTCAATCTGTGTGGGTGTCGCANTGCTGATTCTTTTTTATTCGAGAGAGGCATCNGAGGCTTGGAAGACACTGGTTNTAAAAGATAAGAAGTGAGATGAGAAAGTCGCGGGTNATTTCAATCGGCATGATAATTCTTTCGTTATCGGCNGGATGCTCCAAACGACCTGACGGAGTGCTATCCGAGAGGAAGATGGTTGATGTNATGGCAGATATGCAGATTGCCCGGGCAATGACCGAGACTTCACCTGAAAGNGGCATTGGCGACGANATATTGCGCAGTCATGGAGTGACAAGACAGGAAATGGACTGCACGCTCAATTGGTATGGTCATAACATGGACAAATATGCCGANTTGTATGCNAAGGTTGACAAGGAACTTCTNAAGCGCAAAAAGAAATTAGGTGCTGATGTAACCAGGGAAAANGAAGAATCGGGTACGGATTTGAATTTATGGCCATTCAGTGAGAAGACTATTCTGAGTCCTGATGCGTCTAANTCCGCATTGGTNCTTTCTCTTGAAAATCCTGAATTAAAAAAGGGTGATATTGTTGAATGGAAGCTCAGAATAAATTCNGTTGCCGTCTCAACAATAAGTGTGCTNGGAGCTGAATANTCTGATGGTACGGTTAACTACGTTATACGCCGNAATTCAGGGAAACGTAACATCTTGACAGAGTTGCANACCGACTCGTCAAAAAAANTCAGTCGNCTCTTCGGCACTTTCAGAACTGCCCGTTCAAACGATATGCCGATATGGATTGACAGTATCGCACTTCTCAGACAACCATACGACTCTCTGAATTATTACAAGATAAATCATCAGACAAACTATAANGGACCATCAAAGCGTCGTAATCCTATTAAGACCGACACTCTGANAGGGGTAAAAAAGACAACAGGTGGCACAACNGAGATTTTGAGAAATCAGACTATNAATGTCNCTCCGGTCAANTCAATGAAAGATCCGACCCGAAAGATNAGTTCAAAGGGTATAAGGACGAATATGACCGGTANGAAAAGATGATTTTGTGATTTAAAGAAGCAATGATTATCAGAAAATATCTCGGACGAAACATATCTGTTTNACGGAACGGCAGGGAAGAATTGATCTCCGGACTGAATATTCTCGAATTAGAGATTAATGATTCAGGAGAAGTCGAAAAATTCTCTGTCNGGCAGTTTGAGAAGGAGGAGGCCAACGTAGAGTTTGTCGACCACAAAATGATTNTAACTATTAATGACTCTGGCAACGCAAAGTTTTTGATTGAAAAATAGTAANCTANATTTAGAAGGAGAAATGGAAAAGANAAGGATTGACTATATTGATTCGTTGCGCGGACTCTCGATGATTCTTGTTGTCCTCGCGCATTTCTATCTGTGTATGAATCCACGCCATTGGGATGGNAGTCCNTTAGCGTCAATACTGATGTCGTTCAGAATGCCCTTGTTCTTCTTCGTGAGNGGTTTCTTCGCATATCGNCCGATTGAAAAGTGGACCCTCTCACTTACAAAANATATTATGAGCCGAAAGGTGAAAGCNCAGCTTCTTTGTGCTTTAGTCTTTTTTATGCTTTATCAGTATGTGACTCATGGNCCGATTCTNTATTTNATCGGTCATGGCTTCGGCTATTTCTGGTTTACNATTTCTCTGTTTCAGATGTTTTGCGTTTATGCAGCTCTTTCNGTAGTTTCGCATTTNATNAAAAGGGATNTGGCAACNTGNGGAACGATTCTNCTGGCTCTCTGCTCGACGGTCTTCGGCAACTTTGAATATAACTCTCCCGCCGGANTCNTGTTGTCATGGCATAATACGATTTATTATTTCCAGTTTTTTGCCGTCGGGATTCTTTCGAGAAGATTCGAGCATATCTTTTCACAATTTATTGATAATAATATTGTTCGAGCAATTATAATACTCACCTTTTTCGGAGGATGTTTCTATTATTACGGGTTCTGGTATTCAGCACCACATGATTTGCCTACATATATCGGACAAGGTGTAATTCATCGTATGTCAGGGCTTTTGACCGTGCTGATATTTTTCCGTCATCGTGAAGCATATTTTGCAGGAGATGCCCTCCCTGCAAGATTCTTGAAATTTACCGGACAGCGGACACTGGATGTTTATATGATGCACATGTTTTTTATGCCTCATGTGCCTCAATGGAGTGCCGTGCTGAATGCTCCCACAATGTCTGTGCCGAAACTTATTGTCGGACTTGGGATTTCAATTGCAATTGTCGGTATTTGTCTGTTGATAAGTTCTGTNCTNAGAAGCAGTCATTTCCTTTCAGTATGGCTGTTTGGTGTCAAACCCTATAAAAGAGTTAAGAAGTAATGGTGGATTCTAATACCGAAACACACCCTTGGGAGCCGTTTATTCCTCCCGGTGCGAAGATTCTCATAATGGGTACTTTCCCGCCCGGAAAGCATCGTTGGAGCATGGATTTTTATTACCCCAATAAGACCAATGATTTCTGGTTTATGATGGGTTTGATATTTTTCGACGACAAGTATGCGCTTTATGACAGGACAGAGGGAAAATTTAAGTTGGATGAGATTAAAGCTCTCCTGACGGAAAAGGGGATAGCACTTCACGACACCTGTCATGTCATAAGACGTTTGAAAGGAAACGCTTCCGACAAGTTCCTTGAGATAGTTCAACCGACCGACATAGGTGCTTTGTTGGAGCGGATGCCTTATTGTCGGGCTATAGCCACGACAGGAGAGAAAGCGGCCGGTGTAGTTGCGGAATACACATCTACGTCTGTGCCGAAAATGGGAGAATTTGTTGAATGGAAAGAAGGATTCGAGATTTGGCGCATGCCCTCTACGAGTCGNGCATNTCCATTGCGCCTTGAACGTAAAGCAGAGTTTTACAGAAGAATGTTTGATAAAATCTTAGGTTGANAAATGTTAAACGCAATCACTTTNTCANTTTTTGACGCNAGTCAATTTTTTCAATGGTTCATTGAGAATGCAAATTATTGGTTTGTATTTATTTTCATGACNNTTGAGAGTTCTTTCATACCATTTCCGTCGGAGGTCGTTGTTCCCCCGGCTGCCTATCTTGCATGCACCAANGCAGGCGCAGGGTCTGANATGAACATCTTCATGGTTGCCGTCTTCGCAACCCTNGGTGCNCTCTGCGGCTCGTTTATCAACTATTATCTCGCACTTTGGATCGGACGACCGGTTGTTTATAAATTTGCNGACTCTCGATTAGGTCACGCATTNCTGTTGAACAAAGAAAAGGTTATAAAAGCTGAAAAATATTTTGACGACCACGGAGCTGTTTCAACGTTTATCGGCAGATTGATTCCGGCAGTCAGNCAGCTTATCTCCATTCCGGCNGGNATTTCAAAGATGAATATAGGTGTTTTTGCNCTNTTCACCGGTCTTGGAGCCTTGATATGGAACAGTATTCTTTGTCTNCTGGGGTATTGGCTTTCNTTAAGNGTNTCTCCGGAAATGCTNTTTGAAAAGGTTGAGGCTTATAATCGTTATCTCACNTGGGGAGGATGTGCTCTTGCNGGAATATGTGTGGCCTATATCCTCTTTAAGGCTTTTAAAAAGAAACCAAACAAAAATAATAAATAATAAAGATGGAAGTTTCACCTTCACTGTTATCTGCGGATTTTTTAAATCTCAGACATGATTTGGATATTATTAATAATTCAGATGCAGATTATCTGCATCTTGATGTTATGGACGGAGTGTTTGTGCCAAACATCTCCTTTGGATTCCCTGTTATGCAGGCTGTTGCAAAGGTATGTAAGAAGCCGCTTGANGTTCATCTGATGATTGTGGAGCCTGATAAATGGATTTCACAGGTGCGCGATCTTGGTGCAGAAATTATGAATGTGCATCAGGAAGCATGCACACATCTTCATAGTGTCGTGCAGCGCATTCATAATGCAGGTATGAAGGCAGGTGTNACCATTAATCCCGCCACACCGGTCAATACGCTTGTCGACATAATTGAGGACGTGGATCTTGTGCTCGTCATGTCGGTCAATCCCGGTTTTGGAGGACAACCTTTTATTGCTCACAGTCTGAGAAAGGTCGTGGAACTTCGTAATCTTATNGATTCAACCGGCTCTCGTGCTAAAATCGAAGTTGATGGAGGAGTGTCAGATAAAAACTGNAAGTATCTTGCAGAAGCGGGTGCAGACATTCTNGTTGCCGGAAGTTATATCTTCAATGCCAACGATCCGCTGGCNGCCATTCGCTCTCTCAAGAAAATTTAAGCCAATTTAAGCCAAAAAGATTAANGACGGAGTGTCAGAAANATAATGTCTGACACTCCGTCCTAANTTTAAGATAAGNGGAGNATTTNACTTTTCCCCAATCATATTGAGAAATTCTTGTTCTGAAACGACNGGGATTCCAAGTTTTTCACATTTCTCTCTTTTCGAGGGTCCNATGTTGTCGCCTGCAAGAAGAAAAGATGTTTTCTTAGATATTGAGCCAACATTTTTTCCNCCTTCGCGTTCGATAATTTCCTTATACTCATCGCGAGAATGATTCTCGAAAGTGCCTGAAATAACAATGGTCTTTCCTTCGAGTGAAGTGCCAATGTTGCTCAATTGTTCTTGAGAAAGAGCCATNTGCANACCTGCCGCACGGAGTCGGTTGATAATTTCGATATTGTCNGGGTCATTCAGATAATCATGNATACAGTTGGCAATNATNGGTCCAACATCCTGAAGAGCCGTCAGCTGCTCAACAGTCATAGCNTGAAGATTATCAAGAGACTTTACTGATTTAGCAATCCTTTTGGCTGTTGTTTCACCCACATTNGGTATGCTGAGNGCATAGANAACTCTTTCAAACGGAACAAGGCGNGAATCGGCAATNCCNTTAAGAATNCGTTCAGCCGACTTTTCGCCTAAGCGTTCGAGTTTAACAAGGTCAGGCAGAGTGAGATCATAAATGTCTGCTATGTTACGCAACAAACCGGCAGAAAAAAGAAGTTCTACTGTCTCTTCACCGATTCCATCAATATTCATCATTCGTCGAGCACAGAAGTGTTCGATTCGTCCTGTAATCTGAGGGCGACACCCTTTTGAGTTGGGACANGTCCATGCNGCTTCNCCTTCGCGTCTCACAAGGGGAGTGCCACATTCCGGACAATTCTTGACAAANTCGATTGGAAGAGCACCATCTTCACGTTTTGATAATTCAACACCNGTNATTTTGGGAATTATCTCTCCACCTTTTTCGACATATACAAAATCTCCTTGATGAATGTCAAGTTCGCGTATTATATCTTCATTGTGAAGAGAGGCACGCTTGACGATTGTGCCGGAAAGAAGCACCGGGTCAAGATTAGCGACAGGTGTGACAATNCCCATTCTNCCGGTTTCAAATGACACAAACCGAAGNCGTGTGCAAGCATTTTCCGGATTGAATTTAAATGCAATTGCCCANCGAGGAGACTTAGCTGTNNAGCCAAGATTTAATTGCTGACGAATTGAATTGACTTTAAACACCAGTCCATCTGTGGCCACAGGAAGTTCGTTGCGATANGTATCCCAATGATTNATGAAATCATTGACATCTTTGAGAGANTGAAGAAGTTGCATCTCAGGAGCAACTTTNAATCCCCACGACCTGGCTGCAATCAAATTGTCATAGTGATTGTCGAAAGGAAGATTGTCGCTAAGCAAATAGTAGAAACGNGCATCAAGCCGACGGCGGGCTACTTCTCTGGAATCGCGTGTCTTCAGAGTTCCNGAAGCAGCGTTNCGCGGATTGGCAAAGAGGGGCTCTTCGTTATATTCCCGTTCTTTATTAAGTTCTTCAAACACATTCCAGGGCATAAGAATCTCTCCGCGAATCTCAAATCTGTCGGGCCAGTTGCCGGGTTCAAGCACAAGCGGAATGCTTTTTATGGTCATGACGTTGCGTGTTACATCGTCACCCTGAGTTCCATCTCCACGTGTCACTGCTCTGACCAANCGCCCGTTTTCGTAGGTCAGCGAGATTGATGTTCCGTCAAATTTGAGTTCTCCTACAATGTCAAACGACTCTCCGTTCAATCCATTTCTNACTCTGTCNAACCATTCGTCGACTTCTTCAATCGAATAAGTGTTTGAAAGAGACATCATCGGACGCTCATGTGTCACATGCTCGAACTCATCTGTCAGGTCAGAACCCACNCGATGAGTAGGAGAGAGGGGGTCATCAAACTCCGGATAACTCTTTTCAAGCGATTCCAGTTCCTTGAGAAGAAGGTCAAAATCCTTATCGGAAATCTCAGGAGAATTGAGTACGTAGTAATTGTTATTATGCCTGTTNATCTCCTGTCGGAGTTGTTNGATTTGCTCTTGAGGTGTCATGACAAATAAAATTCATTCAGAGATGAANGGGTAAGTAATATCCCAAAGAAATAATCCTTCGGGNGGCATTGAAGTGCCGGCNGCNCATCTGTCCTTTGCTTCAATTATTTTCTTNAAATCATCAATCGAGATTTTGTGTCGACCAACGTCAACGAGAGTGCCGACAACGGCGCGNACCATATTTCGGAGNAATCGGTCNGCTGTGATTGTGAANACAAGAAAATTATCGTTTTTTTNCCAATCGGCNCGTGTCACTTTACAGATATTTGTCTTGGCATCGCTATGGAGTTTGGCAAAAGATGTGAAATCGCTNATTGAAAGCAGTATTTCAGAGGCTTTGTTCATAGCGTCAACATCAAGNTGACAAGTNGCTTGCCACGACAAAGGGTAAAGAAACGGATTCTTATTTAGAGAGATAAAATATTTATAGGTTCTGGAAGTGGCATCAAAGCGTGCATGAGCATCTTTNGCGACGGGTGTAAGCGAGTAGATCGCAATGTCGCGTCCGACGAGACGGTTGAGAGCTGTCACNAGACGTTCAACCGACATCGCCCCGGGNAGATTAATATCNAGATGCGCATACATCACTCTCGCATTGACACCGGTGTCGGTTCTCCCTGCNCCGGTTATTTTTGTCTCCTTACGCAACACTGTCTGNAGNGCATTTTCGATTTCAGACTGCACTGAAACGGCATTAGGTTGAGATTGCCAACCGTGGAATGGCCCCCCACGGTAGGCCAATTTCATGAAGTATCGCTGAGGCAAAGGATGTTGTTCCTTCNCCTCAGGATTTTCAAGCCATATTTGATTAGTCTTTNGGGGAAGCGCAGCTTCAGTCACGTTCCAGGTATGTAATTCCATAAAGTCCTGATTTGTAATTATTCAGGAATTGACGTCCTTCCTCAGCGGTTATNCGNCCCTTCTTCATGCAGGTTGTAACCCATGTCTCAAGGTTTCTGACAAGTTTTTTAGGATTATATTCNACATAGTCCAAAACNTCAGCCACAGGTTCNCCATCAATAATCTGTTCGATTTCATATCCGTTTTTAGTGACATTGATATGCACGGCATTTGTGTCGCCAAACAGATTGTGGAGGTCNCCGAGAATTTCCTGATATGCTCCAACNAGGAAGATNCCCAGATAATATGATTCATTGTTTTTCAACCCATGCACGGGAAGAGAATAAGATGTGCCCTGNGGTGAGACAAATCTGTCNATTTTACCGTCGGAGTCGCAAGTGATGTCCTGNAGNGTGCAGACATGAGTGGGTTTTTCGTCAAGTCGTTCAATCGGCATGATGGGGAACATCTGGTCAATGGCCCAGGCATCAGGAAGCGACTGGAAGAGAGAGAAGTTNCAGAAATACTTCTCAGGCAACATTCTTGCAACCTTACGCAGCTCTTCNGGNGGATGCTTCATACTTGCTGTCATGGCATTCACATCGCGCGCAACTGACCAGAAAAGNTTTTCAATAGAAGCTCTTGTCTTCAGGTCGAGAAGTCCGAGGCTGAATAATTCCAAAGCCTCCTCTCGAATCTGAAGTGCGTCGTGCCAGTCTTCAAACACACGGGCAGGATTTATCTTATCCCATATATTGTAAAGTTCGCGGGCAAGCTCATGAGCATCGTCAGGAAGGACTTCATTGTCATTCCAGATTGGGAGCTGAGTGGTTTCNAGTGTCTCAATAATAAGAATCGAATGGTGAGCGGTAAGGCTTCTTCCACATTCTGTGATNATGTTCGGCTGATTGAGATNATTCTTCACACAGACATCAACCAATGNTGAGACAGCATCGTTTACATACTCCTGAATGGAGTAGTTCATAGAGTTTTCGCCCGACGATGAACGTGTGCCATCGTAGTCAACTCCCAGACCNCCGCCTATATCGACAAACTCAATTCCGAAGCCTGACTTNGAGAGTTGCACATANAATTGCATTGCTTCGCGAAGNGCATTTTTTATGCGACGTATTTTCGTAATCTGACTTCCGATGTGAAAATGAATGAGTTTCAAGCAATCTTTCATCTTGTTCTTCTCCAGAAATTCCATTGCNTCAAGGAGTTCNCTGGAGTTNACACCAAATTTAGACACATCNCCCCCTGACTCTTCCCATTTTCCACTTCCTGAGGANGTNAGTTTNATNCGGATGCCAAGATTCGGAGTGACTTTCAATCTTTTNGCCACATCTGCTATCAGGCGCAATTCGTTGAGTTTTTCNACCACAAGATANATCTTGCGTCCCATCTTTTGAGCCAGAAGAGCTAATTCAACATAGTCTGCATCCTTATANCCGTTGCAGATAATCATTGAATTTTCTTGAGTGTTGACAGCCANAACNGCGTGTAGTTCCGGTTTGGAGCCTGCTTCAAGACCAATTTTATATTTGTTTCCGTGGCCGACCATCTCCTCGACAACCTGTCTCATCTGGTTGACCTTGATAGGGTAGACAACAAACCCGTCGCCTTNATAATTATATTCTTCTGANGCGACNTGGAAACAGTTGGATATCTTTCTGATGCGATCGTCGAGAATGTCAGGAAACCGAAGTAGGACAGGGGCTGAGACATCTCTAAGTTTCAGTTCATCAAGAATATCTTTAAGATCAACCGGTGCACAACCGGCNAAAGGGGTCACTTGAACATGACCTTTCTCATTTATGGAAAAATATTTAAGTCCCCACCCGGANATATTATAAAGNTCGGTGGAGTCTTCAATACGCCATTTTCTCATCTTCCTTTTTTCGTTTGTTTGAGTATTAAGGACGGNTTATNATTTAGTTTTATAGTNAGGAGAGGTTTCTGNGAGAGATTNTATATAAGCCTTTTCANGTAGCACTCCGGCCGAGAATCTCAAATGATTCAACAACAATCTCAGTGCTTTTGCGATTAATCTTCATTTTGTCGATATACTCTCTCGTGCGCAGTTTNCCCTCGACATATAGTCGAGTTCCTTTCCGGATGTAACGTTCTGCAATGGTGGCATTCTCACCATTGAANACAATCGTGTGCCACTCTGTCATTTCGACCGAGGGGGCATTTGACCGTTCATTAGTTGCCAGACGAAGNAAAGCAACCGGAAAATCAGGCTGAGGGTATCTTACCTCCGGGTCACAGCCGACATAACCGAGGAGTATGACTTTATTGACCGACATATAATTTATAAATGCAAAAAGGGGAATAATTGTTCCATANGNATNGAATTTTATCGACCCTNGTGTTANTACTTATGTGCTTTCAGATAGAGACCGGTTTTCTCATGTAATCCATATATAAGATTCATNGCATGAACGGCATCTCCGGCNCCCCCTCTCATTCGGCAGTCGGAAACACTGTCGATTGTAAGTTTTCCGTCAGTCTCATATAGCGAAATAATGCATTTATCCGTGCCCGTCACTTCGTCTGTTGAAACCGGCGANTCNGNNATNAACGAGAAGTTATGGTCAGAATATGTCTTTTCATATAANTCNCTTATTGTGTTGATATCAGCAAGAAGAGGCATGACAGTCGAGACTCTGATTTCACGAAATTTNTCAGGAGCCGTGGGNGTGTAATCTATCTCAACGTCTCCATTGAATCCGAGCTGAACCTGCTTGATGATTTCAAGAATCTCTTTTCTGGAGTCTTCAAGTCTGGAGGGAGTTGANATGTCGAGCGGAGCNGTCACNGAAAGTTTTATNGTGCCGCTAAGCATCAGGTGGGATGCAAGCGGGAAGAGNGAAATTAGAGCGAGCGCTGCAATNGACCCCGGAACGATGACCTTCCTTCCNCCTCTAACCATGTTTTTACGGAAAATCTCTGACAGNCCGTAAATCCATTCATTATCNGNGAAGGGTGGGATACTGGTGTGTGACATATCAATAATTTTCAACTCCGGACGGTCNATCGCTTTTACGTCAAAGAGACTGGCTTCAGATTCAGCGTCAATAAAAAGGAGGTCGACATCGTCGGGCAATCCTGACGATGTAAAAANTAAATCTGTGTCACCTGTCAGACCGTGATGNACGGAGGTCAGGNTTTTTCCGGCAGAAGNCGGNGAGTAAGCCCAGACAATTTCAATGTCAGGATGATTGATTAGTATTCTTATCAGTTCGCCCGACATGGGGGTGTCGGCACCTGCTATGGCAGTTCTTATCATTAGAAAGTTGGTGTTTTTTTATCAAGCGGAAGAATACGCGAGAGAATATCTCTGACTCTGTCATGGCTTATTCCTTCGCGAATGGCAACAAAGATGGTGTTGGCGCCTGCAATGGTGCCGAGTATCTCAGAGGCTCCGATCATGTCAATATCAAATGCCAGACCGGGAGCATAACCGTTTCGGGTTTTGACAACACATATATTTCCGGAAAACTCAAGTGAGATAAATCCTGTGCCGGAATGTATTTCAGGNTTTAGACTCCCTGTNGCGATAAGTCGGTTTTTAAGTTCATTTAAATCGGGAAGAACATATAGATACCCCTTATCTGTCGGAATTTTTGACGTGTTGAGCGTTTTAAGNTCACGCGAAAGGGTGCCTTGAGTCGTGTCAAACCCTCTTTCAGCAAGCATCTCGGCAAGCTGGGTCTGGCTCGATATGGTGTTTGTGCGGATTAACTCCACAATAGCTTCCAGTCGCAGTGTGCGTTTACCCATTTTTGTCAATATTTATTTATTATCCTTTCCGGANTCNGACAGTCCGGCTCGTCTGTCAAGTTCGTTCTTAATTCTGGCCGCTTCNACATAGTCTTCCTTCTCAACTGCTTTGTCAAGTTGNGAAAGAAGTTCGGACTTTGACAACGAATCAATGGATTTCTTTTCGGCAGACGGTTTGCCTGTAACGTTNACTTCTCCCTGATTAGAGGTGGNGAANGGNCTGTCAGCTTTGGTAGAGACTTTCTTTTCTTCCGGNTTTAANCCGGCGGTGCGNAACACCTCTTCAGAAGTGTAGATNGGNGCGTTCGCTCTGATTGCCAACGCNATTGCATCTGAACTTCTNGCGTCTAAGATGATAGTCTTTTCTCCATTGTCAAGAATCAGATCGGCGGCNAANACACCATTCTCAAGATGATGTATGAAGACTTCCCGGAGNTTGATTCCAAACCCTTCAAGAATCGAATTTGCCATGTCGTGAGTCAGCGGACGNGGTGTCTTTATATCTTGCAGCCGACATTCGATTGCCTGCGCTTCAGGATAACCAATTATAATCGGAATACGCCGGGTTCCTCCATCCTGCTGAAGGATTAAAGCGTAAACTCCGGAGTCTATCTGATTATAGGTTATACCTATCAGATTAAGTTTGATTTTTTTATCCATTTTTCAATCAGCTTTCTTTGAATGATTAATGTAGAACTCATCAAAGAGTAATCATGCCTGACCCGAAACATAAATGAGAATCAGAGTCATAGATGATTGCAAACTGTCCGGGNGCAATACCTTGAATATCTTTTTCAGATTCAATGATATATGTGCCATCGGATGATTTTGATAACGTCCCTGAGGTGAACTCAGGNGTGTGGCGGGTCTTGAATGTTATCTTNAGAGGNTCTCCCTNTGTCTTATCAAACGGATTTTCGGTNATCCAGTTCATTTCAGCNATGGTGATTTNCTTTCCATACTGAAGAGGGGTTTCATAACCGTTGGCAACATAAAGGGCATTGTCGCGCACATTTTTCTTTACCACAAACCATGGTCCNCCACTCAATCCGAGTCCTTTNCGCTGNCCTATTGTATGAAACCAGAAACCTTTGTGTTCTCCAATTTTCTTTCCGGTTGAAATGTCGATGATAGGACCTTTCTTTTCACCNAGATGGCGTCGCAGAAAATCGTTATAGTTTATTTTCCCAAGAAAACATATTCCCTGNGAGTCTTTTCTTCCGGCATTCGGAAGATTTGCCTCCTTGGCTATGCGGCGCACTTCTTCTTTGGGAATATCTCCAAGAGGAAACATTATGTGGCTCAATTGCTCGTAAGAAATCTGAGCCAGNAAATCTGTTTGATCCTTNACCGGGTCGACGGCAGTTGCCAGATACAGTTTCCCNTCCTTCTCGGCAATTGAGGCATANTGACCGGTTGCTGTTTTATCAAACANATGNCCCATTTTCTGCTCGAAGAAACCAAATTTTATAATCTTGTTGCACATCATATCAGGGTGTGGTGTNAATCCCTTTTTTACNGTCCGCAGGGAATAGTCCATNACATGCTCCCAATATTCTTCGTGAAGAGAGATAATCTCAAACGGAAGATTATACTTGCGTGCAATCAAGGTGCACATCTCAATATCCTCATCAGCAGAACAATCACCTTCTCCGTTATCCATTCCGATTCGGATATAGAACAGGTGCAGATCGTGTCCTTCGCTGTAAAGTTTATGCACGACAACTGCGCTGTCAACGCCACCGGATATTAAAACTGCTATTTTCATTTAAGTTGTAAATGCTANTTTAAATTCTTTTTAAACAATATTGNAANTTACTNATTTAAGATTGAAGGATGGGCCGGTTANACCTCCTCAAGCTCCGANTCACTTGCATCGGCTGNGTGAATGAAATGGAGCGANAGAAAATAGTCAACGGAAATTTTTCCNGGTCCCACAAGAAGAAGGAAGAACANAATTCCAAGAAACATAATAGGTAAATATCCTTGCTGTTGCCATGAAAGAAGATAGGCAGCTTCATTCACATAATAGTTCAGAAGGTAATATTCAGCCACAATCATAGAGCAAAAAACCGGCANTATCATAAGGCGGGTNANAAACCCGACCATGATGAATAATGCACATACAACCTCAATTGTTGTCATAACNATCAGCGACAGTTCCGACGACATNCCAAGCACATTGGGAAAGATGTCGCGCATCTCGAAAAAATGAGCNATCTGTCTTATGCCGAATTGCAGAAGCATTATGCCGACAAAGAGACGAAGAAATAATCGNCCGAGATTGGTATATGAATATCCGGTCATNCGGATATATAGTTGTTTCAGATAATCCATAAGTAAGTTTCGATTAGTTTAGATTAAGATTCGAAATTAATCTTAGCAAGATTTGAACTTGCGAAGATGGAGTTATTTATTATTCTGATAGATTCTNAACAGCTATGTCGATAGCNTCCCTAACAGAAATGTTCTTGGCGATAATCTTTCCTTTTCCATTGACAACATAGACTGCCGGNGTCNCTCGGAGGTCGTANGATTCATCAGCGTTGTCGGTTGCNCCGATAATCCATTTTTCAGGATAATCNGCCACTTTCTCTTTCCAGTCTTCCTCAGCATCAGGAATCATGAAGATTATGTTGATTTTTCCCTGGTCGATGAGTCGTGTCAATGCAACATTCGATTCCATTGCAAGTCGTCCCATACGNCAGTCNTCGCAATCGGGGTCTCCGAACTCAATAATTGTAAAGGTTGCCATTGGAAAATATTGCATCTGCTTCCCGTCAATGGTTTCATAGTTGAATAGGGGAGCATTGCTTCCTATGGCTGACCGACGGATGATATTNAATTGGTCNTTGTATCGNATTTTGCGTGTCGCATCAATCNTTTTTGACTTTACAAGTGCATCAAGATAGAGTTCATANACCTCGTCAATCCAAATTGCGCTTCGGGGTCCGTAAAGATTCTCTTCNGCAGCCTTGGTAAATTGCATCAGAAGAGTTGGATTCTTTTCAATCTTCTTCAANAGAGTTCGGCTCCCCTCCATGACNGCATCGCGCGANGCCCATTGCATCGGAATACAATAAACCTGAAATGCGTGNTTCAGGGCATTTTGGTCAACNGGNGAATTTGACGAAAGATTCATACCNTTCCAGAAGTTTGCCATNAGCCAGTCGGATCTCTCTGCCAATCCTTCAATCTCTTCCGGAGCTGTCGGATATTCAAACAATTGATAGACAATTGTCTTTTCTCCATTAGTTGATTCTTGAGCAGAGAGCGTCTGAGCNGATATGCCGGAAAANAGGNATAATCCGGTTANAAGGCTNAATCTTAATAATTTTGAATATTTCAGGNNATACATGACGATTCAATAGATTTGNTTAATGACCCATTGGCTGTTTTATTCATCAACGTATGGTCTGAGTATTTCTGCCAGNGTTTTATAGGCTTGTCCTGTCAGATGAAGACCATCGTTGGTGAATTGTTTTTTCAGAGTNCCTGTCTTNGGATTGGCAAACTCCTGCCANAGGTCAATGTAAGTGATATTGTNTTCCTCACAATAGGTTTTAAGAAGTGAGTTAAGTTCCGGAATCACTTTTTCCGTCCCCTTCAAATTCTTGTAAACCCCAAAGGAATTGTCAATAGGAAGNACAGATTCTACATACAACTTGGTNGANGGAGAATCAGATTTGATTTTTTCGATAAGCCCGACATACTCATCATAGATTTGACGAGCTGATTTCTTGTGCGANACATCATTAATGCCGATNAGNAGAAAAATCTTTTTNGGAGCTCCTTTTGTGACCTGATGNAACCGTTCTTTGACTCCGGAAACGACATCGCCGACAATGCCTCGGTTAAGACANTGCTTATTGTCAAACANTTCAGCAAATTCTCCTCCGTCAGTAATCGAATTGCCGAGAAAGACAATATCCGATTCNCCNACCGGAAGACGATCGAAGAGAGAAACACGTTGATGCCAATATTTCGTTCTTGCTGTTGAATCGGTAAATGTGCAACCCAAAAGCATGAAAACAAACANTAGTCTGATGATATTTTTCTTTGTCATCTTAACGAAGTGAGAAGTTTTTTATTTGGACCGACGGGNAATCATTAAATATGTCNCCNATGATTCTGTTGGAAATCTTCGAGATGATATTCCATTAATTTTGTAATGGGNGATGATATGACAGAGACAATTTTAAATCCGTTGGCTTGAGCAGNCGTCTCCAGTTGCTTACGGAACACTTTTGCGAGTGAGCCGACAACGGCAATGTCTGTCGAATCGGAGAGCTTTCTGTATTGAGAGAAATTGCGCTTGAAGAATTGATCAAACGAGTCTATGAGAAGNTGATTGATATATTCTTTTGTGCTTAAAGGGAGCGANGCTGCCNTTTCATTCGAGTCGGAAAGAATATCACTCAATGGTCGTGTCATGNGGGCAAGAAATTTCGCAGGATACTCTCCTCGATAAACATTATTGATTACTTCNGGATATGACAAATTGCACTTNAGTGTAAGATACTCTTTCAATTCGTCGGGTAANAATCCTTTGTAAAGGTCGCCGAGCAANCGTTTNCCAATTGCGGCTCCACTTCCTTCATCTCCAAGAATGAATCCGAGGGGAGGGGTGTTTGAAATCAGTGATGTCCCGTCGTAAAGACCGGAATTGCTTCCNGTGCCGAGAATTGCAATCATGCCCGAATTGTGACCAAGGCCTGCTCTNGCAGCTCCNAGAAGGTCACTTTCAACTGANATTGAAGCTTTNCNGAAGTTNTCCTCAAGCAGAGATTNNATTCTGTCANTTATGGANTCTCCCTTGCATCCTGCTCCATAATAATAAATCTCNAATTCTAANTCTTTAAGAGCATCNNTCAGTTTGCAATCAATTTCAGAATCCGGAAAAAGNGTCTTTACCAGACCGGCGGAAGCCTCTGAAAATGAGCGACTGATTATGTCGGAATCAGAGTGTACGGCATTCACNCCCGCGCTGTCGGTTGANATGANTATCTCTTTCCCTTCNTGGTTGCGCAAGGCAAGCATCCAGTTGATGGAGGTGGCTCCACCATCTGCCACTAAAATTCCGCGATTGTAATAATCATGTTCCGGCATGTTCTGTCTGATATTATCAATCAAAGTTACTAAAAAAAAATTGGAATGACAATAAAAAAGTGCATTGTCACTGTCTCACAACAGTTCAATGCACTCGATAAAGGGTAGATATGTTTGCTTTGATTAGTAGTTGAAGTCGTAAGAAGCTCCAATGACATGAGCCAGCTGATAGTCGCCGACAACTCGGATGTCGGTAAGATTATAGTTGTTGGTTACATTGACAATTCTAAGGTTGGTGTCAAAAGTGACATCAAGTGTGAGAAGCTGATTGTTAGANACATTAAGATTCTGAAGGAATGTCTGGTTTGACAGATTAAGATTTGTCAAATCATTCCANGCGAGATTGACGTATGCAAGATTNGGACAGTCTGACGCACTGAAAACCGAGAGNTCATTGTAGGGTGCATACAGGTCGGTNAGCATCTGACAGTTATTCAGAGCAAGTTCNGTCATCGCATTGTCACTGACAATCAGCGAAGAAAGAGAGGGGAGATTTTGCAAATATAATTTTGAGAACTTATTGTTTGANATATTGATGTTCTGAAGTTTCAAAACTCCTGAGAGCTCAATCTGAGAAAGTTCGTTGAAGTTTGCATAAAGATTCTTAAGGTTCTGACATCCATCAACCGAAAGTGTTGTCAANCGATTCCCTGCGCAATTGAGTGTNTCCAGATTCACAGCGTCAGAAACATTCAATGCCTCAAGCCAGTTTGACGCAATATTCACTTTTTTAAGGAGAGGAACATTNNTGACATTAAANTCGGAGANAAGGTTACGATTCAGNCGTAGNTCCTGAAGCTGCTCGCAGTTGGAAAGNGANAGCTCGCTGATTCTGTTTGACGAGGCNTTCAATTCAACCAGCGACGGAAGATATTGAACGGTTAATGCTTTGATCTTATTATCTGAGACATTCACTGTCTTCAAATTGGTGAATGCAGTGAGNTTNAGGTTGCCGGATAACTCTTTNCCGTGCCAATCAATTGCCGTTACATGACCNTTTTCGATTGTTAAACCGGGTATGACATTTCCTTTCACACCAAGAGCCTCGGCATTATTNCCACCTTTAGCTGCCGGTTGAGTGAGGAANGAGTTGAGTGCGGTCGCCTCATTTTTTGCAAGTTTCTGAGCCCATACTCCTGTAAAGGAAAGGAGAGCCATCAGAAGAAGAACTGTTTTTTTCATAATTTTAAATTTTAGATTTTTATAAGAGGAAACACGCTGTCCGAAATCAGAANNTTAAGTTAATCCGGCCATGTATGAATCCACATAAAGCTATTGTTTTAACGCCAAAGGTTGATGTTATGTTCATCAGNAGATGANGTTAAAATTTTTCGAAATTTTGATGAACTATTCCTGCATNGNGTGGGTTATATGAGTGACNNGTTTNGTCGCANGCTCTCCTGAGTCTCTCTCTCTGACNNTTTAAAANAAATATGTGTGAGNAAATAANTATTAATTAATNTGAAACCTATCTTTTTTATGGTTTCATAAAAATTTCNAAAAAAGGAAATANAGTATGGTACTTATGACCGTTTTTGCATTATTCAAATTTATTGCGGTTGCAATCATAATGGTTGCTATGGTGATGATATTGTTGAGTATCGGTCATCTGTCTCATCCGGATGACATTGCGTCAGCCAAGCAAACCAAAGATTTGTTGCGTCAGCTTGAAAAAGAGAATAAAGTGATTGGAGAGGAAAGTGTGTTNAATAAATTCCTCGGACGCAACGGCTCATATAAATTCAGGAGATAACTAACTCCNGTTTATTAATTTCTCANATCTTTTTTACTTCACTCNTTTGTGAAAGGAGTGTCGGCTNNTATTTCACATCCCGAAGGTCAATCAACCCGTGGATTACGGCATAGAGTGTCAGGCCGGCGGTGGAGTGTACGTCTAATTTTGCACTGATNTTGCGGCGATGAGTNGTGACNGTNTGNATAGATATATTCAGCTCATCGGCAATTTGTTTATTGGCAAGTCCTTTAGCTACNCAAACAATAATCTNCTTTTCGCGTTCNGAAAGAACTGCTCCGGGCAAATTCGNAGTTTGAGAAACNGTTTTGTCCTCTTTNAATTCGCTGAACTCACCATTGCTGACTCTTTTTTCAAGGTCTCTTACGGCAGGCACAAAGATTACGTCTTCCACTTCACAATGGTTTAGNAGNTCCTGTTCGCAGGTGATAATGTCGAANAGAGCAGAGTTGAGCAGGTCATTATCCGGTTGATTGTAGTGGCGAATGAAGATNTCTTTAAGNTCGGCAAGCTTTGTGCCAATCGGTTTATGATTGGCGAGAAACATGTCAATTCTGAAGTTATCGGATGTTTCACCTTTGAGCAGTGATTCCACGTATGTAAAGACATGGGTGTTTTCATAATCAAGNTGACGNCNCACTTCCTCAACATAGTCATCATAGAATTTCANCATCTGTAATGTGATGTTGCCAATATTGGCACAATTCAATGCTTCAATAAGTTTTCTTCGTATAACGGGAAGTATAAAACCAATGAAATAGGAGTGAGCCTGTTTCANATATCCAATAAGTGAGCTTAAGGAAATACGATTTAGGTCACAAGGTTTTCCACTNGTGAAATTACAGATTGTCAGGAATGTATCANTATCAACGTTATTGTTAGTGCANACTTCTTCAACTGTTCCGTCGCCGAATCCAAGTGAAATATTAAATCTGCTTAGAACCATGAGAAGTAAGCTATTGTCGACAATTAGGCTNCGCATAGGCATTTCTGCGGTGTAGCGAAAAATCTTGNTTTCCTGTTTCATAACTCCATTATCGAATTTCACCACAAATTTAGNTATTTTTTGTTAAATATNTAATACCTAAAAGTGAGTATCGGNCCGATGNCGAAATACTNTCTTNTGGGNATTGCCGGCNGAATCAGATANTAGTAATTTTGCAGACGTAAAACATGCACATATTTTTTGAGTTGGTTAAAAAGAAAAANAGATGGGTGGCTGAGTGATTCAGCTGCCCATTTAATTATGTATTGATTGANAAATATTGTGGAGAAGAATAAAAAGNGACGGGGTGAAAATTGANATTGTTTTTATTAAAATAAATTGGTAACTTTGCAGTCCGTTATGATAAACGGATTTGACAACGATAAGTATTTAAAAATTCAGTCCGAACATATTCAGGAGCGTATAGCTAAGTTCGGCAACAAGCTTTACCTTGAGCTTGGAGGTAAGCTGTTTGATGATCATCACGCATCGCGTGTTTTGCCCGGGTTTCAGCCTGACAGCAAACTCCGGATGTTTCAAAAACTCAAAGATCAACTTGAGATAGTTATTGTCATTAGTGCCTTGGATATAGAGAAAAACAAGGTGCGTGCCGANCTTGGCATTACTTACGACATGGATGTGCTTCGGTTGCGCAATGAGTTTATGAAACTCGGCTTTATGGTGGGCAGNATNTGTGTGACACATTATAATGGTCAGATTTCAGCNGATTCATTCCGNCACAAACTTGAGAGAATGGGAATAACGGTTTATTACCATTATCTTATTGACGGTTATCCGTCAAATGTGGAGCTGATNGCTTCAGATGAAGGTTTCGGAAANAACGACTATATAAAGACAACACGNCCGCTNGTGATTGTGACTGCACCTGGCCCCGGAAGTGGCAAGATGGCTGTGTGTCTGAGCCAGCTCTATAACGAAAACAAAAGGGGAGTGGAAGCCGGATACGCNAAGTTTGAAACTTTCCCNGTTTGGANTCTTCCTCTCAAGCACCCTGTCAACATAGCATACGAAGCNGCAACCGCTGATTTGAACGACGTCAATATGATTGACCCGTTCCATCTGGAAGCNTANGGANAAACTGCTATCAATTATAACAGAGANATAGAAATATTTCCTGTGCTTAACACTTTGTTTGAAGGTATATATGGANAAAATCCGTATAAGTCGCCNACAGACATGGGTGTCAATATGGTTGGTTTCTGCATCAGTGATGACGANGTTTGTTGTCGGGCTTCAAATAACGAGATTATACGTCGTTATTTCACTGCCCTCAACAANATGGCGNATGGAGANGGAAATGANGCNGAGGTNAATAAGATTGCTCTTCTTTTTAAACAGGCAAAGATTGATTTATCNTATCGTAAGTGTATTAAGGCAGCNAGAGATCGCGCTGCTTCAAGTGGNTTGCCNTGTTCCGCAATTGAGCTTGCCGACGGTACGATAATTACTGCAGAGCAGAGTGGTTTNCTGGGTCCGTCATCAGCNCTGATTCTNAATGCTATTAAGTTTCTTGCCGGCATTGAGCACGATGTGAAACTCATCCCTCAGGCCATGATTGAACCGATTCAGCACACTAAACTNACTTATCTTCGCGGTCATAATCCGCGTCTGCACTCCGACGAGGTGCTGGTTGCATTATCAGTGTTAAGCACAACNGATGANAAATGCCGNCGTGCGCTTGAAAAGCTGCCGGAGNTGAATGGTTGTCAGATGCACTCAACTGTTATGCTTGGAGAGGTCGACCATAAGATTTTCAATAAATTAGGTGTCGGACTGACATGTGACCCTGCAAAGAAAATGAAGTAAAGCTATAGCTTTATAAAAGCTATAATTTATAATGGAGGAGGCNCANACCTTTTTTCTCTGAGTGAGTNAATAAGGTTGCANGNCTCCTCCATTTTTTTNNATANTTGCCACTATTGNGGAACNNNCTCTTAATAATAAANNCAGNNATTTCATAATAAAAAAAGAGTNTTAGAAGCGTGTTTTTTCGGAGTTTCCTGCACCTGTTCCACGATAGCGNTCGCGNGTTGTATTGAAGCGATACTGAAGNGTNAGCATCACAGAACGTCCGGNTGAGAAATTNTTCTGCTGTATCTGAACNAAATCGCTACATAGATAATAGTTATTTTGNGCAGAGTCGAAAATGTCCTTNACCTCNNCNGACACGCTGAGAGAGTCGTTGAAGAATCCTTTATAGNCTTTGGCGTTAACATACCATGGTGTATTTGTCAGGCGTGTATTNTTGTCCCATCCGCGTGTCATNANTTGAGCGTCAATGTTAAGCCAGATGTCAAANGGAAGATGAACNGCNTTCTGCCACTGNANNANGAANATTGGNGTNTTCATNTTCANANGCNCNCCNTTTACAGGNANNGNAAGCCATTGTTTCATCATTCCGACATTCACTTTTGGTTGCCATANNCCCACTTGGAAATTTCCNCCTACAAAAGCTTGTAGAAAGTGNCGTTGATTCAGATTTGCAGTGCGTATGATTATTGCCTCGNCTTCCTGACCGTATGGTTCTGTGATGTGATAAACGCCATCCTTGAAGNAGGTGTAGGAGATTTGCGCGAAGAATCGNCGCCATTGAGCCATATATTCCACAGTATGCAACTTAGTCGGTTTNAGATAGGGNTTGCCGGTCTCGTATGTCAAACGATTTATATAACTTATNGCNCCATCAAGTTGACTATANCCGGGACGCACGGTCTTCCCTGTATAGTTCAATCCCATTCTNACTTNNCCTAATTGCGTAGCNATATTGAGAGAGGGGAATAGATTATTNTAATTTTTGCTCTGNCCGTCTTGAAGAATCTCCCCTTCANAATAGTTAAACNTAACATGCTCATAACGAAGNCCCACACCTATCATAAAGCGTCCGAATTGTTGNCCTAATTCTGCAAATACACTCACATTGTTTTCAACCATACGNTTGTCAGCATCAGGAGTTTCAGGNATGTTGGCAACAAACAGATNTGAGGTTAGNGTNTTGGTATATTCCTGGCCAATCTCAATCTGACCTTTCAGTANAGGAANAGTCATAACCAGTTTTTCGGCAAACATGCGGTTNCGGTTTGTTGATATGGTTTTCACATCGCGATCGTCNCCCATTTCGCTGAGNTCATTGTTAAANGTGACCTCACGACTCTTATACCATAAATAATCAGCATTAAAATCAATATTGAGATTGCCGATGATTCCNTTATAATATAGGTTNGCATAGTGNCGGGGAACNGCTTTNGACTGAATATGNACATCAGAGTTATAACGGTCAANCAACGNNCNGTCCTGCCATATTTCACTTGGAATTGTTCCGTCGGTGTGATGACGGTTCCAACTGTTCTGGTAGAAAGCACCTATGTTATGATGGTCGTTTATCATGTATGTAAAACCAAGTTTGCCGGTCATATCATTATATGACTCTTTCCCTATCGTGCTGACGTATTGNCGATAAGAGCCTTGAGATGTCGAGGTGTTCATGTCATTGAGGCGATNAAAATGAGAGTCTCCTCTCCACCANCCGTAGTTTGCGAAAATNTCAAGNGCGCCTGTGCGGTATTTTAAATCCAGNGAATTACCTGTGCGGAAATAGTACTGAAATCCATTATCNGTGCGNAANGTTCCACTCAGACCATCTCCTTTGGGTGGTTTGGTCCGGATACGAATAACCGATTTTACATTCGCGGAGTAGGCAGCTCCGGGATTGGTAATGACTTCAATGTTTTTAATGTCGCCGGAGTTGAGTTGAGAAAGTTCCTGAAGGTCATTGACTTTTCGNCCATTGATATAGATTTGAGGANCACCCTTACCAAATACTTCNAGCGCGCCACCATTNTCAANTACCATAGGGANGCGCACGAGGACATCNGCGGCAGTTCCGGCTAACNCAAGNGAGCTCCCCTCCACATTGGTGATAAGTNCATTCCCTTTCATTGTAGTNGAANGTCGTGNGGCATTNACCACAANCTCTCCGAGTTCGACAGTTGACGGAGCAAGATTTATGACTCCCATATNTCCGGAAGCNGGAACTTTTGAGATATATGTCTGATAGCCGACAANTGAAATTTTAATGGTGAGATTATCATTANCGGGGGTATCTATTGANAACTTACCGTCTGTGTCGGTCACATCTCCGGTTATGTAAGTTGAATCGCAATATAACACCACATTTACGAAATCGAGAGGTGTCTCGTTTTCACTCATAACTCTTCCCGTAATCTCCCTGCANAAGGCAGGAACAACTGTAATAACGGCTAATAAGATTAAAAATAATTGTTTCATTTCACATCAGNTTTAAATGGTTNTCTGATGCAAAATTACANCTGAAGTNGTTTTAACGCCAAATATAAAAGTCTTAATATNNAAGANNCAACCATCTGATTATCAGAGGNTGNATCTGTGAAAAGTCTTAATAATANGTTTTATGGTCTTAATGGNTTCTTAATCCTTATTGAGATTNAGCAGATACCTCACGATATCTTCTTTCTCCGGCACTCCGAGTTTCTTTCTTATGGAGGTTTTACGGACATAGATTGTTGATGTGGTCTGACCGGTGATAACNCTAATCTCCTTGGTTGAAAAACCTGCCACCATAAGCACTATTATCTGTTCCTCTTTCGCNNTAAGGATATTTCCATAACTGCTGTGGAGTGTTCCGTAAAAACCGGAATATAGATTATCNATTATTTTGTAGACATTTTCCCAGTCTACGAGTTCACCATTGGTTTCTCCTTCTATTGAGGAGATCTTGCGAAGCATCTCCCGATTCTGNTCGGTNGGAGTNTCGGCTACCATCTTGATNATGCCGAGTTGCTTGAGCATGATGCTACGCAGGGTTGANGCATTATTGATTTCAGATTCTTTATCTGANGGAGCATTTTTATATTCATCCACCATCTTTTGCAGGGCTTCGATTCGTTCCTCATTTTCACGTTCNAGCTGACGGCGTCTGATGATGATAAAAATAGCAACCACACATATCAACAAGGCGAGAATACTAATTACAAGAATTACCACCGTCTTATGTTGACTTTCCTCTTTAAGAGCCAAGGCGCGGTTCTGNTGGTGCAATGCTGCGCGTTCAGACTCCCACTGTGAGGCCTTCACGCGATTNTAACGTTCATTCTGTCGGTTGTTCAATCCACTAATGTGTGTAAGCTTGATACCTCCTGTACNNTTAAAATCAAGAATAGCATGAATAAGATTGCTGTAACTGCGGTAATAATTNTTATCCTCACCCCTCAATTTTAAAGCGAGACTGTCAGCAATAGCGAGATGACGTGNAGCCCNATANGTNTCNCCNCAATTCAACGCATTAATGGCATATTGGAAATNAAGAAGGTCTGCCGCGCCATTGTCGTGACCTGCNTTTCGGAAAATTTCATCTATAAGAGCATTGCTTTCTTCATTCCGGCCTTGTTCNGTCAACAATTGCGCACGCTCCATTTCAAGCTGGAAATGCATCTCTCCCAATTTGTTCTTGCCGGCATAAGCCAAAAGTTCATCTAATAAAAGAAGGGCAGAATCNGTTTTTTCGGCATATTCATATCCCGNAAGAAGCATATATTTTGCTTCAATCTTTNTATTTGTNTCTGTTTCAAGAGATTCAAGCCTTTTTGCAAGAGGCACNAATTCATGACCTTGATACTCTGAAGCTCCGAGCAATACACGAGTTCTTAGAGTCTGAACCATGATTGAATCAGGAACGTTTGGCAATACTGCAAGCGAATCAAGCGTAGCCAATGCGCCGGGGGTGTCTCCAACCCAAAACTTATACCATGCAAATACCATTCCGCTCCGAATATCTTTTACGACATCTTTACCATGATAATATCCATGAGCGAATGAGATAAGGGAATCACCAATCATCGAACGGTTATCNAGAAAATGACCGTATGCCATAAGATAATGGTATTTAGCNCTTANGGAGTCTACCTTTAATTCCGAGGGGTCGATTGTTTCTAATATTGCCAATGCGCTGTCGGCATTACTCTGCATCACTCTCTCGGCATTGTCAATATCTCTTTCAAATTTAGTTCNTGAATTTGAACAAGAAGAAACGACATNAACCAGAATAAAAACGAGAATGTAAGGAAGACATTTCATAATATAATTCATTGACGTTTGTGAGACAGAGAAGATGAAGGAGTACTTCGTAACATATTTCTAAAAACGAGTTTTCATGAACTATTGATTTGAGAGGAATGTTATATTTACAAATAACGAACGGAGACANTTTTTATTTTNNTCATAATGGATAAAGNTNGNCTCTGAAAAAAACACTATAAAATATGGAAAACACACTTAAGCAGAAAGCACTTGACTATCACCGTTACCCAATTCCCGGAAAAATTGAGGTTGTNCCTACTAAGCAGTATGACACTCCTGAAGACCTTTCTNTGGCTTATTCTCCGGGTGTTGCTTATCCGTGTCTTGAAATTAAGGATGACCCCTCAAAGATTTTTGACTATACAAATAANGGNAACCTCGTGGCTGTAATCTCAAATGGTACTGCNGTTTTGGGATTAGGAAATATCGGGGCTAAGGCTGCAAAGCCGGTTATGGAAGGAAAGGCACTTCTGTTCAAGATTTTTGCCGGTATTGATTCCTTTGATATTGAGNTTGATGAGGAGGATCCGAAGGAGTTTATAAAGACTGTTGCACGTCTTGCNCCATCATTCGGTGGCATCAATCTGGAGGATATAAAAGCTCCTGAATGTTTTGAAATAGAGAACGCCTTAAAGGATTCTCTTGATATTCCGGTGATGCACGANGACCAGCACGGAACTGCAATTATCTCATCGGCAGCGTTGTTGAATGCCCTTCAGCTNCAGGATAAGAAGATTGAAGATGTAAGACTTGTTGTCAATGGNGCCGGAGCTGCNGCNATGGCATGCACCAGATTGTATTGCAGTTTGGGTGTGAAAAAGGAAAATGTGGTGATGTGCGACAGTAAGGGAGTGATTAGAAAAGATCGNCCCAATCTTTCTCCGGCTAAGGAAGAATTTGCGACATCACGCGATTTGACAACTCTTGCCGATGCTATGANAGATGCTGANGTATTCCTTGGATTGTCGGTGGCAAACGTTGTTACTCCTGAAATGGTTAAGTCAATGGCAGAACGCCCCATCGTATTTGCTCTTGCTAATCCTGAACCGGAGATTGCTTATGATCTGGCTATTAAGTCACGTCCTGACNTGATCTTTGCAACAGGTCGAAGTGATTATCCTAATCAGATTAACAATGTGCTCGGNTTCCCCTACATCTTCCGTGGTGCGCTTGATTGCGGAGCGACTAAGATTAATGAGGAAATGAAGATAGGGGCTGCGCGTGCAATTGCTGCNCTTGCTCAGGAACCCGTGCCTGAGGAAATTGCAAAGGCCTACAATAATAAGGATCTTAANTTTGGTAAGGATTATATNCTNCCCAAGCCCTTTGACCGCCGATTGCTGACAGTGGTTGCNCCTGCNGTTATAAAGGCAGCNGAGGAATCNGGTGTTGCACGCCGTCAGATTGATGACTTTGAGGCTTACGAAAATAAACTCAAAGANATTATCTGCACTAACGATGCTCTGATTGAATATCTTATCAAGACTCAGGGTGAATGTCATTTGACTGATAAAGAACATTAAAAGGAATCAGACGATGAAGGTTCTTGTTATAAATGGNAGTCCTGCTCCGACAGGATGCACAGCCAGAGCTCTCGACGAAGTTGAAAACACACTTCATGAGAATGGCATTGAAACGGAGAGAATCGTTGTCGGAAATAAGAACATCAGAGGTTGCATTGCATGCAACTTCTGTCGTTCTCACGGCAAATGTGTNTTTAATGACATGGTTAATGAAACTGCTGCAAAGGTTGNGGANGTGGATGGTATAATTGTCGGTACTCCTGTATATTATGCAGGTAGTAACGGTCAGTTACATGCGTTTCTCGACAGATTGTTTTACAGCACATCNGGAGTGGTGGATTATACCATGAAAGTAGGAGCGACTGTGGTGTCATCTCGCAGAGCNGGCAGCACATCGGCTTTCTCTGATATTAATATGTTCTTTACCATTAACTCGATGCCAATTGTTTCATCAACNTACTGGAATGANGTGCANGGCTTTTCNCCTGAAGATGTTGAGAANGATCTTGAAGGGCTTCAGACAATGAGAAATCTCGGACGAAACATGGCATTCCTCATTAAGGGTATTGCGTCTCAGAAGAAAGAGGAAGGCTCATTCCCGAAACAGGAAAGGGAATACTTCACAAGTTTCCCTGATAANCTCTGAATGTAGTTTAGAAATGATNTGANGTGGNTGTGTCAATTCAGGTTGACACAGCCACTCTNTACGTTATAAGACTCCTGTCATCCCATTATTGNTAACTCTGGCAGAGAAGTATAAACAAATAATTTTGGAACTGAGTCCAAGTAATAAATAACAAATCAGAGGGTGAATATCNNGATATTCACCCTCTGATTTGTTATTGTATGTTAAGCTGGTTATCTGATGATTGCTCTACCTGCCCATACGCAAAGGATACCAAATACGATGCTGAGTGCGAGATAAACACCAAATGTCATCCAGTCGCCTTTCTGACCTAATACCCACATATCGTCTGCAAACGATGAGAATGTGGTGAAACCACCACAGAAACCGGTGATGAGTAATACATTTTCCTGAGGAGTCATAACTTTGGCATTTTCAAGAAGTCCAAAGAAAATACCTATGATAAAACATCCGATAATATTCACAAGAAACGTTCCCATAGGAAATGAGCCATGCCAAATTCCTGAACTCCATTTACCAACAAGGTAACGTCCGGCTGTACCTACAAAGCCGCCACATCCGGCAATAAAGATTTCTTTAAACATAGTATTTATAATTAATTNAGGTTATTATACATATTNAACAGCNNNATAGGGAGGTTTGTTTATGGCTCTGTGATAAGTTTTGAAGGNAGTATTCTTTTTAAATNATTGTCNCNTTCNCAAAAATGAGGTAATTTTGTAGATTATAATAAAGAGTTATNTCGTTAAAAAAATTTTGAATAAAATGAGTATACCAAAAGATCCNNTNATGTTAATGAGCTTTTTGAACATGAAGCTTAGAGATGAGTTCTCTTCTTTAACGGAANTGTGTAANTCATTGTCGCTTGATGAGTCTGACATAATTAAGAAAATGTCGGATGTAGGNTTTGAATACAATAAAGATCTCAACCAATTCAGATAGGGATGGGGGNTCNAATCCCGACTATGACAGGTGGTAAAAACAAAGGGGTTGACGTTNAATGTCAACCCCTTTTAAGTTTAAAGGTAANGAATAATCTAAAAATTATTCAGCGTTTTTGTTAAGTTTCTTATCTTTCCAAGCTTTTGCCTTTTCGCCGGCATCGCTAACTTTCTGTTCTGCNGCTTCTTTAGTTTTGTTGATTGCNTTCTGCATTTTAGAAGAAACTTCTTTTTCAGCTTTTTCAGCAGTTGCTTCAACCTTTTCTTTTGCAGTGTTTACTGCNTTGGTAGCTTTTGAAGTAGCAGTTGCACGAGTGTTTGAAGCCTTAGCTTTCACTTCTTCAACAGCTGCTTCAGCCTCTTCGGGAGCAACAACTTCAGCTTCCTCTACAACACCGTCGACAGCTGAATCTTCAACAACTTCAACGCCGATTACAGAGTCAGCTGCAGCAGTGTCAGCATCAGCTGCCTTATTGCCACCGCAAGATGCCATTGCAACTACAAGTGCAGAAGCGGAAAGGATAGAAAAAAACTTTTTCATTTTGATAAATATTTATTTTGAAATTAAATTATTTCTTCAAAGATTTTCTAACTTCACGCAGTCTCATAAGCACGTCGTTGTTGAAGATAGTCTTAGCAGACTTAGTGTGTTCAACCGGACGCCAGATNGCTGAAATCTGAGTGAAATCCTCATCGGGTTCAACAAGCACAGCCACGTTAGCAGAAGACAAGTTGTAGCCGTCAGCGTAAACGATGTTATTCTCAGTTTCGTAGTCAGTGCCTTCAAGGATTTCATAATACTGATCAAGGAAGTCTGAGAAGTTGTCATCTTCTTCGATGTCAACTGTAAGGTTAGAAGCGGCAAGAGCGTTGTTCTCAAAATAGTAGATGTACCAGGGAAGACCNTCTGTGCCACCGATTGTTGTGTAGGCAAGAACATCTTCATCGCTGCTTTCTTCTACGAGTGAAAGATTAAGGCTTGAAGGAATTCTTGTCTGAATTTCGCTCTGNGTTGCATCCCAAAGAAGGAGGGGCATTGTGAAGTCGTTGTTGGTCGGAGCAACTGTGACTTTACATGTTGCGCGTGAACCATCCTTAGATGCAGAGATTACAGCTTCACCAACGTGTTTTGCTGTTACTTTACCGTCTTTGTCAACAGTTGCGACAAATTCGTTGCTTGATTCCCATTCTACACCTTTTTCACTTGCTTTGAGAGTCATCTCTTTTGCATACTCAAGAGTTGAAGATGTNTGATCGAGNGTAANGGTTGTTACCTCATCGTCGTCGCTGTTGCAGGCTACGAATGCCATAGGAAGCGCTGCTACAAGAGCTAATGCTAACTTTTTCATTTTTTAATTTAATTTATAGTATTTAAGGTTATATGTTTTTTGAGTNTNGGACGCAAATTTAATAAATTAGATTGAGTTACACAAATCCAATCCAATNATGAGCTAATCCAAATCANNCTTAATCAGCAAAATCNTGACCAATCACGCAANATCAAGCTTAATCAATNCAANTCAAGCTTAATCAANCCAATNTCAAGCTTAATCAATNCAANTCAAGCTTAATCATGATTAATCACTCANAACTATATANTATTAAACAANAGATNCCCGNNAAAGGATTAATTCAATGATAAAAATTAACAAAATTTNATTAATGNCATAAATTATTCGNAATTTTAAACTAACTTTGTGATGAGNGGATAATATCAGATTTATAAGCAANAGAATTGTAATGAAACATTCCAATTTATTGATAACGTTATCTTTGGCAGCGTCTATTGGCGGAGTATTGTCTGTTTCAGGTGTCAGAAAGATNGAAACTCCACTGNAGGAGAGTCGTCAGNATTATTCTATTTCTGTCGATTCTAATGGAATTATGAGGAGAANTGACAACGGAGCGGAAGTCAGCTATTATGGCACGAATTACACTGTGCCTTTTGCCCATGCTTTCAGAGCATTACATGCAATGAATATTGATCCGAAAGAAACCATAAAAAANGATGTCGGACAAATGGCNCGATTGGGTTTCAATGCGTTCCGTATTCATCTGTGGGATGCTGAATTGGCTGATGCTGATGGAAATCTGANGAATAATGAGCATCTTGAGCTTTTGGATTACCTCATCTCNGAACTTGAGAAAAGNGGAATTGACATAATTCTTACAGCTCAGACAAATTTCGGAAATGGTTATCCGGAAAGAGATATTGACACCGGAGCTTTCACCTACGACTTNCCGAAATGTGGAATACATGAAGATAANAAAGCNCNGAAAATNCAGGAGAACTATCTTAAAAATCTTGTCNGTCATGTAAATCCGTTTACCGGAAGAAGTTTCGCTGACGATAGGAGTATCATTGCNATAGAAATTAATAATGAACCTTGTCACACCGGAAGNTCTGACGATGTCACTGATTATATAAANCAGATGGTCAAGGCTTTAAGAAAAGGTGGNTTTGACAGAATCATTCTTTATAATGTGAGTCATAATGATCAGGTGAGAGATGGTTNTTACAATGCCGACATTCAGGGCACTACTTTTCAATGGTATCCGAGTGGACTCGTAGCGGGGCATGAGCGNAAGGGTAATTTCCTTCCGGCAGTTGCTGAGTATAATATCCCCTGGAAGAACGATATGANGAATTATGATTCTCTCGCAAGAGTGGTCTATGAGTTTGACCCGGGTGATATTCTCGGNTCTTATCTCTATCCGGCGATTGCNAGAACTTTCAGAAAAGAAGGATTTCAATGGATCACACAATTCACTTATGANCCGACTCCACTGGCTGCTTATAACACCGAATATCAGACTCATTATCTGAATCTTCTCTACACTCCTTCCAAGGCTCTCAGCATGATGATAGCAGGAGAGGTTGCAAGAGANATTCCTCGAAATTCAGATTTCGGNNCATATCCCGAAAACAANGTTTTCGGAGATTTCAGGGTGGATTATCAGAACGATATTTCAATTCTTAATTCNCCGGAGAAATTCTTTTATACTAACTTTACGGATGAATATCCTGTTAATATTGATTCTCTNGCTCATATTGCAGGACGTTTCTCTTCGCCTGTTGTGAAATATGATGGNTCNGGAGCTTACTTCCTTGATAAACTTGACGGAAAGNCAGTCTGGAGACTTGAGGTNATGCCCGACGTCGATATTATCAGCGACCCATTTGAGAAGCCTTCATTTAATAAAAAAGTTGCTGAGCTGGCNCATCGCAATNACACNATNACNGTTAATCTCNCGGCACTTGGTAAGAATTTTCATTATAAGGGAATTAATGAAGGAAACATNCGGACAGGAGTTTCTGAAGACAATTCTTTCTCTATTATGCCTGGTGTCTACCTTCTTTCTTCATCAGATGAAGAACTCAACGATGTNGACACAGACTGTATGATTGGGAATCTCTCATTAACTGAATACAATGTGCCGGAAGTTGAAAAAAGTATTGACTTGATACCATTGTTTGAGATTCCGAGTTTTGCCAAAGATAATGAGAAGGTTGAAATCAAGGTTGATTTTGCCGGTGAATCTCTTCCCGACTCCGTGGTGATTTATCCATCNGATATCTCTTTTTGGCGTAAGGATAATAANCTTANGAAGATGGAGNGAGGAGAAAACAATAGTTTTAAAGGNACNGTTGAATCNAANGGCGGTGATAAGATTNGATTCAAAATTGTTGTGTTTGAGGAAGGTAAAAGCATGACTTATCCNTCTGCAATCGAAGGAACACCNCTTGATTGGGATGCGCCGGAGAGCGACTATTTTGAAATTGCTATTGTAAAACCGGGTGANCCTCAATTCCTTTTTGANCCTGATGANANGGCTNACCGNCATTACGANCTGTCGACGATTCCGACAGGATCCGGTTATGCCTTTGCAGATAAGATANGTAAATCNCCGGTTTGTCCGCAACACNTCCACATAGAAACACCCCNNGGAGAAGGATCCACAACNGTATTCCGTTCTTATGTAGGAGATATTGTTAATGCGCTTCCGATGNCNGAGGATNNTGAAAANGTTGTNTTTGAACTTCGAGGTGACANAAATCAACTATCGAATCTGTCGGTTGCTCTNTTGGATAAAGTCGGAGCAACCTACTTCATTGAATTGAGTGAGGCTGCTTCTAAAGGGTATGTAACCGAAAAAGAAAACGGTATCTTTACGGTCTCAGTCCCGTTAAATGAGCTTGTAGCAACATCAACATTCCTTATTCCTGAACCGTTCCCATCTTTTATGTTGAGAGAGACAAATGTTAAGTCAGATGGAGTTAAAAAAATGAATGATATAGAATTTGTTGAAATCCGTCACTCAAATCGTGATTTGGAGAAAGGAATGTTCGACATCTTTGGAATATGGATGGAATAGGAGAGTAGACTCACCTTGTCCGTCGGATATTACGCTAAATAATTGCACCGAAAAAGTTGAGAGAAAACTTTTTCGGTGCAAACTTTATTTTTATAAATCCATATTATCAGATTCATAATCAATCTGATAATGAGAATGAAAATGAATTTCAATCCATTCTGTCGCGATAATCTTCGTAGGTAAATTCCTTCAATAATTCAGCGTCACCATCAATTGGCTGAAACCATATCGAAGGATGTTGAATTCCATTGAACATATTCGTCTTTACAGTTGTGTAATGATTCATGTCCTTAAGTGTTAGACGCTGACCAACAGTCAGTTCATCTTTAAACTGCCAGTCGCCTACAAAATCTCCGCTTAGACAAGAGTTTCCTCCGAGCCTGTATGAAAATCCCTCTGANGATTCCTCTGATTCGGGAAGAGCCTCCGATATCACAGGTTTATAGGGCATTTCAAGACAGTCGGGCATGTGGCATGCGAACGACGCGTCTATTATTCCGGTTTTGATGCCGGCATCTTCAACCACATCCAGAACAGATGTCACAAGATCACCGGTTTGCCAGGTGAAAGCACTTCCGGGCTCTATAATCAACTGAAGGTTAGGGTAATCCTCATGAAGCTTCTTCATGAGATTTATGAGGTGGTCTACATCATAATCTTTTCTTGTGATGAGATGACCTCCCCCCATATTCAGCCATTTGAGATCAGGGAGTAAATGGCCATATTCTTTCTTGAAAGCGTCAAGAACTTTTTCAAGGTCATAACTTGAAGATTCGCAAAGGGCATGGAAGTGAAGACCCTCAATTCCATTCGGAAGTCCGTCGGTAAGATTTTCCGGATTCTCTCCGAAACGTGAGCCGGGCACACAAGGATTGTATATGTCGGTTTCAATCACGCTGCAATGCGGATTAACCCTTAATCCGGCTGAAACACGCTTCTCAGGATGTTGGGAATTATAGTCGGCAATCTGTTTTTCAAACTTCCTGAATTGATTTAAGGAGTTGAAGGTGATATGGCTGCATCCTTTTAGAAATTCAGGGAAAGTGCTGTCGGTATAAACCGGACAATAAGCATGCACATCATTGCCGAGAAAGTCGAGAGATAATTTCATCTCATTCAGAGAGCTTGCAGTTGAAGCGGTGAAATATTCTCTGATAACCGGAAAAGTTTTCCAAAGGGCATTAGCCTTAAAGGCCATTATTATTTTCAGATCTGCTTCAGTGGCAACATGAGAGAGCTTCTCCATGTTGCGACGAAGTCTGTCTTCATATACAATATAAAATGGTGTCGGAATATTATTTACATTCATAAAATTGCAAATTTAGCAAATCGAAGCATAAGTTTTTTCTGTCCCTCATGTTGAAAATCGACAATTATCATTTCCTCGTTTGATTGAGTGATGATATCTGCAATGACCCCCTTGCCGAATCTNGAATGAAGAATTGATTGACCTTTATGTAATTCACTTCCGGAATGAGTGGTCAGGGAATCCTCATTCACTTTATCAGGTGTTTCACCGGCAGGAGTTTTAGTCGGCTGCTGTGTCTGCTGAGCCGACACAAAAGGCTTTCCACCGGAAAAGAAAACCGGAGATGGTTCGTGTCTTCTGTAATTGGAGGAACGAGCCGATGACGAGCTGTATCTGGAGTTAGAAGTTTCTTTTTTCCACTCAGGAAGACCTACAACAGCTGACGACCTTACGTCTAAGAATTTGGGGTTAATCTCATTAAGGAAACGAGACTTACGCATCATTGCCGTAGATCCGTTTCTAAATCTTGTGCCTGCGTAGGAAAGGGTGCAAGTCTCCATCGCGCGTGTCATTGCGACATAGAGCAATCGTCGCTCTTCCTCAATCCCTTCAGGAGAATCATTGCTCATTGAAGAGGGGAAAAGGTCTTCTTCCATTCCCACAATATAGACATGTTTAAACTCAAGACCNTTAGAGGCATGCACCGTCATNAGCGTTATTTTAGGNTCANTGGAATCATCCTCTGAATCCTGGTCGGTTGCAAGACTGACTTGAGAAAGAAATTCAGAAATCGAAGCCGATTCTCCACTTTCGCGTCGCATGCTCACAAAATCTTCCAGACCGGCAAGAAGTTCCGTAATATTCTGTTGTCGGCTGATATTCTCCGGAGTTTTATCGTGCATGTAGAGCACGAGCATCCCGGTNTTNTTTATAATNGACTGNCCAAGAGTCAGAGCGTCAGTGTCAGATTCCTTTTCTTCAATAAAACCGGAAATCAAATCCTTAAAGCCATTGAGTTTCTTAAGCGTGCCTTTATTNACGTCNACTGAATATTTCTCCGGCTCNCAGATAACCNTCCATAAGCTGACATCNTTGGCAATGGCGGCATTTTGCAACTTCTTCAATGTGGTGTCGCCGATGCCNCGAGTNGGNAAATTAATTACGCGGCGAAAAGCCTCATCATCGTCNGGNTTTACNGTCAGGCGGAAATAGGCGAGNGCATCGAGCACCTCCTTGCGCTGATAAAATGACAANCCTCCATAGATGCGATAGTGCATGTTGCGACTACGCANTTTTTCTTCCAGNACACGCGACTGCGCGTTGGTGCGGTAAAGAATTGCATAATCGTCNAGTGAGTCATGACGNAAGTTTTTTGACTCGGAAATCATATTGGCAACNATAAAGGCTTCCTCAACATCGGAAAAAGTTTTNACAATCTTNATNGGTCGCCCTTCTTCCTTTTCACTGAAGACATCTTTGGGAATCTGATGAATATTATTTTTTATCAGACTGCTTGCCGCATTGATTATGTTCTTNGTGGAACGATAGTTTCTTTCAAGCTTGAAAGTNTTGAGATTCGGATATTGTTTGTCAAGNCTAAGAATNTTTGTNATGTTGGCACCTCTAAACGAGTAGATGCTTTGAGCATCGTCTCCAACGACACATAAATGCTGGTGTTCCGCNGATAAAGTGGTGACGATAAGATGCTGAGCAAAATTAGTGTCTTGATACTCGTCGACAAGAATATATCGGAAGAAATCCTGATAATGCCTTCTGACATCAGGAAAATCGCGCAACAGAACGTTCATGTAGACAAGGATGTCATCAAAATCCATTGCATCNGCAACCTTGCAACGTCTGACGTANGTTGAATATATCTTCCCGGTCAAAGGNCGGTTGCAACTTTTGTCGGCGCGAAAAAATCCGGGGTCGGAGTTATATTGTTCCGGAGAAATAAGAGCATTCTTGGCATTGGAAATGACAGACGCTATNGTTGACGGTTTATAAACCTTCTCATCAAGTTCCATATCCTTAATGATAATTTTTATCAAGGATTTGGAATCTGANGAATTATAAATTGTGAAGTCTGATTTATATCCCAGCAGGTCAGCGTGACGACGAAGAATNCTTAGAAAAATAGAATGAAAAGTGCCCATCCATAATCTGGACGCAACTCTTTCACCGACAGCTTGAAAGATTCTGTCTTTCATCTCTCTGGCNGCTTTGTTGGTGAATGTGAGGGCAAGAATCCGATAAGGCTCATAACCTTTTCGAATCATNTCTACAATCTTATAGGTCAGCACNCTGGTCTTTCCGGAACCAGCCCCTGCAATAACCAATGACGGTCCGTCATGATATTCGACAGCTGCGCGCTGTTGCTCATTCAATAAACTGAGATAATTATAATCCGGAGCCTCGTTCATTTTTTCTTCAATTTTCATCGAAATATCCCGAATCCGGTGTCCTGACCAAATGTTTGTAATCAGGAATCACCGGAATGAAATTGTAAGTATGTTTCTGATGGTCATAGACACAACAGAAATGTTCAATACCGTTTGATACTATCAGATAATCCGCTTCCAGAACAATATTATAGCGTGCAATCTGATCAAACGTGCTCTGAGTTATGCAGACTGTCGGNGCCTTATACTCCACGATTACTCTCGGTCTTCCGTCAGGACGGTANATNACCGTNTCGCATCGACGGCTTAATCCATTGAGCGACAGAGAAACCTCATTTTGCATCAATGAGGCNGGGTAGTGGAACGTATTTATTAGATAACTGACAAAATGCTGTCTCACTATCTCTTCAGGAGTAACGGCAACATATTTCTTCCTGAGAGTGTCAAAAACCTTAACGTTATCCGACTCTCGCTTCAACCGAAGGTNGACAGGCGGAAGATTCAANAGGCGAGATAAATCCCTCATCAATCAAAGTCCGTTCACCTTTACATAATCCGGGTCAAAAGCCGTATTGAGCAGGTCAGCGAGGCGCAATCCTCCGTAAAGGAGTCGGCTCTCTATCGTAGGAGTCCAGTCGGCAATATAATCATAGCTGACATTATAACCTTCGGGGGTGACATTGTAAATNTCTGTTGCAATGCCGTATGATTCCTGAGCCCACATATCGGGTGTTCCTCCGGCTATAATCTGCATCTCCTGGTCATTTGTCAGTCGGTCAAGCTGCTCNGCCCATTCTGTGTAGCTCCATTTGTGAGCCGATTCCACGAGCGCGGAATCCCAGATTCCATGCAGGTTACGATTGCTTTTGAAATATTTGACCCCAACCTTGTTTCCTCCCAAGTCTGAAAGATGTCCGAGATGCATCGGCTGATGAAGGTCGCCCACGATATGAACAAGAATCTTAGTGGCAAGTTGCTTTTGCTCNAGACTTGTTGTATCACAACCCAGAATGGCAACCTGATCNTAGANCGCTCTCACCACATCTCCATCTTTATGNAGNGGTGCTTTNTCATATTCCTGACCTGCATCGATATTTTTATAATGCCATGTTTTTGTGTAGGCATACTCNGGGGTGTGTGACGCATTATCAAGCCANTTNGCCCAGTAGACGATTGACTTCCCGTTTAAAATTGAATCGAGAGCCGCTTTTGATGTCTCGGTCAGATGTCTTTCAGCAATAAATGCAACGGTGTCATGACCTTTCTGACCCCANCCGAATGCGTTGAGACACAACAAGGGGAGNCCTAACGATAGAATTATCTCTTTCTTCATCTTNTTCACTTTGTTATTCTGTGNATTATTTCCCTAACTAACTACAAAAGTAATATTTTTTTTCGATTCCTTAAAATGTTTCTGTCTCACTNGGCAATCTTGCCGGTTGAGCTTCCCCATNACNTTCCTCACAACGTCATTAGNTTTTTTCTCACTTACTCAAATTATTATTAACTTTGCAATTCAAAAATAATATTATGGCAGACTTCAGAAGAAAGCCTGATTGGCTCAAAATAAAATTACCGCGTGGATTTAAGACTTCGCAGGTTGTAGGACTACTAAACGAGAAACATCTTCACACAATATGCAGCAGCGGAATGTGTCCGAATCGTGGAGAATGTTGGGGTAATGGCACCGCCACATTCATGATTGGAGGGAACATCTGNACCCGCAGCTGTAGGTTTTGCAACGTCGCAACCGGCAGACCTCTCCCGTTGAATCGCAANGAAATTGACGAAATTGTCGANTCCATNAANAATCTTAANCTTCATCATGTTGTCATTACTTCCGTCGACAGAGATGATCTTGATGACTGTGGCGCTTCGCACTGGGCTGACATGATAAGAACTNTGAAGAANGAATGTCCCGNAGTGACGATGGAAGTNCTGATTCCTGACTTTAAAGGNAATCTCGAACTTGTCGATTTGATTATAAAGGAAAAGCCCGATGTNATTTCNCATAATCTTGAGACAGTCAGACGGCTAACTCCCGATGTGCGCTGCTTTGCAACCTACGACACNTCTCTTAAGGTTNTCGAACATATTGCCAAAAGCGGCATTCGCTCCAAGTCAGGAATTATGCTTGGACTCGGAGAAACCGAAGAAGAAATAATTCAGACTATGGATGATTTGCGCANTGTCGGCTGTGAGGTCATGACGATAGGTCAATATCTNCAACCGACAAAAGAACATTATCCGATTCAGGATTATATCACTCCGGAACAGTTTGAGAAATACCGCCTTATCGGAGTNGANAAAGGNTTCCGACACATCGAAAGCGCNCCTATGGTGCGTTCGAGCTATCACGCTGAAAAACACGTCTTATGACAAATTTGAAAACACGAATGCTCGGAAGAGCCGATTATCGCCCCGTTTGGGATGAACAGAAGCGTCTTTTCCANGCATTGATTGATTATAAAAGGANCTCTTCCGACAATAGTTCANCTATGCCGGAAGAATCCCTTTTACTTGTTGAGCACAATCCGGTCATTACGCTGGGAAAGCATGGAAAGATTGAGAATCTTCTTGTGTCAGAAGAAACTCTAAAAAACCGTGGAATCGAGTGTATCAGGATTGAAAGGGGAGGAGACATCACATATCATGGNCCCGGNCAGCTNGTTGCTTACCCCATAATTGACCTTGAACGCTATCATCTTGGTGTTAAGGATTATGTGAATCTTCTTGAAGAAACAGTAATCCGTACGATTGCCAGATATGGAATNAAGGGAGANAGGGTNGAAGGNGCTTCAGGNGTNTGGATTGGNAAAGGCACGCCTGANGAACGAAAGATTTGNGCGCTCGGTGTGAAATGTTCTCATTTNGTCACNATGCATGGTCTNGCTCTCAATGTCAACACAAATCTCGATGCTTTCTCTGTGATTAATCCNTGCGGCTTTACCGATCGAGGAGTNACTTCAATCGCTCAGGAAACAGGAAGCANTGTGGATATTATNGAAACTGCAAAGATACTTGACTTTGAATTTCNTCAGTTGCTTGAACCGCGTCGCCGGCAATAGTATTGACCCTTAAATTCTGTCATNCGACCNTAGGCAACCGCATGAGTGGGGCAGACTCCATAACAAGCCAGACATGACTTGCAGTTTGTCCCCCATTCCGGATGCCCCCCTTTCATGGCGATATTTTTGACAGGNCATGCAGCNGCACAACGACCGCAGGCGATACATTCTTTAGTCCATCTCCATTTTTTATAATTTATTCCCCAGCGTTTAAAAAGAGGGTAGACCANGCCGGTTTTAAGCGAAGCAAAACTTCCTTCATTCACATCAAAGAAATATCTATTGTTGAGGATATCTTTGGAAATATCGCGGATTCTCCCCACAACAGAGTCAAGTTTCCTCTCTGACAATTCTTTCTTATCAACATCAAATCCCGGCAACAGCACATAAACATTCGGCATTATCAGGCTCCATGCNCCTGCNAGATTAACGCCNCGACTTTCAAGTGTCTTACGCATAATTTCNACCCCTTTTCCTGTTTCGTCGCCNCAACTGCANACAACCGACACAGGAATATTNTGTGAGTTGATNCTCTCAATCACTTTTTCCGGCAATGAGTCGATATAATCAATCATCATGGGNACCGGNCCCCACGCATAAATNGGAAACATCAGAATCAGACGTTCTCCAANTTCCGATATTTCTGTCGGTGANACCTTNGCNATGTCAACGATTTTATCACCTGTGTGGGCTGAAAGCATCTCAGCCGCATATCTTGTGTTTCCNGTACCACTGAAAAGTAGAATCATATTATCGGCTATTTTGTTACAAATAAATTGAATATCAGNTCTTTCAAAAGAGCATACTCATTCTGAAACGAACCNACTCCCTTACTCTCTCTGTCAAATTTCCTGATAAGGGAAATGGCATTGACTGATTGCGACGGATTAAAAGATTTCATTGCCTGTTTAACCTCTCCCAAAGCATAAGTGTTTTTAATGTTCAAGGCAGTCATCAAAGCAAAATCACTTTTATCTTTCGAGAAATGAGCGATTACCAACCGACTGAAAAATCCAAAGAGAATGCCTGTTGTCACGACAACCGGATTTTTATTGGGATTTCTGGCAAAATAATCAATCACCCTCATTGATTTTTCATAATCCTTGACAGATAAGGCTCGTGTTAGTTCAAAATTGTTAAACTCCTTGCTGATTCCTATGTTTTTCTCCACAAGCTCAGCCGTTATTTTCAGCCCCTTGGTGGCATCCTGTGAAACAATCATCTTGTCAATCTCACCGAAAAGTTTCGATAAATCATTGCCAAGATATTCTTTCAACATCTCAACAGCTTTTTCTTCAATTCCAATCTTCTTGGAAGTGCAATAGTCTTTTATCGGAACGGTCAGTTCATAGTCTCGCAACTGTGGACTTGTGAATACGGTTCCTCCACTCTTTACGACACTCTTTGCCAATTTTGAGGTTGACGAGATACTCTCTCCCTTGAAGACTATTACAAGAATTGTGGAGGGGTTATAATGCTCGATATATCCTATAAACTTATCAAGATTATTCTTAGCTCGATTCATTGCCTGAGCCTCTTTCAGAATGACAAGTTGACGATCAGACATCATCGGATACCTCTGGGCAGCGTTTATGACAGTCTCGACGTCAGTTTCTGCTCCATAAAAGGTAATCATATTGAAATCCCTATCTTCTTCCGGAATCACATTATCTCCTAAAAAATCTGCAAGCTTGTCGAGATAATAATTTTCTTCACCCGACAATAGATATATAGGACTGTATTTCTTCCCTCTTATGTCGGTTATTAAGTCACGGAAGGTTGCTCCACTTTTCTTTGCCATAATCAAACTTTCTCTGAATTAAACAGATATGCTTTCTTTGAGAAATAAAGAGTCAGACAGAAGCAAATAAGACTCACTGTTGCTTCCACCGGAAATCCTGAGGCTGTGACTCCGACAGTGTTCAAGTCGTCAGTTAAGAACCGGTTTTTCTGAAGCCATGTGAAGATTACAACCATTGAATTATTGACGGCATGGGCAGACGCTGAAACCCAGATAGAGCCNGTCCAGTAAAACAAATATCCCAATCCGGCTCCAATCAGCAGACGAGGTACAAATCCGAAAAACTGAAAATGTATTGCGCTGAAAACAAATGCCGCTGTCCAGATTGCAATGTGATGGTTAATCCCACACTCCACAAACAGTTTCTGAAGAGCCCCACGGAAGAAAATCTCTTCTCCAAATCCTGTCAAAATTCCAATACATATCACTCCTGTAATCAATCCCCAAAAAGAAGAGGTGTCGAGAATTTTTGCTGAAAAAGAAGCATTTAAATCCTCCATTTCCCGAAGTTTGTGTTCAAATCCTTGCATAGACGCGGGGAATGAAAGATTTTGATTCCATTCAACAATATAGTTCATAAACGGCATGGCAATGATTATCAGAATGACAGGCACTATATATGCCGANAGGTGACTGCCGTTTCTCAGTCCATCTTGTTTCGTATAGTTGCCGTAGATTATTTTATTAAATGCCAATGCCGGCAATATAAATGCAAAAATATTCTGAATCACCGAAGTCAGAAGCATCTGACTTCGTGAAATATTTTCTGAATCAACAAATAATGCAGATACTAACTGTGTGACAAAGAGACCGACGAAAAAGAGTCCGAGAAGAATTAAAATTCCTCTGAGCAGGAAGATTGTGCCAAGCAGTTTATTTGATGAAAAGCGTTCTACCATTGGAATACTGTTGAATAGGGTAATGAAAAAGACAGGCAGTGAACTCATTCTTAGGTCACAACCTCTTATCGAAATTATAAAATCACAAGATGCAGAAAAGATTCAGGAGAGAATCTTTCTTCGGAATACAAAATTTCGTCCCAGATATTTTTCTCTGACAACGGGATTTTCTGCCAACTCCTCACCGGTTCCCTGAAAGAGAATCTTTCCCTCAAAAAGAAGATAAGCCCGGTCAGTAATGCTCAATGTTTCAGGGGCATTATGGTCGGTGATAAGGATTCCGATGTTTTTTTGTTTCAGCTTGTAAACCACTGACTGAATATCTTCGACTGCAATCGGGTCAACACCGGCAAACGGCTCGTCGAGCATTATGAATTTGGGATTAATTGCCAGACAGCGTGCAATTTCAGTGCGTCGCCGTTCGCCTCCTGACAGTCGGTCTCCATAGTTCTTTCTGACTTTTTCAAGGTTAAACTCCGAAATGAGACTCTCCAATTTCTCTTTTTGCTCAGCAGGAGACATTGAAGTCATTTCAAGAATTGAACGGATATTATCCTCGACGGTCATTTTTCGAAACACAGAAGCCTCCTGTGCGAGATACCCGATTCCCAATTGAGCCCGTTTGTAGACAGGAAGAGCTGTAATATCCTTGTCGTCAAGAAATATTTTACCTGCATTGGGTGTTATCAACCCGGTCGTCATATAGAATGTTGTGGTTTTTCCGGCTCCGTTGGGTCCGAGCAAACCAACAATCTCGCCCTGTTTCACATTGATTGAAACCTGATTGGCAACAGTGCGGTTTCCATATTTTTTGACAAGATTCTCTGTCCGTAAAACTCCCGGTTCGGGAGTGTCAACGGATAAATCGGAAACAACTAATTCCCCATCGGGCAGTTCTGTCTCTGACGTAATTGTTTCCTCCTCTATCTTAAGGTCAGGAACAGCCGATGAAACAGGTGTCTGAGTATTTCTTTTAAATAGCTTCATCAGAATGTTCAGACATTTCGGGAAGAGGGAAGGAGTGAGCGGATATAATCAGTGAGAAGCTTGATGGCAACATTATTATGGCCCCCCTGAGGCACGATTAAGTCAGCATATCTCTTCGAGGGCTCGATGTAAAGCTCGTGCATCGGTTTCAGCATATCTGTATAACGGTCAATGACCATCTGGGGAGTTCTGCCTCGTTCGATACAGTCTCTGTGAATAACGCGTATAAGACGTTCGTCAGCGTCAGCATCGACAAAAACTTTCACATCCATCATGTCTCTCAGTTCCTTGTCTGTAAGAACCAGAATTCCTTCAACAACAACAACTTCACGCGGCTCAATACGAATTGTTTCCTTCATTCTTGAGCAAGTGATGAAGTCGTAGGTCGGCATCTCGATTGTTTTACCTTCACGAAGTTCCTGAAGATGACGGGTCAGAAGACTCCATTCAATCGATGCCGGTTCATCATAGTTCATCTTCAATCTCTCTTCCAATGGAATATGTGCATTGTCTTTATAATAGCAATCCTGCGGTATTACTGCAACTTCTTCCTTTGGAAGACTCTCTATGATTTTTCTTACGACGGTGGTTTTGCCTGAGCCTGTGCCACCCGCAATTCCGATTACAAGCATACTTTTTTCGTTTTATACGCAAAATTACAAAAATACACATTCAATCACAAACCTTTTTTATTAACTTTGTATCGGAATTTAATTTTTAGACCTCTCTCGACTCCCTTTTTTAAGAGGCTGCGGCAATCAAAAGGGTCTCTTAATGTGCGAAAAGGGAGTTGCCTTAAAATAAAAAGATATTGAAATGGTTATTTCTTCGATAAAAACATTCGGAAAATACTGCATATTTTTAGCAAAGGTTTTTTCACGCCCCGACAAGTGGAAAGTATTCTTTCAATCGCTTGTGTTTGAAATAAATAAACTTGGTGTCGATTCAATTCCTCTTGTCGTTATCGTCTCAGTCTTCATTGGTGCCGTAATTGCAATTCAGATGACCATCAATATTGTTTCGCCACTCATGCCGAGCTATTCCACCGGTCTGGCAACCAGAGAGATTCTTCTTCTTGAATTTTCATCTTCTATGATGTGTCTTATTCTTGCCGGAAAGGTCGGAAGTAACATTGCGTCGGAAATAGGCACAATGAGGGTGACAGAACAGATTGACGCTATGGATATTATGGGCATAAACTCCGCGAATTTCATTGTTATGCCTAAGATTATAGGTTTTGTTCTGTTCATCCCTGTACTGTGTATTCTGTCGATGTTTGTAGGTATTCTCGGAGGTTGGCTCGTGGCGGAATTTACAGATATGCTTTCGGTTGAAAAATATATCTACGGCATACAGACTTTCTTTAATGAATGGTATGTCTGGTATGGTATTATCAAAACATTCTTCTTTGCATTTATTATTTCAAGTGTATCCGCTTTCTACGGTTACTATGTGAAGGGGGGTGCCCTTGAGGTCGGAAAGGCAAGCACAAATGCTGTTGTTGCAAGTTCAATCCTGATTTTGCTTGCAGACGTTATCCTTACTAAACTCTTACTCCAATGATTGAAGCAAAAAATGTCTCCAAGTGGTTTGATGGTCAGAGAGTGCTTTACGACATATCAGCAACCCTTGAAACAGGAAAGACAAATCTTATTATAGGTCAATCAGGTTCGGGAAAAACGGTTTTCATGAAGTGCCTGATAGGTCTCTTGCATCCTGAAGAAGGAGAGATTATCTATGATGGTAGATCCTTTTCAGAAATGTCAAGCGACGAAAAGAAGAAATTGCATACTGAAATAGGAATGCTTTTTCAAGGTTCAGCACTTTTCGATAATGAAACTGTGCTCGGAAATGTCATGTTCCCACTAAAAATGTTTAGCCCTCTCTCAGCAGCGGAACAACTTGAAAGAGCTCATTTCTGTATTCAGAGAGTCGGTCTTGTTAATGCTGACAACAAATATCCGTCGGAGATTTCCGGAGGTATGCAGAAACGTGTTGCGATTGCTCGCGCAATTGCCTTAAACCCTCGTTATCTTTTCTGCGATGAGCCAAACTCCGGTCTTGACCCTAAAACATCAATTCTTATTGATGAACTGTTGAGCGACATCACCCATGAGTATAACATGACAACCATTATCAATACGCATGACATGAACTCTGTGCTCGGAATAGGAGAGAATATCGTATTCATCAATAAAGGACATTGTGACTGGATTGGTAATGATAAGTCTATTTTCAAGAGCAAGAGTCAGTCATTAAACGACTTTGTTTTTGCATCTAAATTGTTTCAGGAGGTCAAACTTTTTCTGGAGCGTGACGCTGAGTCTTAAGTCTATTTGTCGAAACACATCATACAATAATATAGGGTAGATTCCAACAACCGGAATTTACTCTATTTTTTTAACTCTATTTTGATAATAAAGCAGAGCTGACAAAAGAATAAGGGTTGTTTCTGCAAACGTTTCGCAGAAACAACCCTTAAATGGTTTTAAAATTTCAATTAGCCCTCTTTAAAGTTGCTATTGAAATTATGCTTTTAAGCCGGGGGTTATAAAGCCAGCAATTCCATGATTTTGTCGAATGCTGCGGAAAGACCATCGGCATCTTTCCCACCTGCCTGAGCAAAGAACGGTTGTCCGCCACCTCCGCCCTTGATAAGCTTGGCAGCCTCTCTGACAATCTTTCCTGCATTAAGACCTTCAGCAACCAGGTCGTCGCTTATCATAAGGGTCAACAGAGGTTTCTTGTCGGCAGACATTGTAGCCGCAATAAACACTGTGTGATCCTTAGAATTTGCACGAATCTTGAATGCCACATTCTTAACGACATCAGGGGTTCTTATGCCACGCAGTTCGCAAACGGTCAATCCGTTAATTTTCTTTGCATTTTCAAGTAGTGAAGAGGCAATGTTATTAATCTGTTCTGCAACATAGTCTTCAACCTGATGGCGCAATTCTGAATTTTCCTTTATGGCGCGTTCAACAGCCACACGAATGTCGGAGTTATTACCAAGAAGTCGTGAAACTTCTTCCATGGTGTCTTGTGTGCGGTCAAGAATCTTTTCCACACCACGACCACTGACAGCTTCGATACGGCGGATGCCGGCTGCGATTGAACTTTCAGAGACGATGCGTACCATTCCGATATTACCGGTGTTCTGAACATGTGTGCCACCACACAATTCAATCGACGGACCAAATTTCACTACGCGCACTTTATCTCCATATTTCTCTCCAAACAAAGCCATAGCGCCGAGTTCGCGTGCCTCTGCAATAGGCATTTCACGATGTTCTTCAAGAGGAGTTGCAAGACGGATGCGTTCATTGACAAGATGTTCAACCTTTCTGATCTCTTCAGGTGTAACTTTCTGGAAATGAGAAAAGTCAAATCGCAGTGAGTCAGGAGTAACGTATGAACCTTTCTGCTCGACATGTGTACCCAGAATTTCACGCAAAGCCTCATGAATCAAGTGTGTAGCGGTATGATTGGCAGAAGTGGCCGCACGAGCCTCCGTATCAATAACGGCAGTCAGGGTAGACTCTACATTCTCCGGAAGTGTCAAAGCGAGGTGAACGCCTATATTGTTCTCACGTTTTGTGTCGAAAATCTCAACCTTTTCTCCGTTGCCGGAAAGTAGATAACCGCTGTCGCCGACCTGACCACCCATCTCTGCATAGAAAGGTGTTTTGGAAAGGATGATCTGGTAAAATTCTTTACCTTTTTGCTTAACTTTACGATAACGGAGAATCTCGGTGGGAGTTTCTGTCATGTCGTAACCGACAAATTCCTGCTCTCCTTCGCGCACAGTAACCCAGTCGCCGGCTTCAACAGCAGCGGCACTGCGAGCACGCTGTTTCTGTTTCTCCATTTCAGCCTTAAATTCATCGTGATTAAGGGTCATTCCCTTTTCTCTCAGAATGAGTTCGGTAAGGTCGAGGGGGAAGCCGTAGGTGTCATAAAGTATAAAGGCATCTTTGCCTGAAATCTCTTTTTTACCATTTTTTACGGCTTCTCCGGTGAGAGAGTCAAGAAGTCCGATTCCCTTGTCAAGAGTGCGGAGGAAAGACTCTTCTTCTTCCTTTATAACCTTCTTAATGAGGTCTTTTTGAGCGGTCAATTCCGGATATGCCTCGCCCATCTGCTCAACAAGAGTGTCAACCAATTTATAAAGGAATGGTGACTTGCAGTCAAGGAATGTGTAGGCATATCTGACTGCACGGCGAAGAATTCGACGAATTACATATCCTGCCTTTGCGTTTGAAGGGAGCTGAGAATCTGCAATTGAGAATGAGATTGTGCGGACATGGTCGGCAACAACGCGCATGGCAACGTCAATATTCTCATCTTCTCCATATTTCTTGCCGGTCAGATTACAGATAACACTGATCAGGGGAGTGAAAACGTCCGTGTCATAGTTTGATTTCTTTCCCTGAAGAGCCATGCAGAGACGTTCAAATCCCATACCGGTGTCAATAACTTTTGCCGGCAGAGGTTCNAGCGAGCCGTCNGCCTTGCGATTATATTGCATGAAGACAAGATTCCATATCTCGATAACGAGCGGATTGTCTTTATTTACAAGAGTTGCTCCNTCAACCNTTTCCCGCTCTTCATCACTTCTAAGGTCTATGTGAATCTCNGAGCAAGGACCGCANGGACCGACATCTCCCATTTCCCAGAAGTTATCGTGGCGGTTGCCATTTATAATATGTGAAACAGGCAAATGCTTTTCCCAATAAGAAGCTGCTTCGTTGTCACGCTCAAGTCCTTCAGGAGCNTATCCCTCAAAAACAGTTGCATATAANCGGTCNGGGTTGAGTTTGAGACGGTCTACGAGAAATTCCCATGCCCAGTCAATTGCTTCTTTCTTAAAATAATCGCCGAACGACCAGTTGCCGAGCATCTCAAACATTGTGTGGTGATAGGTGTCATGACCAACTTCTTCAAGGTCATTATGTTTTCCTGAAACACGCAGACACTTCTGAGAGTCTGCAACACGTTTATATTGTGCAGGATGATTACCAAGTATGATGTCTTTAAACTGGTTCATACCGGCATTTGTAAACATAAGCGTAGGGTCATCTTTTATTACCATCGGTGCGGATGGAACAATCTGATGTCCTTTTTCCTGAAAAAAAGACTTGAATAAGTCTCTTATTTCTTTTGATGTCAACATNATATATTNTATATCTTAAGTAANTTTCCAGATAGCTGATCTGACCNTTACAGCAGGTCAGATGGTTTAGATTGCAAAATTACCGATTTTTCCGTAATTTTGCAATATTTTATCGGACATCTAATTATAGTGACTAAGAACTATTACAAATATAATCCGGAGACAGATAATTTTGAGCGTATCTTTATCACTCCNACGATGCGGNTTCTCAGAATTATTAAGTTTTTAACGGCTTCATTTCTCTTTGGTGCGGCTCTNTACTTCGTCTCTTTCCACTGGCTCTCGAATAATTCTGAAAAGTCTTTGCGNGAGGAGAATGCNCGCTTGCGTTCNCAGTATAATGTCTTGCGAAACCGTCTNGACAATTCAATGAAGATTCTTGATAACATTCAGAACAGAGATGACAATTTTTACAGGGTCATGATGCAGATGGAGCCAATGGCACGTTCCAGAAGATATGCCTATCTTTCAAATGATGCCAGCTANAGGTCATTAAAGGATCTTTCAGATGAATCGTTGCTGAATTTCGTNACCAAACGAATTGAGATGCTCGACAGAAGGATATATTCTCAGTCTCTTTCTTTCGACCAACTGAGAGATTCTATTTCAAAGAATAAAGATAAGCTCTCACATATTCCTGCAATATTGCCGTTGGCGGAAAAGAATTTCTCGTTATCGTCAGGCTATGGTTATAGGCGCGACCCTATTGATTCATCCCGGAAGTTTCATTATGGGATTGATTTCGCTGCCCCGACGGGCACACAGGTTATCGCAGCAGCCGATGGAGTAATTTCTTTTGCCAATCGGAAAAATCTCTCAGGAAACTGTGTAGAAATTTCTCATGCCTATAACTACGAGACGCTTTATGCCAATCTTAGTAAGATTCTTGTGAAAGAGGGNCAACGTGTAAAAAGNGGAGAGGTGATTGGTCTTGTCGGATCATCCGGCAANTCAACCGCACCACATCTTCATTATGAAGTNAAATATAAAGGNGACGCTCAAAACCCCATAAACTTCTTCTTTATGGATTTAACTCCTGANCAATATTCTGAGTTTATNCGAATTTCAGAAGATGCAGCAAACGTAATGGATTAACGATACGATTTATCGTTTTGACATGGATTTAAGTAGCGCGGTTAAATCCTTTTTGACATCTTCCAAGCCGCGTATTGCATCCACTCTTCGTGAAATATTCTTTCTGTTAATCCGTAGCTGTTCTTTCGCTGCGTCTATGCGTAATCCTTTAANTTTCAGTAAGTAGTGAATCATTCTTAACAGCTCTATAACTTCAGGTGTATAATATCTCACATTGCCGACACTTCTGATAGGCTTGACCTCATCAAATAGTTTTTCCCAGAATCGTATGGTTGATTGCGGCACACCAACAAATTCTGCTACATCCTGAATCTTATAGTAATCTTTNGTAAATTCATTTCTTCCGAACTCTTCTAAGGNGCCGGTGGTGCGCCGCAGGGGGTCTTTTCGTTTATCTTCTTTCATGCTTATATGATGTGAGGGNATGTAAGGNTTGGNAACTTATTAATAATCTCTNTTTTCAGAGATTAGAATTGTAATATNGCTTTTCTCCTGTGACATTTTCTCCAATAAAGGGNGGAATAGGGTAGACACAATTNTCTTCAGGAATTTCAATTTCAGCCACAATCAAATTTTCATTTTTTCCATGGAAGCAATCAATTTCCCATTCAAACCCCTCAAACGGCACGATATATCTTGTTTTCTCAATAATATTCCCCTCACACATCTCAAGCATCTCACGAGCATCGTCTGCACTGATTTCTACTTCAAATTCTTTGCGTGCTGCTCCTTTTGTCACACCTTTCACGGTGAGATATCCTTTGTTGTCGGCTAACCTTACTCTGATTGTGCGTTCTTTTTCGCGGCAAAGATAACCCTGAGATATATTTATTTGTCTGACTGCTAATGCTCGAAAACTGTTATCTTTTACAAGATATTTGTGTTCTATCTCTAAGCCCATAAAATTTTAGTGAATTGGTAACGTTTATTTCAATGTGAGCCGTCAGTCATTATTGACTGACATCTCTTTACAAATTTAAGAAATATTTTTTGAATTGAAAGTGCTGCATAGGGTAATTAATTTTCTCACCAGGGGTTTTCCCTTTTCATTGCGGTCTGCCTGCTATCGAACTGCAGTCACGGCAGTCTCGCTTTTGTGTGTGGATTCTGTAATTGCCAATGTGGTTAATGATTCCGATTCCATCTCGAGAATTACTGAGCTGAATGAGGTGACTGTTTCTCCTCATAAAAATAGATATTCAAAAAAGAATAATCCGGCCGTTGAGTTAATAAATAATGTGCGTCGGTCAGCTAAGCTTAGCAATCCTCTTAATCAGTCATATTATTCGTTTAATAAATATTCTAAATTTGCTGTCGGCATTGACAGAGTAGGNTTTGCGGCTCGTCCTGAGTCAAGATATTCCTTTCTGTCTGAATATGTTGACACGTTACTTTCTTCCGGCGATTCGTTGCTTAAGGTGGCTGTAAAGGAAAACGTTTCAAAGTTTATTTCAAGTCGAAAGCCGTATGCAAAAAAAGAAATTATATATGGTCGAAGAAACGAGGGGATTGATGAATCATTTAATAATGAAAATATTTATGCCACACTTGAAGAGCTTCTNAGGGAAGTTGATATCTATGACGATGAGATTCCTCTGTTGAAAAACAGATTTATCAGTCCGTTATCTTCCTTGGGTCCTGATGTGTATAANTATTTCATTACTGATTCAACACGAGTTGATAATAATAAAATCACTAAGATCGTTTTTTATCCGCAAACCCTTAATGCGTATGGTTTCAGCGGGATAATGAATGTGGCAGAACATGATTCGGTTCTATTTGTAAAAGATATTATACTTCGTGTTCCATCAACAGTTAATCTCAATTATGTTGATAATCTTACGGTAAAGCAATCGTTTGAATTAGACAGTATTGGATGTCGACGTAAAAAAGAAGATTTGATGAGTGCCTCTCTCAGTCTTNTTGATGGAGGTGTNCAATTCATNACGGAACGGTCGACGGGCTATTCCGGATTTTCGTATANNAGGGAGGATGATTTTTCCGCTTTTTATTCACGCTTGGGTAATAAATTTTACCTTGAAGATATTGATAAACNTAATGATGATTTCTGGAACGAACAGCGGATGTTNCCTCTCTCTAATGCAGANCAGCGACTTTCTTCNCTCATNACACGTCTCAGGCGTATTCCAACGTTTCGTTGGGGNGAGAGAATTTTTAAAATTATNGTGGAAGNNTATGTNCCCACATCTAAAAACAGNAAGGTTGATATTGGTCCCGTAACAACGTTGCTGAGTTATAATTCCCTNGAAGGAATGAGGTTCAGATTGGGTGGTGTCACTACGGCAGCGTTAAGCAGTCATTGGTTTGCAAACGGTTACATTGCCTACGGTCTGCGTGATAAAAAGTTNAANTATAAGTTAGGTGTGGAATATTCATTTAACAGGAAGCGCATCANCTCNACCGAATTTCCCATAAACTCAATTAGCTTGTTTCATCAATATGACGTTCATCCTATTGGTGGNAATGCNGATGTTTCAAACCAGGATTACTTCTTTCTCTCTTTCCGTCGTAAGAAAAGCGACCTTGCGACTTACAGANGTGTGACNANTCTTACTTACACTTATGAATTTCTCAATAATCTTTCTTTGTCAACTTCCTTGAAATTAGAAAGACAGGAATNTTCACCATTNGTTNNTTTCATTAATGGTANAGGAANTTCTTTTAATCATTATAACCAATCATCTTTAAAATTGACCGTAAGATATTCTCCGGGNGAAACTTATCTATTTACACGCGCCGGTCGTATTCCCGTCAATCATGAAGCACCCATAATAGAGCTNTCACANGAAATTGGACCAAAGAATTGGTTTGGTTCATGTTATTATCTTAACAAAACNGAGGTTTCGCTNTTTAAGCAGATTNGNTTTCCGTTGTTNGGTTATGCTGATATCTATTTNAAAGGGGGAATATTGTGGAGTAAGGTTCAATTTCCGGCTCTTCTTTGGCCNTCGGTGAATTTATCTTACACNGTCAGTCCTGAAAGCTATTCTCTCATGAATATGATGGANTTTGCTAATGATAAATATGCGTCGATAAATATCACATATTTTATGAAGGGGTATCTGATNAACTTGATTCCGTACATTCGTAAGACACATNTAAGGGAGCTTATAACTTTTAAGGCTCTTTGGGGAGGGCTGAGCAAGAGAAACAATCCTGATTTAAATTCCGACCTTTTCCAATTTCCTCTAAATAACGAAACATACACAATGAAAGGAGCTAAGCCTTATATGGAAATAGGAGTCGGACTGGATAATATTTTTTCGGTACTGCGCCTTGACTATNTCTGGCGTCTTTCNTATCTCAANCATCCGGGAATAAATAAGAGCGGACTNAGAGTGTCATTACATTTCTCTTTTTANAATAATATTTGCAGAGATAGNAGAGGAGAGGTNNTTATAAAAAAAATAGGTGTGAATTAAAAAATTCACACCTTACAACCAATCAAATCACAATTTATTATCTGTTAATAATATTTCAAGTGAAAGCTCTTTTTTTTAGTTTCCATAATCGGCAAGCTGTTCGCGAAGTCTTTTTCTTGCAAAGAAGATGCGACTTTTTACAGTGCCAAGCGGGAGATTCAGTTTCTCAGCGATCTCATTATANTTGTATCCTGCAACGTGCATGTTGAACGGAATACGGAATTCATCTGAAAACTCATTAAGAGTCGCTGTAATTTCTTTCATCGCGTAAGATCCTTCCGGAGTGTCAAGACCGGAATCCTGCGAAATGTTGAGGTGGTAAAGATCTTCAGTTTTGTCAACCACAGTTGCCTGACGTACAGACTGACGATAGTTGTTGATGAAGATGTTACGCATAATGGTAAACACCCAACCCTTGAAGTTTACATTATCTACAAACTTCCCTTCNTTATCAAGTGCTTTGAGNGTAGTGTCCTGAAGCAANTCTTGTGCTTCATCACGATTACTTGTNAGCTGGTATGCAAAACTCAGAAGATTGCTCTGNAGTCCAAGTAGTCTCTGTTTAAAAGGTTCTTTTGCTTTCATGTTGTTATGTGTTTTAATTGGTTGTTATGTCTATATAACAGAAGTCTTGNAAAAAAAGTTTTTAGGACTTGAANTTTTTTTTATTTTTTGAATNATATTTTTATCAATAGATTTTGNNAAGGNCTTTTTAAANGAGTTAANGCNTTGAATAATAATCTNATATATGCTATGCTTAAAATTCTTCTTTCCATAATATCAGATATGTCNNTGGTGGTGAAATTTGTAAGAACTNAGTAATTTTTATTATATTTGTTCTCTCTTAAACGAGACTTGTTAAAAGAAATGGTCTTNTCTATTAAATATGGTTTTATGTTTAGTGGGTGACTGTTTTGAGATTATAAGATATGAATTTCGACGAATTACTNAATAACGATAATTTGCTTGATGCTTTATGGGATATGCATTTTGAAANGTGCACTCCGATTCAGGAACAAGCAATTCCACACATCCTTGACGGATATGATTTGTTGGCATGTGCTCAGACAGGNACAGGAAAGACAGCCGCTTATGTGCTCCCGGTGATTGATTTGCTTTCATCNTATNAATATCCTGATAANACTGTCAATTGCGTCATTATGGCTCCTACACGGGAATTGGCGCAACAGATTGATCAGCAGCTNCAGGGGTTTTCTTATTTCTTGCCAATATCAAGCATGCCTGTCTATGGNGGAACAGATGGNAAAACTTATGAGCAGCAACGTAAAAGCCTGAAAATGGGTGCCGATATTGTCATTGCCACACCNGGNCGTCTAATCTCTCACATACAGATGGGATATGTNGACCTTTCAAAGGTTTCTTTTTTTATCCTTGACGAGGCTGACCGTATGCTCGANATGGGNTTTTTCGACGATATTATGAGNATTGAGTCTCATTTACCNAAGGAGAGNCAGACTCTCCTTTTTTCGGCAACCATGCCTCCTAAAATAAGACAGTTGGCAAANAAAATNCTTTATAAGCCGANGGAGATAAACATNGCNGTTTCCAAACCTGCCGATAAAATTAACCAATCCGCTTTTGTGGTTTATGAAAACCAGAAAATCCCNTTGGTTTTNCATCTTTTTAAGTCTAATCCTCCNGAAAGGGTGATTATTTTCTCAGGCTCTAAACTAAAGGTNAAACAAATTGCCCGAACCCTNGCTGCTAAAAANGTGAGNATAGGGGAGATGCACTCTGACCTTGATCAAAAAAAGCGCGAGGATGTCATTCTNGATTTCAAGGCAGGGAGAATCAACATTCTCGTTGCAACAGANATAATGTCTCGCGGAATAGATATTGATGATATTACGACGGTCATTAATTTTGATGTTCCCCACGAATCTGAGGATTATGTGCATCGTGTGGGNCGAACGGCACGNGCTGACAGAAATGGTGAGGCGATNACGCTCATCAGTCGTGAGGATATTTTTAGGTTTAAGANGATCGAGAAGTTTCTTGGGTATGAGTTANTTAAGAATGATGTNCCGAAGGAATTAGGCGAAACTCCGTCTTACTCGGACATTCCCTCANCAAGAAATAGAGGGAGAGGAGGNGAGCGTTCTTCAGTTAAGCGTCANCATGGCGCAAAACAAGNGAAGGGTAGTAATCGNAAATCTGAAACACCTTCTCCCGCATCTGCNTCGNCTCAGGAAAANGGTTCAANNNNGAAAAANTCTGAATCNAACTCAGNAAAAAGAAGGTATCGTTCAAACCGAAGAAGGAACAGCTCTAAGAAGAGTGANTCATGANAATCTCTAAACANCTNTCAATTAANCATTAAGCGTAAAGNATNAAAACTGANAAAGGTTATTTCTGATTTTCAGAAATAACCTTTNTCNGATATGGTTNTAANCANCATNNNNTTTCAACCTATCTTAAAAAAGAGCCGGCTCATCGGTGATGGCAAATTGAAGCACTTCTTCAATTCGGTCTACATAGTGGAAAGTCAATCCTTCAATATATTTGGANGGCACTTCCTCTACATCTTTCTTATTCTTGTTGCTCAACACAATGTCGGTGATTCCGGCACGCTTGGCNGCAAGAATTTTTTCGCGAATACCNCCAACCGGTAAAACCTTGCCTCGCAAGGTGATNTCNCCGGTCATGGCTAATTTTGAACGTACTTTCATTCCGGTAAANGCAGATGCCAGAGAAGTGGCAATGGTAATNCCGGCAGAGGGNCCGTCTTTAGGNATTGCACCTTCCGGAACATGAATNTGAACATCATTTTCCGCAAATTTTTCAATNGGTATGCCAAGTTTATCTGCGTGGGCCTTAAGGTATTGAAGCGCAATCATGGCAGATTCTTTCATCACATCACCCAGATTTCCGGTCAGGGTAAGTTTCTCCCCTTTACCTTTGTTTAGAGATGATTCGATAAANAAAATCTCGCCTCCNACAGCTGTCCATGCCAATCCGGTNACAACTCCGGCGTAATCGTTATTTTCATAGACATCTGANTCNGCTTCTTCTCTGCCAAGCATTTCAATNGCATCCTGTTTGGTAATTACTCTNAGATAGGGTTCTTCAGATGCTTTTTTCCGNGCAAGTTTTCTAAGAACTTTTGCAATCTTCTTATCTAANGAACGCACACCNGATTCGCGTGTGTAGGAGTCGATAATCTCTCTGACAGCTTCCGGNTCAAACTTNATTTCATCCTTTTCAAATCCATGTTCTTCAAGGAGTTTCGGAATTAGATGACGTTCTGCAATCTCAACTTTCTCTTCTGCAATATAGCCGCTGATGTCGATNATTTCCATNCGGTCTCTCAGAGGACCTGAAATTGTCTGAAGTGAGTTTGCCGTGGCNATGAACATCACTTTAGATAAGTCATAATCCAAGTCGACGTAATTATCGTGAAATTTGCTGTTCTGTTCAGGGTCAAGNACTTCCAGNAATGCNTGAGAAGGNTCTCCCTTAAAATCNGAACCNATTTTATCAATTTCATCGAGCACAAAGACAGGGTTGCCTGTGCCGCACTTGGCAAGTGCACTGAGAATACGNCCCGGCATGGCTCCGACATACGTNTTGCGATGACCGCGAATCTCAGCTTCATCGTGAAGACCTCCTAATGAGATGCGTGCATATTCTCTTCCTAAAGCATCNGCAATTGAACGGCCCAATGACGTTTTNCCCACTCCCGGAGGTCCGAATAGGCAGAGNATNGGTGCTTTCATATCNTTGCGGAGTTTCAGCACAGCCATGTGTTCAATAATTCGTTCTTTGACTTTGTCGAGTCCATAGTGGTCACGATCAAGCACTTCCTGAACTTGCTGNAATGAGAAGTCNTCGTCGGAATAATTTAGCCANGGGAGGTTCANGAGAGTTTCAAGATAACTCACCTGTATGGAATATTCCGGCATCTGCGGATTGTATCTCTCAAGNTTCTTCAATTCTTTTTCAAAGTGAAGGGCAGTTGCTTCAGGCCAGTTCTTTTGCGCACCCTTGGAGCGNAGTTCTTCTATGTCGTTNTCAATNCCACCGTCGCCCAATTCCTCTTGAATATTTCTGATTTGCTGACGTAGGAAATGCTCCTTCTGTTGATTGGTCAGATCTTCACGCGTGCGCATGTTGATTTCTGCCTTCAACTCTAACATCTGTAATGCTTTGTCAAGCTCTGTGGCNAGTCTGAGGGTGCGAGCCTTAAAATCAAAGATTTCAAATAACTTCTGCTTCTCTTCATACCCTATAGGAGCATTAGTGCAGATGAAATTTACCATCTTAAAAGGGGAGGTGTATGACTCCATTGCCTGNCTCATTGCCATCATCTCATTGTCGGCAACAAGATTAAGTATTTTCAGGAAAGTNTCTTTTACAGAGTCAATGAGAGCAAGAGTTTCTGTATCGTCCGGATCAGGAACTAATTCTNTGATAGGAGTGACAACACATCGCATAATCCCATCGCGTTTCCTGATTCGGCTGATTTTTACGGGNGAATANGATGCAATAAATGTAGTCAGNGTATTGTCGGGCATTGNAAGAATCTTTACNACATGACCGATAACACCATATTTATATAAATCCTTTCCNGTNGGGTCGTCNACTTTNGGATCTTTCTGGCTGACAAGCACNATAGCCTCATTCTTTTCCATTGCCTGATGAACGATTNTTTTGGAGCCGTCTCTGCCAACCGGCAATGGCACAGAAACAAACGGGAAAATTGTCACACCTCGNAATGGCAGAATATTTATATTTTCAGGGTCNATGTCCAATTTGTCAACATCTGATTCTCCTGAAAAATCTTCAACAACTGCCGCAGGGCAACTACTGAAAACATCTCCGGCAACGATATCTTCGTCCAATTTTTTATTACTCATAATGCAAAAAAAGGTAAATCAATAATCGGTTATTTTCCCGAACTNTGTTTAAAATATATGCAAAATTACTAAAAATAATGAACTTTTCGGGNACACCTTTGTTTATTTTTTAGTGACAAAGGAANNATAGTAATCTNTTTCCTCTCATTTTTTCGGTTNATAAGATTGGCCGAAATGTGTGTTACTNTATATAGTTATANTACACAAGATTCTGTTAACTAAAACTATACCACAATGCATTTGACACATAAAGAGCTTGANAAGGTGACANTGCTCACAATTGGCATGATTGCAGAGCGTCGTCTTAATAAAGGGCTCAAACTTAACTATCCCGAGGCTGTCGCTTACATTACAAGTTGCGCTTTGGAAGGTGCTCGAGAAGGTAAAACTGTTGAAGAGGTGATGCATGATGCTACCACTGTCCTTACAAAAGAACAGGTGATGGAGGGTGTGGCTGATATGATCACTCTGCTTCAGGTTGAGGCTGTCTTCACTGACGGAAGCCGTTTGGTCAGCATTCATCACCCGATTAAGTAATCCANTTTAGGNTTACTTTTATGGTTTTNTAATTCCAAAATTNAAGATTCAGACTATGGCTACTGATAATAATACAGCAAACGCTCAAGATACATACACCACTCCTTCCGGTGTCTACACNGGGAAGCCTGATATAGCATATCCGGAAACTCCCGGTTTCAAACCTGCCGATTANGTNCCTGTCGGNGGTGTNATCCTTGAGAATGACCCGATTGAATATAATGTCAATCGTCGCACAGTTAAACTCGTTGTCCGCAACACCGGCGACCGTCCCATTCAGATCGGTTCTCATTTCCATTTCTTCGAGGTGAACCGTTACATGGAATTTGACAGAAACGCTGCGTTTGGAATGCACCTTAACATTCCGGCAACTACTGCAGTTCGTTTCGAACCGGGTGAAGAAAAAGAAGTTGAACTTGTTGATTTCGGCGGCAAACGCAGAATNATNGGCTTTAATGGACTGACACAGGGATATGCCGGTTACGAAGACACTCCGACATATTATCCGGTTCANATTGAAGCTATGCGTCGTGTTAAAGAATANGGCTTCAAAAACATTTCTGAAGAAGAGGCTGAAGCTGAATATACTTCTAACCCTAAACCGACTAAATAATCCTTATCATGGCTACTATTTCTCGTCAAGAATATAATAACCTGTTCGGCCCCACAACAGGCGATAAAATAAGATTAGGCAACACTGACCTTTACGTTCAGATCGAAAAGGATCTTCGAGTTTTCGGTGATGAAGTTGTCTATGGTGGTGGCAAAACTCTCCGTGATGGTATGGGACTTGCAAACGANTGTGATGAAAATGCAGGCTCTCTTGATTTGGTGATTACCAATGTTACAATTCTTGACCCCGTGCTTGGAGTTGTAAAGGCTGATGTCGGTGTAAANGATGGAAAAATCGCCGGTATCGGTAANGCCGGTAACCCAAANATCATGGATGGTGTNACTCCCTCTCTTGTCACAGGTCCGTCNACTGATGCAATTTCCGGTGAACATTGCATTCTGACAGCTGCCGGAATTGATGGTCACGTTCACTTCATCAGTCCGCAGCAGGCNTTGGATTGCTTGAGCAACGGTATCACAACACTTATCGGTGGTGGCATCGGNCCAACCGACGGAACTAACGGNACTACAATTACTTCCGGACGTTGGAATATCCATAAGATGCTTGAGGCTGCTGAAGGTCTTCCTATCAACATGGGTTATCTTGCTAAGGGTAATTCATCTGTGCTTAACACTCTCGGTCAGCAGATTGAAGCCGGTGCTATGGGCTTCAAGATTCACGAAGACTGGGGTGCNACTCCTGAGGCTATCAGAAAGTGTCTTGATTCTGCAGATTATTATGATGTGCAGGTNGCAATCCACACCGATACTCTTAATGAGAGCGGATATGTAGAGGATACTATCGCTGCTCTCAACGGCAGAACAATTCATACTTANCACACCGAGGGTGCNGGCGGTGGNCATGCTCCTGACCTTCTGAAGGTTGCTTCTATGATGAATGTCCTTCCGTCNTCAACCAACCCGACATTGCCTTTCGGTNTTAACTCTCAGGCTGAGTTGTTTGATATGATTATGGTTTGTCATAACCTTAATCCNACNATTCCTTCAGACGTNGCATTTGCTGAGAGTCGCGTGCGTCCCGAAACTCAGTCGGCTGAAAACGTATTCCATGACCTTGGCATCATCTCTATGGTTTCATCTGACTCTCANGCTATGGGTCGTGTGGGTGAATCATTTATGAGAACTTTCCAGATGGCNTCTTACATGAAGTCTTGTCGCGGCAAACTTCCTGAAGATTCAACNGAGAATGATAACTTCCGTGTCCTGAGATACCTTGCTCAGATAACCCTTAANCCGGCAATNACTTATGGTATCTCTGATATTCTCGGCAGCATTGCTCCCGGAAAGATGGCAGACCTTGTGCTTTGGGAACCGGAGTTCTTTGGCACTAAGCCGAAACTCGTGATTAAAGGTGGTCTGATCAANTGGGCAAACATGGGCGACACAAATGCGTCTCTTCCCACTCCGCAGCCTAAGATTATGCGTCCGATGTTNGGTGCTTATGGTGAGGCTCTTCAGTCAACTCGTGTGACATTTATGTCGAAGGCTTCTGTNGAGCTTGGTGTGCCTGAAAAACTTGGTCTTAAGAGCAATATCTTCCCCGTAACAGGTTGTCGTCAGCTNTCAAAAGCCGATATGGTGCGCAACTCAGCAACTCCTCGCGTAGAGGTTAATCCCGAAACATTTGATGTTACTGTCGATGGCTATCGCGCTTATGTTCCACCGGCAAAAGAACTTCCTCTTGCTCAGCTGTATTGGTTCAGCTAATTGAGCAATAATTTATTATGCAGGGAGAAGAGTGTGTTATTACTACTCCTCTCCCCGCATTAATTATATTCTTTAATGATCTCCCTAAAAAATGAAAGTATATTCTGAAATTCTTGGAAACGAGCTTAGAGATGCTGAGTGGAAAGCAAAATTGACNGAGTGTGACGTTGATTACGTATTCCTGGATCAATGGACTGCTCANAAATCNCGATTCCTTGCAAAGGGTGCTTCAGGNGTGGAATATCCTGTGGCTCTTAAGCGTCACACCCAAGTGAANGATGGCGATATAATAGACTTTAATCAGGATGAAAAGAAGGCTGTTGTCNTGAGAATCGAGCTTTCTCCGGTTCTNGTNATCGACATGAGTGGNCTGGCATCGCAATCTCCTGAAAACATCATACGCACTTCTGTTGAATTAGGTCACGCAATCGGCAATCANCATTGGCCNGCNGTGGTTAAGGACACAAAGGTTTATGTNCCTCTTACGGTTGANAAAAAGGTGATGCTAAGTGTGATGGAAACTCATCATATCGAGGGTATTACTTTTGAATTTGAAACCGGAATAAATATAATTCCTTATCTTGCTCCTCATGAAATAAGACGTCTTTTCGGTGGTGCCGGTCATGAAAGTCATTCTCACGATCATGGTCATATCGTTTATCCTCACGACCATGCTCATCCTCACGACCACGACCATCATCATGCGGAAGGTTCACATTGCGGTGAAGACTATCCTAATTGCTGAAAACAGATACTGATTTGATATGAATCACATTAGTGCAGTTACACGTCTGCTCCAGTTTACTGATTCGATGTTTCCTGTCGGAACTTTCTCTTTCTCCAATGCTCTTGAAACAGCGGGTGAGAAGGGATTGGTTTTCAACGCTGAAACACTTGAACAATTCACCTGGGCTCAGGTTGTTCAGGGTGCTTACACAGATGGCATTGCCGCTTTGCTTGCTTATCGTGCTTTCAAGGATGGCGATTATGAAAAGATCGTGGAGATTGACAATAAGCTCATGCAGTGNAAAATGAACGATGAGAGTCGTCTTATGCTTCAGCGTATGGGTAANAAGCTTGCNGAACTCCAAATCCGGCTTTTCGACAATGAGATGGTGAGAATGTGGCTGGAAGATATAAAAATAGGAAAGACCCCCGGCTCTTATCCTGTCGCGCAAGGTATCGCTTTTGCTGCTGCCGGAATTGATGAGATTGATCTTTTCTGTTCTCATGCGTTTGGGGTGGCAAACATGATAGTAGGTGCCGCGCTTAGATGTGTGAGAGTTTCACATTACGACACTCAGGAGATTCTNTATAGATTTTCTGAAAGATATGAGACTCTCTATGAAAATGCAAAGGAGATGACTCTTGATGACATGAATGCTTTCGCTCCGGAAAACGATATTCTCGCTTCCCTTCATGAAAAAGGNAATATGCGAATGTTCATGAACTAAGNGTCCTTTCCTCCCGTTAATCATAAAAATACTAAAAATNATATATGTCAACCTGTAGAATTGGTATTGGCGGTCCGGTCGGTTCCGGAAAAACCGCACTTATAGAAGCCATCACTCCCCGTCTTCTTGAGAAGGGAATGAAGGTGCTTATCATTACAAATGATATTGTTACGACTGAAGATGCTAAACATGTCCGTAAGACACTGAAGGGAATACTTCATGAAGACTGCATCATTGGTGTAGAAACAGGTGCATGCCCTCACACTGCNGTTCGAGAAGACCCTTCNATGAATATTGCGGCCGTTGAGGAAATGGAAGCAAAATTTCCGGAGACNGACATTGTCCTGATTGAATCCGGTGGTGATAATCTGACTCTTACTTTCAGTCCGGCTCTCGTTGACTTCTTTATCTATGTAATTGATGTGGCTGCCGGTGATAAAATCCCTCGTAAGGATGGTCCNGGCATNTCTCAAAGTGATATTCTTGTAATCAATAAGACCGATCTTGCTCCATACGTCAATGCTGATTTAAGTGTTATGGACCATGATTCCAAGCTNATGCGTCCCGGCAAGCCGTTTGTCTTTACAAACTGCATGACNGGNGANGGCATTAACGAATTAGTCGACCTTATTTACAAGATGGCNCTTTTTGACAAACAATAATCAATCGTCATGTCACTTGAAAAACTAAAAACGGCCTCCGTTCCGGAAGTTAATTTCGACAACGCTCGTGAGATGGCTCCATATCTGACAGAGCCTGAGGCAATGTATATTGGCGCACCGGGCAAGCATGGTTATCTTCGAATGGGGTTTGAGCTGGATAAGAGCGGCAAGAGCATTATGCGTGACCTTGATAGGAGAGTGCCGTTGATTGTGCAGCAGGAACTTTACTTCGANGANGGAATGCCTGAAATGCCNTGTGTATATATTCTTTCTTCCGGNGGNCCNAATATCGACGGCGACCGTTACCAGCAGGATATATACCTGAAAAAGGGTAGTTTCGCTTGGGTCTCTACCGGTGCTGCAACCAAACTTGCAGAAATGAAATTCAATTATTCCGGTCTCGTTCAGAATATAACTCTTGAGGAAGACTGTTATCTTGAATTCATGCCGGAACAGGTCATACCTTGTCGNCACACTCGNTTTATCTCTGATACTAAGATTGTTATCGACCCTTCGGCAACATTGTTCTATTCAGAGATATTTACCGGGGGTAGGAAATTCTATAAAGACGGCGAGACTTTTGCATTCGACATACTTTCTGTCTGCTCACATGCAGAACGTCCTGACGGCACACAGTTATTTCGCGAAAAATTTGTCATTGACCCCAATATAAATCAACTTAATAGTGTTGGAGTAATGGGGAAATATGATGTGTTTGCCAATGTGATTGTTGCNACACCTAAGGAGTGTGCCGACAAAATATATGAGCAGACTGATGCCTATATTGATGCTGAGAATAATATTGCTGTCGGCATAACACATCTTCCCAATAATGCAGGTCTTCTTTTCAAGGTGCTTGGCACAAACACTTCAAATGTTAAGAAGGCTGTAAGAAATTTTTGCAATACTGTCAGAATGGTGGTGAAGGGGAAACCTGTGCCACCGGANTTCCCTTGGCGTTAAGAACTGNTTAGATGCTTTTCAAGGCAGAATATTTTAATTAAGACCCTGTTTNCCAATGTTTTCAATCTTTAAAATACATTGGGAAACAGGGTCTGATAATCCTTGGTTATAGCATCTCCATCTACACGTTTTTAGTTTGCCCTTGNAAAATTTGCNGGGTGTTCTNTATANCATGCNTNAGAAAGCTATGTATTCTCAATAACGGCAATATCTCCGNGTGNNAAGCTAATAATTACACTTGCCACATTTGCTGCATCCATTGCAAATGCATTTACTTCCACACTTTTCACACGATGATTTGAAATATGGTTGATGTAGGAATTCCTTTTCTATCTCNAATCCCAATGGATCNGTAAGGTGAAACTCGATGGGTTTTCCCACATGATTCACTTGTGCTTTGAACGCCATTTCTGATTGTAGACGTTTGTTAGGNATGTGATAAGTTTTACCATCCTTTACAAANACGGTTCCTGTTTCAATAAAATAAAAGGATACATCATGTTTGTGACATTGAGCGGATAATGATTTTACCCAGTCAAAATTGCATGGNCGAGCACCATCGTAGTTTTCACCCCCGGCTATAACTTGCTCAATTTGTCCTGAACTAAGAAATTTATCAATTTCAATTTGTCCTATAAGTGGAGCAGTCATTATCCCCTTATGCTTGAAAGGAAGATTTAATAATATCGGTATTCTTTCATCGGCTCTATACTGATTCTCGCAAGTGACGTTGAAAAATATATTATCCCAACCGTCTCCCCAGTCTGACGGCAGGCACTTTTCGACTCTTTCCGGGCGTTTTGTCAGCAGAAAGAAACGCACATCACTACGCTCTTTCATCATCCTCCAGGCGGCATCACGCCAGATGTCGGCTTTTTCAAGAAAGAAGTCGGATGTCATACAGACTCTNATNTGTTCACCGCTCCGAATCTTATATCCGCCTCCACGCTTGCGTTGAAGAGGATAGTCAAATCCCTGGGTCTTATATATTTCGCTTCCGACATTCCCTCTTAAACTATCAAGATAATACATATAGCAGTGAGCGCATCCTTCACTCACTTTTTCGCAGCCATGCCATGGATTCCAAATATCGTGCATTGCCGGTCACTTCTCTTGTTGCTTACGATGCTCGATAATTGTTTTCATATTGTTCTGAGCCCATTCGGTGAGTTGGATTATTATAGGNACCAGAGANCGGCCGGTTTCAGATAATGAATATTCAACTCTCGGAGGTACTTCTTGATAAAAGCGGCGGTTAATAAGTCCGTCTGCTTCAAGAATCCGAAGTGTGTTTGATAAAACCCTTGACGAAATATCTGGTATCTTTCTTCCAAGCTCGTTATATCGTATNGGCTCGCTCTCACTGAGGACGAGTATTACCAATAAGGCCCACTTGTTGCCGAAACGTGCCACCACATTTCTTACAGGACATATCTCTATTATTGAGTTTAATTGTTCTTTCCGTCTCATTTTCAGTATTGCTCTTAATTGCAAAGTTAGTGTTTTAATCTCGTAAATCCTAATCTTCGGAGATAAGTAAAAAATATCATTTTACAACCTCCTGATAATCACTAAAAGCGATAAATANGTTACTAACANNATAAAATGTAACCTCTTGAATAGTAGAACAATATTTGTTAATTTTGCGTTGATAAANAGTGTNAAACCATATAAAAAAAGACGACTATGACACGTATCATCAACAGTGCTGTAAAGCACACCGCACAGGCNTATCTCTGTGCAGAAGCNGAGAACGGTACTCCTTCAGGAGCATGTGGTTCAGCCTGCGGNGCAGGTGACGAAAAAACCGAACCCAAGCCCGCNGCATGTGGCTCGGCTTGCGGNGCAGGTGANAAGTAAAATCATCAACNGTCATCACGACTCCGGTGNAGNNNCCTNAATCCTGACATCGGAGTCGTTNACTNTGAATTTATGGAATATTTCGCGTTTCAATGGCATATCACCGACAGTTGCGACCAGCGNTGTGAACATTGCTATATATTTTCCGAAGGACANCCGCATCTGATNGAGATGCCTCTTGAAAAAGCCCGGGAGGTAATCAGGCAATGTGAGAAGATGTGCCGCAAGANGAANCGTCTGCCATATTTTTATATCACAGGAGGTGATCCGATTCTTCACCGTGACTTNTGGACAATCCTTTNCTTACTTAATGAGAGGGATATTCCATTTACAATTCTCGGCAATCCGTTTCACCTTNCCGATGATGTGTGNNGTAGGCTCAAGGAAATGGGATGTCAGAAGTATCAGCTATCCATNGACGGNATGCGCGACACCCATGACTCAATACGCAAGCCGGGGTCGTTTGACACAACCGTTGAGAAGATTGACGTNCTCAGGAGAAACGGCATCCGCGTGGCGATAATGACGACCGTCTCAGGAACNAACATCAACGAGATTCCNGACATAATCGATCTCGTGGTGGAAAAGGGAGTGAATGTNTTCGCNTTCGGACGTTACTGTCCTACNTCGGAAGAGAAATCCACNCATATNTCNCCCGANGAGTATCGNGAGTTTTTGGAACGCATCTGGAAGAAATTCACACAATATAAGGACTCGGGTACCATATTCAATCTGAAAGACCATCTGTGGACACTTTTCCTCTATGAAAAGGGTTTGTTCAAGATACCCGAAGATAGTGACCTCGATGCCATATATGACGGATGCCACTGCGGAGACTGTCACTTCACTATTCAGCCAAACGGTGATGTAATG
>JAAVFW010000011.1 GCA_014800535.1 Bacteroidales bacterium
AAATAAAGTACAATTTCAGATTAATGAAAGACCGCGAAAGAAACTAAATTTTTCAACCCCAAAAATTGAGTTCTATCGAAGAATCACTTAATTTTGCACTTGCCAGTTGACTCTACAGAAACAAAAAAAATGTTGTAGAGGTGGGAAAAGTCAGAAGATTTTTGTAACTTCGCTTTTTAAAGAAATCGAATAATAAGATGAAAGAAAAGATAGAGCAATTAAGCCGGGAAATAGCCGAGCTAAAAGCCGCAAGCGCAGCGCAGGTGGAGGAACTGCGAATTAAATATCTTGGAAAAAAGGGTGTGATGACCGCCCTCATGAGCGAATTTAGAAATATAGCACCCGAAGATAAGAGAACTTTCGGTCAGCGTCTTAACGAATTGAAGAACGCTGTGACAGAGAAGATCGCTCATCTTAAAGAGGAGCTTGCCGAGCGAGAAGATGCAGAAATGGAAATTGACCTGACTCGCACAGCAACTCAGGAGCCATTCGGCACGCGCCATCCTCTCAGCATTGTGAAACGCAGAATCATCGACATTTTCGGTGCCATGGGATTCACCGTAGCAGAGGGACCTGAAATAGAAGACGACTGGCATGTTTTCTCCTCTCTTAACTTCCCCGCAGATCATCCTGCACGCGACATGCAAGACACTTTCTTCATTGCCCGTAACCCGGCCGACGTTCTTCTCCGCACGCACACATCGTCTGTTCAGACACGAGTGATGGAACACACTCAGCCGCCGATTCGTATCGTGTGCCCCGGACGTGTCTATCGTAACGAGGCTATTTCGGCACGCGCTCATTGCTTTTTCCACCAGGTGGAGGGGTTATATATTGACAAAAATGTGTCTTTTGCCGACCTTAAGCAGGTGCTTCTCTATTTTGCTCGTCAGATGTTCGGTCCTGAAACCCAGATAAGACTTCGACCCTCTTACTTCCCCTTCACAGAGCCTTCCGCAGAAATGGACATCAGCTGTCAGATTTGCGGCGGCAAAGGGTGTGCGCTATGTAAGGGCACAGGATGGGTTGAGATTCTTGGTTGCGGAATGGTCGATCCCAATGTGCTTAAATCATGCGGCATTGACCCGGAAGTTTATTCCGGATATGCCTTCGGAATGGGTGTCGAGCGTATCGCCAACCTCGTTTATAAGGTTAAGGATTTGCGTCTTTTCTCTGAAAATGATGTTAGATTCCTTCATGAATTTGACAACGCCAGATGACTCTCCGCGAGCGATTTGATGCCGTCATAGAGACTTTGGAACGAAACATGCCGGAGCCTGAAACGGAGTTGAACTATGATTCTCCGTTTCATCTGCTGCTGGCAGTCATTCTTTCGGCCCAATGCACCGACAAACGTGTGAATCAGGTCACTCCGGCTCTCTTTAAGGCTTATCCTGATGTAGAGTCGCTTGCTGAGGCTTCTGAAGAGGAGGTCTTTGAATATATCCGCAGTGTCAGTTATCCCAACAATAAGACACGCCACATTATCAATGCAGCCCGGATGTTGCGCGATGAGTTCGGCTCGGAGATTCCTCAGTCGCTTGATGAGCTTGTTAAGCTTCCCGGTGTTGGCAGAAAAACTGCAAATGTGATGCTCTCTGTGGTGTGGAATAAGGCCGCTATGGCTGTCGACACACACGTATTCCGTGTCAGCGAAAGAATCGGCCTTACCACAAATTCAAAGACTCCGCTTGGAACTGAAAAAAGACTCGTAAAATATATACCCTCGGATAAGATTGCCAAGGCACATCATTGGCTGATTCTTCACGGCCGATATGTATGCACGGCGCGAAATCCGAAATGCATGAATTGTGCAATCAGTGATTACTGTCGCTATTTCCGGAAAACTCAAAATGCTTAACGCATAATAAATTCATAAGCCTATGCCCGTACTTTCACTTAGAGGTCAGCAACTTCCCGCCTCACCAATCCGCAAACTCGCTCCGCTTGCTCAGGAAGCCGAAGCAAAGGGAATAAAGATTCTCAGTCTTAACATCGGTCAGCCTGACCTGCCTTCTCCTCCGGAGGCTCTCAAGGCTTTACATTCCATCGACAGAGATGTGCTGGAATACAGTGCCAGTGACGGCATTGCAAGTTTGAAATCAAAACTGTCGGAATATTATAACCGTTTTGAAATCAATGTGTCGGCAAACGACATTATTGTAACCTCCGGTGGCTCTGAGGCTGTGTTGCTTGCGTTTCTTTCCTGCCTTAATCCGGGCGATGAGGTGATCATTCCGGAACCTGCCTACGCCAACTATATCTCCTTTGCAATGACTGCCGGTGCGGTGATACGACCTGTGCTCGCTAAAATTGAAAACGGATTTGCGCTTCCTCCGGTCGAAGAGTTTGAGAAACTTATCACACCGCGCACAAAGGCGATATTGATTTGTAACCCAAATAATCCCACCGGCTACGTCTACACAAAAGAGGAACTGCTGAAGCTGAACGAGATTGTGAAGAGAAACGACCTTTTCCTTTTCTCAGATGAGGTTTATCGCGAGTTCTGTTACACCGATGAACCATATTTCTCGGCTCTCCAGCTTCCCGGAGCTGAAGAGAATGTGGTGCTTATCGATTCTGTCTCCAAGCGTTACAACGAATGTGGCATACGAATCGGTTGTATCGTAACCCGTAATGAAAAGCTTCGTGAGAATGTCATGAAGTTCTGTCAGGCGCGTCTTAGTCCGCCACTTGTCGGTCAGATTGTTGCCGAGGCTTCAATCGACACTTCCAAGGAGTATCTGGAGCACACCTACAACGAGTATGTAGATCGTAGAAACTTCCTTGTCAACGGATTGAACGACATCCCCGGAGTCTTCTCACCGATGCCAATGGGAGCGTTCTATACAGTTGTTAAACTTCCGGTTGAGGATGCCGAAGAGTTCTGCAAATGGTGTTTGAAAGAATATTCCTATAAAGGAAAAACAATCTTTATGGCTCCTGCTGCCGGTTTTTACAGCACACCGAACGCCGGTCGTAACGAGGTGCGTGTGGCCTATGTCCTCAAGAAGGAAGACCTTGCCGATGCTCTTGAAGTGTTGCGTCACGCATTGGCAGCCTACCATGCTTCCGGTCATCGTTGATTAATTAGCATTTAAAAGGGTGTTAAACCTTATTTAGCGTCTCAGTAATTAGAGCTTGCTCAAAACTCTTGAGCGATTGAAAATATTACTGACCGCTCAAAATTTAGAGACACAATAGAATTAGGTCTGATTCCATTTCCGGAGTCAGACCTAACTTTATAATAGCTCAAAAATTTATATAGGACAGTAAAACTAAAATATTATTCGTCGGGAGTGTGTATTGTTACTGCTAAACTCACATTATCATAGGCTTTCGAGGGTTATTCATAAGGGCAGCCTATGAATGTATATACTCGAACAAGTATTTGTTTTCAGGTATATTTTCAATGTTATTAATATGTAGGAGAGGAATATTTATTATGTTATTGATTTATCTTTAGATTTCCATTTTTTATAATAATTTTCCATTGCCATATTTATGGAGTCTAATCTATTCTTTCGATAAAAATCCGTGCAACGTATTTTTTGATTAGGACATTTTTTTAGTCTTATGCATGTTGGATAGAGTGGACATGAATAACATTCTTCTGTTGTATCATATTTTTCTTTCCACATATTGATTGTTGATAGATCAAGTTCATCAGAAAATATTGAGCCTACCATTTTATCATCAGTAAAATGTTCGCATTTACCAATTTGTCCAGAAGGAGTTATGACTAGAGACTGATCACTATCTGCCATACATTGATGAATAATCATACCATAGGGTAGGTTATGATTACTTTCATATCCGAGTGCATTTAGTTTGTTTCCTAATTTATAAAAATCATCAATTTGTTCCTGAGTATACTCTCCATCGAAATTAAAAAGAAGATGGTTGTATATTTTCAAGTGTCTACTATATCCAAATCGAGAATGCAATATATCCACAAGCGTCAAGAGATCATCCGTATTATGTTTATCTTGATTGAGTCGTATCGTCACTGCAATCTCAGATCTTAATAAACAATCTATATTATCTAATACTATTTGAAACTCATTGCCATTTGAGTCAATATATGATTTCGTTCTCAGATATATTTTCTCAGTGCCGTCTAACGTAATTTGGACTCTCTTGAGATTCCATTTCTTGATAGCTATACCTATAGTCTCACTTGTGAGGAGAAGACCATTAGTAATTATCGTAGAGAAGAATGAACCTCCATATTCTGTTAATCTCTGGCAGATTAAATCAATAACTGATGAATTAATTAATGGCTCCCCACCGAACCAGGTTAATTTGATAGTATCCGTAGAATGACGTTTAATAAAGTCACATATTGAAGTAGCTATTTTGCTGTTCATTGTGATATGAGGGACTCCTTTTTCATAACAATAGAAACATCGCGCGTTGCAATCAAGAGTCGTCATAATAACATACGAATTAATACCCTGTTTGGAAACGTAGTTAATTCTTTTATTTCGAAGAAAATCTACCCAATCGCATTCATTAAAGGAATTACTTGGTAGATAAAACCAGTACTCAATTAAGACTGATAAATTAGAGTTGATTTCATCCTCTGACTCAAAAAAAAGGAGGCATCCAGTAACACTATTATACAAGAGAATGCCATTGTCAACATCTCGCCTGACTATGAAGTTAGATGGTCGATATGGAAAATTTTGGATAGGCTGTTTTACCAGATGATTATGAAACCAGTTATGTTCAGGACGTACTATTTCCATTTTTTTGTATCACCATAAAAAACTGCCTATACTATTGAAAATATAGGCAGCTTTTTAATTTATATTCTATGTTTTGAGTAATTTATGATATGTATTTGGGAGTTAATCGTAATCAACCATACAATCATCATCGCAATAAACGTAGTGTTCATCGCACATACTACACCAGCCGTATACAACACCAGTATCATTTTTGGAGTGATTTGAAATTGATTCAACGTAGCACCAACTATAATCGTTTTGTCCCATATTGTTAGTTTTGTTTATATATTAACGAGTTAATTTACATTGCAAATATAAATATTTTTTTTCATATAATAGTGTAATATATAACAACTTTTTAGCAACTTAACATGGTTTAACCTATGTGTGCGCTTTGATAAATTTAATTCAATAAATTTAAGATCTATAGTATAGTTGATAGCCGAGATAATCTTGCTCAGTGTTATGACACGGAGTAAGTTAACCGGTGAAGTTTTATATATTATTTTAAATATGTAGTAATCAATAATATATACATTGTATTATTCTAAATCTTAAAGTATTAAAATGGTAAGTCCATTCCATAATAATCAGTAGGTTCTTGCACAAAAAACTTTTGATTTAAAAAACTTAAATCTGAAAGTTTATTTCGATAATTTAATCGAATATCTTGATTATTTATTTCTTCTCTTCTATCTCTACCTAGTGACACGAAATTAAATTCCTTTTCAATACCCAAAAATCTTCTTCCACATAGATTGGCTGCAATTCCAGTGGTAGAAGAACCTGCGAAGGGATCGAGAATCCAGTCATTCTCGTTAGTGCTGGCAAGAATGATACGCGTGAGAAGAGCCAATGGCTTTTGCGTAGGATGCTTGCCGCATGACTTCTCCCAACGGCATATTGCCGGGAGACGCCACACGTCTGTCATCTGCTTACCCTCGTTGATTGCTTTCATCAACTCATAATTATACTTATGGGGAACCTTAGGTGACTTTCTTGCCCAAAGGATAAATTCTGTGGAGTAGGTAAAGAATCGACATGAAATATTTGGTGGAGGATTGGTCTTAGCCCACGTAATAACATTGAGAATCTTATAGCCAAGTTCTGTCAAGAGATTAGCGATGGCAAAGATATTATGATGGGTACCAGAAATCCAGATCGTTCCATTCTCCTTCAATTTTTCACGACATAGGGTTAACCACTTTCGATACCATCTATAATGATTCTTTCAGCCTTTTAAGTATTCTAAAAATATGATTTTTAGGATAGTTGTTTTCTTGGAAATGTATATGTTCTTCATTCAAGAGGTAATTAATTATTTCATTAATATCTTTTTTATTTGATGATGTGAAAAGTTGTGTTGCAACGACATAATCCTTTGTAAATCCAGCACGTTGAATCCATTCGTTTTTCTCGAATAGTTTCTGTATAGCATCCTTTTCAGTGTTCGATTGTATTATACCTAATACCTGACAATTTTCAACGTCAACATTCAAATTAGGTCCATACGTAGTTCCCTGAGTAGTATAAATAATATATGCATTCATAACTTACCATATTATTTTTATTTGTTGAGATATATTAGAATGAAGTGCCGCAACTTTATCATAGGTAATAAAGCTGACTCTGTCTTTTATCGAAGAAAAGATCGAAGCATTGATTTTATCTTTAAATTCATTTTCTCGATATTTACCTGCTACAATATAGAACGACGAAAAGAAATCCTGTAACTCGTAAAACTTTGTAAGAGAATTCTTGATGTCAGTCGTATGTTCAACTTCATAAAAATGGGTTGGCATGGTACGTTCATTAAACCAGATAACATCTACAGTTCGCGCTTTACGAAGGATGAAATCGTAGGAAAATTTTGGTATAACCTTTAAATCGGTCATATCTCCCAATTCTCTTTCCAAGAACAAATGATGTTGATCTTGAGGAGGGATATAGGTCTTTAGATTCCTAAAGCGTCCTATTTCGATTAATAGACCTTGATAATATGAGTGATTAAAGAGTTCTTCACTCCGTTTGTCTCCGTTTTTGATCTTGAATTTCTTGATTATTCTTTCTCGATCTTCTTCAAGTGCCCAGAGTCCCGGCTGAATCCTAAATATCGAATCACTTAACTGAACGATTCGTCTTATAGTTGCTTCCGGAGTGAGTGTTTTCCAGGAAGAGAAGTCAATTACCTCATTAAGTCGACGTAATGTAGCATATCCTCCTTGTTTACGTAGAGCCTCAATAACCTGATCTTCTTGAGTCTGTCTCTTCATTGAAATAATGTGTGAATAAGAATTAGGAAATAAGCTGCATATTCATTCTTTACAAGCTAATGAACCAATCCACTGCATGAAGAAATCTAAAGTATGGATTTCGCTCTCAAGTGTAAAGAATATGCTGTTATGTGGGGATTATTGATTTTTCTGATAGAGATAACGTTTGATTGAGCGCTTGGGTGTCTTCTCAAATTCTTTGTCCATAATGCGGATTGAAGACACTTTGCTGTAGGCAGGAAGCTGCTGATTGAGAAGTTTCAGATTATCATCCATCAGGCTTACGGCATTTTCTGGTTTCAGATTATTCTTCTCCATAGATTCATAATCCGGATAAACAAGAGCCACAAGTTTCCCTCCGTCGTCAATCACAAGTGACTCCAGCACGTAGGGGAGGTTGTTTATCTTCTGCTCGATTTCTTCGGGGTAGATGTTTTGACCTGACGGACCGAGTATCATCGTCTTTGAACGCCCCTTGATATAGATATATCCATCTGGATCGACTGTAACAAGGTCACCGGTATTCATCCACCCTCCCGGAAGGAATGTGTCTTTTGTAGCTTCCGGATTCTTATAATATCCGCTCATCACATTGTCTCCCTTCAGCAACAGATTGCCCGGTTTATTGACGGGGTCGTCGGAGTCAACCATAAGTTCCATTCGGTCAACAATCTTTCCGACACTTCCGGGACGTGTTTCAGCCGGCGGTGCGTATGAAACCAACGGGCCGCACTCCGTCATGCCGTAGCCGACGGTGTAGGGGAATTTAATCTCATCAAGAAACTCCGCTACATCCTTGTTTAAGGCTGCCCCTCCAATAATGATTTCTCTGATCTGTCCTCCGAAAGCATGCACGAGCTGATTAAGGATTTTTTTATGGATACGTTCTTTTATCACAGGCAGTTTAAGCATCAGTTTCATCATCGGTTTACGGATGACGGGGAATACTTTTGTCTGAATGATTTTCTCAATTACAAGCGGTACGGCCACGATGAGCTTGGGACGCACATGAGAGAATGCGTTCATAAGAATCGCCGGCGACGGAACTTTTGTGAGGAAGTTACAATGACAACCCTTGACGAAGGGATGAAGCATTTCGATTGTCATGCCATAGAGATGAGCCAATGGAAGCATATTGACGATACCATCGCCGGGTTTCAGGAAATCAAGATGATCTATTGAATATCTGATGTTGCTCCATAGCGAGCGGAAAGGAAGCATCACACCCTTTGACATACCTGTCGAGCCTGAGGTGTAATTGATAACTGCCAGTTCGTCGGGTGAATCCTTATGCCAGTCAATATCTTTTGGTGTGAAGTCGTAGGGATACTTCTTGCCGAAGAGCTCATTGAGATTGTTTCGAGCGTCTGTCAGTTTCTTTGAGCGCGACAGAGGCATGCCAAACTCAGAGATGAAAATTGCCCCTGTGAGACCTTTTAGCTCATCAGCGTTCAGATTCTTCCAAATCGCGGCATCGACAAAGAGAAGTTTCGCATCGGAATGATTCACAAGATGAGTGATTGTCTCCGGATTAAATTCATGGAGCAACGGAACAGCAACAATCCCTTTTGTCAGACACGCCAGAAAGATAACAGCCCAATTAGAAGAGTTTTTTCCGCAGATTGCAATTTTATCACCTTCTCTGACGCCTGCTGCTTTAAAAAGTATGTGCAGCTTTTCAATTGTCAGAGCAACTTGGCGGAACTGATATGTTATCCCGTTCATATCGGAAAAAGCCGGGAGGTTCCAGTTCTTTTTAATTGCTTCTTCAATAAGTTGATTGAGAGATTGGAGATTATTATTGTTTTTCATAATGGATTCAAGTTTAGATGATATGGAAAGGGAGAAGACGGCTATCACCGACTTCTCCCTTTAAAACATATCATATCAAGCTATTGTTCGCTTAAACGTGTCAGATTGACTGTTCAACATTCCATACGAAAGCCCGGAGTCCGAGAAGAGGTTTTTCTTCATCGAGCGCACGGAGACGTTTGAGCAGATTGTCGACTTTCTCGTCGGGCACAATCGTGATGATTGCGCTGGCGAGCGACGGCCAGGCGTGCGAGCCATAGTGCGGTTCTCCCTTTACGGAGCCTCGTCCCTGCACGGTGCCGAAAGAAGTGAATCCGCGGCAATTCGAGCGGTCCAGAATTTCGATGATAGCCTCATGATGAGCCTGGTCGTAAGCTATAAATATTGATTTCATTTTGCAGCTGTTTTACGAAGTTTCTTTCGGGTGTTTTTAACTCCTCGACCGGCGAATGAGCAGTAGAGCACCGGCACGAAAAGAAGGGTCAGAATGGTTGAGAATGTCAGACCACCGATGACGGCTGTACCCATCGGGCGCCACATTTCCGCTCCCTGACCTGAGCCGACAGCCATCGGCACCATACCGAGAATAGTGGTCAGAGTGGTCATGACAACCGGACGTAGGCGCGATCTGCCGGCGTCGATTACAGCACGACGGATGCTCATGCCGCGTTCACGGTTCAGGGTTATATAGTCGATTAGCACGATACCATTCTTAACCACGATACCGATAAGCATGATAGCACCAATCATTGACATGACGTTAAGAGTGTGACCGGTCAGCCAAAGAATCAGGAAGACACCTGAGAAGGCGAATAGGAGAGAGGTCATGATGATGCCCGGATAGGTGAGAGACTCGAACTGAGCCGCCATGACAATATAGACAAGAAGAATAATCAGAACGCCAAGAGTGAGGAGGTCGCCGAAAGAATCCTGCTGGTCTTCAAACGAACCTGCAAGTCCGATAGAGATGCCCTGTGGCAGATGCATTCCGTCGATTGCAATCTCAGCTTCAGTCACAACCTGACTCATCGGCACACCGTCGACAACAGCCGAGACGGTGATCAAACGTTCGCGGTCTTTTCGTTCGATGGTGGGAGGTGTGGATCGTTCAACAACCTTTCCAAGCTCTTTGATGCGAATTGAAGCGCCTGTCGGAGTTGCGACCATGATGTTTTCGATGTCTTCAATAGTCGTTCTATGTGAAGGGTCATACATCACTTTGATGTCGTATTCTTCACCATCTTCACGATACTGTGAGGCAGTTGCGCCATTGATTCTGTTTCGCAGAGCCATAGCCGCAGTTGAAAGGTTCAAACCGTAGAGTGAGAGCTTTTCACGATCGAAGTCAACCTGATATTCCGGCTGATAATCCGAACGGGAGATAGTCACGTCGGCAGTTCCTTCAATTCCGTAAAGAGCCTTTTGAAGCATGCGTGCAACAGAGTCGGTTTCGGAGAAATCATAACCGTAGACTTCAAAGTCGACAGTGCTCTGTCCGCCCATGCTCATTCCACGTCCGCCACCGACATTCACCTGTGCTTTTTTAAACTCAGGAAACTCTCGCTCGATGTCGCCACGCATCAGGTCGGCAATCTCTTTGATGCCGCGCTTTCTGTCGCCCGGGTCTGTCAGAGAGATGTTCATTTCAACAATATGGGCACCATTATCTGACAGCGAAGCATAAGTATTGTCAGAACTTGCAGGACCTACGGTGAACTGTGAAACTTTAATTTCAGGATATTTTGCACGCCAGAGAGAATCCAGTCGAGCTGTCGTTTCCTTTGCAATCTCCACGCGAGTGCCAATCGGCAATTCAAGACTGACTCCGATTCGGGCATTATCCTGAGTGGGGAAGAACTCCGTTCCGACAAATTTCATCAGGAAGATTGATGCGACAAAGATACCCATACAGATAATAACTGTCATCGTGCGGTGAGACACAACGCGACGAAGCAACGAAGCGTAGCCGTTGTCAAAGCGGTCGAGAGCCTTTTCAATCGGAGTGAAGAAGAGTGTATAGAGTTTGCCGTGGGTATTGTTTTTTCTCAGCCACTGGCTGCAAAGCATCGGAGTGAGTGAAAGCGCACATGTGGTTGATATAATCATCATGATTGTCACCATCCAACCCAACTGGCGGAACAATACGCCGGTCATGCCTGTCACAAGGGTGAGAGGGAAGAACACCGCGATAAGGGTCAGCGTAGAGGCGATAACGGAGATTGCCACCTCATTGGTGCCATGTATGGCAGCCTGCTTTGGATCAGCTCCTCGCTCAATATGGGTAGTGACATTTTCAAGAACCACAATGGCGTCGTCGACAACCATACCGATTGATATTGAAAGTGCCGAGAGAGAAACAATGTTAAGAGTGTTGCCCGTAGCAAATAGATAGATAAACGAGGCAATAAGCGAAACCGGAATGGTGATGACAATAATCAGTGTAGCACGCCAACGCCCAAGGAAGACGAAGACGACAATCATCACAAACAACAGTGCGTACAACACCGTCTCCTCAAGAGAGGCAATGGTGTTTCGGATATTATCGGAGGTGTCGACAATGACACCAATCTTAATGTCGGAAGGAAGATTCTTTTCCAGCTGTGGAAGCATCTTCATGACTTTTTCAGAAATCTCAACCGAGTTTGCGCCACTTTGTTTCTGAATGATAATTGTGGCACCCTCCTTACCTCCGATATAAGTTTGCTGAGTGCGTTCCTCAAGAGAGTCGTCGACATGAGCCACGTCTTTCAGATAGACGATTTTCCCCTGGAATGAACCGACGGGTATATCTTCCATTTGAGAAGAATCCGTAAACTCACCCTGCACACGCAAAGCGTAGGTATTGGAACCGATGTCAAACGAACCTCCCGGCACATTCCTGTTCTCCGCGCCGATTATGGCAGAAATTGTTTCGACTGAAATATTGTAGGCCTCAAGTTTTCTTGGGTCGACATAGACATGAATCTCACGTTTCGGTGCTCCTGTAATAGACACTGTTCCGACTCCGTCGACACGCGCCAGAGGGTTAGCTACACCTTCATCAAGAATCTTATACAGGCCCGGCATACTCTCTTTCGCCTCGACAGAAAGCAGACAGATAGGAATCATGTCAGTCGAGAACTTGAAGATGATGGGATTCTCCGAATCGTCGGGGAGCAAAGATTTCACCATGTCAAGTTTGTCGCGCACATCGTTTGTCAGCACATCAATGTCATAGCCATATTCAAATTCCAAGGTGATGACAGATGTGTTTTCGCGCGATTGCGAGGTGATATGTTTCAGATGTTCAACTGAGTTGAGGGCATTTTCAAGAGGTTTGGTGACATTCTGTTCAATGTCTTCCGCACTCGCACCGGGATACATCGTAATGACCATCAACTGGTTTGTGTCGATGTCCGGATAGAGGTCGATGGGTAATTTGGCAAGCGAGAACAGACCAAGTATGACAACCGTGACAAAGCATAGAGTCGTCATAATCGGGCGTTTCACCGCCGATGCGTATAGGCTCATACGTATAAATCTGTTTTATAAGTTTTTTACTTTTTACCCTTCAGGGAAATTATTTGATGCGTTTCACAGAAGCACCGTTAGAGAGTTTTGACTGACCGTAGACAACGACTTCAGCATTGTCAGGCACGCCTGACAGAATTTCGTAAGAATTTCCGATTCTCTGACCCAGTTCGACCTGGCTGTAAGTAACCTTCCCGTCTTTATAGATATAGACGTAATGGTTTCCTGAACCTGTCTGTTTAACGATTGCTTTGTCAGGCACGACGACATGACGCCCGATGCCGAGGTTGAGAGTGACGCGGGCAAACATTCCCGGAAGGATTTTGCCATTTCCGTTGGGCACGGTTATTTCCACACCGAAGGTTTTTGAAGCCTGGTCGATTGTCGGAGAGATAAGAGTGATCTTACCCTCGAATTGTTCGTCGCCATAAGTGTCGAAAGTCATGGTTGCCGGCATCCCCTTATGGATTTTAGAAAATTCAGTTTCAGAAACGTTTATGACAACTTTAACCGGATTCACACGAGCCACAGTCAGAATGGGCAACTGTCCGGTCATATCGCCCGGATCATAATTACGGGCTGTAACGACACCCGACACCGGAGATGTCAGAACAGTGTTCTCGCGGGCATTTCTGAGAGTTCTCTCAGCTGAGGCAACGGCATTTTTCGCATTGATAAGCTGAATCTCCATCTGGTCAACCTGCTGCTTGGTGCCTCCTCCGATTTTAAGGAGTTCAACAGCGCGATCGTAATTCAGCTGCACATTGCGGAGATTTGCCTTTGCATTGTCAACCTGAATTTCGTAGGATGTGGTGTTGACATCATCAAGAAGCACAAGTTTCTGTCCGGCTGACACGTTCATCCCCTCATCGACATATATGGCTTTGATGCGGTTTGCCATCATGGCGGAAATATTGTTGACAATTTCCGGTTCAACAGTGGCGGTATAGGTTGCGATTTGGTCTACTTCCTGTTCGCTGACAGTTTCAACTTTTACAGCCGGAAGTTCTTCGGTCTCTGTTTTTTCCTTTTCAGAATCCGAAGAGCAACTTGAGACTGACAACAGCACAGCGAGCGAGAGGAATGTCAGAATAGTTTTTTTCATAACGATGAGATTCGAAATTTAGATTAGTTTTTTGAAGTTATGAGAGAGTTCTCTCGTCCAAGCAGCATGTCGAGTTCGCTTGAAGAGACAAGAAAGTTATAGATTGACTGAAGATATGAGAGACGGGCTGAGGTTTCGGCAAGCTCGCTGTCGCGAAGCTCAAGATAGGAAGCAGCTCCGATTTCAAAGCTTTTCTGCATGATTTCGTGAGCTTTGACGGCTTGTCCTACGCCTTCTTTGGAGGTCTCAATCTGACGTGCCTGACGATTGATGTTGTCGAGGGCAAGTTCAACCTGCATGTTGAGAGAATTGACGAGGTTTTCGCGTTGCAGCTCAAGTTCTTTTACCTGCACCTTTGCCTGACGCACGGCGTTATATCGCTTACCTCCGGAGAAAATAGGAACGTTGAGCGATAGTGCCACATTTGAATAGGGTGAAAATTCCTGATTCTTAAAAGGTGAACCATTGCTCAGAGCAAGCCAGTTGAGGTTATATGATGCTCCGAGAGTTGGCAGATATTCAAATTTTTTCAACGTTACGTTCTTACGCGCCGTTTCGGTTGATATGTCGAGAGATCGGAGTGATGAGTTATTGCTGAGCGAACGGTCGTCGAGCTGATAGACATACATGTCGCGCTGAAGGTCTTCAAGTTTAATGGTCGGGTGTATCTCAACCTCATTCCCCATGCCCATGAGCACTTTGAGCTGGAGTTCACACTGACGGATTGCAATGTCGGCCTGAAGGAGTTCCGGCTCGATGTTCTTGACCTGAACAGATGAGCGGAGAACATCATATTCCGAAGCTGTGCCCTGCTTGAACTGTTTCTCGAAGATGTCGGCAGTGATTTTCGCTATTTCATAATTCTCTTTAATGACTTCCTTGGAGGAATTGGCAAGTAATAGAGAGTAATATGCCTGATTGACTTGATTGATTAGTTCCAGTCTTGAAGAGCGGGCGCTTTCAAGAGAAGCGAGAATCTGCGAATCGCTCAGAGAGATTGCTTTCCACAAGGTCGGGGCAATAATGGGGAGTGATACAGAAAATCCGGTGTTCCATGTGTTGTCGGAACCCATCTTCATTTTCTGAGTCTGACCACCGAAATCCATGGTTACAGTCTGAAGTTTGATAGATCTCTGATAGGCCAATTGAAAGTCAATTTGTGGAAATAGAGATGCAAGAGTTTCCTTTTTGGAATAGTCATATCTGACCACTTCGAGATCAGCCACTTTTATTGTCGGACTTTGCGAGAGAGCTATTTCAATACATTCCTCGCGCGAAAGCATCAAGAGAGTGGGCGAAAGATGAGTCACCGGAGCCGGCATATCGAAATTTTGCGGCTCGATTTGTTGCGCCGTGATTTGCACGGGAACGGAAATCGCTGTCAGAGGAATCACCGCTGTCATCAACGATTTTATAAAACCGAGTTTAGTCATTTAATAGGATTAAGTCAAAAAAGGGGAGTGGCCGGTAGTGGGGCACTCGTGGTTCCCGATTAAGTTAATTCAATAAAAAGTAAAATTCAGAAGGAGAGACGCAATCATTCTGTCAATTAGGAATAATCGAGTTGCAAAATTACAAAAAAACAGGAAACCACTCAACGGTTTCCTGTTCTATATGGGAGAAAAATATACTATATTATTCTGAAATATTGTTCTATTTTTCTTAAAGTTATTAGTGATTACGCTTTGCAATCAGCGGGTTTTTCGATTCCGAATTTTTTGCGAAGGTTGGTAAGCATATCGACAGTCATTGCGTCGAGGTCATATTCGGGTTTCCAATCCCATTCAGCGCGAGCGCAAGAGTCATCAAGGCTGTCAGGCCAAGAGTCAGCGATAGCCTGGCGAAGCGGGTCAAGTTCATACTCCATTTCAAAACCGGGTACATACTCCTTAATCTTGTTGAAGATAACCTCGGGGTCAAAGCTCATTGAAGCGATGTTGAAAGAGTTTCTGTGAACGAGACGAGTGGGGTCAGCCTCCATGATTTCAATTGCAGCGCGAAGAGCGTCGGGCATATACATCATGTCCATCAATGTGCCGGGTTTCAGCGGACATTTGAATTTCTCACCTTTGACAGCTGAATAGTAGATGTCGACAGCATAGTCGGTTGTGCCACCACCCGGAGGAGCCACGTATGAGATAAGGCCGGGGAAACGAACGGAACGAGTGTCAACACCGAAACGTTTTGCATAATAGTCTGACAACATCTCGCCGGTAACTTTAGTCACACCGTAGATGGTTGCCGGGCGCTGAATTGTGTCCTGCGGAGTCTTAACGTGGGGAGTGTCTTTACCGAAAGAGCCGATAGAACTGGGAGTGAAGACCGCGCAGTTCTTTTCGCGTGCAACTTCAAGAGTGTTGTAAAGACCTCCGACACCGATTTTCCATGCCAGCTGAGGTTTAGCTTCTGCAACCGCGCTGAGAAGGGCAGCGAGATTGTAGATAGTGTCAATGTTGTATTTGTCGACAGCCTCTGCAATCTGCTGAGGATTAGTGATGTCGACAATTTCGCTCGGTCCGCTTTCAAGAAGCACACCTTTGGGTTCAGCACCGGGAATATATCCGGCAACGATATTACCATTAGGGTATTCGTTGCGTAGCTTCATTGTGAGCTCAGAACCAATCTGGCCTGTTGCTCCGATGATAAGTACGTTTTTCATGTCAGTTGGAAACGTGGAGAGATGTGTTTTTATAGTTTGATGACGTTAAGTTTCTTGCCAACCTTGATGAAGGCTTCGATTGCACGGTCAAGCTGTTCGCGAGTGTGACCTGCTGAGAGCTGCACACGGATGCGAGCCTGTCCTTTCGGAACAACGGGGTAGTAGAAACCGGTTACAAAGATGCCTTCTTTCTGCATTTCAGCAGCAAACTCCTGAGAAAGTTTTGCGTCATAAAGCATTACGGCGCAGATGGCGCTCTGAGTCGGCTTGATGTCGAATCCGGCAGCCATCATCTTTTCACGGAAGTAGTTTACGTTCTCCATCAGGCGGTCATGAAGTTCGTTGCTTTCACCAAGCATTTTGAACATTTCAAGGCTCGCACCGACAATAGAAGGTGCAACAGAGTTAGAGAAGAGATAGGGGCGTGAACGCTGACGCAGCATATCGATGATTTCTTTCGGACCGGTTGTGAAGCCGCCCATAGCACCGCCGAATGCTTTGCCGAGAGTGCCGGTGAAGATGTCAATCTTGCCGTAGCAGTTAAACTGTTCTGCAACACCGTGGCCTGTCGGACCAACAACGCCGGCAGAGTGGCTTTCGTCAACCATTACGAGAGCGTCATATTTCTCTGCGAGTTCACAAATCTTATCCATTGGAGCGACATTACCGTCCATTGAGAACACACCGTCGGTTGCGATGATTTTGTAACGGCAATCTTTTGCTTCCTGCAGGCAGCGTTCAAGATCAGCCATGTCTGCATTAGCATAACGGAAACGTTTTGCCTTGCAAAGACGCACACCGTCGATGATTGAAGCATGGTTCAGAGAGTCGGAGATAATTGCATCTTCTTCTGTGAAAAGAGGTTCAAACAGACCGCCGTTTGCGTCGAAACAAGCTGCATAAAGGATTGTGTCCTCTGTTTTGAAGTAGTCTGAAATAGCACGTTCAAGCTTCTTGTGGAGGTCCTGAGTGCCACAGATGAAACGAACGGATGACATGCCGTATCCACGGTTGTCCATCGCTTTCTTGGCAGCCTCGATCAGACGAGAATTGTCAGCAAGACCGAGATAGTTGTTTGCACAGAAGTTGAGCACTTCACCGTTAGTGTTTTCAACCTCGATGTCGGCTTTCTGCGGAGTGACAATTACGCGCTCGTTTTTGTAGAGGCCGGCATTCTTTATTTCCTGGAGTTCCTTCTGGAGATGTTCCTGAAATTTTGAATACATAAGTTATATGATAATTAGGTAGTTTTAAATTTCGTAAACGAGTTTTGTGCAAAGTTACAAAAAATACTGTTACGAAAACCTTTCTTTCCCTATTTTTTTTGTTTTATCACCTTACAGTGTCCGTTCCTGCAAGAGTGACTGAAACGTCATTTTGGAAGTAACCATTCCGAAGAAGTGGAATGGACATCTGTGTGCGTTATCAGAGATTGTTAGTTGATAAATCATCCGAATTTGAATAAAAGTCACCCTTTAGGGGAAAGTTTTTGCGAAAACTTTCCCCTAAAGGGTGACTTTTTCGCGAAAAACATATTTTTAATCAGGATTATTTTGTTATATTTGCATCTATCAAAACATAATTAAGGCTATGACAGACCTCAATCTGATAACATATATGAACGCGGAGCTTCGAAGAACTCCTACGGCTTTTCACCGATATATGTATGACCGAATTTTATGGGAAGACCGCATGATAGGTCTTGTCGGACCACGGGGTGTCGGAAAGTCGACCATGATGAAGCAGCATATTCTTCTTCAACCTGATAGGGAACGATGGCTTTATGTGTCGGCCGACAACTCTTATTTCTATAATCACACCCTTATAGAACTTGCTGATGAGTGGGTTAAGGAAAACGGAGTGCACCTTGTAATTGATGAAGTGCATAAGTATAATGGATGGTCGCGTGAGCTTAAGCAGATCTATGATACTTTTTCTGATTTACAGGTTATCTTTACCGGTAGTTCAGTGCTTGATATACACCAGGGGGCAGCCGATCTTAGTCGTCGAGCATTGATTTTTGAGATGCAGGGACTCTCTTTCAGGGAATATCTTAAGCTGACTGAAAACATTGATATTCCGGTGTATTCACTTGATGAAATTCTTCAAAATAGAGTAGAGTTTCCGCTTGATTTTCATCCTCTTCCGTATTTCAAGGAGTATCTCGCCAGAGGGTATTATCCATTCAGTAGTCAGCCGGGATACGAGCTACGACTTCAGCAGGTTATGAACCAGACCTTAGAAGTTGATATCCCGCAATATGCCGGCATGAATATCTCAACATCAAGAAAGCTGGCCCGCTTGTTGGCTCTTCTTTCTGAATCAGTGCCATATAAGCCTAATATGGGAAACTTAACTGTTGAGTTAAAGGTAAGTAAGAACGACCTCCCGGATTATCTTGTTTATCTTGAGAAGGCAGGAATGATAGCACAACTTCGTGATGAAACCGGTGGTTTCCGTGGATTAGGAAAGTTGGAAAAAATATTTCTCGACAATCCAAATCTTATGTATGCTCTTCGTGGAGATGGGGTAAACATCGGTAGTGTTCGTGAGACTTTTTTCTACAATCAGATGCGTGTAAACCATGAGGTAGTAGCGGCTAAAACGACCGATTTCCGAATTGGGGATTATGTATTTGAAGTTGGAGGTGCAAAGAAAGGACGAAGACAACTTGAGGGTGATCCTAATGGAATTGTAGTACGAGATGACATAGAGTTCGGTCATGCCAATATTATTCCTCTATGGCATTACGGTTTAAACTATTGAACCTTGCTTAGTTATGAGAGATAAGTAGCTGTTAAATCATCCGAATTTGAATAAAAAGTCACCCTTTAGGGGAAAGTTTTTGCAAAAACTTTCCCCTAAAGGGTGACTTTTTTGTATAGGCGTTATTATCCGGCTTGAGATGCAGTGGTCAGGAATGGAAAAAATATAGATACGACGTGTCACCGTGTTTACTACCGGGGGTGATACGTCGTATCTTATTTGTTAGAATGTGAACGAAGTCTTAGTTTCTGGCTCTTTTAGGACCGAAGAAGCGGTCGATAATCAGAGCGATGAAACCGTCGCCGGTTACGTTGCAGGCTGTTCCGAAAGAGTCCATGGCGATATAGAGCGCAATCATCAGAGCCTGATCCGCTTCAGAGAAACCAAGAATGGATGCGAGGATTCCGAGAGATGCCATGATAGCGCCTCCGGGCACCCCCGGAGCGGCGATAATCGAGATGCCGAGCATGCAGATAAAACCGGCAAACATTGGAAGAGAATAGGGCATTCCCTGCATAATCATCAGAGCAATAGCACAGCACACGATCTTCATGGTCGAGCCCGACATGTGGATGGTTGCGCAAAGGGGCACTGTAAAACCGGCAATTTCTTCGCTGACACCCATTTTGATGGCCTGGCGAAGAGTGACGGGTATAGTTGCCGCACTTGATTGGGTGCCAAGAGCAGTAAAGTAGGCAGGGAGCATGGTCCAGAGGAGTTTAAACGGGTTCTTTCTTACGAATAAGGCAGCCACACAGTATTGCAGAATCAAGACTCCTATATGTAGGGCGAAGATAATCAGGATGATTCGGGCAAATGTGCTGAGAATGGTAGCCACTTGACCTGAATAGGTCATGTTGAGGAAAATGCCGAAAATGTAAAGTGGCAGAAGAGGAATGATAACACCGCGGATAGTCATTGTGACCACATCCCGAAACTCAAACAGGAGATTCTTAAAGGTGTCTGTCTTAACGGAGGCAAGACAAATGCCAAGCACGAATGAAAGCACAAGCGCCGACACGACGTCCATTAAAGGAGGCATCTTGATTGTGAAGTAAGGTTGGAGATCGTTTGCTTCCCCAAGTTTGTCAGACAACGCATGAGGTGTTATGAGGGAAGGGAAAACGGAGTCGCCTACGAAATAGCTTAAGAAGCCGGTGCTAATGGTGGCAAGGTATGCAAGAGCAGCTGTTGCTACAAGTATTTTGCCGGCTCCTTTCCCTATTTCAGCAATTGAGGGAGCGACGAAGCCAAGAATAATCAGAGGGATAAGGAAGCCGAGAAACTGACTGAATATTGCATTAAACGTCAAGAAGACACTTCCGAGCCATTGTGGGAAAAAGTTTCCGCAGACGATGCCCAGCACGATAGCAATCAGAATCTGAAGAAGAAGGTTGATTTTTATTTTTTTTGCCATTGGAGAATTGAAATATTTATGTCGGATTAAAGTTTCAGAATATTATTTATCAGTCAGCGAAATCAATGCTTATGCCAAGTTGAAACCGGCGGGGATTGATAGGGTAGTGAGGAAGCGAGAAATAGTTTTTACCAAACCATCCTTGATTGACATGACTGTAAAGCAGATAAAACCGTGTGCGGTAAAGGCGTGCAGTTATATAGGCATTGCAGAGCGCGAAGTTACCGACAGGAGTTGATTGCTGATTTATAAAAGTCATGGTTGCAGGCTGATAGTCATGTCCTTTGTAGGCAGTGTAATAATCGCAATCTATTCCAATCTGGAGTTTGAGCACCTTGAAGGCGATGAATTTGAGGAACATGTTGGAATAGACCGATAATTTCGGGAGAGGAATCACTTGATTGTCGGAGGAGGTTTGGAAAGTGATAGAGTTATTCCAGTTCCAGATTCCGAAGCGGAAGTTCTGGTTAAGAGTGGCAGAGAAGATTTGAACATTTCCGGAGTGCTGTCTCGGAAGGGAAGACGAATCAAAATAAATCTGATTCTGCACATTTTCCACACCGGCGGTGAAGTGAGTTGAAGTCCAGGGAATCAGCAGATGCCCTCCGACCCGGAAGGTGCGGGTCTTTCCGAAGTTATTGTTCCATGCGAAATGATTGGAAATGTAATGTTTAAGTAGCCATGACGGAGCCAGATTGGCGAATCTGCCGAAACCGCCAATTACCACAGTGTCGCCGAAGAGAGGTATATGTGTGTCGATATTGCCGTTAATGTCAATGTCGCCGGCAGCATCATCTGAAAGTCCGAACAAGGCTTGCGCATTATAGCGAAGTATGGAACCTCTGGTTTTTTCGATTCGACCTCCGACACGAAGTTTATGTTGAGTGTGAATCGGCTCAATTGCAAAGCCATCGGGGAGAGGGGTAAGCTGAGATAATTGAGTTTCGTCAAGCACCGGAAGTTCGTAGGCTGTGGTCTGTTTGAATCGGTCGAGCGAATAAGACACGAAGGCAGAGAGTCCGAACTTTGCCCAATCGCGGAAACCCTCGATCATGTAGATTCCGAAAGAGTTTGTAAGCGAGAGATAATTGGTGAAATCATTAGAGCCGTTGGGAGTCAGATAGGTATTTTCCCAGAAAGGGCTCCCATCAGTTGATGATCTTCCCTGATGATTGAAGTTGTGTTTAGCAGTCTTAAGGTCAAGAGAGTAAATAAACTTTGAGACCGGCACATAGACATCTCTCCGGAGAGTGTCGTTCACTTGCTCTTCTCTCCAGAACCCCACTTTATAGGCATGTGTCATGAAGAGTTGCTGACCGTTCACTCTTGAATGAGCGTTCGACAATCTCACCGGGATACTTTTCGGTTCAATCTGCGACACACCTCCCTGCAGCACGGCGGGGTCAGTGATGTAAAGGTCGTTGGTGATTCCGCCATTCTCTTTGTTGACTGAGTTATAATGATTGTAGAACATCTGCATCTCATATCTGGCTCCGGTGTAATAGGCTGACAGAGAATAGTTGAAATGCTTTGCAGCCTGATCAGCGTATGACCCTTTTGAATGGAGATAGCTCAGAGAAGTTCCGACTCCGATGTTTCGGTTTACGTTGCCGGCGAAGTCCAAGGTCAGAAGGTCCTGATGGTTTGCTGATGAACCTCCGAAATTATAGCTGAGAATGGATGTCGGGATATAGACATTATAGAATTTCTGGGTGTCGAATGAAGGCACATAATGTTTCAGCGAATTGAGAAAGAAGAAATCCTCTGTTGCCGGGCGATTGAAGTAGATCAGGTTCAGACCTTCAGCTCCGAGATTGCCGGTGGTTGCGTAGGCGTCAGACACCATTGCCGGGATGCAAATTCGCTGATAATTGTAGGATAATGTGTCGATTGTCGATTGTTGATGCAGCCCCAGAGGAAATGATAAGGTCCATGCCGACCCTTCTCTCAGAGGTTTCTCATCTTCGCGACTTTTATCCGAAGGAGTGTTGTCAGAAATCCCTGCCGACGCATTAAAAAGCACTACCCCCGAGAGGAGTAGCGCCGTGAGTGCGCGCATATATTTACGTATTGACATAAACATAGTGCGAAGTTACTAAAATAAAGAGAATTTCCCAAATATGGATTACATCGGTTAATCGTGTAACTTTCGTTGAATGAAGAATGACCGGGTGAACAGAATCAAAATAGCAGTGCCTGTAATCTGGGAAATGGAGGCACTCCAGAATGAAGCTGAATAGTCAATGTATTCTGCCATGAACCCGCCGAGAAGAATACCGAGTCCCATCCCCGTATCCCATGATGTGAGGATTGAGGAGTTGGCCGTTCCGCGTTGGTCATGGCGCGCGGTGCATATAAACATATTCAGGAAAGCCGGATACATCCTGCCGTTACCAAGCCCAATCAGGAAGGCGGAGGTGTAGAAAGCCCATTGTGTCGGAACAGCGGCAAAAAGTGTGTAGCCGACTGAACTGATGAGCGCACCCTGAATTGCGTTGCGGGTCAGTTTCCCTTCGCGCAATGATTTGACTCCGATGATTCTTGAGAGAAATAGTCCGACAGAGAGAATCATGAAGAAGAGTCCTGTTCCTTCTGTAATTCCGAGTCGCTCCTTACTGTAGATTGCAACATAGTTTGCCATGATGCCCCAACACAGACCGAAGAAGAGAATGTTGACTGCAAGCAGCCATCCTCTGGTGAGAAAGAAGTGGTCAAGGCTGATTTTCGGTTTATTCTCAACCTTGCGTCGAGAAGGAAGATTGATTGACGAGGCTGTAAAAAAGCCTATCCCGGCAAAGATTAGAGAAAGCCAGAAAAGGAGTGCAAAATTGTTGGTTGCGTTATAGATGTAGATTCCGACAGAGGGGGCGATTGCCATAGCGGCGTTATTGCTGAGGCCATAGTAACCAATCCCTTCGTTTCTTCTTTCTGAGGGAAGGACATCGATTGCCACGGTGCTGTTGGCAACAGTGGAGGCTCCAAACGAAAGACCATGAGCTGTGCGGACAATGGCAAACATAAGAAGAGTGCCGGCCCCGATATACCCTGTGAAGAAAATGAAAAATATAAAGAAGCAAACGACAAGCACTTTCTTTCGGTTGAAAGTGTCGACGAAAAATCCGCTGAAAGGTCTTATGAGAAGCGCGGCAATCACATAACCGGAAAGCACAATGCCGATTGTGTCTTTATCGGCATTGAATTCCGCGTCGAGATAAAGAGGAAGGAGAGGTGTGAGAAGATAGAAAGCGAAAAACAGGAGGAAATTCCCCAATAATGTTTTGATATATTCCTTATTCCAGAGAGCTGCCATAGTAATTCTAAGAATAAATCGCTTTGGTAGAACAGTTTATCCCGGAAAATAACCGGGTAATTATCAATCTGTCTTATTTTACAGACATAAGGATGCGTCATGATTTATGACACATCCTCTCAGTTATTGTAAATAATAATTATTTATGAGCTTCGCGCAGAAGGTCGTTGACAGTCTTAACGGGATTGAACGTTTCCGAAGGCACTTCAACGAGCAGGGTGTTCCAATTGCTCATCGCACCGTTCCATAAACCCGGAAGTTCAAGAGCTTTCAAGGCTGTTCCTCCCTTTGATTTGTCGGATATGAATCCGGTGGCGGGGTCAACATAGTCAAGGAGGTTGAATTTATTTCCATTCCAGTCTTTGGTGCAGACAACGAGGTCGACCGGATTGAAGTGAGTTGATTCCTTAAGCATTTTCATTGCCTCTTTGTTGTTGGGATCAATTTGAGTTGATTCCAGAATCTGAGGACTCACAGAACCATCCGGATTAACAGTAAGGAAAGGACCTCCACCGGGCTCACCTTCATTCTTGACCATTCCGCAGACACGGATCGGACGATTGAATTTTGAAAGGAGATAGGCTATTGTTTCTTCCCTTCCCATGCTCTCGGTGTGTTCATTGCTGACACAAAGAGTGGTGCGGAGGAAGTGGAGCATTTCGTTTAGTTGTTCCTCAGTGGGATTACCGGTAGAGAGCAGCTTGCAATATCTGTCAATTTTGTTTTTGGTTGCCACAAGGATTCCACCAATCACCTTCTTAAATGTTATCGTGACATCCCGACGCGAATCTGGCACAACGTTGTCTATATTCTTTATGAAAATCACATCGGCATCAAGGTCATTAAGATTTTCAATCAGAGCGCCATGACCACCGGGGCGGAACACAAGCTTACCATTCTCACGATACGGTGTGCCATCTTTAAGCACAGCGATAGTGTCGGTTGAAGGTTTCTGCTCGCTGAAAGAAATTTCGAATTTTGTGTTGTAAAGTTTCTCGAAGTAATCTTTAACTTCTTCCGTTTTGCGCACAAACAGAGGGTAGTGTTCATTGCTTACGGTGAAGTGGAGATGTGTTGTCTTGTTTTTTCCGGTGGCATATTCAGCCCCTTCGGCAAGATGCTCTTCAAGAGGAGTGCGTGTGCCGCCGTATGTCTTGTGGAAACGGAGAAGAGCCTTCGGGAGCTGACCGTAGTTAAGACCGGTGTGCTCAAGCAGTGTCTCCATTATGTCTTTGTAACGACCCTCTTTCATAAGGGTTCCCACACTTTTCCCAAACAATGATAAAACAGCGAAGTTCAGATGAGGGAAAAATGGGAACGATTCAATATTATTAAAGAAGAACTTTACAGATTCTTCATGCGGTTTTGAGTGACTTCCGTTGAGAAAAGAGAAGAGATCTTTAAACATTCTTGAAGCAGCCCCGCTTGCCGGAACCATCTTAAGAATCTTTCCGCCTGAATTAAGATATTTCTCCCAAATGTCAAGACTCTTTTCTTTCAAATCGTCAGAGACGGCGATTATCCCGTTGCCGACGGTTGCAGGAGCAATTATTTTAAGATAAGGGAAACCTTCGGCAAACATGCGCAGCTGTTCATTCAAACGGGTTTCCGTTATTCCCTTTTCGCTAAGAAATTCTTTATCTTCGTTAGTAAGTGTCATAAGCAAAGTGTGTTTGATATTTGTTTAACGCTGGCGGGGAGATGTTTGTTCTGCTCTGTCGGCTGTTCTTTCTCGTAGAATCTGACACTTACGGGCCAGAATTGGTATTTCCTTTTCGGCAGCGTTGATTTCGCGACGCTTTTCGTAGAGACGATAAGTGTCAGCGATTATATTTTTCTGAATGTCGGAGAGAGTAGTGTTTCCGGTCTTCCCCGGATTAAGGAAAGAGACCGACACTTTCCCCGGAGCGGAGGCGATAAGAGCCGCCACACTGTCGGCCTTAGAACCGGTGAAGGCAACGGTTGTGAAATTACCGATTCTGTAGTTAAGAGCCTGGTCATGCGGCACAATGTCGGATTCAACGGAGTTGTTGCCATCGCTCACAACTATTCTGTCGAAGAAACCACCTTGCAGGGCGGCAATCAATTCAAGAGTCTCATTATTTGTCAGCCGGGCTGTCATCCCGGTAGTTGTAAGAGGATAAGAGTTGCGAGCTGAGCGAAGAATGTAGTAGCCCTCGACTTCGCGCGGATTGTCAACACGGTCAAACTGTTTGAGGAGCTCGTCGGCTTCTGTCATCAATTGCGGAATAACAGTCTGGAGAGAATCGAGCCTTTTTTCAAATGACGCAAGCGAATCGGCCATTTCCATATCAAGCCGATTGCGAGCCTCTTCATTTCTTTGTTTACTTTCAGAGCGATGGCACGCCCCGAAGATTAGAAGGAGAGCTATGAGTGGAATGAGGTGTTTTTTCATTTTTTTTTGAGATGTAAAGTCACCGGTCTCCGGCGTTAAAAGATTTTGGGACTTAGCCGGGGACTTAATTTCTTGTTGCGTCTTTTACCCCTTTGACCGTCTTGATTTTTTTGAGCACAGCGGTGAGACAACTGCTGTCGCTCACACCGAGAGTCAGATAACCTTGAAAAAGACCATCATGCGAATCGACAGAAATATTGCGCAATGTCACCGACGGTTCTTTGGATATTATTGAAGTGATGTTGGCAATAATGCCGATGTCGTCTGTTCCGACAATCTTAATCGAAACAGGTAATATCTGACCTTGTTTGCCACTCCAGTCAACTTTTATGAGACGATAGGGATAACGCTGTTTCAGGTCGCGGGCATTCGGACAGTCGTCGCGATGGATCTTGACATAACCGTCGGTGCTGACAAACCCGAATACGGAGTCGCCGTAAACCGGATTGCAACAGCGGCTGAATTTATATTTAAGGCCATTGATAGCTTTCTCACCAATAATAAGAACATCCGACGATGCGTTCTCATCCGACGATTGTTGCATGCGGAACTCCTCGGCAGAAGTGTGAGCCACCGGCTCTTTGTCTTCGGCAGGATTAGTGAGTTCGAGATACTCATTCAGGAAGGTGGTTGGGTCAATATGTTCGTCGGCAACTTCGGCATAGAAGTCGGTGGCAGATTTGAAACCCAATTTTTTTATGAGTTTCATCAGGGCAGCTTCCTCAATGTCGATTTTACGGTTTTTCGCACGCCGTTCAATTATTTCCTTTCCGAGTTCGGCACGATGCTGTTTTTCTTCGTTGAGTTTCTGTTTGATTTTGTTTCTGCTCTTAGGCGAGACAACCATGTTGAGCCACTCCGCCTTCGGGGCCTGGGTTGAGGAGGTAAGAATCTCAACAGTGTCGCCACTCTCAATGCGATAAGTCAGACGACGATGACGCCCGTTGACGATAGCACCTGTGCAGTGCGCGCCGACATTAGAATGGATAAGGAAAGCGAAGTCGAGCACAGTTGCTCCGGCAGGCAAACGGAAAAGGTCACCTTTAGGGGTGAACGCATAGACCTCCTTGGTGTATAGATCCATCTTCATGTCGCGCATCATCTCCATCGGTCCTGATTTTGCCGATTCAAGGATGTCGCGTATGTTGTTCATCCACTGGTCGGTTGAGTCGGATTTCACACCCTTATAACGCCAGTGGGCTGCAAGACCTTTTTCAGCCACAAGGTCCATTCTCTTTGTGCGGAACTGCACTTCAACCCATTTCGAGTCGGGTCCCATTACGGTTGCGTGCAGGGATTCATATCCATTACTTTTCGGTATGGAAATCCAGTCGCGCATACGTTTAGGATTGGGAGTGTACATGTCGGTCAGAATAGAATATGCCAACCAGCAGTCGCTTTTCTCTTTTTCAGGTTCGGAGTCGAGTATTACACGGATCGCAAAAAGGTCATAGATACGATCGATGTCAACCTTCTGTTTCCTCATCTTCGCCCAGATTGAGGATATTGACTTTGTGCGCCCTTTGATGTCGAACTTCAAGCCGGCCTCTTCAAGTTTGCGTTTAACGGGGTCGATAAAACTGACAATATAGGCATCGCGATCGCGCTTTGTCTCGTTAAGCTTGCGAGCAATCTGAGTGTAAATCTCGCGGTTGGTGTATTTGAGCGAAAGGTCTTCCAGTTCTCCCTTGATTTTGTAGAGACCAAGACGATGAGCAAGCTGCGCATAAAGGCAATTCGCTTCAAAAGCAACGGCATTAACCCAGTCGGTGTCAGGATGATGATTTATGGAACGCATCAACACCAATGACCTGATAATCATAATGATTATCACTCTGATGTCGTCAGCAAGCGATAAGATGAGACCTCGGAAATTCTCCTGAGCGGCCATATCGTTTTTATCAGCAAACCTCATCACATTTCCGACACCTTCAATAAGATATGCCACATCTTCACCCCATTCAGCCGAGACCTCAGCCGATGAGAGGCGGCCGTCGAGCACTGGACGGGCCATAAGAATGGCAAGAATAATATTGCGGTCAGGTTCCACTGAGTCTGCAAACGTTTTGGCAGTCAGCAGTGTCTGGCGAAGCGTGTGGAGTCCGTTCTCATCAAAGGGAGATGAGGAAGGGTCGGATATTTTTTTTAGAAAATGACGCAGTTTGTCTGCTTCTGAATCGGTTACTAAAGATGGAGAAAGACTTTTCAGTTGCGAAATCAGCGAACTACATTCGCGTAACATCGCAACCGGTGAGTGGAGAGGAGCTGTTATTTCGGGGGATGTATTCATTTCTGGTTTCTGCGGATAAATGAAAAAATGGAATCGTAAGCTGCATCGCGAGCAGTTTTCTTACTTAGAATCAGGTCGTGAAGACCGGAGTCGATGGTGCATACTTCTGTATGCCGGCCGATTTGAGAGCCTCGTCGCTGAATCATTGCGGGGTCAAGCACACAATCGCCGGTCTGAAACTCCGGAGTGTAATTGCAACCTGTAATCTTGCGGGAACTATGCATCACAAGAAGAGGGACCACCATATTCTCTTTATGCTTCATGACCTCCGTTTGAGCACTCTCGATTGCATGCATCCATGAGAATGTCTTTGGAGGAGAATAAATCATTTTCCAGTCGGTGTTATATTCCCATTCTCCGTAATACTGTTTAAGAAGGGAATAACCGTAGCCGTCACATTTTTCTTCTCCAACCTTTACATTAGGGAGTATTTTGCCGAGAGAGCCGATAGTAGGGAAGGCCACGCCACGCATGAAGGCGTTGAAGTTCCATTCAAGAAAGGGGCTGTTTGTGACGATTCGGTTCACCGGGCAGCGCGCCCCGCGGTCAATGCCGAAAAGGATGACGGTCAGTCCGCCGGTTGAATGTCCGCCGAGAGTAATGTCGGTTATTCCGTCACGTCTCATCTGAGACAACGCCGAATCAATATCGTTGAAATACTCTTTCTGGTTTCTGATATTGAAAGGGTATTGCCAGGGCTCTTTGCTTCGGCCGTAGCGTCGGAGGTCGACTGCATAGAAATGGAATCCGGAGTCGACGAATCGTTCTCCCATCTCTTTCTGAAAGAAGTAGTCGTTATAACCGTGGATGTAAAGAAATCCCTTTTTCGATTTTATATCGGTTATTTTTCTGATGATTGTCGAACGACACGGACCGTCGAAGGCTTCTCCTTGATTAACATATCGAGCCTCATAACCCTCAAGAATATCAGGATGCCATGAAGTGTCGGTGACAGGAGTTTTTGGTCCTGTGTATTTCTCTTTTATATTCCAAGCTCCGACTCCGATTGCAGAAGCGAGAATCAGAGCAGCGACAAGCAGTTTTTTCATTTATTGAAAATCGTTATAGATAGGTATGACAATATTATAACGATTAGATAAGCTTAAAAGTTATCGACCTTATAAATGAAAAGTAAAGATGTAATAAATTATGCTTATTGGAACCGGTTACTTACGTTAATATTCGGAGATCTCTCAAATAGGTAATGGGGCAAAGATAATTTAGAATGGCTGGGAGTGAAAATTATAAAAAAATTCGAGGTGTGATAAAATCAAAAAAGGCTGTCGGAAAGACAGCCTTTGGGGTGAAAGATGGGTCTCGAACCCACGACCTACGGAACCACAATCCGTCGCTCTAACCAACTGAGCTACATTCACCATTTTAACTTCTCGCGGACTTCTTGTGGAAGTGTTACCGCTGAAAAGCATTGCAAAATTACAATTTTATTTTGAAATGACAAAGTATTTCATTGAAAAAATTATAACTTTTTTATCCTATTATGACTAATATTCAGTCATGCAATTATTTACCGCTGATTAGATTTTCTAATGTAACGAAAAATTCAGGGTCTTCTCCAACTGCCAGACCGGCAATTTTTCCTTCCGGCGACACAATTATTTTAGTAGGGAATCCCTGAACAGCATATTCCGACAGGATCTTATCGCCTTTTCCATTGTAGACATTTACCCAGGGGAGGTCATATTTTTTGATGGCATCTTTCCATTCTGAGTCTGAATCGCGGCAGTCAACACCGATTACTTCCATTTTCCCGGCATACTTCGCGTAGGCTTCCTTAAGCGCAGGGAACCCTTTGATACACCACGGACACCACGCTCCCCAGAAGTCAATAACCACCCATTTGCCGCGGAAGTCGCTAAGCGAGACTTTTTTCCCGTCGGGAGTCGGGAGTGTGAAATCAGGTGCCGTTACTTCGCCTGAAGTCAAGGCATTTTGCTTCTGCTGCATTTCCTGCTGTTGGGCAATCGCCGCCTTCTGTTGGGTGGCAGCAGCATAGAACATTGATTCCCGTGCGGAGGGTAGAAGAGAGTCATAAAGCGAGGTGTAGTCAGCTCCATCGTAGTTCAGAAGAGCGAAAGGAGCAGCCGGTGAACCCGGATTCTGTTTTATGAAGTTTTCAATAACCTTGTTGTATTCGTCGACAACTGAGAGAAGAGCAATCTTGTTGTCCGGCTCATTCATACGAAGAGCATTAAACCGTTGTTCTATTGGGAGAAGACGCTCCTGAAGGGTTGTGATACCATCCATCAGTTCGGTTCCTCCAACAGTGTAGTCAAGAGGTTCAATCTTTTTAACTTCCACAAAGAGTTCATCGTTTGGTTCGGCATACCAGACAACACTCTNATCATTCGGGTTAAGAATAAGATCATAGCGGGCGGCTCCGGAGCTGTCCGGTTTATAGTTGAANGTAGACGAAGTCAAGGGGATAGTATCAATTGTCATNNGNGGGCGATTGCCATTNGTCATGAGTTCGCTCATAAGCACGCGGGAAACATACACAGTGTCCGGACGATTATTTTCCGGAAGCTTGACAGTTACGTTTCCTCCGTGGGCGGTGCAAGCTCCGAGAAGAAGAGTTGCAGGGAGTAAAAACTTAAGATTCATATTGTATTATNTTNTTTTCTTATAATTTATAATTAATGATGCGAAGATTCCANAGGTTCGCATAGTTCTAACAAGATGAGCCTTAATTTAGTTCTTGNNTCCGCACAGACGGTTGTGGAGCAGATTGACAAATTGATAGTTCTTTATTCCCCATTTTGGGAAAAGCACCTTGTCGGGGGGTGCTGATGCAAGGAAGCGTTCAATGGCTATTGTTGAGGGTATCCGTTTAACAACCTCTTCGCAAAAGTCAAGATATGACTCAAGTGAAAAGGGATGAATCTCAGCCTCTCCATTCAGCCATAANCGTGCCAGTTCTGTTTCTTTGATCACTTGCATCTGGTGGAATTTAACAGTTTCTATCGGAAGAGTCGCGGCTTTCTCAGTGGTCTGAAGCATCATGTCGGGTGTCTCACCCGGCAGACCGCAAATGAGATGTAATCCGGGATGCAGACCGCGTTCCGCAAGATTGCTCACGGCATTGCAGACATCTCCCCAGGTGTGGCGGCGGTTAATTCGCTGAAGAGTGTGGTCAAAAGATGTTTCCGCTCCAATTTCTACAATGACAGGCATCTCCTTGCCGATTCTCTCAAGAATCTCAAGCACTCCTTCCGGCAGACAGTCGGGNCGGGTGCCGACGATTATTCCTGCCACACCCTCTTCTTCAGCTACTGANCGATATAGATTCTCCAGCTCGGAGANTTCTTTTGTGAATGTATTTGTGAAAGACTGAAAATAGGCGAGAAACCGCATTTCAGGATATTTCCTGCCGAAGAACGCTTTACCGGCTCTCAGCTGGCTGACAGCATTGTCGCCCGTCATGCAATAGGAGGGGGTGAAAGAAGAGTTGTCGCAATAGATGCAGCCACCACGTCCTATCGTGCCGTCGCGGTTAGGACATGAGAAACCTGCATTTATGGATATTTTCTGAATTTTTTCGCCGGGAAAAAGCCGTTGAAGATATTCGGAATAGGTTGTGTAGGGGAGAGGATTCTTTGGCGGATTATTCGTCATTAAGTAAGTTTCGATAATTAGTTTATATTAAGATTCGAAATTAATCTTAGCAAGATTTGAACTTACGAAGATGGAGTTATGGGGTTCCGTAATGACTGATGAGCAAGTTTGAAGATTACAATATTAATCCGAAGATTGATATAAGCTAATTATTGAAACTTACTTAATAAAATATGGGTGCGGAGGTGCGTGCAATCAGAATGGCGTCAAGTGTCACTAATGCTGCCATCGCTTCAACAACAGCTCTCCCTCTGATAGCAATGCAGGGGTCGTGGCGTCCTCTGAGGGCAATCACGGTTTCCCTGCCACTTTTATCGAGGGTTTGGAGAGGCTGCATGATAGAGGGTGTCGGTTTGAAAGCGACATGAAAGAAAACGGGCATGCCGTTTGTGATTCCACCTTGCACTCCTCCGGAGAAGTTTGTTTCAGTAATAATTCCGCTCTCATGACGGGAAAAAGAGTCGACCGTTTCCGACCCATGGGCAGATGCCGAGTTCATGCCGAGGCCATAGTCAAACCCTTTCACTCCGTTTATGCTCAACATGGCAGCTCCAAGCGAGGCATGGAACTTATCATAAACGGGTTCGCCCAATCCTGCGGGAAGACCTCTGATGTAACCTTTGACCATGCCGCCGACTGAGTCACCTTCGCGTCTGACAGGCTCGATTATTTCAAGGATATCTTTTTCAGAGAACACAGGTTGACCTCCAATCGATTCCAAAATAACCTCAATGCTGATGCCCCAAAGGCGAAGAATCTGAGATGCAATTGCTCCGGCAACAACACGACAAGCTGTTTCGCGAGCCGAGGCTCTCCCTCCACCGCGATGGTCGCGTATGCCATACTTTCTCTCGTATGTGTAATCGGCATGATTGGGACGATAGACATTCTTGATGTCATCATAATCTTCCGACCGATGATTTTCATTGCGGATAATGAATCCGATTGGAGTGCCGAGTGTGATTCCATCTTCATTTATGCCCGAAAGAAACTCCGGCAAATCGCTCTCTTTTCGCTGAGAGGTTGCGGGGGAATTGCCGGGTTTTCTCTTAGACATAGCGTCNGCAATCGCATCGAAATCAAGTTTAAGTCCGGCAGGACAACCGTCGATAATGCCGCCGATTGCCTTGCCGTGGCTCTCTCCGAAAGTGGTCAGGCGAAAAGCTTTTCCAAAAGTATTCATGAAACTTACTTATTAATCTGCTGTTATGTCGGCGACTTCGGCCTGTGCCGCACGCTTNAGGTCTTCCGGATTCAGTTTAATCTGTAAACCGCGTTCGCCGGCACTGANATAGATAAAATCAAAATCAAAGGCATCGCGNCTGATAAANGTCGGAAACTGCTTCTTCATTCCGATCGAAGTGCATCCTCCACGTATATATCCCGTTGTCGGCAATAATTCTTTCATCGGAATCATCTCGGCCTTTTTGTTGCCCGAAACTTTGGCTGCCTTTTTAAGGTCGACCTCCCGGTTGCCGGCAATGACACAAACGAAATGACCGTTTTTGTCACCTTTCAGGACGAGAGTTTTAAAAACCTGTTCAATCGGTTCATTCAATTGCTCCGCCACATGGTCGGCTGCGAGGTTATCNGGGTCAACCTGATATGGCACCAACTCGTAAGGGATTTTGAGCCGGTCGAGTATTCTTGCTGCGTTGGTCTTGTGAATTTTTGTCATCGGGAGAAAAGATAAGNGGAGATTGATNAAGAAGTTATTTTGACATTGTCACAAGCAGCTCTTCGTTTGAACGGCTCATCTCCATCCGCTTTTTGATGAATTCCATTGCTTCNACAGAATTCATATCGGCAAGATAATTTCTGAGAATCCACATGCGGTTGAGTGTCTCATCGCTAAGCANAAGGTCATCGCGTCTTGTTGAAGAACTGATTATGTCAACAGCCGGGAAGATACGTTTATTGCTGAGCTTACGGTCGAGTTGCAATTCCATATTGCCGGTGCCCTTGAACTCNTCGAAGATAACTTCATCCATCTTTGATGACGTTTCGGTCAGAGCTGTTGCGATGATTGTCAGCGAGCCTCCGTTTTCAATATTACGGGCTGCACCGAAGAATCGTTTCGGTTTTTGAAGAGCGTTGGCATCCACACCACCGGAAAGGATTTTTCCTGAGGCAGGAGAAACGGTGTTGTANGCACGGGCAAGACGTGTAATGGAGTCAAGCATGATGACAACGTCATGACCACATTCAACAAGTCGTTTTGCTTTTTCAAGCACTATACCGGCAATTTTTACATGTCGGTCGGCAGGCTCATCGAAGGTTGAAGCAATCACCTCGGCATTTACGCTGCGGGCCATATCGGTCACTTCCTCCGGACGTTCATCAATGAGAAGCATGATGATATAAGTGTCGGGATGATTTTCAGAGATAGCGTTTGCTATGTCTTTCAGNAGAATGGTCTTACCGGTTTTAGGGGGAGCTACAATCAGCGCGCGTTGTCCTTTTCCGATAGGGGCGAACATATCGACAACACGGGTTGANATATTGTTGCCACGACCTTTTGTGATGTCAAATTTCTCATCNGGNAACAGGGGCACAAGATGTTCAAACGGCACACGGTCTCTTATTTGCTCCGGAGTCAGACCATTGATTGAAAGAACTTTGCATAGCGGATAATATTTCTCGCCCTCTCTGGGAGGTCTGATAGCNCCCTCGACCACGTCGCCTGTCTTGAGACCATATTCCTTTATCTGCTGTTGAGAAACATAGACATCATCGGGGCTTGAGAGGTAATTATAGTCGCTTGAGCGGAGGAATCCGAACCCTTCGGGCATTATTTCCAACACACCGAAAGTGTTGAGTATTCCGTCGAGGTCGAAGATTGTCTCNGTGCGCTGNGCGGCACGTTTCTGCTGTTGATAGGCCTGACGCTGCTGAATCTGNCGCTGACGTTTTGTCAGATGTTTTGACTGAGAAGCGGGGATGACGGGCTTTGCAAGTTGAGAGTTTGCTGTGGGTTCCTGAATGATAATCGGAGCTGTGGCAGCTGCAACGGCAGCCTCTTCTATCTCACGTTGCGAGCGGGGCACAAATGTGCGCACCTTTGCATTTGAGAAAAAAGAGTCAAGTCCCGGTTTTTCTTTAGCAGGAGCTACGGGTGATTCCGTCGGCTGAGATGCCGGAGCGTCGTTNCGAACAGGAGCGTCATTGCGGGCCGGAGCCGCTTTTTTGGGGAGAGGAGCCGGAAGATGCTTGGATTCTTTTGCGACTACATTCTCGACGGGAGCTATATTCTCATCGGCAGCCGGTTGCTGTTCTGCTTTTGGTTTCCGACCGCGTTTTTTTGCAGAGGGCTTTTCCTCAGCCCCCTTTTCCTCTGTCTTCTCCGCTTTTTCAGCCGATTCCGGCAAAGAGTTTTCTTCCGGTTCGGGAGAAGCAACAGGTTCCGGATCAGCTTTTTTCTTAGCCGGNCGNCCACGTCTGGGAGCAGGNTTTACAGNCTCATCNGNGGTGGCTATCTCTTTTTCCGCGCTTTCAGTATCTGCCGGTTGCTCGGTTTTCTTTGCNCGCGGTTTACGTTCCTTTGTTGTGCGTTTTTTTGCAGATTCTTTTGAAACGGCCTCTTTTGCATGGTCGATTGCCTGATTATCAAGTATATGATATGTCAGTTCCTGCACTGAAGCCTGTGTAGGTTTTTTCATTCCCATGGATTCGGCAATTTCTTGCAGCCGATTTTCATCCATGTTGTTTAATTCATCAATAGTGTACATAGAATAGGTGTGAGACTTACGATTGAAAGTCTGTTGGCAATGTAAGCCTGTGATAGAGAAATGCAGATGTAAATGAAGGAAACGCAAAAACGGATTCCGACAAAATTATTCTGTTCTCCGTAAAGATTTAGGTTGAAATTGATGTCAGTAAGTCTTAATGGTGAACCTGACAACGTTAAGAGAACGTTATCTTTGTGACGATTACTAACTTATAGGTGGAAATTGGAGAGAGAAGAGTAGTGCCGATTTGCACTTGTTACGATGCAAAATTACAAAAAAAAATTAATAGGCACAAGCTTGACGAAAAAAATAGGGGGTGAGATCAGGAATAGGTCTAAGCGTTTTTTCCTTCTTAAGAAACTGATGCAATAAGGAATAAGACTTTTTAAAAAGAGACACTTTGCAGATAGTCAGTAAGGATAATGACGGCAGCCATCTCATCGGCAAGACCCTTCTCCTGTCGTCTTGATTTTTTAAGTCCTCCGGCAATCATTTCGCGGTGGGCTATTGTGGAGGTGAAACGCTCGTCGAATCTTTCAACAATCATATCAGGCATGTTTTTTTTCATCCAGTTGATGAAAGGCGCGATATATTGTTCGGATTCAGAGGCTTTTCCATCGAGTGTCTTAGGGAGACCAACGATAATTCTGTCAACCTGTTCGCGACTGCAGTAATCCTTCAGGAATTCCTTAAGGTCGCATGTGCGNACAGTGGGAAGACCATTGGCGGAAATGCGCAGNATGTCGGTCACAGCAATTCCGCATCGTTTCCTTCCGTAGTCAATGCAAAGAATACGTCCCATAATCAGAAAAAAATACGAATGGGATTCCTCAACAANAATTGTGGTGTGGGGAATCCCATTCGACAGGCATTTTATGATTTGGTTATCAAATTAACCGTTAATCTTACTTATTTTCGAAGTAACGTTTGTAGAGACCTGCGAAACCGCGACCGTGGCGAGCTTCATCTTTTGCCATCTCATGCACTGTGTCATGGATTGCGTCNAGATTTGCTTCCTTAGCGTTCTTGGCGATACGCATCTTATCAGCGTTGGCACCTGCCTCTGCGTGCATTCTCTTTTCAAGGTTTGTTTTGGTGTCCCAAACCATGTCGCCGAGAAGTTCAGCGAATTTAGCAGCGTGTTCAGCTTCTTCCCATGCGTAACGCTTGAAAGCGTCGGCGATTTCAGGATAACCTTCGCGGTCAGCCTGACGAGACATTGCAAGATACATGCCGACTTCAGTACATTCACCAAGGAAATGGTTGTTGAGGTCTTTAATCATTTCGTCGCCTGTGCCTTTGGCAACGCCGATTTCATGTTCTGTTACAAATGCAAGAGCATTTTCCTTTGTGAGTTCTTTAAACTTTGACTGGGGAGCTCCGCACTGGGGGCATTTTTCAGGAGCAGTTTCTCCTTCTGCGATATATCCGCACACTGTGCAGATCCATTCTTTTGCCATATTCTTTGAGTGTATTTTTTTGAGTTAGTTTTTTCGTTTTCTATTCCCTAAACGATTTAGGAATATGTTTTGTTTTGATTCNAATCTGATTTTTTTTAATTTTGTAGTCATGAGCCTGAAACAAATCGAAATAGAAGANAGAGTTTGCGGAATCCTCGATAAATACGGAGTGGAATCAATTCTTCTCGGTATCAGCGGAGGGGCTGACAGTGTTGGCTTGTTACGGTTACTTCTTGGAGCTAATCTTNGTCGGAGAAGAGTTGTGGGGGTGCATTGCAATTTCAGATTGCGGGGAGAGGAGAGTGAGCGCGACGAGATGTTTGTGAAAGGCTTATGTGAGGAGCTTGGTGTCGAGCTTCATGTATTGACATTTGATGTCGANAGTTATCGCANGGAGCACGGTGGCTCANTCGAGATGGCATGTCGCGANCTGCGTTATGATGCGTTCAGACGGATGCGACGGGAGCTGGGTCTCGACCGAATTGCTGTGGCTCACAACCTTAATGATAATGTGGAGACGTTTATGCTCAATCTGATGCGAGGAGGAGGCTTGAAAGGGCTGAAAGGGATGGACGAGGATAACGGTGAGATAATACGTCCGTTGCTTCAGGTGTCGCGNCGGGAGATTGANAATTATCTTGCTGCTCANAATCAGACNTATATAGTGGATTCATCAAATCTGTCGGATGATTATAACAGAAATTTCCTGCGTAATAAGGTTCTTCCATTACTTGAGAGTCGTTGGCAGGGGGCAATGAGGTCAATAGCGAAGAGTCAGAACGTTTTGCGCGATGAATATCATCTTTCCGAACATTATCTGCATTGCGAACTGACTGATTCGCATATGTTTTTGCCGCGGAGTGCAGATGGTCTTAAGGTTTCTGCACGCAGTCTTATTTTCAGATTTATAGAGCCGTTCGGAGGGTCTGTTTCAATTGCCGGTGAGATTGCGGCTGTGGTTGATAAGGGGTTTGAGCCGCGTTCGTGGATATTGTCAGACCGGTATGTTGTTGAAGAGGAGAGAGGGGGCTGGAGGATTACGGATGTTTCTGAAAGTGGTCTTCCGGAACCTGAATGGGAATGGATGGAACANGAGGTGACTTCTGAACTTATGAGTGATATCAGAAAAGACCGNTCAAACAATGTTTTGTGGACAACCGCCGNTGTTGATGATTANGATTTCAGACACCCGTTGCCCGGCGACAGGATGAGCATGTTGGGACGTCGGGGAACNTCCTTATTAAGTGATATATTTAAAGATAAAGGTCTGACTCAACGGCAACGCAGCGAAGTTTGGGTTGCNGTGAGGNAGANTACGGGTGAAATTGTCTGGTGTGAAGGGNTGAAACGTTCAGCGATCGATATTATCGGGACGGAAGATAGCGTGGTGCGCAGTGTCAGACGGCGTGACAATGTTTGTAAAAAGTGAAAAAACAGCCTGACAATCCGACAAACAATCCTGCAAACAAGAATTTCTGTTTGGTTGGTTAAAGGTTTTTCGGTAATTTTGTAGATTCAAAAGAAGGCTCCGATTGAAAAAGAAAGAGCCTGAATCTTATAAATTTAAACGAAAAGACTACGACATGGTATTACCTGTTTATCTATACGGACACCCNGTGCTCCGCGCGGAGACTGAGGAGATAGATGAGAATTATCCTGAATTGAAGAAGCTTGTCGATGATATGTTTGAGACAATGTATCATACAGAAGGAGTGGGACTTGCCGCTCCTCAGATTGGCAAATCAATACGTCTGGTTGTAATTGACGGTTCCTGTCTGGGTGAAGATTTCCCGGAGTGCAAGGACTCCAAGATGGTGCTGATAAACCCGGAGCTTGATGTAATAGAAGACATGGAGCCTGTGACACGTTCCGAGGGATGCCTGTCACTTCCCGGTTTGTCGGAGAATGTGAAGCGTGTTGAACACATTCGTCTTAACTGGCTTGATGAAAACTTCGTTGAGCATGAGAAAGATTTTTACGGNTTTCTCAGCCGCATAATTCAGCATGANTGTGATCATCTTGAGGGATTGGTCTACACTGACCACATCAATCCTATCCGTAAGCAACTTATAAAAACTAAACTAACTAATCTCGCCAAGGGTAAGGTGCGCTGTGCCTACAAGACACGCAGCGCAGGTAAGTAAAAACTCATAATGCCCTAAGCGAAAACATCATACATTATGGCAGACGATAAGAAAATCATATTTTCGATGGTGGGGGTAAGTAAGGTTATCCCCCCTCAGCGTCAGATTCTGAAAGATATTTATCTATCTTTTTTCTANGGAGCTAAAATTGGCATCATCGGTCTGAACGGTAGTGGTAAATCAACGCTATTGAAGATTATTGCCGGTCTTGATAAGTCATATCAGGGAGAGGTTGTTTTCTCACCCGGTTATTCTGTGGGTTATCTCGAACAGGATCCTAAGCTCGACCCGGATAAAACGGTTAGGGAAGTGGTTCAGGAAGGTGTGCAGCCTGTTCTTGACCTTCTTAAAGAGTATGATGAGGTCAACAATGCGTTTGCCGACCCCGAAGTGCTTGAAAACCCCGACAAGATGGATGCGCTCATCAATCGTCAGGCATTGATTCAGGATAAGCTTGATGCCTGCGATGCGTGGAANATTGATAATAAANTGGAGCGTGCGATGGACGCTTTGCGATGTCCGCCCGACGATAAGAAGATTTCAGTTCTTTCCGGNGGNGAACGCCGTCGTGTCGCTTTGTGTCGCCTACTTCTTCAGCAGCCNGACATTCTGTTGCTTGACGAGCCTACCAACCACCTTGATGCAGAATCGATCGATTGGTTGGAGCAGCATCTTCAGCAATATCCCGGCACTGTGATTGCAGTCACTCACGACCGTTATTTCCTCGACCATGTTGCCGGATGGATTCTTGAGCTNGACCGTGGAGAGGGNATCCCATGGAAGGGTAATTACTCATCATGGCTGGATCAGAAGACAAAGCGCATGGCTCAGGAAGAGAAGCAGGCGAGCAAGCGTCGNAAGACTCTTGANCGCGAGCTGGAATGGGTGCGCATGGCTCCCAAGGCACGTCAGGCAAANGGTAAGGCCCGCCTTGCCAGCTACGACCGTTTGCTTAATGAAGACCAGAAGCAGCGTGAGGAAAAACTTGAAATATATATTCCTAACGGACCNCGTCTCGGCAATAAGGTTATCGAGGTCAAGGGAGTCTCAAAAGCGTATGACGACAAAGTGCTTTTTGAGAATCTTGAGTTTATGTTGCCTCCCAACGGNATCGTCGGAGTTATCGGACCGAACGGAGCCGGCAAGACCACACTCTTCCGTCTTATCATGGGANTGGAGAAACAGGATGCCGGTTCGTTTGAGGTCGGCGAGACTGTGAAGATTGCTTACGTCGACCAGAATCATAAGGATTTATCACCCGACAAGAGTGTCTATGAGGTTATTTCTCAGGGCGTTGACTCTTTCCGAATGGGTGGTCGCGATATGAACGCCCGCGCTTACCTGTCGAAGTTCAACTTTACGGGAGCTGATCAGGAAAAGAAAATCGGTGTGCTCTCAGGCGGTGAGAGAAACAGACTTCACCTTGCCATGGCTCTTAAAGAAGAGGGGAATGTGCTNCTGCTTGACGAACCGACAAATGATATTGATGTCAACACTCTCCGTGCTCTTGAGGAGGGTCTTGAAAACTTTGCCGGTTGTGCAGTCGTNGTGAGCCATGACCGTTGGTTCCTTGACCGAATAGCAACCCACATCCTTGCTTTTGAAGGCGACAGCAAGGTGACTTATTATGAAGGGTCATATTCAGACTATGAGGAATTTAAGAAGAAGAGAGACGGAGTTGACACTCCTCACAGAATCCGTTATAGAAAACTGACTGACTGATGAATGTATTAAGTAAAATAGACTTTNGTCCGAAGCTTTTCACAGAGCTTCGGACATACAATCTGAAGAAATTTCAGGCAGACCTGATTGCCGGAATCGTTGTCGGCATTGTCGCTCTTCCGCTTGCAATCGCATTCGGTATCGCTTCCGGTGTGAGCCCNTCNATNGGTCTNATAACNGCAATTATCGGTGGTTTCCTTGTTTCNGCACTTGGAGGAAANTCCGTGCAGATTGGTGGTCCGACAGGTGCTTTTATCGTAATTGTTTACGGCATNATCCAGCGTTTCGGACTGGAGGGACTTGCGATAGCNACACTGATGGCNGGCTTGATTCTTGTCTTGATGGGNTTGTTTCATCTCGGCACGGTTATCAAGTTTATTCCATATCCTATTGTTGTCGGATTCACCGCCGGCATCGCACTTACGATTCTCACCACTCAGGTCAACGACTTTTTCGGTCTCGGTCTGACCGATTTGCCGGGTGATTTTTTGTCGAAGTGGGGGGTGTATTTCTCTAATTTCGGAAATATTGATGTCGCGACACTTTGTGTTTCACTTCTCTCACTTGCAATTATNATCGTAACTCCCAAAATATCAAAGCGTCTTCCGGGTGCACTGACTGCNATCATTATAGTCACNGGACTTGTGTGGTTTTTNAATAATTATTATCCGGAATATGCGGTTACGACAATCGGCGACCGTTTTGGTAATCTTCCGACCGATATTCCTCAGCCAAANGGATTTTCGCTGTCGATGGAGACAATCAATCTTCTTCTCCCATCAGCCTTCACNATTGCGGTGTTGGGGGCGATTGAATCATTGCTGTCGGCCACAGTGGCTGATGGTGTGACAGGNTCGCGCACAAACACTAATACGGAGCTTATCGGACAGGGTGTGGCAAATATCGTNGTTCCGTTTTTCGGTGGTATCCCNGTGACNGGAGCNATCGCGCGTACAATGACCAATATTTCAAATGGAGGNCGCACACCGATTGCCGGCATAGTTCATGCCATCGTNTTGCTGCTGATATTCATTTTCCTGATGCCTCTGATAAATTATGTGCCGATGGCGTGTCTGGCNGCTGTGCTGGTCATCGTGTCATATAATATGAGCGGATGGCGCACGATTGCCGGTTTGATGCANGCTCCGAAAAGTGACATATCGGTGATGGTTGTAACATTCCTGCTTACGGTTATCTTTGACCTTACAATCGCGATTGAGATTGGTTTGCTCCTTGCCGTATTCCTGTTCCTGAAGCGTGTGATGGAGAACACTCATATCAAGGTTTATTCACGTCAGCTCGACGTTGCTGAAGACACCGACCTTGATGCGGCTCATCATGAGGTGCTTGATGTGCTTCCGGGTGTCAGTGTTTANGAAATTGACGGTCCGTTCTTCTTCGGCATTGCGACTAAGTTTGATGAGATTATGCGCTCTACGGTTGGAGATAAACCGAAGGTGAGAATCATACGAATGAGGAAAGTGCCGTTTGTCGATTCGACCGCTCTTCACAATCTCGAATTGCTGATAAANGCCTCACATAATGANGGAATACATGTCGTTTTGTCGGGTGTCAAGGAGAATGTCAGAGAAACTTTGTTGCATGCAGGTATCGATAAACTTGTCGGAACGGATCATATTTGTTCCCACATATCTGTTGCCGTCAAGATGGCAAATGCGATAGTCAGCGGAGAGTCGGATGCACAGCTCCCGAAATAAAAATCAATTGCTTATGAAACTTCTGGATAAGCTGTCAAATATGCCGCGTTTCGGAAATGGCGGGTCAGAACTGCCTGACGCGGAGATGAGCAAAATCATGCGCACACGCAAGATTATAAAGTGGCTGTGGATTTCATTCCTGTCGCTTGGCGGTGCGATAGCTCTATTCCTGCTGTTGATTTATAATGGCGTGATTGGTTATATGCCGCCAATCGAGGAGCTTGAAGACCCCCATGATAAGCTTGCGTCGGTGCTTCTTGCTTCCGACGGCACAACAGAGCTCGGACGNTATTTTGCCGGNGCCGGCAATCGTGTCTACACCAATTATAANTCAGTGGCTCCTTGTGTGATTGATGCCNTGATAGCAACCGAGGATGTCAGGTTTAACGACCATTCCGGCATAGACTTCCGCGCTTTGGGACGAACAGCTGTCAAGACGCTCATCATGCGCGATAAGTCGTCAGGCGGCGGTTCGACCATCACTCAGCAGCTTGCNAAGCAGCTTTATTCACAACCTTCGTCAAATATGTTCAAGCGCGCTTTGCAGAAGCCTATCGAATGGATGATTGCTGTTAAGCTTGAGCGTTTCTATACGAAGGATGAGATAATCAATATGTATCTCAACCGTTTTGACTTCCTCAATAATGCTGTGGGAATCAANACAGCTGCCAATGTCTATTTCGGCAAGGAACCNGGCGAGCTGCAGACCCAGGAGGCGGCTATGCTTGTCGGAATGTTGAAGAATCCAAGTTATTTCAATCCGCTCAGACATCCGGAACGCACTCTTAACAGACGTAATGTCGTGCTCGACCAGATGGCAAAAGCCGGGATGTTGACAGAGGANCAGGCTGCCGCCTATCAGGCTCTGCCGCTNGGACTCGACTACCATAAGGTTGACCATAAAGAGGGGATTGCTCCTTATCTGCGCGAGGAGATCCGCCACCTTATGACGGCTTCAAAACCGGAGCGTCCNAANCGTTCGGATTATGGCTCGACTGTGGCTTATCATATCGCTCTCGGAAACTACAACACTGATTCCACTCAGTGGGAAGAGAATCCGCTTTACGGCTGGATAGAGAAGAANCCCAAACCTGACGGGTCTCATTACAANCTTTACACTGATGGTCTGAAAATCTTCACAACCATCGACGTCAGGATGCAGCAATATGCCGAAGAGGCAGTTAATGAACATCTCGGAGGAACTCTCCAGCCTGCTTTTGAGCAGGAGAAACGCGGGTCGTCTTTAGGTCCCTACACCACAAATGCAGAAGAGTTGAGTGCTAATGGCGTGCGTAACCTGATCCGCAATGCCATCCGTCAGACTGAGCGTTATCGTGTGATGAAGAAAGCCGGACATTCCGATGAGGAGATTGACCGTGCATTTCATACTCCCCACACGATGGATATATTCGCTTACGTTCGTTCGCAGACTCCTTCGGGAAGCAAGATAGTGCCTGGCACGAAGACTGTGACCATCACTCCTTACGACTCGTTGCTCTATATGAAGTCAATTCTTCGTACCGGACTTATCAGTATGGACCCATCCACGGGTTATGTGAAGGCTTACGTCGGTGGCCCTGACTTTAACTTTTTCCAGTATGATATGGTTTCGCGAGGTAAACGGCAGATTGGTTCAACTGCAAAACCATTTCTTTACACATTGGCAATGGAGCAGGATTACACCCCTTGCTCAAGAGTATTGAACGAGCAACCCGTGTTCGGAAACTGGGCTCCGCGAAACTCTTCAAAGAGCAGGGTGGGAGAGATGGTGGATCTCCGCTGGGCATTGACAACTTCAAACAACTGGATTTCGGCTCGATTGATTAATGAGTTGAAGCCGATCAATCTTGCCAATAAGATGAGGATGTTCGGCATCACAGGTTATATCGAACCGACATTACCGTTGTGTCTTGGCACAGTCGATGTGCCCATCAGAGAGATGGCAGCCGCCTACACAACTTTCTGTAATGGTGGCATCCGTGTCGACCCTGTCTATGTGACGAGAATTGAGGATAATCAGGGTAATGTGATTTATTCCGGCACGACACATCGAACTGAAGTCACCGGAGAGACTGCTTCTTACAGAGTGTTGTCGATTCTTCTGAATGTTGTCGACAGTGGTACAGGTGCGAGTCTTCGCTCACGCTATGGCATTTCAGCTCAGACAGGAGGTAAGACAGGTACAACCAATTCAAACTCCGACTCCTGGTTTATGGGTTTTGTGCCTAACCTTGTGACCGGAGTGTGGGTCGGAGGTGAAGAACGCTATATCCACTTCAACTCTATGGCATTTGGTCAAGGTGCGCGAGCCGCATTGCCGATTTATGGCATATTTATGAAAAAGGTCTATGCAGATAAGAAACTGCCTTATTCACAAGATGCCAAATTCGCTTTCCCCGACGACTTCTCGGCATGTGGAGGTGAGGAATATTCCGGACCTTCTGGCGAGGTTGAAGAGGAAGAAACGGTTGAAGGAATTTTCGATTAAGGAAAGGTAGAGATCGCAATCGAAAATTCAACTATATAAAAAATCAAAAGAATTTAGGGAATATTTTTTGTAAACCGAAAAATATTCCCTAAATTTACGCTCAAAATAAATGAGACGCTTCTCTAAGTGAAGAAGACGTTTATAGCTTATCTTCAAAAATACAAATACCTTAAGATAAAATACGCAAAATGACAAAAGTCCTTAAAGTAAGAGACCTTACCCTTCGTGACGGTCAGCAGTCACTTTTCGCTACTCGCCTTAAGCAGGAGAATATTGATGTGCTTCTTCCTCTTTATCGCGACGCAAAGTTCTATATCATGGAAGTATGGGGCGGTGCGGTGCCCGACTCTGTAATGCGCTACCTCGGCGAATCTCCCTGGGATCGTCTTCGTGCATGTTCTAAGGAAATGAAGGGAATCTCACTCCTTTCAGCTCTCTCTCGCGGACGTAACCTTTTCGGCTATGTTCCTTATCCCGATTATGTGCTTGAAGGTTTCTACAAAGAAGCAATCAAGAACGGTCTGAATGTTATGCGTATCTTCGACGCGCTTAACGATATCAACAATATTAAAGAATCAATCCGTCTTGTCAACGAACTTGGTGGCATCGCCGACGCTGCAGTTTGCTACACTGTTGACCCCAAGGACGAACCGAAAGCCCCTGCTAAGAAGAAAGGTTTCTTCGCACGCCTCTTCGGTGGTTCTGATCCCGAACCCGCAGCTCCTGAAAAGATTTTCACCGACGAATATTTCGTAGAGAAAGCTAAAGAAATGGAGGCTTGCGGTGCTAAGATGATTACTCTTAAAGATATGGCAGGTCTGGTTAACCCGGCTCGTATCTTTACTTTGATGCCGAAACTGAAACAGGCTGTCAAAGTGCCCGTTGATTTCCACACTCACTGTACTCCCGGTTATGGTCTTGCAGCTGTGCTTACTGCAATCATGAAGGGTGTAGACATTGTCGACACTAACATCTGGTGGTTTGGCGGTGGCTCTGCAGCTCCTGCAATCGAACTTATCTGGATCTTCTGCCAGCGTCTCGGAATCACTCTTGATGTCAATATGGATGCTGTTGCCAAGATTCGTAAGGAGCTTGTCAACGCTCGTAAGGCACTCGTTGACTTCGACCTCAACAAAGACAAATGGCCTAACGATTTCGATGAATATTATGCAAACATGCCTAAGGAAATCAGCAACGAATTTGACCGTGCAATTGCAGCTGCAGGTGAAAATCGTGAGGCAGATCTTCTTGACGCATGTCATAAGATTGAAGCCTACTTCGGATTCCCGAAACCTAACGAACTCGTTAAGAACGCAGAGGTGCCGGGTGGTATGTACTCTAACATGGTGGCTAACCTGAGAGCACTTAAGGCTGAAGACGTGCTTGAAGAAGCAATGGCTCTTATCCCGAAGGTTAGACGTGATGCAGGTCTTGTGCCTCTCGTTACTCCCACAAGCCAGATCGTAGGTTCTCAGGCTGTGGCTGTCGCTCTTGACCGTCGTAAAGGTCAGCCCGACTACTCTAACAAGAATAACCAGTTCGTTGGTCTTGTAAAGGGTGAGTATGGTAAGACTCCTGTGCCCGTTGATCCTGCTTTCCGCGAGAAAATCACAGGTTCTCCCATTGAGAAACCTTACGATGTCAGCAGCTATAAAGAACCGGCTAATCCTGAACTTCCTGAGTTTGGCGGTGTGAAATTGGCAGCTAACGAAGAAGAATACCTCCTTCTCGAACTTCTCCCGGCAGTTGCAACCGGCTTCTTGAAAAACAAACGTAAGGCTGAATTCGAGGCTGCACAAAGTGCAAAGGCTGCTGAAGCTCCTAAGGCTGAAGCTCCCAAAGCTGAGGCTCCCAAGGCAGAAGCACCCAAGGCAGCGGCTCCGACAGGTCCTGTATTCAAGGCTCCGATGGGTGGCACTGTGCTTGAAATCAAGGTTAAGGCAGGTGACGAAGTTAAGCCCGGCGACATCGTGATGGTTTACGAAGCGATGAAGATGGAAAATGACCTTAACGTCGACATGGGTGGTAAGGTTAAGCGTGTCCTCGTCAACGAAAACGACGTTATCGCAACTGACCAGCCCCTGATTGAATTTGAAGGCTAAGAACTAAAGTAATGACGCGATTAATCGCGTCGCTGATAAAATAAAGCTTGTCCGGACAGGTTCCGGGCAAGCTTTTTTCATCGATCTATATGCCGAGATAAATCTCGGCCACAGAACCAAAAAATCTGGGGCGCACAGCCAAAAAATCTGGGCCGGATTGCAGATAGTCTGTATTAGATGTCTTGACCTATACACCTGTTTATTTGACATCGGAAGTCACGATTCATCGCGCGTTTGCGAGTGTCAGGAAATAAAACGAGGTGTGTTCATCAGAACACACCTCGTTTTATTGAATCCGCAGGATTGCTGCGAATTATTTTTTTGAACGGTTTCCGTAGCGGCTGCGGAATTTGTCGACACGACCAGCGGTATCGACGAGTTTTTGCTTACCGGTGAAGAAGGGATGTGAAGAGCTGGTGATTTCAAGCTTTACCAAAGGATACTCTTTGCCATCAACTTCGATTGTTTCACGAGAAGCTACGGTTGAACGAGTGATGAAAATCTCGTCGTTCGACATGTCCTTAAAAACTACTTCACGGTAGTTAGCAGGATGAAGATCTTTTTTCATTGTTACTTACTGCAGTTTTAAGTTAATTTTATAAAATTGGCTCAGCAGGTCGCGATCCCACTGAATTGGCTCGCAAAATTAATAAAAATCTCTGACATGCACAAGTCAACTTCCTCTAAATACCTCTAAAATGTCGTGGAATTATTTGCCGGTTGTCAATACAAAATCAACAAAATTGAAACGGACATAGGAGTAAAGCATCAGACCTCGAAGACCTAATACTCCTCCTTCTGATTCACTGCCGGCTCCTTCTTCCTTCGTTATTCTTACGTCAATGTTCGGAATTTCAACGGTATTCCCTCCTAATGACATTTTTATATTGGAAAGCAAGTATCGTTCATTAAATTTAACTCCACCAATACCTGCCTGTCTAACGGTGTCCTTGTTTCCGTTATCCAACACAAACTGCTTGTTATTTTCAAAGAACTTTTCGCCAAGTGTTCCGTATGATGTGTCTCCTGTGTCAATAAGCATCAGCAGAGGATCATTATGAACTTCACATTTGCAAAGTAAATTCCTTGAGTCTGCGAAACACATATTTGGTTTGGCATCTGTTCTAACGGGGTTTAATATAACTTCTGATGGTATGGTCAAATTATTCTTGACGAAGTCAAAGGTTATATCTTTAAGCTGAAGCATCAAATCATTACCTAATATGATATTGATTGCGTCGGCATACTGTGCTGCCTCCTCATTAATAGACGATAAAGACATAGAAACTACAGTAAAGAGAACTTCCTTGATGGTGATATTACCTAATTGAAGTTCCTTGGCGATAGCTAAATATCCATCTTTGTTGCCTACTCCGGCAACAGAAACTTTACTACCATCAACAGGAATAAGACCATATTTTTCTGCCATTTCGGGAGAGATGATGCTGGAAGCACATCCTGTGTCAAACATAATATCTGCCGACATTCCGTTTATTGTGCTCTCTTTAAGTTGCATAATAACTCCACCCTTTTCTTTCGGACCCATAGGAACAATGTCAAAGGGTATAGTTCCGACGTTTTCACCTGCAAATTGAATCTGATAAGGATTGTAGGATGCAAGAGAAGAATACCAGTTGGCCATTGAGGAAAGGTTAGAAACCGAAGCAGAATCCAGATATTGACCTGTTTCATCTATGACCTGTTTTATCACTGTTGCGGCAAACTCGTTTTGTCCGGTGCGGTTTAAGTCTTTACCAAACATAACAGCCATTGAAATGAAATTATCCAGCTCAAGATTTCCTGATTGAGTGCTGAAAAGTTCTTGAAATGCCGGGATTGAGACGTCCGGACGATTTAATTGGTGACCAATGAAACAGCGAGAGGATATTTCAAGAAAAGGATGAATTGAGTCTTTGGGCACTGAATTATAGATTGAGTCGAGCCCAAACCAATCGGAATGGTTTATGGCATTGAGAATCTTGTCGTTGATTGACTGCGAATAGCCAATTAACGAAGTAATGCCGATAAAAGCATATAGAAGAAATTTTCTTAACATATAGGTTTTGTGTTAAATTTCTGTAAAGTTAAGAATAATCTGCGAAATTTCATCCATACTTTTCTTACGAATATGCGTTGCTCAAGGTTTTATTGTAGCGGCCACGGAGAATCGGCAAATAAAGAAGACTGCTTCCGCGGGTGTGAAAACCCGTGGAAGCAGTCTCTTAGAATACGTTTATATATTATTAGGAGGGTGTTATAGCACTACACCTATCTTTGCTCCGAAGAATGCTTTTCCTGCGGTTTGGTAGACGTTATAATCGCCAGGTGTGCAATTAAGCTTGTAAACACCATAGACACCCACACGCAATATTATATTTCCAACCGGGATGTTACCACCAAATTCAAGCTGAGGTTCAATCATGAATCCGGTGTCTTTCGGGTCGTTTACACGTTCGCCAAGGGTATTGTTCCAGCTGCTTGATGAGATGGTGGTGTAGACAGTGGGCATGACACCGACGATGCCGTACAATCCGGCTTTTTTATGAGATAATCTTCCCCATTCAAGTTGGATTGGAATGCCGGCTTCAAAGAGGTCTCTCTGTCGACCTCTTTTTCCTGCGTTTGTTAAATCAAAGTCGACGTTGGCACCTGTGTTGAAGTATAGATTTTTCCCAATGTTACGTTTCCACAAGACTTCTGCACCAATCTCTTTCGGTGCGTCGAGATTAGTGGCTACTTTTCCTGAGAACTGGACAGTGTTGATTATAGGGCTGCACGCTTTGCTTTCACATTGTGAGGGCTGATTATGACATTGAGCGGTCGCTGTGAAAACTCCGGCAATAGCTGCCATAAATAATAAAATCTTTTTCATAGGTTGGAATATTTGTGAGTGATATTTCGGATATAATGAAGTTGTCATGACTCTTCACAGTCCGTGACTCTCCTCGGTCCGAAATAGAATCGAAGATTAAGATCACTTCGCTCTTTCAATCATTTTTTCAAGGTCGCCAAGAGTTTTATGACCGCTTTCGCGCATGAGTTCTTCACCTTTCTTAAAGAGAATCCATGTGGGGTAGGTCTTGATGTCATACTGGCGTTTAAGGCGATGGTCGTAAGATGCGTCTACACGCATGATGTTTACCTTATCGCCGTATTTGTTGCGGAGTCCTTCAACAAGATACTTGAGGTCGACAGCATCCTGATGACCTGCATGGATAAATACTGCCAAAGAGGGGATTCCTTCGTTGATTCTATCTTCGAATGTTTTCATAGTTATGTAGTTTTTTTGGTTTTTCCTATTATTATTAATTCTATTGTATAACACAATTTGAGTGTTTAAGGTTTATAAAACAGCATTTAAACAGCATTAACAAATATTGGAGAACGAGGTCTTAAACGAAGCGAGGAGATATACCGTCTTAGTCCGGTATATCTCCTCGTTTTAAACTGGTTGATCTGATTATTTAAATAAAGCAGAGAATGATGACCTGAGCCACAATTACTCGCATAAACATTGTCAGAGGATAGACGGTTGAATATGCAACCGCGGGAGAATCGTTGTTGGCAACTTTGTTTGCGTAGGCGAGTGCCGGGGGATCGGTGTAGTTACCACTCATCATACCGATGATTGAGAGATAATTCATCTTATATTTCCAGCGTGCAATAATGCCTGTAACAATGAGAGGTATCACTGTAATTGCGAAACCGTAGCCAACCCATGTCGCGCCGCGAAGATTGAAAACTGTTGCGGCGAAGTCTTTTCCGGCCGCGATTCCGACGGAGGCAAGGAAGAGGCAGATGCCTATTTCTCTCAGCAGGAGGTTGGCGGAGGAGTTGGTGTAGGTTACAAGGTGGAATTTGGTTCCGTAGGCACTGATAAGGATTGCCACAACAAGCGGACCTCCGGCCAGACCGAGACGCATGGGGACTGACATTCCGGGGAATTGCAAGGGGATGCTTCCGACAATGATTCCAAGGAAGATGCCGATAAACATTGTGATGAGGTTAGGCTCGTTGAGACGTTTCATAGAGTTGCCGAGTTTGTCGGCAAGACGGTTGATGTCTTCAAGTTTACCGACAACGGTCAGACGGTCGCCCATCTGAAGGCGGAGGTTGGCAGTGGCGAGAAGGTCAACACCGGCACGGTTGACGCGTGTGACGTTGAGCTTATAACCCATTCTAAGGCGGAGTGAGCCAAGTTTAGCGCCGTTATATTCTGTTTTGGTAACAAGAATTCTTCTTGAAACAACAGGACCCTGCACCATTTCCCATTTCTTATCGACGATAGGACCGAGGAATTTGGTGAAGACCTCTTCGTCTTGAATTGAGCAGACAACAAGGACGAGGTCGTTTATTTCAAGAATGTCAGACGAAGTCGGGATGATGACTCTGCCGTCGGGTTTCTCTATGCGTGATATGACATAGTTCTGAGGAATCAGAGTGTGGGTTTTTGCGATTGAAAGACCGTTGATAAGTTCGTTGGTCACACGAAGAGTCACAATGTGGGGTGCAAGCTGCGAATCATTCTTGTCTTCTTCAACTTCTCTGATTTCCTTGTCGACATCAATGCGGAAAATCTTCTTAATGATAATCATTGTAATAATGATGCCGATAACGCCCAGAGGGTAGGCTGCTGCGTAACCCATCGACATCTGCTGACTGACATCGTAGGCTTCCGGATTGACTTGAAGCACAGTCTGTTGTCCGGCACCGAGACCGGGGGTGTTGGTGACTGCACCACTCATTATGCCCACAAGCTGTTCGATTGTTGTCTCGCCTTCAGCTCCTCCCTGAAGGAAGTAGATTGCAAACATAATGACTACGTTAAGACCGATTCCCACCATGGCAAGGGCATTCATGCGGATGCCTCCGTCTTTAAATGATGAGAAGAATCCCGGACCGACCTGCATACCGATTGAGAATATAAACAGAATCAATCCGAACTCTCGTAAGAAATGAAGAGTCTCTCCTTCGACAATATATCCGAGGTGGCCCATCAGAATGCCGACGAAGAGAACAAACGTAACGCCTAATGATACTCCGAAAATCTTTATCTTTCCCAGATAGATACCGGCAAAGATAACGAAGGAGTAGAGCAGAATCGTACTCGCAAGCGTTAAGTTGTTGGGTGATAGAAGTTCAATTAACCATTCCATGTTGTAGCTTGGTTTAGCTTAATAATTTTTTGCAAAATTACACCTTTTTTTTGTAATAGAGGGTGTGATACGGAATCTTTTTTAGGCTGTCGGTTGTTTAATTTTTTATAGTGTAAAAATAATTAATGGTAAATCTCCTGTTATGAAAAAAATTCGAGCAGCAGTTGTCGGCTATGGTAATATTGGACGTTTCACTCTTGAAGCACTTGCAGCCGCACCTGATTTTGAGTGTGTCGGTGTGGTGCGTCGCAATCCCTCTGACCGTGCTGATATTCCTGCTGAAATACCGGTTGTCGGTAGTATTTCCGATCTGAAAGATGTTGATGTTGCCATCCTTGCCACTCCGACGCGCGAGGTTGAGAAGCACGCTTGTGAGATTCTTTCAATGGGAATCAACACAGTCGACAGTTTTGATATTCACGGTTTGATTCCGGAATTACGTAAGAATCTGTCGGCGGTAGCGAAAGAACACAACGCAGTTTCAGTCATTTCTGCCGGTTGGGATCCGGGGTCAGATTCAGTCGTGCGCACTCTTATGGAGGCAATTGCACCCAAAGGATTGACTTATACTAATTTCGGTCCGGGCATGTCGATGGGTCACACCGTTTGTGTCAAGTCGAAGGAGGGTGTGAAAGACGCATTGTCAATGACCATCCCCGTCGGCACAGGAATTCATCGCCGCATGGTGTATGTTGAGTTGCTCCCCGGCTATGACATTGAGTCGGTTGCGGCAGCTGTGAAGGCAGACCCTTATTTTTCGTCGGATGAAACACATGTTATGGCTGTTGATTCTGTCGATGCGCTTAAGGATATGGGTCATGGAGTGAATCTCGTTAGAAAAGGTGTTTCAGGCAAGACTCAGAATCAGCTTTTCGAATTTGATATGAAGATTAATAATCCTGCTCTGACAGGTCAGGTGCTTGTCTGCTGTGCGCGTGCTTCGTTCCGTATGCAGCCGGGATGCTACACGATGATTGAGATTCCGGTTGTCAATCTCCTTCCCGGCGATGCTGACTATTGGGTGTCAAAACTTGTGTGAGACAATTCATCCGGGGAAACGATAAAGTTTCCTCTCATTGATATATCGGGCCACTTCGGGCGTAACAAGATACGTCACGTCGTGGCCTCTGCTTATTTCATCTCTTATGTAGGTTGATGAAATTTCAAAAGTCGGTATATTTTTTAAGACAGTCACATTTTCGGGCAACGTTTCGTCAGATTTGATTTCGTAGCCCGGGCGAGGATAGATTATCACACCAAATTCGCTGATTATCCTTTCGGCATCGCGCCATCGGGAGAATAGTTGCCAGTTGTCGGCACCAATCAGCAGCCGGAAGTCGGTGTCAGGATTCGCGTTGCGTAATGCTTCGAGAGTGTTGATTGTGAACGAAGGGCGGGGGAGTGAAAATTCAAAGTCGGAGGCTTCGACATTCGGAAGATTGGCCGCCACAAGACGAGCCATTTCCAATCGGTCGCTCTCCGAGGCATCACGTTCCCCGGCTTTCAAAGGATTGGCAGGGCTGACGAGAATTTTCACACCATCGACTCCGGGAAGCCGGGATACAATTCCGGCAAGGGCGGCATGACCGATGTGAATGGGGTCGAAGCTTCCGCCGTAGACAACAATTGTTTTTCTGTTATCGGAGCAGGTGGTCATTTTGAGAAGTCGCTTATCAGGCGTCTCACTTCTTCTGTGGCCTGATGTAGGTCGTCGTTGACGACACGAGTGTCGAACTTATCGGCGAAGCTGAGTTCATAATCAGCTTTTGCAAGACGTTTGGCAATCGTTTCGTCGGAATCGGTTGCCCGACCGCGCAGGCGACGTTCAAGTTCCTCTTTCGAGGGGGGAAGTACGAATATGGACAAGGCGCGGTTGCCGAATCTCTTTTTGACATTTAATGCTCCTTTGACATCAATATCCATTATAAGGTTATTGCCGGCAGATGTAATGCGCTTGACTTCACTCTCCAGAGTGCCGTAGCATGTGCCTGCATAGACCTCCTCCCATTCCACAAACTCACCGAGTGACACTTTCTCTTTAAACTCTTCGTTTGAGAGAAAGTAATAGTCAACACCATCTTTTTCTTCCCCGCGAGGCTTACGCGAGGTTGCAGAAATAGAGAAACAGAGTCGGAGAGTGGCGTCGGTGATAAGATTTTTGATAATCGACGACTTCCCGGTGCCCGATGGAGCGGAGAGGATTATGATTTTTCCTTCTTTGAGAGCCATGTCAAAGAGTTTAGAGTACGTTTAGAACCTGTTCTTTAATCTGTTCGAGGGCATCTTTCATTTTGACAACGATGCGCTGCATGTCGGCGTCATTGGATTTAGAGCCGAGAGTGTTTATTTCACGTCCGATTTCCTGGGCTATAAATCCGAGTTTCTTTCCCTGACCGCACTCCGGAATCTGATTGCGTTCTCCCATTGTTTCGAGGAAGTAATTGAGATGGGCAGCCAGACGTGTTTTCTCTTCGGTGACGTCGAGTTTCTCAATATAGAAAATCAGTTCCTGCTCCAGGCGTCCTTTGTCATATTCGATTGAGTTGAGTTTTTCGAGCTGCTCTTCAAGACGTGCCCGGATTTTGACTATGCGGTTTTCTTCAAAAGGAGCTACGCTTTGAAGAAGACTCTTCAGCTCGTCGATTTTTCCAATGAAGAAATCGTAAAGTTTCTCACCCTCATGAAGGCGGAATTTTCTCAACTCCTCTGCGGCTGCTACGGCAGCTTCAAAAAGAGCTTTTTTATCTGCCTCGGTCAGTTGGCTTGCTTCTGTCTTCAGTGTGTCGGGCAGGCGGAGGAGAGTCTGATACCAGTCGGCAGGTTCAGGAAGGTTGAGCTCGCTGCGCATCTGTTCCAACTGCATCTTATACCCCTTCATCGCTTCAATATTAATTGTGGCAGGAGCATGAACAGCGATTTGTTCGATTTGAACAACCATGTCGACTTTTCCTCTTTCCAGCATGGGTGTCAGGCGGTTGCGCAGTTCAACTTCCAGTTCGCGGAAATATCCCGGCACACGCATGAATAAATCAAGCTGTTTGCTATTGAGAGATTTAATGTCGACGGTTATCTTATGGTTGTCTGACGAGCTTGTGCCACGTCCGAAACCTGTCATTGAATATATCATAGGAATGAAGGGCGTTCTGTTACAGATTATTGCGCAAAGTTACAAAAAAAAGTTGATAATCAAAGTTGATTCCATTTTTCAGGGACCTTTATGATTGATTTAAAGTATGTTTTTGGAAAATGCTTCAAACTTTTTTCTTTGCCACAATGTTATCCTTTTATAAGAAGTAAAAAATATATATTACTATGGATAATACAGAACTGTTGAAGGCAGTTGAGGCAAAAGCTCAGAAGTGGCTCGGTCCGGAGTATGACGAGGAAACACGTCTTGAAGTGAAGAAAATGCTTGACTCCGACGATAAGACAGAGCTTATCGAGTCTTTCTATAAGGATCTTGAATTTGGAACAGGCGGTCTGCGCGGCATCATGGGTGCAGGCTCAAACCGCATGAATATCTACACCGTGGGCGCTGCCACACAGGGTCTTGCAAACTATCTTAACGATGTTTTCAAGGAAGAACCTCAGATCAGTGTGGCTATCGGTCATGACGTGCGTCATAATTCGCGTAAATTTGCGGAACTTGCCGCCGACATTTTTTCAGCCAACGGAATTAAGGTTTATCTTTTTGATGCTTGTCGTCCGACTCCGGAGGTTAGCTTCGCAATCCGCACGCTCGGATGCCAGAGCGGTGTGATGGTTACGGCTTCTCACAATCCGAAGGAATATAACGGCTACAAGGCATACTGGAGTGACGGCGCGCAGATGATTGCTCCTCATGACGTAAAAACAATTGAATATGTCAATGCAATCACTTCTGTAGACCAGATTAAGTTTACACCCAACAAGGAGTTGATTCAGATTATCGGCAAGGATATTGACGAGAAGTATCTTAACGAGATTCATTCTCTCTCATTGAGTCCTGAAGCAATCAAACGTCATCACGACATGAAGATTGTCTACACTCCGATTCACGGCACAGGCTCAATGCTGATGTATGATTCACTGAAACTATGGGGCTTTGACAATGTGATACATGTGCCCGAACAGGATGTGCAGAGTGGTGATTTCCCGACCGTGGTATCACCTAATCCTGAGAACCCTGAAGCTATGGCAATGGCAATTGCCAAGGCAAAAGAAACAGGCGCAAGTGTTGTTGTGGCTTCCGACCCGGATGCCGACCGTATCGGTCTCGTCGTGCGAGATAAGGAAGGAAACTATCAGTTGGTTAACGGCAACCAGATTGTGATGTTGTTCCTTTATTACCTCATCACCCGCAATGTTGAGTTGGGACTGATCAAGGGGAACGAATATTGTGTGAAGACAATCGTTACCACAGAGACAATCAAGCGTATCGCCGACAAGAATAATGTGAAATGTTTCGATTGCTACACCGGTTTCAAATGGATTGCAGATGTGATGCGAAACATGGAAGGTGAAGGACGTTACCTCGGAGGTGGCGAAGAGAGCTATGGCTTCCTCGCTGAGACTTTCTGTCGCGACAAAGACTCCGTTTCAGCAATCTCACTGATGTGTGAAATTGCAGCGTGGGCTGCCGACAAGGGTATGAACCTTTACGAATTGCTGATTGACATCTATATGGAATACGGTTTCTCACGCGAACGTGGAGTGAGCGTTGTTCGTCCCGGAAAGACCGGTGCCGAGGAAATCGTTGAGATGATGAAGAATTTCCGTGCTAATCCTCCCAAGGAACTTGCAGGCAGCAAGATTGTCGTTGTTAAGGATTATGCCGACTTGAATTGTCGTAACCTTGTAACGGGCGAGGTTGAAAAGATGAACTTCCCGACAACAAGCAATGTGCTTCAGTTCTATACAGAGGCAGGCGACAAGGTTTCTATCCGTCCGTCGGGTACTGAGCCAAAAATTAAATTCTACATCGAGGTTCGTGAAGACCTTAAAAATAAGGATGACTATGAGGCTAAGGTTAAGGAAGCGGAAGAGCACATCGACCGTATTCTGAAAGACCTCGGTATCTGAAAAGACAATTATGACAAAAACGTTTGAATAACGTTTAGAATGGTAAAATAATGACTGCGGCAGATTCATCTGACAGAGAATCTGTCGCATTTGCTTTTTTTGCCTCTGCTGCAAAAAACATTTCACTATGATTATTTGTTAATAAGAAAATATTTATAAATAAATTAATTATGGAAAGTAAGGAATTTAAGAAGGTTAATCTGCCTGAGATCTCGATGTCTCGTGTATCTCATCAAAGTATAGTACCTGGTCACATACCTTTGGTTGCAATGGGAAATATAGAGGATGAAGCAGGTGAAATTTCATTAAAACATTTCTCTTTAATTCAAGAATGTGGATTAAATGTATTTATTCGTTCATTGCATGATCATAATATTATCAGAAAATATCTTGAAAGTGCAGAGAAAACAGGTGTAAAGGTAATTGCTGGATATGGCTTCCGCGCACCTAATATTTCAAAATTTTCATATAATCCACCTACTGAGGAAGCTATGCTAACACTGCAAGAGATAGTTCCCCAATATCCTGGATGGGTTTCTAAAATAATGACATGGAAAATTCAGCTTGAAAAGTTGTTTGAGTATTGCGAAAATCGAGTATTGGCAGGAAACCCCAATCTTTTAGATAATTTTGCAGGTTTTTTGCTTCAGGATGAACCTAAAGCTTCTCAAATGTGGCGTCTTGTATATCAGGGAAATGAATTCGAAAAAAAGTTTATTTCGCATGGAATTGGTCAGATGCCAATTTTTACTTCTACTCTTTTACCAGATTTAACGACGGGAGTTAGTTCTAAAAATGCGATCAAAGCTTGTGATCTATACTCTGGAGGATTGAATACTGCTATAAATTATCTTACAGGATACTCTAAAATAAATAATTATAATGATTACGTAAATCTTTATGATTCAATGTTTAATCCTCCATTTATTGCATTTGATGCTTATCCTTTTCGAGAAGATAAAAATCAACAGAAATCATCTATGCGATCATTTTTTAATAGCTTAATTTATTTTCAAAGTAGAAAGGCTGAAAATGGTAAAGATTTCTGGTCAACTGTTTTAACGCAAGAAATTACAGATAAATTAGGGAATCATTACTCAGCTCCAACTATAGGACGTATAAGATTTGGAGCATTTATATCATTATTATATGGTGCAACAGGATTGCAATTTTTTCGTTTTTTTCAGGAAGAAGATAATAATGATGAATCGTATAATGCAGCTCCGGTTAATTCCTATGGAATTAAGACCCAGACATTTAATTATTTGAAAACGGTTGTTCAACAAATAAAAAAGATTGAGGGAATAATATTATCGACTAAAATTGCTCTTACTGCTGTTACTAAGGCGCCTCCGTTAGCTGATCTAACAGAGATTCCTGGTATTAAGAAAATGGGAAAGTATAATTTTGGTGTAATTAAGAAGATTTCAGAGGAAACGTCTGGTTTTATTCTTTCGCACATGTATAATAGTAAATACAATTATATTTTTGTAGTAAGTATGAATGAAGTGAAGGTACAGACGAGTCGCTTTGAATTTCAGCAGATAGAAGATGTAGAAATTTATGAAAATATTGGTAGTATATTAGATGAAGGTTGGTGCCCTGTTTCTGATCAAAGTATTAAGAATGGTCGATATATATCTTTTGCACCGTCTGATATGGTTATATTCAGATACCCTCGTTAATGAAAATATTATAATTTTGAATAATGAAGATTGAGAAGTTTTGGAGTTGGATAATAGTGGCAACCATTTTTGGTATGTGTTTGCAAGGTTGTTCATCTGATGAACCGGGTAAAATAACTTATGGTAAGAGATTGCCTGTTGGAACTACCGTTGTACCTGAAAATTATTATGAAGGACAATATGCACCAATGCCACTTCCTTCTACTCTAAAAAAAATTGAGAAGGAAAGTTTCTATGCGTGTAAGAATGAATATATTGTTGTTCCTGAAGGTGTGACGGAAATCTATGAAAATGCTTTTGCAAGAGGTTCAGACGGTCATAGTTTCGGAGGCGTGGAAGGAGAATATAATGTTGGCAATCTTGCTACCTTGTTACTTCCTTCTACTGTGAAATATATTGGAGAAAAAGCCTATAGCGGTTATTTTCATGGAGGTATGTCTACTGCGATTTACGGCACGCCGAAGGTCATAATAGAGGCTGTTACTCCTCCGACAGGAGTCTTTAACGGTTTTGGCTCGGTCGGTGAGGTGGAATCAAGGGTTAAGGGTTCGCCGTTCTTGTATGTTCCGGAGGAGGGATATGACCTGTATATACAGGCAAGAGATAAATATTTGAATTTATCTAATATGCATGACGAGGAATCAATAGAAATCAGGAAAGGATTAGTGAGGGTGATTCCATTTAAGAAGCTATCAATTAATATCACTGAGGAAGAGGATGGAAATAACAGAAAATTTGTAGTAATCCCTAATAGTGACAATAAGGCAGAAATCGTGTCTGTAAGTTGGGAAACTACAGATTCAAGTATCGCAACAGTCAGTCCGAGCGGAACATTGGAGGTTAAGAAAAGTGACAAAACGGTAAATATTGTCTGCATGCCTCTGATTATGCTTGAGGATGGGAAAAAGTTGAAGTTCTACCGCTTTAAGGAGATTACCACCTGATAGAATCTTTGTCAGAATAATAGTTTATATTACCTTTGTGGAAGAAAAATATAAGCTATTGTGAAATGGGAAAGGTATCATGGCGTCCCGGCACGATGATTTATCCGTTGCCTGCCGTACTTGTGACTTGTGGCGATAAGCCGGAGAATTGGAATATGATTACAGTTGCCTGGACCGGAACCATCTGTTCCGATCCTGCAATGTGTTATATTTCAGTGCGTCCTGAGCGTCATTCGTTTCCGCTTATTAAGGAAACGATGGAATTTACTATTAATCTGACAACGACAGAGATGGTTCGTGCAACCGACTGGGCCGGTGTCAGATCCGGACGCGATTATGACAAATGGAAGGAGACGGGGTTGACGCCTGTAGCAGGAGAGAAAGTAAAATCGCCGACAATCCTCGAATCGCCGCTGAGCATAGAATGTAGGGTGAAGGAAATTTTAGATCTCGGTTCGCACTCAATGTTTGTTTCTGACGTTATAAATGTGAGGGCCGACGAAAAATTTCTTGATTCAGCAACCGGAAAGTTCAAGCTTGAAGAAGCCTCGTTGCTTGCTTACTCTCACGGCGGTTATTTTGAATTAGGACAACTTCTCGGCACATTCGGATTTTCAGTAAAGAAGAATAAGTGATATGGAAGATAAAGAAATGAGGGGGCGACTGATTGCAGTGACAGCTATTGCTGCACGGTTCTGCAATGAGCTTCAGAATGTGGCGGAGACAACAAAGAAGGATTTTGTAAATTCAATTCTTTCGCAACTTCCCCGATTATATTGGGAATTTTTCGATTTGTCGGTTGAGGAGAATGAAGAAACGGATTATTATCTTCAGGAATATGTCGACGAGGATTATTATGAACAGATTCGCCGGCAGGTTGAAAATCTTCTTGGAGCTGACGACATTTTCCTTGAGACTTTCGAGGAGGATATGAAATATAGCGACACTCCGATTTCAGCGTCGATAAGTGAGTGTCTTGCCGATATTTTTCAGGCATTATATAATTTTGTTTCAGCGGTCAAGGAATCTGACGGCGACTTGCTCGTAGAGGCTTATTCTCTCTGTCGTCGGAATTTTGTGATTTATTGGGCGCAGACGTTGTGTAACGTCATGCGCGCATTAAACGCCTTGTGTTTTTCTGAGGGATTTGGAGAGGAAGAAGAATAATTAAGATTGAATACATATAATAAGATGAAGATAAAAAGATTGATGGAATGGATGGACCGTTCCACATGTAACTTTGCGGCAATCGGCTGCATCACATCGGAGCTTGACAAAGCCGGATTCGTTCGACTTGACCCGACAGCGGAGTGGAAACTTGAGGAAGGTGGAAAATATTATATGGTGAAGAATGACAGCGCGGTGTTTGCCGTGGTGCCCGGTTCGGCTCCTGTCAGTGAGGCAGGATTCCGCATTATTTCTTCTCATAGCGACAGCCCCGGATTCAAGATTAAACCCAATGCCGAGATTTACGGAGAGGGAGGAGTTGTCAGTCTGAATGTGGAGAAATATGGCGGAGGTATTCTTTACACATGGTTTGACCGTCCGCTGTCGATATCCGGGCGTGTCATGACAGCTGGAGAAGACCCGCTTCATCCTGTGACACATATTATAGATTTAAAACGTGCGGTCTGTACCATCCCTCATCTTGCCATTCATTTCAACCGTGAGGTTAATGAAGGAAACAAATTGAGTGTGCAGAAAGACATGAAGCCTGTGATGGGTTATTTCTCCGAAGAAAGAATAGCCGAATTTAAGAAACACGGAGGCGTTGTCAAGACACTTGTTGCAGAAGAACTCGGCATCGCTCCGGAGGATATTATCGATTACGAATTATGCCTTTATCCTCTTCAGAAAGCTGTCTTGACAGGGGTCAACGAAGAGTATATACAGAGCGGACGTCTCGACGACCTTTCGATGGCATACGCCTCATTGGAAGCACTGTTGAGCGCATCAGACAAAGAAGAGCGTCCGGCGTCGACAATGGTAATGGCGGTTTTTGACAACGAGGAGACCGGCTCCGGCACAAAGCAAGGTGCAGCCTCAGCCGTTTTCCGTGACTTCCTTGAGAGAATCACACTTCTGAAGGATTCTTCAAAAGAGGGATTTTACAGAGCCGTGGCATCAAGCTTTATGATCTCTGCCGACGATGCGCATGCCTGGCATCCTAACTACAATGAGAAGTTCGACCCCACGAATCATCCGGTGATCGGGGGAGGACCGGCAGTCAAGATAAATGCCAATTGCAAATATATGACAGATGCTGACGGGGCCGCTGTTTTCCGTGCATTATGTAGCAAGGCTGGAGTGAAATGTCAATACTTCGTAAACCATTCTGATGTGGCCGGAGGAAGCACTCTGGGTAATATTCTAACCTCACAGCTTGATCTCAGAGGCGTTGATATGGGATGTCCGATATGGGCTATGCACTCCGCCTGTGAGACTGCAGGGGTTGAAGATCATCTCGCCACAGTTCGGGTGTTTGAAGAGTTCTGGTCCTAAATCGTTTGCTCAGTTGGCGAAAAAATGTTAAATTTGCATCCGAGTGTGTGAGAAAACGTTATTTCTCGCCACTGAGATGAACATTTTGGCGCGGTTTTTGCTTTTAGAGTTGAGACCGCCCGAAAGAGGTAGTCAATAAAAGTGTTAATCAAAATCATAACAGATATATCTAAATAAAGATGAACGTAAATTTTGCCAAAATCGACGATGTGACAGGAGAACTCATTGTCACTCTCGAGGAGAAAGACTACGCAGACAAGGTAAAGAAAGAACTGAAAGAAATCGGTAAGAAACACACAGAGCCGGGTTTCCGTCCCGGAAAGGTGCCTGCCGGTCTTATCCAGAAAAAATATGGCAACGCTGTGAAATACGACGTTATCAACAAGACAATCGGCGACGCAGTGTTTGAATTCCTTAAGAAGGAAGATATGCGAGTTCTTGGCAACCCCATGCCGGATAAGGACAATGTGGTTGATTTCGATGCTGATAACTTCACATTCAAGTTTAAGGTGGGTCTTGCACCTGAGATTGATGTTCCCGTAAACAAGGATCTTCATGTGCCCGCCTACAACATCCAGGTGTCAGACGAAATGCTTGAGGAGCAGGACAAAGGTCTTCGTCAGCGTTTCGGCAAGCAGATCTCAGGTGAAGTTGTAGAACCTGATGCTGTAATCAAGGGTAGCATCACAGAGCTTAACCCCGACGGAACAGTTAAGGAAGATGGTGTTAAGGTTGAAGACGGAATCATCTCACTCCGTTACTTCAAGAGCGACGACCAGAAGAAACTTTTCGACGGCAAGAAAGTGGGCGATGAGGTTGTGTTCAACCCCGCTGCAACATGCGATACCAACCCTGTTGAGATGAGCTCAATGCTTCAGATCAATAAGGATGATGTTGAGAATCACAAGGGCGATTTCCTTTTCAATATCAAGGATATCATCGTGGTTCGTCCCGCTGAGCTTGGCGAGGAATACTATGAAAACCTCTTTGGAAAAGATAAGGTTCATAACGAAGAGGAGTATCGTGCCGCTCTTAAGGAGCTGATCGAAAACCAGCTTAAGGCAGATTCAGACTTCCGCTTCACAATCGACGCAAAAGATGCAATCATCAATGCAGTTGGTGAGGTTAAGATGCCCGATGAAGTTCTGAAAGACTTCCTCATCTCTCGCAACAAGGACCTTAACGAAGAGAACATCGAAGAGGAATATGTCAAGATTCGTCCGCAGCTCGTTTGGGAGCTTCTTCGCGACGAAACAGCACGCAAGCTCGAAATCAAGCTCGAAGAAGAGGATGTGCGTAAGATGGCTGAAAACGTTGCTCGCAGCCAGTTCGCTCAGTATGGCATTGCCAATCCTCCTGCAGAGATGCTTGAGAAATATGCAAACGACATGCTTAAGAATCAGCAGGCTCGCGAGCAGATCGCAAATCAGGCAGTCGATACAAAACTCTTCAATGCAATCCGTGCTTCAGTCACAACTGATGAGAAATCAGTAAGTGTCGAAGAGTTCAACAAACTATTCATGCCTACCGCTGAATAAGTTTTAGACCCCCAGGCGTCAACAAATAGAGCAGAGAGGGGTCTTCCGAAAGAATCAACTCAACGGTCCGGTGGTCACATAGCACTCCGGACCGTTGTTTTCTCAAAACAAAAATATGATATTTGTATGAACAACGATTTTAGAAATTATGCCGTCAACCATCTCGGTCTGAACGGTCATACCCTCGACGATTACACTCGTCACATCTCTAACTCCGTGCCGGCATCGGTCATTACGCCGACTTCGGATTACATGAATCCTTACATTCTTGAGGAACGTCAGTTGAACGTCACTCAGATGGATGTTTTCTCACGCTTGATGATGGACCGTATAATCTTCCTCGGCACCCAGGTTTCTGACCAGAGCGCCAACATCATCCAGGCTCAGTTGCTTTATCTTGATTCTGTCGACCCTGAAAAGGATATTTCTCTATACATCAACTCTCCCGGTGGTTCTGTTTATGCAGGACTTGGAATCTACGACACAATGCAGTATGTCAATTCAGATGTTTCCACAATCTGCACCGGCATGGCGGCGTCAATGGCAGCAGTGCTTCTTGTGGCAGGTGAGAAAGGGAAACGATTCGCTCTTCCTCATTCAAGAGTGATGATTCACCAGCCGATGGGTGGAATCCAGGGTCAGGCTTCTGATATTGAGATTACCGCACGCGAAATTCTCAAACTGAAAGAGGAACTTTACAGAATCATTTCCGACCATTCCGGACAGCCTTTTGAAAAAGTTGAGGCGGATTCCGACCGTGATTACTGGATGATTGCCAAGGAAGCCCTGGATTATGGAATGATTGATAAGATTCTCGTAAACAACAGAAAGAAAGATTAATGGCTAAGAAATCTTCAGGATTGACATGTATGATGTGTGGTGCACAGGATTGTGCCGCCACACCTGTCATACAGGTTGTCAGCGGTTTGACTCTTTGCACCGACTGTATTAAATTTATTGACGATGCGCGCGACGCTCAGTTAAAAGAGAGAAACGTCAAATCGGAAAAGAATGATAAGAAGGTTGGTGAAAAGATTCCCAAGCCGGAGGAAATAAAGAAATATCTTGACCAATACGTGATTGGTCAGGATGAGGCAAAGAAATATCTGTCGGTGGCTGTCTATAATCACTATAAGCGTATTGCCCGCATGGGAAAGGCCACGGATGACGATGTTGAGATTGAAAAATCAAACATTATCATGGTTGGTCCGACAGGCACCGGAAAGACTTTGCTCGCCAAGTCAATTGCGCGTCTGCTTGATGTGCCTTTTGCAATTGTCGATGCCACGGTGCTGACAGAGGCAGGTTACGTCGGTGAAGACATAGAGTCGCTTCTGACCCGTCTGTTGCAGGCATGTGATTATGATGTCGAGAAGGCTGAGAAGGGAATTGTCTTTATAGATGAGATTGACAAGATTGCCCGTAAGAGCGATAACCCCTCGATTACGCGTGATGTGAGCGGTGAGGGAGTGCAGCAGGGTCTTCTCAAATTGCTTGAAGGCTCGACTGTGCTTGTTCCGCCCAACGGAGGACGTAAGCATCCCGACCAGAAGATGATTGCAGTCGACACTAAAAATATTCTCTTTGTGTGTGGTGGAGCCTTTGACGGTATAGAACGTAAGATTGCCGCTCGCATGAACACGCATATTGTCGGCTATGGTCATAACTCCGCCTCAAAGAAGGAGCAGCGCGAAAATCTGATGAGATATGTCATGCCTCAGGATTTGAAATCGTTTGGTCTTATCCCTGAGATTATCGGTCGACTCCCGGTTCTGACAAGCCTTGAGCACCTTGACCGTGATGCACTGCGACGTATTCTCACTGAACCGAAGAATGCCATTGTGCGCCAATATGAAAAACTTTTCGAGATTGACGGTGTCAAACTGACGTTTGACGAATCGGCTCTTGATGCTATTGTCGACAAGGCAATCGAATATAAGCTCGGAGCGCGAGGTTTGCGCTCGATTGTCGAGACTGTGATGGTTGATGCGATGTTTGAAATCCCGTCGTCTGACATAAAGGAATTTGTGGTGACGGATTCATACGTGCTTGAGAAACTTGACAAAGCTCATTTTGATAAGACACATGCCGTTTGACGGCAATGGAAAGGATAAAAATCCGACCGTTTCAGAAAACCTGTAGTCAGCAGGACTTCTGAAACGGTTTTTTTATGGGCTGACTGAAAAAACGAATGGCTAAGAATTTGTGATTGTCAGAAAAAATGTTTAATTTTGAATAGCGGAAATAACCGCCTACCACGGTTTATTATTAAACATTCTGTATGGCAGATGAAAAATTAATTCACGAAGCCCTAAACTATCATTTCGGATTTGAAAAGTTTAAGGGTCAGCAGCTTCAGATTATCAGTAGCCTACTCGACGGAAAGGATGTCTTTGTGTTGATGCCTACCGGCGGAGGCAAGTCGTTGTGTTATCAGCTTCCGGCCATGATGATGGAAGGCACTGCCATCATTATATCTCCACTCATAGCCCTGATGAAAAATCAGGTGGATGCCATGCGTCACTACGGAGAGGAAGACGGAATCGCTCATTTCCTTAACTCCTCGCTGACAAAAAGCGCAGCCGAAAAGGTGCGACGCGATGTGACTTCAGGAAAGACGAAATTATTGTTTTTTGCACCTGAGTCGCTGACTAAGCAGGAGAATGTGGATTTTCTGAAGGGTGTCAATATATCGTTCTACGCAATTGATGAGGCGCATTGCATTTCGGAATGGGGTCACGACTTCCGCCCGGAGTATAGAAAAATCCGCCCGATGATAAATTCCATCGGACAGCGTCCCGTCATCGCATTGACGGCCACAGCCACTCAGAAGGTGCAGTATGACATACAGAAAAATCTCGGAATGCTTGAAGCCGAAGTTTTTAAATCGAGCTTTAACCGCCCGAATCTCTATTATGAGGTGCGTCCTAAGACAAAAGATACAGACCGTGATATAGTGCGCTTCATAAAAAATAACCGTGGAAAGTCAGGCATTATCTATTGTCTTTCGAGAAAGAAGGTGGAGGAAGTTGCCGAGATGTTGAAGATAAACAACATATCAGCTCTTCCTTACCACGCCGGCATGGATGCCCACACACGCGCTGCAAATCAAGATGCGTTTCTGCTTGAGAAGGTGGAGGTGATTGTGGCGACAATCGCGTTCGGCATGGGCATTGACAAGCCGGATGTGCGTTATGTGATTCACTATGACATCCCGAAAAGCCTTGAAGGTTACTATCAGGAAACCGGGCGTGCCGGAAGAGACGGAGGAGAGGGTGTCTGCATCACATTCTATTCTCATAAGGATTTGCTGAAGCTTGAGAAACTGATTCAAAGCAAGTCGATCACCGAGCAGGAAATCTCACGCCAGTTGCTGATTGAAACTTCCCACTATGCTGAGTCGTCAGTTTGTCGCCGTAAAATTCTTCTTCATTATTTCGGAGAACAATATGAAGGGGAGAATTGTGGAAATTGCGACAATTGTCTTCATCCGAAGACAAAGGTTGACGCAACCGACGAGCTTCAGAATGTCATCGAATCAGTGCTTTCGATCGGCGAGCAATATAAGATGGAATATCTGGTGCAATTTCTTGTTGGACGCAAGACCGACGAGATACGTTCAAACGGACATGACCAGATGGAATTTTTCGGCTGTTGCAGTCATCATGAAGATAAATTCCTGACAACAGTGATGCGACAGGCAGTCATAGCCGGTTATCTTGTCAGGGATATAGAGAACTACGGCATAATAAAGATAACACCGGAAGGACGTGAATATGTGAAGAATCCGGTGCCCTTTACAGTGGTTGAGGATTGTGATTATTCAGAACTTGAAGCCGAGGCAGCCGGGATGCACGACAGCAGTGCCTGCACAGCAGACCCTGAGCTGTTTGCTATACTGAAGGATTTGAGAAAGGATGTGGCGCGCCGACATAATCTTCCCGCCTATGTCGTTTTTCAAGACCCGTCGCTTGAGGCGATGTCAACAACCTATCCTGTGACGGAAGAAGAGCTTGCCGGAATCCCCGGTGTCGGAATCGGAAAGGTGAAAAGATTCGGCAAGGAGTTTATCGAACTCATAGCCAAATATGTAAAGGAAAATGAGATTGTCCGTCCGGAAGATCTGAGAGTGCGTACACTCGCCAATAAAAGTAAAATAAAGATCTATATAATCCAGGGCATCGACCGCAAGATTCCTCTTGATGAGCTTGCGGCAAGCAAAGGTCTTGATTTCTTTGAGTTGCTTGATGGCATAGAATCAATTGTCGATGGTGGCACACGTCTCAATATAGACTATTATATGGACGAGATTCTTGAACCTGACCAGCAGCAGGATTTGCTTGACTATTTCCTGGATACACCGGAAGATAATCTTGAAGAGGCGATTCAGGAGCTTGGAGATGAGTACACTGAAGATGAAATAAGGCTGATGAGAGTAAAATTCCTTTCGGAATATGGCAATTGATATAATTTTTTGCCCGGCTCATCGTTAAAAAGAAAAAACAGACATTAGAAACGAATATATGAAAAGTAAAATGCTGGTTGGTGCAGGACTTGCGGTGTGTGCGATTGCATGGGCTGCCAAAGACCCTGTCATCATGACAATCAACGGTGTTGATGTCCCGAAATCAGAATTTGAATATCTCTATCACAAGAATAGTCAGCAGCAGCTGAAGTCTCAGCCTATCGAGGAATATGCCGAGATGTTTAAGATTTACAAGCTGAAGGTTGCTGATGCTCTTGCCAATAAGGTTGACACATTGGCTTCATTCAAACGCGATATGCAGACATATCGTAATGACCTTGCTCAGCCATATCTTGCCGATTCAGTGCTTATCAACAAATTGGTTGATGAGGCATATCGCAGAAACGGAGAGGAAGTTTCCTTTTCTCACATAATGTTCCAGAAGAGTATGGATCCGGAAGTAAACGCCAATGTCAGGAATATGGCAGACAGTGTGCGAAAACTTCTTGTTAACGGAGGCGATTTCACTTCTCTTGCCAAGCAATGGTCGGCCGACAGATCTGTTCAGACAAATGGCGGAAACCTTGGATTCATCTCAGCCGGATTATTCCCTTACAGCATTGAGAAAGCTGCGTTCGACCTCAAAGAGGGGGATATATCAGATATAGTTGAGAGCCCTGTCGGTTATCACATCCTGAAAGGTGGTGCACATCGTCCCTCACGCGGTTCGGTTGCTGCGGCACACATTCTTAAGTTGGTTCCTGAAAACGCCACACCGGAGCAGGAAAAGGCAATCAAGGCTACAGTCGACAGTATCTGTGACGTCCTTAAATCCGACCCCTCGAAGTTTGAAAAACTTGCCGCTGAACTTTCCGACGATAAAGGGTCGGCACGCAGCGGAGGTCTTGTCGGATGGTTTGCTGCCGGTCGCATGGTTCCTGAATTTGACAATGCCGCTTTTGCATTGCCCCTCAATGGAATAAGCGAACCGGTGCGCTCAAAATTCGGCTGGCATATCATTAAGAAAGTTGATGAGAAAGGTCCCAAGAGCTATGCGGAGGTTCGCAATGAACAGCTTACTTTGCTTCAGAACCCGCAGGATGAACGATACACAATTCTCGCTAAAGACCGCACACGTCGACTTTCAGAAAAGCATAAAGCTTCGTTAAACAAAGAAACAGTTGAGCGTCTTCGTGAACGTGCCCGTCTGTCAGGCATCGACTCAACTTTCTATGCTGAATTTGGGTCTGCACCCTTATGCAAACTTCCCCTTGCAACCATTGACAAGAATGTGCTCACAGTGGGCGATCTCCTTAAGGAATATCCCAACATGAAATCTGCGGAAGGTGGACGCGCAGCTCTTGTAATCGACAATGTGACAGAGAGATATTTTGCAAAGAATGTCGATGATGCTGAGATTGACTGGTTGTTTGCCAACGAGCCCGATTTTCATAATCTTATGAATGAATATCGTGACGGTAGTCTTCTTTATGAAATAAGCGTGCAGAAAGTGTGGGATAAGGCATCAAAAGATAAGGAAGGTCTGCAGCAATACTTTGAGGCGCATCGTGACGACTACAAATGGAATGAACCCCGCGTAAAGGGTATTCTGATTCAGACACGCAACGATTCTGTGGCTGACCTTGTGCGCAAGCGTCTTCCTGAACTTGGCAACGACACAATTGTTTCAACACTTCGCAAGGAGTTCCGTAGTGATCTCGGCATCGAACGTGTTCTCGTGACAAAGGGTGCGAATGCTATGGTCGACAACCTTATGTTCAACGGCCTGGAGGTTAAACCTTCAATAGCAAATTTCACAACTTACTTCCTCTATAATCCTGTTATTCTTGATGCTCCGGAGGAGTACACAGATGTTCGCGGAATGGTTATCAGCGACTATCAGACTGCTCTTGAGAATGCCTGGATAAATGAATTGAGAGAGAAATATCCGGTGAAGGTTAATGAGAAAGTGCTTAAAAATGTAAAGTGACAACTCCCAAATAAAGGTCTTGGGGCTGCGTAGTTGAACTCTATGCAGCCCCTTTTTATATAGGTGTATTTGTTTTCCATTTCGACAGTTGCGAGACAAGCCGATAAAAGTTATTGTTTTTTTGTGTAAAAACAATAACTTTAAAAGAACAGTAGATTAGGTTGTCGGAATTATTTATTAACTTTGTGGGTTGTAACAAAGTCAGATTCGGAAAAGTGGCAATGACAGGAACGATGAGATCCGGAAAAATCGTATTTCGGAAGAGATTAACTTCCGGAGTGGTTCTTTTGTTAATGTTTGCGTCGCATGCGGGGTTTTCTTCCTGTTCGCGAGATGAGGATCGGACAGTTGGAATAGATGAAGATATTCTTGTATCGGTCGGAGATTCAAGTCTGACGAAACAAGATGTTCTTGTAAGGATTCCCGGTGGTCTGGAATCGCAAGACAGTGCGGCATTGTTTCATTCGATTGTGAGCAACTGGGTGGAGAGCATGCTCCTTGAAGAGATAGCCCTGAAGAATCTGGATGATGCGGAAATTATTGACAAGTTGGTTGAGGATTATCGCAGAAAGCTGATAGTTTCATCATATATCCGTCAGCTGTCTCAAAGAGAAGGGGAGAAGGCGGTTTCATCATCAAGGATAAGAAAATATTATCTTACACATTCTGATGAGATGAAGACAACGGAACCACTTGTCAAGGGGATATATCTGAAAGTGACAGAGGGGAGTTCAAACCTCAATGAGATAAGGCGCAGAATGAAAGGAGCAACCGCTGAAGATATTGACTATCTTGAGAAATATTTTCTGGGAGATGCCGTTCAATATGATAATCTTAACAACCGTTGGGTAGAATTCCGGGAAATAGCGGAACGTATTCCATACAGAATGGACAATAGAGACAATTTTGTCAAGACAACAAAAGATTTTGAGACAAGCCACAATGGATTTGTCTATTTGTTGCATATATCCGATTATCTTCCCGCCGGTTCGGAAATGCCATACGAATATGCTGCGGAGCAGATAGCCCCGATTCTGGAGGATGAAACTGTTGCTGAGCGCAAGAATAAGATTATCAAGACGCTTTACGACAGAGCTGTCAATGAGGGTGTGCTCCGTGCGCCCGGATATGATCTTTTTAATTAAAGATTAATTGAAGTTGATTTAAATAAATGTTAATCTCGATAACAACGATATAAAAGTGAATATAAAACAAATTTTATCAGTATCAGCAATTTGTGCAGTTGCACTTGCCTCAATTGCAGGGCCGAAAAAGAATGTAATCGACGAGGTTGCATGGGTCATCGGTGATGAAGCAATTTTCCGTTCGGATGTTGAAGATATGTATTCCTCAATGCGTTCGGAGGGTGTTTCACTTCCCGGCGATCCGTATTGTACGCTTCCTGAGCGGATGGCAGTTGAAAAACTTTATCTTCATCAGGCAAAGATAGACACCATCGAGGCTCCTGAAAGTCAGGTTTCATCGGCAGTCGAACGTCGAATTGATTTCTTTGTCCAGAATCTTGGAAGCCGTGAGAAGGTTGAAGAATACTTCCGCAAATCGATGCCGGCTCTCAAGGAACAGCTGACTGAGGTTATGCGCAATAATTATATCGTTGACCAGGTGCAGACATCACTGACCAAGAATGTAAAGGCAACCCCCAATGAAGTGCGAAAATATTTCGATGCGCTTCCGGAAGACAGTATCCCTTACATCCCCTTGCAGGTTGAGACTCAAATTGTGCGTATCAATCCTGTCATCCCCCGTCAGGAAATTGAAGATATAAAAGCGCGCCTTAGAGATTATGCCGATAGGGTTAACAAAGGAGAGTCAGAATTTTCAACTCTTGCCATCATGTATAGTGATGACGACGGTTCGTCAGTGCAGGGTGGAGAACTCGGTTTTCATGGCAAGGCCGATTTTGTGCCTGAGTTTTCGGCAGTAGCATTCAACCTGAGCGACCCTAAGAAGGTGTCGAGAATTGTGGAGACCGAATATGGTTATCATATCATTCAGCTCATAGAGAAGAGGGGAGACCAAGCAAACTTCCGTCACATTCTGTTACGTCCGAAGGTGAGCAGCACAGAATTGAAAAATTCAGTGAGTCGACTCGACTCTATCCGTAAGGAAATCGTTGCAGGCGCCATCACTTTCGATGAGGCTGCCCGCTTTATCTCACAGGATAAGGACTCTCGAAATAACCGCGGAATCATGATGAACAACCAGACCGGCAGCTCTCGGTTCGAGATGCAGGAATTGCCTGTCGAGATTGCGCGTCAGGTGGAGAAGATGGAGCCGGGAGATGTTTCGGAGGCGTTTATTATGATGGATCCGAAACGTAACACAGAGGTTGCCGCTATCGTGCGTCTGACTTCCAGAATTCCGGGTCATCGCGCTAATCTGAGCGATGATTACAACATGATCAAGGAAATGTATCTGGCACACCGAAAGCAGGAAATTTTGAAGGATTGGGTTGAAAAGAAGATTAAGGAAACATACGTCCACATTGAAGACGGCTGGGATAAGTGTGACTTTGAATATGAAGGTTGGATAAAATAGAAAAACCGAATACAGATTGTAATATCACACGACTATGAGGAGAAATCCTGCTGTCATCATGCTCACAATCCTGTTCCTGCTTGCAGGAATAGGATTTGTGCGTCAGGTGCGGGCTGCATCGGGCGCAATGTCTGTCGTGCCTAAAGAAATATACACCCGTCCCAAACCGCGCAAGCCAATCAAACCGACCATTCCCAAAGAAAACCGTTATCGCACTGACAGGGTCTTTCTTGAGCATGCCGATTCCCTCATACGGCGGTCGGTGTTTTTCGACAGTATTGCCCCACAGATTGTTGTGGGAAATGTGAAGTTCCGTCAGGGCAATATGTGGATGTTTTGCGACTCCGCCTATTACTTTGCCGGCAACAATTCAATGGATGCGTTTGGAAATGTACGGATGGAGGAGGGCGACACTCTTTTTGTGTATGCCGACAAGATGTTTTATAACGGCGACTTCCGGGAAGCCGTGCTGGAACATGGTCCGACCCGTAATAAAGTGATGCTGAAAGACCCGCAGGGCACATTGATTACAGACACTCTTCATTATGATGTCGGGCAGGGAGCGGGACGATATTACTGCGGAGGTGAACTGAACGATGGTGTCAATACCCTCACTTCTGTCTATGGTGAATATCTGACGCGTTCGCATGATGCTTTTTTTTGTGATGGAGTTGAACTTGTCAATGAAAAAGATGGTTTCAGACTGCTCACCGACACTCTGTTTTACAACACAAACACTCACATTGCGAGAATTGTAAGTCCCACGCGCATATTCGGGCGTAATGACACTGTCTACACCTCATCCGGATGGTATAACACGCTCAATGATTCTCTTGAGCTTACTTCACGTTCAACCATCATTCATAATGATTCGACAGGAAGAGTGACAACGCTCGTCGGCGATTCGATAATATATGACCATAAAAGCCGGACAAGCCGGGCCTATTCATTTGCCGCTCCCGACAAAATTTCGCGGCCGGTCGTGCTGACCGACACTGCACGCAAGGCTGTGCTTTATGGAGGAATGTGTTATTATAATGATTCGACACGCACGGCGTATGCAGCTGATTATCCTCTGCTGATTGAATATTCACGACCCGATTCGCTATTTTTGCGCGCTGACACTGTCTGGAGTTTTGTGAGAAATGACATCAAGGCTCCGACAGATTCCACTCCGGGTTATAACAAGGAGTATCATCTTGCCAGAGCTGAAGGGAAGAGTCGTTTCTTTAATGTTGATGTGCAGGGTGTTGCCGACACTATTATTTTTTCGGAATTGGATTCGTTGTTGCATCTCGTCAGGAAACCTGTTGTGTGGAGCGACAACCGGCAGATAACCGGAGGCAGAATAATTGTTCACCTCAACGACTCGACAGCCGATTGGGCTGATTTGCCTGAGGAGGGGCTGATGGTGGAACACGTCGAAGATGACTTTTACAATCAGCTGACAGGAAAAAAGATACATGCTGTTTTTGAAGACGGTTCTTTGTCCAATCTGAGAGTGGAGGGAAATGTCATGACTATTTTCCTTCCGATGGAAGATGACTCCACTTACAACCGGCTTGTCTATGCCGAGGCGCCCAATCTCGATGTGGAGATGGACAAGAAGGAGATGAAGAAACTAAAGATGTGGGAGGAAGTCAGCGGAGATGTCACACCTTTGTTTCTTGTGAAGAATGATAAGAAATTTTTGAGAAATTTTGTCTGGCTTGAGGCAATTCGTCCCCGAAGAGAATGGTATGGTGACAGATTCCGGTGGGAGGATGAACTTGGTGAAGTGCCTGATGAACTAATAAATTATTTTGGTCAATAACAGAAGCTGATGAGTGATATCATAAGACTCTTGCCCGACTCGGTGGCAAACCAGATTGCTGCGGGCGAGGTGATTCAACGACCCTCGGCTGTCGTAAAGGAGCTTGTTGAAAATGCTGTTGATGCCGGAGCCGGACATATTCAGATTTTTATTCAGGATGCCGGACGGACATTGATTCAGGTGATTGACGATGGTAAAGGGATGTCGCCGACGGATGCAAGAATGGCATTTGAGCGTCATGCCACATCCAAGATCCGTAAGGCCGACGATCTTTTCGCACTTAACACAATGGGATTCAGAGGGGAAGCACTCCCCTCAATATGCGCCATATCTCAGGTGGAACTTAAAACGCAGGCTAAGGGCGACACGATTGGTACGGAGTTGACAATCAGTGCTTCAAAAGTGGAATCACAGACTGCATGGGTCAATTCAACCTCCGGCAGTTCATTCTCTGTCAGGAATTTATTTTTCAATGCTCCCGCCCGCCGGAAGTTTATGAAGTCTGACAATGTCGAGAGGTCAAACATCATGAAGGAATTTGAGCGGCTGGCTCTTGTTAATAATAACTTACGGCTTAGTCTGACGATGGACGGGAAGGTTATCGACCTGATGCCCGGTTCTTTTAAACAGCGCATTTCCGATCTTTGGAAAAATGACCGTAAGCTGCACCTGATGCCGGTTGATGTCGACACTTCTCTTGTGAAGATAACCGGTTTTGTCGGTCGTCCTGAAAGTGCGCGTAAGTATAGTCCGCTTCAATTTCTGTTTGTCAACGGACGTAACTTCCGTCACCCATATTTTCACAAGGCTGTGATGTCATGTTTCGAGAAGTTGATAGCTCCCGGCACACATCCAAGCTATTTCCTTAAGTTTGAGGTTGACCCGGCGTCGGTCGATGTGAATATCTCACCGACAAAGAATGAGATAAAATTTGAATATGAGCAGCAGATATGGCCAATCCTTGTGGCAACCATACGGTCTGCTCTCGGAAAATATGCCGCCGTTCCATCTATAGATTTCAGTTCTGATCTTGTGCCGGCAGCCACACTTCAGGAGGGTGAGGTTCCGAAGGCTCCCACAATAGATATGCCGGAAGGTTATAATCCGTTTGAAGGTGTCACTGATTCATTTGGAGGTGTTGCGGGCGGTGGTGGTGAGACTCCGGAGAGAACTGTCAGACGTCACTCTTCAATGTCAAATTATCATTCCCGCCGGGTTTCGTCAAACTGGGAGAAGCTCTATTCCGGATTTATGAACGGAACGGAAAATGACGGAGGAGACGGAAGTATTCCCAATACATCTCCCGAACAGCAGCCGCTTCCCGGATTAGAGGAGAACATGGGCGATTGTGGAATCGGACCTCTTTGTCTGCAATATGCTCTGAAATATATCATCACACCGACCAGAGAGGGTTTGCTGCTGATCGACCAGCACCGTGCCCATGTGAGAATATTGTATGAGCGCTTCCTGAAGGAAGTCGGAAAAATGGAGAAACTGACTCAACATCTGATGTTTCCTGAGGTGCTGGTTCTCGACGGAGTGCAGCAGGCAGCCCTTGCCATTGTTGAAGATGAATTGGCAAAGTTCGGATTCTTGATAGAATATGACGAAGAAAACAAATGGCGTATCACCGGAGTTCCTGTAATGCTTCGAAAGGAAACGTATAGCGACATAGTGCTAAGTATCCTCGAATCTGTCAGCGAGACTTCGGAAAACTATGGAAAAGATTTGAAAGTCAGTCCGGAAGCATTGATGGAAAAAGTTGCTTTGTCAATGGCGCGAAGTGCTGCTATGGTGAGAGGATGTAAGCTCAGCGCAGCCGAGATGGAGCAGCTGACCGGTGAATTATTCTCACTGCCGGACTCTTCGGTCACTCCCGACGGAAAGAGAATTTATGCTGTGATGTCAGAGGAACATATCAGTGCGCTGATACATTGAAAAGGGAATTTTCAATAATGAGTGAAACTTTAAGAGATAGAGCCCTTCAGACGCTCCGTCAGCGTTTTGGTTACAACGATTTTAGAGAAGGACAGTGGGAGGTTATTGAAAATATCCTGTCACATAGAGATACCATGGTGCTGTTGCCCACGGGTGGCGGAAAGTCTCTCTGCTATCAGATTCCGGCTCTTATCTCCGAGGGGTGCTGCATTGTGGTCTCACCTTTGATTTCGTTGATGGACGACCAGGTGACGGCCTTGAAGGCAAATGGGATAGAGGCGGCTGCCGTCAACTCCATGAACGCGGAAGGTGAGAATAGGTTGGCTTTTGAGGATGCTATTGCAGGAAGGATAAAACTTCTTTACATCTCGCCTGAACGTCTCTTGTCAGATCTTGACGGAATAATGATGAATCTGCCGGTCTCCTTTATCGCAGTCGATGAGGCTCATTGCATTTCTCAGTGGGGACATGATTTTCGTCCTGACTATAAGATTCTTGGAGAGATTAAACGTAAATGGCCGGCTATACCGGTTATCGCGTTGACCGCCACTGCCGACAGGCTGACTCGCGATGATATTGTTTCATCCTTAAACCTGCATGATCCATACGTCTATATCGGTTCGTTCGATCGCCCTAATCTTTCGCTGACAGTGATTTCGGGTGCTACCCGTTCGGAACGTCTGCATACGATCGGGAGGATGATTCGAAAATATCCGATGGATTGCGGAATTGTCTATTGCCTGAGCCGAAACAAAACGGAAGCTATGTGGAAGGCTTTGACGGAGGCAGGTTTCAGGGCGGGATGTTATCACGCCGGGATGACAGCCGACGAAAGAGATGCCGTGCAGAGAGAATTTGTAAATGGCGAATTGCAGGTTATGTGCGCCACGGTAGCTTTCGGAATGGGTATTGATAAGAGTAATATCCGCTGGGTGGTTCATAATAACCTTCCCGGAAATATTGAAAGCTATTACCAGGAAATAGGTAGAGCCGGTCGCGATGGAATGGCTGCTGAAACCATACTTTTTTATTCTTATTCCGACGTTATACTCCGACGCACCTTTGTGGAAGAGTCTGCACTTAAAGACGTAAACCAAAGTAAGCTTGACTTCATGCAGCATTATGCGGAAGCATCGGTTTGCCGACGCCGGATTCTTCTTAGTTATTTCAGCGAAGAGACTGAGAAGGATTGTGGCAACTGCGATAATTGCCTTAATCCCCCTCCACGGTTTGATGGCACCCGTGTTTCTCAGATGGCCCTCAGTTGTATTGTTAGAGTAAAGTCGTCAGAGGGAATGTATGTCATTACCGACCTGCTTCGGGGAGTTGCCAAACGGGATTATGTCGAAAAGGGGTATGACCGATTATCGACTTTTGGTATTGGTAAAGATTTAAGTGCAGCTGCATGGCAGAGTTATATCTTGCAGATGATTCAATTGGGATTGGTGGAGGTGGCCTACGAGGAGAACTTTCATCTCCGACCGACACAAGCCGGATGGCGTGTGCTGCGAGGGGAAAGACAGGTCGAACTTGCAAGGTTTATTCCTCGTGTCTACACCGATCAACGCCGGAATCAAAACCACTATCGACGTCCAGAGCCGCCCAGGGTTATGACTCTCGAAGAAAGAATTGATGTTCAACTCCGCGAACTGCGTAAAAAATTGGCTGCCAAAATCGGAATTGCCGATTATATGGTTTTCTCCGATGCCACAATTGCCGATATTGTTGACAAGAAGCCAAAGACACTTCGTCAGTTCCTCGCCATTGAGGGTATCAGTCTCTCAAAATTTGCGGCCTACTATAAACCTGTGTTGAGCGAGGTAAGAAGTATCTTGGGAGAGGGTCGTACCCTTCCGAAAGGGATCAGTAATGGAGTGACCTATATACTTTTTCAGCGAGGTGTCAATCTGAAGAAAATATCGGAAATGCGAGGATACACATTAGCGACGGTCTTAAATCATCTCGTCGAAATGGCTAACAATGGTTATGAGGTCGACACTTCTGCAATGCTTCCTGCCGATGTTTTGAAGCGGATAGAAGAGTTATATATACCTGTTGAGAAGGCTCGCAAGGATATGTCGTCGGTTTCATCAGATAATGATATTTTTATTGCCGCTTATCAAAAGGCAAAGTCAGAATTCGAGAGTGAGCTGGAAAATGAGAACCTGACTCTTGATGACTTTAATATCGCAATGGCAGTCAGAAGAATCCTTAACTCGTCAGACAACGCCACATAGAAAATCAGCTAAAGCCACATATAAAAAGAGTCGGACATCACTGCGTTGTCCGACTCTTTTTTTAAAAGGTGTTCTTATTATCTGTGGCTTCCTATGATTCGGTTGCGAAGTTCCGCATTGAAATTATCGGCTTTACGAAGCTTTTCGATTGTGAGGTGCATACGGTAACGCCAGTAATGGTTAGGATTTGCCGGAACGTTTATCTGTTCCTCAGCGGGCATTTTTCTACGAAGGTTCCCATCGATGCTGAGCCAGTCCTGAAGAGGAATGATGCAAAGCATAGAGGGCGAGGCGAGCTGGAGGTCGAGTATTTTCGAGCAAACCCAAGGTTCAGCGAAGTAGGGTGCCTCACCGTTCTCATGCAGAATTTCGTTGAAGTAACGTTGAGTGGTCTGACGATCTTCTTCCCACCAGGCACGAATACCACCCATGTCATGTGTAGAGGTTGTGCACACACTGTAATAAGGGTAATTCCAGGTGTCGCCGAACTCACGTTTGGGGTCTTTAGGCATGCGCTGAATTTCGAGAGAAAGAATCTGGAGACGATCCATAACTTCCGGCACACAATCGGGAATCATGCCGAGGTCTTCCGCACAGCAAAGCATTCCGGTGCTGTCGATGAGAGGGGGAAGTTTCCACATTGCCTTACCATACCAGAAGTCATTGTGTCTGTGATAGAAAAAGTCGTTATACAGACGATTGAAGCACCACTTTTCATAGTCGGTCAGCACGCGGAACTGATAGGTGAACTGAGCTGAGATGCGAGGATGATAGTGTCCCTTGTTGAAGGGGTCTTCGATAAACAGCACATCATCAATAAGACCGATAAGGCCATCGCGCAGCTTGTTATTTCGTTCGTTTTCGGGGATTGAATCAAAATGATTCTTTACTTTTAGCTGAGTGTCAAACTCAGGCTTCAGGCGATAACGTTCGGCATCGATTCGATCCATAAACAGATTACGGGCTTCGTCGGCATATTGTCCGAAGAAGTCGCCAAGCATCCAGTCGAGAATCAGGGGTTTTGTCTGAACGTCAGGATTAATCCAGAAGTCATAACTATTGCGCATCTCCTCGGCTGAGAAGGGGAGTGCAGGATTGAAGTATCCCAACAATCCGTGGACTGCATCGAGAGGAATCTGCCAGATACGGAAGAAACCGAGGATATGGTCAACACGATAGGCATCGAAATATTCCGCCATTTTGCGGAAACGGGCTTTCCACCAAGAGAACCCATCTTTAGCCATCTCCTCCCAATTATAGGTTGGGAATCCCCAGTTCTGTCCGAGCACAGAGAAATCGTCAGGCGGTGCGCCGGCTGAAACGTTCATATTGAAAAGTTCAGGCGATTTCCAGGCATCGACACTGTGACGTCCGATACCGATTGGGATGTCACCCTTCAGCACCACGCGATTCTGATGGGCATAATCACGCACTTCACGCAATTGTTTGTCAAGATGATACTGTGTGAAGCAGAAGAATCCGATCTCTTCTTTATTGTCGGCAATAAGTTTTTTAATCTTATCGTCGTCGTAATGAGCATACTCTCCCCAAAGGGTATTGTCGGGAGTGTGGTGCATATCGCGAAGAAGACACCACGCGGCGTAGGGAAGAAGCCACTCCTTGTTTCTTTCCTCGAAATCGCGATACTCTTTCGTGTCAAGAAGCCGTTTCCCTTCTTCGGCATAAATCTCTTTGAGGAACTCGTGTTTGAGATTATTGACCGCCTCATAGTCAACTTCAGGGAGATTGTTAAGTCGTTCCCCTTCGCGTGCGAAATAATCCCGGCGTTTCTTGTCGGGCAGGGTACCGACAGATTCCGGATGAATATACATCGGATGGAGCGCGAACGTTGAGTTGGCGCTATAAGGATATGAATCAGTCCAGTTGCCGGTCTTTATAGTATCATTGATCGGAAGCAACTGAAGCACACTTTGGTGAGTGTCGGCACACCAGTCGACCATCTGCTTGAGATCAATGAACTCACCCACGCCCCAATCATTCTCAGAGCGTAATGAAAAGACAGGGATAGCCGTTCCGGCACCCTTCCAGTTCATTCTCGGATTAGCGAAACGCAAACCGTTTATCTCTATGCGTTCTCCCTGCTGTGTCGGATGAATATCATAACGGCGGTTTTCAGAGGCTTCCCATTCAACAACCTCAAGAGAATCTTTTTTTAGAATCAGAAACTTGTAGTCGAACGGCATTTCAATTCCACGCAAAGGGATGTTGCCTTTCCAACGTGGATAATCGGAATCGTTGAGAATCATCGCCTGAGCCGGATTCCAGTTTCCTAAAGCCGGGATGCTTCCTGCAACTGCAAGCACTTCGTCGGGAAGAATCATCGGAGCCTCAACTGTCAGTCCGATTGTGTTGGCAGGCGCTTTCAGCGGTTGGTCAGGACATGTTCTTGACAACATTCCTCTGACAAAGGCTGAGGAGAAATATGGTTTGTCGGAAGGCTCGTTCTGCCACGATGCGAAGATATTGCAGAACGTCACATCGCTTTCAGCCTTAAACCGATGGGGAAGCCCCCACTCGAAACGCCATGCGTGGTCGTCTGACTTGATTATAAATGTATAGCAGAATCCGGCAGCTGCATCTTCTTTATCAATCTCGGTTGTCAGAACCCATAAATCGGGACCTTCCAATTGCATCGCAACCGATTTCATGACGTCGCCGTTTCCTAATGAGGCGGTGTTGCCGCTGATATGAACCGTCTCACCCCACACCGTGTGGTAGTTTATGTGAAATCTTATCTTCATCCGATAGCAGTTTAAAAGTTAATAAATCAGGAAGCCGAAAGGTCTATCCGCATTTCGATGTTCCACATGTGGTGCAGATAAGACATCCTTCTTGATAAACAAGCGTTTCCGCTCCACAGTTCGGACATTTCTCTCCTGTCGCACTCATTCCGTTAGGAATATACTTTTTCAGGGCTCTTTCAACACCGTTTTTCCAGGTGTTGATGCTTGTAGAGTCAAGTTCGAGTCCGCTGACGAGTTTCAGAACCTGGTCAATCGGCATGCCGTAGCGCAGCACTCCTGAAATCAGCTTCGCGTAGTTCCAGAACTCCGGGTTGAATTTGTCGCTCAATCCCTCGATTGTTGTTTTGTGACCGCGCTTATTGATAAACTGGAAGTCATATCGTTTGCGTCCGGCATCATCCACAGCTTTGATTATCTTGCCGTGGCTGACACTTTTCGGGCAGAATAAGCCGTCTTCATCGTCGGCAAGGCCGGTGAAAATCTCGTAGGGGCGACCGTCGACGAGTCCGACAAAAGCAATCCACTTCTCTTTGTTGTTCTGGAATCTGACAACGTCTGCCTCAAGCTCATTGGGACGTTTTGCCACATGTTCCGGAGTGAGAATGAGCGGACCGTTGTTATGGTGTTTCTTTTTGACAGATTCAAGCACATTGTTTCTTGAGCCGTCGCGATAGACGGTGCATCCTTTGCATCCTGCTTTCCATGCTTCAACATATAGTTCGCCGACGAGCTCTTCCGAAACGTCTGCCGGAAGGTTTATGGTTACAGAAATGGAATGGTCAACCCATTTCTGCACTGCCCCCTGCATGCGCACCTTCTCCAGCCAGTCGACATCATTGCTTGTCGCCTTATAATAAGGAGAGATCTTGACGAGTTCGTCAAGTTCTTCAGCCGACATGTTTTTCTTCGGCTCGATGCCGCGTGAACGCATCCAGTCAAGAAATTTATGATGATAGACGATATACTCTTCAAAGGCATCTCCAACGTCGTCAATAAAGTCGATTGTGACGTTTTCATCATTAGGATTGACTTTGCGGCGACGTTTGTAGACGGGCAGGAAGACCGGTTCGATGCCGGAGGTCGTTTGTGTCATCAGAGATGTTGTGCCGGTCGGTGCAATCGTCAGGCAAGCGATGTTACGACGTCCATGTCGCACCATGCGCTGATATAACTCCGGGTCGGCTTCTTTCAGACGAAGGATAAAGGGATTGTTCTTTTCCCGTTCGGCATCATAAATGGGGAAGGCTCCTCGTTCGGCTGCAGTGTCGACAGATGCCCTGTAATATGCCAGTGCAAGCTGTTTGTGAACCTCTGTCGAGAATTGTGTGGCTTCAGACGTGCCGTAGCGGAGTCCCAGAGATGCAAGCATATCTCCTTCGCCGGTTGTTCCGCACCCTGTTCTTCTTCCAAGAAGAGTTTTATCGCGAATTTTTTCCCAAAGGTGAAGTTCAGACTGACGCACTTCAGGAGTTTCGGGGTCATTTTTGATCTTTTCAATGATGTTTTCGATTTTTTCCATTTCAAGATCAATGATGTCATCCATTATTCGCTGTGCAATCCGCAGATGTTTTCTGAACAGTTCAAAGTCAAATTCAGCACTGTCGGTAAACGGATTCTTCACATAGCTGAACAGATTTATTGCCACGAGCCTGCAACTGTCGTAGGGACAGAGTGGAATCTCACCGCAGGGATTGGTGGAGATTGTTTCAAACCCAAGGTCTGAGTAGCAATCCGGAATTGCTTCGCGTGAGATAGTATCCCAAAACAAGACTCCTGGTTCAGCACTTTTCCACGCATTGTGCACAATCTTTTTCCAGAGTTTGGAAGCGTCTATTTCTTTTGAGACAATCGGGGCTTCAGATTTTACTGGGAATTGCTGGTGATAGGGTGTGTTTTCAGTGGCAGCCTTCATAAAGGCATCGTCAATCCTCACCGAAACATTGGCACCGGTGACCTTCCCTTCTTCCATCTTCGCGTCGATGAAGCTTTCGGAATCGGGATGTTTTATGCTGACAGTCATCATCAGGGCGCCGCGACGTCCATCTTGAGCAACTTCTCGGGTTGAATTGCTGTAACGTTCCATGAACGGAACCAACCCTGTCGAGGTCAGCGCACTGTTTTTTACGGGACATCCCTTGGGGCGGATGTGACTCAGGTCGTGACCCACACCTCCGCGTCGTTTCATGAGTTGCACCTGCTCCTCATCAATCCGGATAATGCCACCGTAGGAGTCAGGCTGACCGTCAAGTCCGATTACAAAGCAGTTTGACAATGAGCCGACTTGAAAATTATTTCCGATGCCTGCCATTGGAGAGCCTTGAGGCACGATATATCGGAAATTTTTCAGCACATTGAATATCTCTTCCTCTGAGAGAGGGTTAGGATATTTATTTTCAATACGGGCTATTTCGCGGGCAATTCGATGATGCATATCATCGGGTGTCAGTTCATAGATATTTCCAAAGGAATCTTTAAGGGCATATTTCCCGGCCCAGACTCGGGCGGCGAGTTCATCACCGTTGAAATATTTCAGTGAAGCTTCAAAGGCTTCGTCGAACGAGTATTTTTGTTGTGCCATGATGACAACAAAGTTAGAAAACATTTTGCATATAGCGGCTATATATCCGTTATTTTTTTATTAAAATTTTATCGAATTTTTTATCCGATTTTTGTTGGTTATTTGCTGTTTTTTTGATATGAAACAGAGGAGAAAACGAAGATGATTGGAGCCGGGAAAAATGGTGCAGGGTCATTCTTTTACCGGGGGTGTTGCTGTGTCGGTGAAAATGTTGTAACTTCGCGCAAAACTTATCTATAAAGAAAGAAAAAGAAGAGATAATGGACGATAAATATTTCATCACCCGACGCAGTGTGCGCCGATATTCAGACAAGAAAGTGAGTCGCGAACTGCTTGATTCAATTCTGCGGGAAGCCATGAAAGCTCCGACATGCGGCAATATGCAGCTTTACAGTGTGATTGTGACTCGCGATGAAGAGAAGAAGAAAGAGCTTGCCGCGCTCCATTTCAACCAGCCGGCAGCCACAGGTGCCGATGTCTTGCTCACTATTTGTGCGGACTATCATCGGTTTACACGTTGGTGTGAAATAAACGGAGGCTACCCTGCCTACGATAATTTCCTCTCGTTTACATCAGCTGTAACCGATGCTGTTATTCTGGCTCAGCAGATTGTGACCATAGCAGAAATGCGGGGTCTGGGAACTTGTTATCTCGGCACGGTCACTTACAATGCACCCAAGATTTCCGAACTTCTCCATTTGCCGGAAATGACTTTCCCGATTGCAGCCATCTCAATCGGATATCCGGCTGAGGAAGGGGAGGAAACTGAGCGTCTGGATCTGTCGGGGGTTGTATATGATGAAGAATATCCGGAATTGTCGGATGACATGATTCGCAACATATATAAGGTCAAGGAAGAATTTGCCCCCAACAAGAAATTCGTTGAGGAGAATGGAAAGGAAAACCTGGCACAGGTCTTTTCCGACATCCGTTATCCCCGTTCACTCAACGAGCCGGTGACAGCCGATCTTCTTGAATTTATGAAAAAGCAGCGTTTCTTGTAAGTAATTATTGAAACTTACAGAGGAATCCCTGGTTTAAGGATAAATAAAAGCGAGGTGTGCTGATTGAATTGCACACCTCGCTTTTAAAGTTATGTTCAGACTGATTGATTAGTCTTCGAGTTTGTGGATAACAAGACCTGAACGAAGTTTAGGCTCGAACCAAGTAGTCTTGGGAGGCATGATGTTGCCGGTGTCAGCGATGTTGATGAGCTGATCCATAGTAACAGGGTAGAGCGCAAGAGCCATCTTCATTTCGCCGCTGTCAACACGACGTTTCAGTTCGCCAAGGCCACGGATACCGCCAACGAAGTCGATACGTTTGTCAGAGCGGAGGTCGGTGATTCCGAGGATGTCACGGAGGATGAGGTCAGAAGAAACTGTCACATCAAGCACACCGATAGGATCCTGGTCGTTGAAAGTGCCGGGTTTAGCAGTCAGAGAGTACCATTTTCCGTCGAGGTAAAGAGCGAAGTTGTGAAGAGCAGCGGGTTTGTAGATTTCAGTGCCCTTTTCTTCCACTTCAAAGTTTTCGCGGAGTTTGTTGAGGAACTCTTCGGGAGTCAGACCATTGAGGTCGCGCACCACGCGGTTGTAGTCAATGATTTTGAGGTGAGAAGCGGGGAACGCAACAGCGAGGAAATAGTTGTATTCCTCATCGCCCTTGTGGTTGGGGTTGTTCTGAGCTTTTTCGTTGCCGACGAGAGCGGCAGCAGCAGAACGGTGATGACCGTCGGCGATATAGAGGTTGGGGATCTTAGCAAATTCCTCGGTGATTGTGCGGATCATGTCTTCGTCATCGATCACCCAAAGAGTGTGGCCGAAGGTATCGTTAGCGACAAAGTCATATTCGGGTTCGCCGGCAGTAACGGTCTTGATGATGTTTTCAAGAGCTTCATTGTCGGGGAAAGCGAAGAATACAGGTTCGATGTTAGCGTTGTTGCAACGAACGTGTTTCATGCGGTCTTCCTCTTTGTCACGGCGGGTAAGCTCATGCTTTTTGATTCGACCTTCCATGTAGTCGTTCACCCATGCAGCGACAACGAAACCGTACTGAGTGCGGCCGTCCATTGTCTGAGCGTAGATGTAATATTTCTCTTTGTCGTCCTGAACGAGCCATCCCTTGTCCTGGAACATCTTGAAGTTTTCAACCGCTTTGTCATAGACTTTGGGGTCATGTTCGTCTGTGCCGGGTTCAAACTCGATTTCGGGTTTGATGATACGGTAGAGAGACTTTTCGTTACCTTCAGCTTCTTTGCGGGCTTCTTCGCTGTTGAGAACGTCGTAGGGACGAGAGTTTACCTCTTCGACCAGAGCTTTCGGAGGGCGTACACCCTTAAAAGGCTTAACTTTTGCCATGGTATGGTTGGTTTATATTTTAAGATAAATATTGTTTTGGTTATTCAAATTTAAGATTCTTTTCAGGAAACGTCAGATAGTCTTCCGACTTCGGAGTTTCCTGCGGGCGCATGCGTCGCATGTCCCATAGATTGTTGCGGAGAAATAAGAGGGAGTGAATCTGTCAAATTCCATCGACATGATGTTATGGGTTTGCTCAGGGTCGTTTACCTCCTTGATTTTTCCACATTCGGTGCAGACAAGGTGCAGGTGGTTTCCCCCTGCCACTTCATATCGCGCCTGATTCGACTCGAAATGGTGACGTCTCAGGATGCCGCTGTCACACAGAATTTCAAGAGTGTTGAAAATCGTCGCACGGCTTATGTGATAATCACCCTTGTCGAAAGCCTTTACAAGATCTCCCGAACCGAAATGTGCTTTCAGCTCAAGAGCTTTCTTGAGAATCGCAAAACGCTCCGGTGTCTTTCTGAGACTCTTGGAATCAAGATATTCCTGAAGTCGTTTTTCGGGCGACGGACGCGGATTTTTGTCTGAATCAGCCATAGCTCAATTTATGCGTAAACCATTGTCCGCTCTTCCGGGCGTTTCGGTCTTCCTTTTGCAAAGTTAATATTTAGTGTCCGAATTGACAAAAGATTTTAAATAAACTTTTCTATCGGTGTGAATGTTTAAAAGAAAAGGTTCCACGACATGATATGGTTGTGAGAAGCTGATAAGTAATTTTCAATAATTAGCTTATATCAATCTTCGGATTAATATTGTAATCTTCAAACTTGCGCATCAGTTATTATGGAACCCCATAACTCCATCTTCGCAAGTTCAAATCTTACTAAGATTAATTTCGAATCTTAATATAAACTAATTATCGAAACTTACTTGGAAAATAAACTTACTTAAAAATTGAAAATACTATGAAGAAGTACAGATGTGAAGTATGCGATTGGATTTATGATCCCGCAAAAGGTGACCCTGATGGAGGCATCGCTCCCGGAACTGCGTTTGAAGATATTCCCGATGATTGGGTTTGTCCTGTCTGTGGCGTGGGTAAAGATGACTTTGTTGTAGAACCAGAGACAGAAGAAGTCTAAGAAAAGCTTATCATAAATTAAGGGGGGGATGTCAAAACATTATTTTTGACATCCCCTCCGTCATGTTATTCCGGAGGGATTGGAATGATATGATTAGGCCTACGTTTTCCGGAGTTGGTAAATATTGAGAAACTTTTGGGTATAAGCTAATTATAGAAACTCGCTTATAATTTTTTGTTGAGTTAGGAAAAAATGTTTAATTTTGTGGTACAATAAAAAATGGCTAATTAACCTGACCATATCATGAAAACTATCATAGCCCGAAAGGGAAAAGGCTCAAAGGCGGTATTGGGACATCTCGCTGCCTTGATTACTGCAATCGCGTGGGGTTGCTCATTTATCTCGACAAAAGTTTTGATGGAAGACGGCGGTCTGACGCCTGTTGAGGTTTACGTCTATCGTTTTTCGTTGGCTTACATATTGATGCTTCTCATAACATTCAAGAAGATTCTGGCCAATAACTGGCGTGATGAGATTCAGTTCGCTTTGTGTGGAGTGTGCGCCGGCACCCTCTATTTCCTTACCGAGAATTATGCCTTGAAGTACACCACCACGGGCAACGTCTCTCTGTTATCGGGCATTTCGCCGATTTTCACTACGATTCTGATGGCGATTGTCTATAAAGTGCGAATAAAAAACGGTGAGATAATCGGTTCAGCGGCTGCATTTGTCGGAGTGGCATGTGTGATTTTTTCGCCATCAATTGCTCAAGGTTTAGGATTTGAAATTAATCCGTTTGGCGACCTTCTGGCTCTCTCCTGTGCGGTGAGCTGGGCAATCTACAGTATTGCAATCAAACGTCTGATACCTCTTTATTCAACGCTTTTCATAACCCGTAAGCTGTTCTTCTACGGCGTTATAACTGCTTTGCCGCTCCTTTTTGTGCAGGAAGCGCCGACACATTTCGCTGCTGTGTTTGATTTGTCACATCCTCAGCTGTTGATAAATCTTCTCTTCTTGTCGTTGATGTGCTCGGTAATGGCTTATCTGTTCTGGAACGGTTCTATGAAGCTTATCGGAGCGGTGGCTACAAATAATTATCTCTATCTTCAGCCGTTAGTGACAATGGTTGCCGGATATATTTTCTTCGATGAGAAAATCTACCTTTTGGGTTATATAGGTTGCGCATTGATTATCGGAGGTCTTGTAATGGCAGATAAGCTGAACATCGGTAAGGATAAGGAATACATTCAAAATGCTATTAATTTGAAGAAGTAATCACTCTTCATAGGGGGGAAGGATAGTGATATGGAAGGCGAAAACGAAAAACTTAGACTTCAATATTCTCTGGATTTACCCAAACCGGTCTACGAGATTCTGGAGAATGACTTCTGGGTGTTGGAGAACGTACTCCCTTTCATGCTTACCGGAATTGAGGAAGGGGAGCCGCTGAAGTTTTCTGCATCCACATCAATCTATGTACGTTCCGGAAGAGGAAGAGCAGAAATAAATTTGCGATCATACGAATTTGTCGCACCATGCATCGTCAACATCCGGGCAGGTGAGATATTGGTAAACATGGAAATATCCGATGATTTTGCCGGATCGTTTATGGTTTTTTCAGAAGGATTCAGCACTCAGCTTGTCACTCTTTTAGGTGGAGTGACGCATCTGTGGAAGTATCGGAATCTTCGCCTCTTCAAAATTCCGGGTGAATTGATTGGAGAGTTCAACGCTTTCTATGACTTGATGAACCGCATACAGCAAAATCCAAAGCTGCAAAACAAGGATAGAATATATTTTCATCAGACGGCAGCGTTCTTTTATATGACTGTCGCTCGGTGTATAAGTATGGAGAGCGAGAGCGAACAAGATGAAGCGAAGGAATCCAATTGGTTGTCAGATCGGTTCCTGATACTTGTTCAGAAGTATTATAAGAAAGAACGTTTCCTGAAATTCTATGCCGATAAATTGAATGTCAGCACAAAATATCTGTCAAAAACAGTGAAACAACAGACCGGAGTCTCGGCTGCCGAATTGATTACGCGTCATGTTATTCTTGAAGCTAAAGTTCTTCTGAAGTCTTCCAATCTGAATGTGCAGCAAATCTCTGTGTTGCTGAATTTCCAATCGCAATCACTGTTTGGCAAATACTTCAAGACGGCCACAGGAATCTCTCCCAAGGATTTTCGCAATTCCTGATTATACTCTCCGGGTTGGCTCATACATTATAGGTGCCACCAAAAACCTCTATCTTTGCAGGTTTAAATCTTGCTAAGATTATTATATAGACTAATTATCGAAACTTACATGTAAATGATTAAATTTGCATAAATTCGGGCGAGATGAAAATTAAATTACCTTTATTTGAGGATGAGAAGGCATGGTGCAGATTGCCGGTAATAGCCGGGCCATGCAGCGCGGAAAGTCGTGAACAGGTTGTTCAGACAGCTGTCGACCTGTCTCAAAAGGGTGTAGGTTTTTATCGTGCCGGGTTGTGGAAGCCACGCACTCATCCCGGCAACTTTGAGGGAGTAGGCGATAGGGGATTAGACTGGCTTCTTGAAGTCAAGGAAAAGACAGGTATGAAGGTCGGCACGGAGGTGGCGACACCGTCGCATGTAAAGTCTGCCCTCAGTGCCGGCATCGATTTTATCTGGATTGGAGCACGCACGAGTGTCAATCCTTTTGCCGTCACAGAGATTGCCGATGCTGTCGCAAGAATTTATCCTGACATAACGGTGCTGATAAAGAATCCTGTCAACCCCGATATTGAGCTTTGGATTGGTGCTCTGCAAAGGTTTGAAAAAGCAGGAGTAAGAAGAATAGGTGCTGTCCACCGAGGGTTCTCCGGTTATGGCACGACCGATTATCGAAACAATCCCTTATGGACCATCCCGATTGAGCTGCGCCGGCGTTATCCGGATCTGCCGATCTTGTGTGATCCGAGTCATATTGGCGGAAAACGGGAATTGATTGACTCCTTGAGTCAGCGCGCTTTGTCAATCGGCTTTGACGGATTGATTATCGAATCTCATTGTAATCCTGACGAAGCATTGAGCGATTCGGCTCAACAAATAACTCCCGATGTGCTCGGAGATCTGATGAACAATTGGAGTTTCCGACAACTCGAAGGGAATCATGAAACCGGACTTGAGGAGTTCCGCAGGGAGATAGATGAAATAGATAACGAACTGATTCAACTCCTTGCCCGCAGAATGGCGGTTTCCCGGCAGATTGGCGATTATAAACAGAAAAACGGTCTGTCGGTTGTTCAGATAGGTCGTCACGACCAGGTTGTCAGGACAAGAACAAATCTTGGTATGGCAAAAGGTATGAGCGGTGAGTTTATGGAAAAGCTTTTCAGGCTGATTCATGAAGAATCCGTCGACCAGCAGATAAAGCCACCGCTGCCCGATAATTGTTGACGTCGGCAACCGGTTCGAACTTAAGTTTGGCTTATTATCGAATTAATAAAAATTGCATATTTTTTTTTATTTCATGAAAAAACGATTACTTACATTGACTGTTGTGGCAGCAGCTTTCGCAGTCAATATCGCAGCTGAGGTCGGAGGAATTGATGCCGACATGCTCGGCAGATTGAAGGCTTCATTTGTTAATTCTCCTCAGGACAAGGCGCTTCGCAACGCCATGAACGGGATTGAGATTGATAAACTTGCAGCTAATGCTGATGCTCCAAACTCCTTTTCAACCGATTTTTCAGATCGAGTTGAAAGTAAAGGAATCACAAATCAAAAGAATTCAGGACGTTGTTGGCTTTTTACCGGTCAGAATGTGCTCCGCTCACAAATGATGAAAAAACATGACCTGCCTGAACTTTATCTCTCACAAAACTATAACTTCTTCTTCGACCAGCTCGAAAAAGCAAACCTGTTCCTTCAGGCAATAATCAACACTGCCGACCGTGAGGAATCAGACCGCACTGTCGACTGGCTTTTCCAGCACCCTCTGAGCGATGGCGGACAATACACCGGTGTTTCGGAAAACTTTATGAAATATGGAGTTATTCCGGCCGAGGTTATGCGCGAGACAAACTCAAGCAACAACACGACACGCATCAACAGTCTTATTTCTCTTCGACTGCGCGAAGACGGACTGAAACTTCGTAGAATGAAAGCAGAGGGGATGTCGCAGGAAGCACTCATGAAGGAGAAAGAGGAGATGTTGAAAACTGTCTATCGAATGCTTGCCTTGACAATGGGAGAGCCGCCGACAGAATTTACATGGACACGTAAAAACAGCAAGGGAGAGGTGGTCAGCACCAAGACCTATACACCGCAATCGTTCTATAAGGAATTTGCAGGTCAAGACCTTAAGAACGATTACGTCATGCTGATGAATGACCCCTCCCGAGAGTTTTACAAACTTTATGAGATAGACCTTGACCGTCATGCTTTCGATGCCGGCAACTGGAAGTTCATCAATCTTCCGGTGGAGGATATAAAGAAAATGGCTATCAGCTCGATTAAGGATGGAAAGATGATGTATTTCTCATGCGACGTCGGTAAATTCCTTGACCGTGAAAGAGGAGTTCTGGATGTAGATAACTACGACTATGAATCACTGTTTGGCACAACCTTCGGAATGGATAAAGCAGAGCGAATCCGCACACATGCCAGTGCGTCATCACATGCCATGACCCTCGTAGCGGTTGATATTGACAAGGATGGCAAGCCGACAAAATGGATGGTTGAAAACAGCTGGGGACCCGGAGCTAATGACGGACATCTTATCATGACCGACAAATGGTTTGACGAATATATGTTCCGCCTTGTGGTTGATAAAAAATATGTTCCGGCAGAGATTCTGAAGATATTGAATCAGACTCCGACATTACTCCCCGCATGGGATCCCTTATACCTCGACAAGGACTAAATAAGTGAATCTTGACAAGCGCAGAAAAAAGCGAATCTTGACAAACGCAGAAAAAGCGAAATTACAAAATAAACAGGTCGATGCAGATTCTTTCCGCATCGATCTGTTTCATTATAATATCGTTAACATTATTTCTGACTTTTGAAGAAATATCTCATTCGTTACCGCCACAAAAAATGTTAAGGCCTCATTTTGAAGCATAGCTTAATTGCGAAGCAATCGCGAGAGGATTTGCACCTGTAATGGGCTATATTCAATGGCGAAACTTTCAATCAATCATAGAAAAAGCTAAAGACTCGGCTGATAATGCAGGTGAGAAAATCTACGACCATTTTGCTAACGTCAGCAAAATGGTACCTCTATTTACGGATGAGTTTTGGCTGGCACATTTACAAAGTCAAGAATAATGCCAATTTTGACTCTCTCAAATCACAATTTTACAGCACATCTCGCGTTTTATCTTCCTGCTTGGGCTGGAAATCCTAAAAATAACAATCTTATTAAATCGGTTTCTGTAAAGAACAACGATTGAGGGGTGTTCATATACCCATGAGGAATAATCCCTTACTTACATCGTATTTCTGAAATACTGTACCGCCAATCTACTTACACTATTTTAGATGTCTTATGATTTGTAAATGCTAATAATAAATTCTCAATTTAATTTTTCTACTTTAGTTTTAGATTTATTAGTCAGAAATATTTCAAATTGTTAAATAATGTTAAAAATAATATATATGTATAGATTGTATTTGGAGATTATAATTGCAGTATATAAATTTGTAAAATAATATTAAATATATTTAGGTTATGGAAAATATTAAAAAAGAAAACGAATCTAAGATTAACTTGCCGATCATGGTTGTTCCTTTTACTCCACAATATGTAAATCCGACTCCAGGGGAACTTCCTTTAATGGCAATTGGAACACCATCCGGAAAGCAGGAATTCGATGCTGAGACATTGGCTAAAATGAAGAATTGCGGTATGAATATTGCGGAGAATATATTGTCAAATAACGCTGATGTCATAACGCAGTCTATATTAAATGGAGATGCCGTAGGTGTTAAGATAATGGTTAGGCTTTCTATAAATAAGATCTCTGTATGTTCTGGAACATGGGATAACGTTAGTCTTAAAGAAAATAATTTGCCTTTAGTATCTCCCTCAGATACTTCGTGGAGTTCTTTTTATTTAAAGTGGAATAATGTTGTAACCAAATTCAAGAATCATTCGGCTGTAGCGGGATGGATGATTGTTGATGAGCCGACTGTATCTGATTTTTGGGTTGTAGCAGAATGTACCAAAAGAATTTATGAAAACGTAATGAACGGAGATTACTCGACTGCTAAAAAAATGTTGGTTTTTAACAATCTGCTTAAAAATAATATCGATTTAGTTACCGGTTCACCTTCTGCCGATGAGAAAAATAAGAATACAAGATTATTTACTCTTTCCGGTGGGTTCAGCACTGAAAAGGTAGTTTCGTGTTATACGGGAGTATCTCAGATAAAATCTTATAGTGATTATCTGAATTTATATTGTCGTTTGAACGGTCCTTCTGTCTTATCGGTCGATGCGTATCCGTTTTCAGGTTTGAAATATCACTATGAAAATTCAGGTATCGCTGTGGATATTTCTGAAACCAATAAAAAACGGGATGAAAATCTACAGTCATATTATCTTACTCTTATGTCTTTTAGAGATCAAAATATTCCATTTTGGTCGACTGTGCAGACTACAGTAGAATCTACTTTGGAATCCATAGAATCTCTGACTCAATGGGTTGATAAGTATCCAAAACCCTCATTAGCAACCATCCGTTATCAGGCGTTTACCGCACTCTCCTTTGGAGCAGTTGGATTGTCATTTTGGCGTTTCAGTGATGATAAGGCGAGGGAAAATATTAAATGGACAGAATCTCCTCTAAATGCGAGTGGTATAAATACTCCGACCTTCGATTATCTGAAAACTGTGGTAGATCAGATTAAGGAATTTCAACATATCTTCCTAAATGCAACAAGTGTTAATCCTGCCCTTACAGAGGTTAAAGAGTTGTCTGAGAGTGTTGCTGGAGGGGATAAAAGTGAAGAAAATTATATCGTCCAGCCTCAGAAAACGCCGGGGATAAATATTATTAAACTTAAGGATGGCGCACCAACAACCACTTTTAGTTTTATCAAATCAATAAAGTGTAGCATTTTTTTAGATGAAACTGAGGAAGTAGATGGTGTTACAGTTGTAAAGAAAACAGATTCTCCTTATGGAGTGTTGCTGTCGCAGATACACACAGATAAATATGAATATCTCATTGTGGTTAATCTGAACCCAGAGGAGGATTGTTTTTTGGAAATGTCATTTACGACTTTTGTAAATGATGAGATGAAACCATCTCCAGGTGGAAGTAATCGGTATATTGGTATGATAGAACCCGGAGATTGGCATATTTTCAGTCGAAAAAAATAACTTATTTTGACGGAATGAATCTTTTCAGCGAAATGGAGATGTGAATAGAGTAAGATTCATTTTATCATATAGAAATAGAAATTAGGTGATGACGAAAAATGTGAAAATAATGGTACAGAAGTTAAGCATGATTTTACTGATGGTTCTTTTGGGAGGTGTTTCTGCATATTCCTTTAGAACGTATCCTCAAGTGGGAGATACCCTGGTGTTTAATAATGATCAGTTTAGGGGGAGTTTAAAAGTTCTGTCGTTAAATCCATGCGAAGTCGCAGTGTTGAAAGATGATAATAAAAGAATTGAGCCGGATAGATTTGATAAAATCCCTGAAGATGTGATATATAGTTATGGAGTGTCTGCTGATTTTGCTTCAGGCTATAACAAGTTTATCAAATTCAAGATTGTGTCACTTGGGTTGCCGGAAGATAAAGATAATCAAAACATATCTTATATAAATTATATATATCATGAACATAATAGGTATTCGACGGTAACGATTCCTTCAGGTGTTAGATTTATCTCAAATTATTTTTTCTCAGGTGTCTTGTGTGAAAGGTTTGAGATGGATGAAAATGACTATTTTGACACCACTGACGGCTGTTTGATTGAAAAATCAACGTCGACACTGATAAAATTTCCTGCGCTCGCGCCGATGATGTCATATAAATTGCCGGAGTCGATAAAGCAGATAGCCCCATTCAGTTTTTATGGCTCTTTTGTCGAGGTGAGTTTGCATGATGAGATTACGGAGATTCCGGATTTTTCATTCTGTTTTTATTCGTCCAAAAGTTTCAGTTTCCCTAAGCATGTAAAAAAGATAGGGACGTATGCTTTCGCTTTTTCAAATTTGGGAGCAATCAGAATTCCCGATGGAGTTGAGCAGATCAATGAGGGGGCATTTGCGGAAGGTTTTTCCGATATGGTTAAATATCAAGACGACCTTTATTACGGAGCAATACGGTTTGCAGTAATACCGGCTCTGAATCATCCTGTCAGAGATACTTGTTTTGATATCAAGGTTTATGTAAGGTTTGAGGAAATTTATAGTAATACCGTGCATTATATTTACCCTTATTACTGTTGGGATATACCAGACTATGATAAAGAGGCAGTGTTTAATTATGTCTTTTTATCAGAAAGTCAGGAGATAGAGAAGTCTGCGTTTCCCGATAATCCTGATATGGAAATTTACGGCAGAAATCAGAGAGTTTATAGAAAGCACTACGATAACTTGTATGACGGATGGTGTAATGTTTATGTTCCGGCCGGCAGCGAAAGTTATTATTCGCAATGTTTGAAGGATAATCTACTTCCGCAGGAATCGAAGATAATGACTTTTACCGGCGATTATTTCTTCTTAGACAGTTATCTTGGTGCAGGAATGTGGGTAAACGGCAGACGCAAGATGTCATACGCATTGGTTTATGGAGGCGACATAAAGCCTGTATCGTTTGAATGGAGCGTTGACGACCCCGATATTCTATCAGTTGATAAAGAAGGGATTATAAGCGTGCTTAAGGAGGGTGACACAACGGTATGGCTGACTGTTGAAGACAGCACAGGCAAAATATGGAAGAGCAGTAAGTCGATACATGTAGGAGAGGAGCAGACAGGGATAATTGCTCCGGCTGACGAAACTCATGATGCCTTCATGAAAGATTCGGGTGTTTATACCTTACAGGGAATCAGGGTAGGGGATAATATCGATGAACTTCCGGCCGGACTATATATCTGTGGCGGAAAGAAGATTCTGAAAAGATAGTAAGCCCCCTCTTCCAAATATTTGTAGTGAACTCCAAAAGTCAAACACAAAACTTTTGGGGTTCACTTCATTCTAAATGTTGATTTTAGAGATTGTCGGATGCTCGACATCTTGTGGAATTGAAAAAAAAATAGTATCTTTGCAGTTGATAGGCATATAATTGCTGTGAGGAAACGCTGTCAGGATGTTTCTTTACAGCTTATATGTGTGTGAATCAAAGGTTTAAGAAAGAAAGACAAAACAAGATATGATTAATATAACTTTTCCGGACGGAAGTGTTCGTCAATATGAATCGGGAGTAACCCCTTTTCAGGTTGCAGAAAGTATCAGTCCACGTTTTGCGGCAGATGTGCTTGCTGCAAAGATAAACGGTGCTGACTGGGATATCTCTCGTCCTGTCACAGAGGATGCTTCAATTGAGCTCTTCAAGTGGGATGATGAAGAAGGTAAGCATGCGTTCTGGCATAGTTCTGCCCATCTTCTTGCTGAGGCGTTGCAGGAGCTTTATCCCGGAGTGAAATTCGGCATCGGTCCGGCAATCGAAAATGGTTTCTATTATGATATAGACCCGGGAGAACATAAGATTACTTCTGAAGATTTCCCGAAGATCGAGAAGAAAATGCAGGAGCTTGTGGCTCGCAAAGAATCAATCGTTCGCTCTGACATATCCAAAGCAGACGCTCTGAAGATGTTTGGCGATAGAGGCGAGACATATAAGTGCGAATTGATTAGCGAACTTGAAGACGGACATATCACCACCTATACTCAAGGTTCATTTACCGACTTGTGCCGCGGTCCGCACATCGCTACCACAGCGCCGATTAAGGCTGTTAAGATTCTTTCTCTCGCAGGTGCTTACTGGCGCGGCGATGAAAAACGCAATCAGCTGGTGCGTGTCTATGGCATTTCATTCCCCAAAAAGAAGATGCTTGACGAATATCTCGCCCTCCTTGAAGAAGCGAAGAAGCGTGACCATCGCAAACTCGGCAAAGAGATGGAACTTTTTGCCTTTTCAAGCACTGTTGGACAAGGTCTTCCGTTATGGCTTCCGAAGGGAGCTGCCCTGCGTGACCGTCTGGAACAATTCCTTCGTAAGATTCAGAAAGAATACGGCTATCTTCAGGTTATTACTCCCCACATCGGTAATAAAGCTCTCTATGTGACTTCAGGACACTGGGCTAAGTATGGAAAGGATTCTTTCCAGCCGATTCATACACCGGAGGAGGGAGAAGAATATCTGCTTAAGCCGATGAACTGTCCTCACCACTGTGAGATATACAAAACTTATCCCCGCTCATATCGAGACCTTCCCATGCGTCTTGCTGAGTTCGGCACAGTCTATCGTTACGAACAGAGCGGCGAGCTTCATGGTCTGACAAGAGTCAGAGGCTTCACTCAGGATGATGCTCACATTTTCTGTGCTCCCGAGCAGATTAAAGATGAGTTCCTTAAGGTGATGGATATTATCCTTTATATCTTCAAGGCACTCGATTTCCAGAACTTTGAAGCTCAGATCTCACTCCGCGATCCGAATAATAAAGAGAAATATATCGGTAGTGATGAGAACTGGCATCTTGCTGAGAATGCCATTATTGAGGCATGTGCTGAGAAAGGACTGAAAGCAAAGCAGGTTGAAGGAGAGGCTGCCTTCTATGGTCCTAAACTCGACTTCATGGTTAAGGATGCAATCGGACGTCGCTGGCAGCTTGGAACAATTCAGGTTGACTATAACCTTCCGGAGCGTTTCGGCCTTGAATATACCGGTCGAGATAATGGCAAGCATCGTCCTGTCATGATTCATCGTGCGCCGTTCGGATCAATGGAACGTTTCGTTGCAGTGCTTCTTGAGCATACAGCCGGAAAGCTTCCTTTGTGGCTTATCCCCGACCAGTGTGTCGTTCTTCCCATCAGTGAGAAGTTCAACGACTATGCCTATAAGGTTGTGAAGGAGCTCGACAAAGAGGGAGTGAGAGCCATCGTCGACGACCGCAACGAGAAGATCGGCAAGAAAATTCGCGACAACGAACTTAAAAAAATACCTTATTTGCTCATCGTCGGAGAAAAAGAAGCAGAAAATGATGAAGTTTCTGTAAGAAAACAGGGCGAAGGTGATAAAGGTACGATGAAAATTATTAACTTTGCAGCCGCATTGAACTCTGAAGTGGAGTTAATGACAAAAAAAGACTGAATAAAAACATAAAATTATAAAAGAACCCCACCGTGTGCAAGCACGGACAGACCATCTGAATGGAGAAAAAACCGCAATTCACCGGTCCGCGTCGCCCTGTTGGCGGCGGAGCCCGTCCTCGTCCCGGACAGCGTCCTCGTCCCGGCGACAAGAACAAAGATCCGTATGTAATCAACGAATATATCCGTGCGCGTGAAGTGCGCCTTGTCGGAGATAACGTTGAACAGGGAATTTATCCGATCGAAAAGGCACGAAAGATTGCCGCGGATCTTGAGCTTGACCTCGTTGAGATTTCACCAAATGCCGAACCCCCCGTTTGTCGTGTCATCGACTATCAGAAGTTTCTTTATCAGCAGAAAAAGAGACTGAAGGAGCAAAAGGCAAAGGCGGCTAAGGTTGTGGTGAAGGAGATTCGATTCGGTCCGCAGACCGATGAGCATGACTATAACTTTAAGCTTAAGCATGCTGTCGGATTCCTGAAGGAAGGCTCCAAGGTCAAGGCTTACGTCTTCTTCCGCGGTCGCTCAATACTTTTTAAAGAGCAGGGAGAGGTTCTTTTGTTGAGATTTGCCAATGACCTTGAGGAGTATGGTAAACTCGAATCAATGCCGGTTCTTGAAGGGAAGCGCATGACAATCATGATGGCTCCTCTGAAAAATCCGAAAAAAGAGGCGAAAGAAGCTAAGGAACCCCGCAAATCTCAGGCTGATGAGCAAGCGGGAGACTCCGAGGATTAAACGATAAGTTTTTTCCGGAAGCAACAAAGAAAACTTAAAAATGTATTTCTTCCGAAAGGGAGTGCATTATAAAAATTAACAGAGACCGTAGGCACCTTGTGCCGAGGTGAAGTCAAACAACTAATTTTTAAACAAATGCCAAAGATGAAAACAAATGCCGCGTCTAAAAAGCGCTTCGCGCTGACCGGCACAGGCAAGATCAAAAGAAAACATGCCTATCACAGTCACATCCTGACTAAGAAGAGCACTAAGCGTAAACGCAACCTTGACCACACTGCTCTGGTTAACGGTGCAAACGCACGCCAGGTGAAAGATCTTCTGAACCTCCGTTAATCCGTTGTTTCAGTTAGAATCACCAAAAATTTTTTCAACACTTTTTTTATTAACCGAATGGACAGCACCCGCAAAGAGCGTTACTACAGCCGCTGCCATTCAAAAACAAAGAAAAAATGCCAAGATCAGTAAATCACGTAGCATCACGTGCTAAACGCAAAAAAATCCTTAAACTGACTCGCGGTTACTATGGTAGCCGTCGTAACGTGTGGACCGTTGCCAAGAACACCTGGGAAAAAGGTCTTACCTACGCTTATCGTGACCGCAAGCAGAAAAAACGCAACTTCCGTGCGCTTTGGATTCAGCGTATCAATGCTGCTGCACGTCTTGAAGATCTGTCTTACTCTAAGCTCATGGGTCTTATCCACAAGGCTGGTATCGAGATTAACCGCAAGGTGCTCGCTGACCTCGCTATGAATAACCCCGCTGCTTTCAAGGCAATCTGCGATAAGGTAAAATAAATTTATTCGCCTCCCCGGTGAGGTGAATAGAAGAAAAAAGAGAGAGACTGTGTCGAGAGTAATCCGACACAGTCTCTTTCTCTTCGTTTCAAAAGTAATTATTTCGTTTCATTGATATTTATTCATTCTCTTCCAACTTTTCCTTGAGATAAAAAATTGCCTTCTGACGTTCGATCTCAGCACGAAGCTGATCAGGCGATGACACCATATTTACCGAAGCCGGGTAGTTGTGAAGAAGTGTTAACAGAATGAAAAATTCTCAAAAAGTGAAATTTGAATTTAAACTTAACAGTCAAGGGGGTGTCTATAAGTTGTAGGTCGTATGAAACGAGGATGAAAAATCTGACATACTTCTTACATGAAAAAATAATTACTAACGAATAAAACATTTAAAAGATATGAAGAAAATTTTTGTTATTTGCGCATCAGCTTTTATGGCGTTGTCAATGTCGTCTGTATTTGCTCAGAACCCTGAGGGTAAGGAGTGTAAAAATGCTTGTAAGACAGAGCAGGTCTGCAACAAGGATGGTAAATGTAAGGATGCCAAGAGTGATTGCAAAAAGGTGACTGACGGCAAGAAATGTTGCAAGGGAAAGGACGGTAAGAAAGGTCCTTTCGGCAAGAACGGTAAGAAGTATAAGAAAGGTGGCCCGGATGCTCGTATGCAGGGACATAAAGGTGACAAGAGAGGTAATCGAAAACTGATGGAAGGTATCGAGCTTACTGAAAATCAGAAAAGCCAGGTCGCAGAGCTCCGCGGAAAACTTCGCAATGATAAATCAAAACTTCGTGGAGAGTTTAAGCTTAAGAATGATGCTCTGAAGGAAGGTTTTCATAATGATATGAAGAAAATCCTTACCAAAGAGCAGATTGTAACCTACGATGCAAACTTGGAAAAGATGAAAGTTCGCTCGGCAGAAAAGCAGGCACGCAAGGAGATGCGTAAGGCGGAAAAGAAAGTTCGTAGAGAAAAAGGATTCAGCAACGATTCCACCTGCTGCAAGCGTAAAGGTCCCGCTCCCAAGCTTATGACTGAAAGCAACTAATCGTTTTATAAAAACATAATCTACCTAATCCTAAAATGTTTATATGTTGCAGATGCGTCGGAAGAGATTCCGGCGCATCTGTGTTTTTTTTAAGGATAAGACCCGGTGAGTCGACTCGAAGATAATTAAGATTCCGTTAACAAAGATAAGGGAACAGGGTATGAGAATGGGTATATATACACGCGACGCAGACCACTTTCACAAGCAGTCTGCGTCACGTGTTTTTCATAGTATTAAATAATTAAGGCTTAATATTGAACTAACCTAACATCATGAAACGATTATTTTATCTTGTTTTCATAAGTAAAACATCCTTTGAATAGAAATGGTTCAAAGAAGTTGATTAATTTTTTTTAAGGGAGTTTAAAAACGGTCGTGATAAAGCGACTGCAATAAAGGTAACGAGGGAAGATAAAAGGACAAACCAGAAGAAGAGTACATAACCTTCCGGGTGGTTATATCCGAAGAATGAAATTTCATCAAGTCGTTCGTAGATCCATCCGGCAGCCATTCCCGGCAGCATCATGCCGAGTGCCATGAATGCAGTGCAGAAAGCATAATGAGAGGTGCTGTTCTCGCCCTGGCTGAAGTAGATAAGATACATCATGAAGGCAGTAAATCCGAATCCGTAGCCGAATTGTTCGACTCCGACTGCCGTGCATATCCAGAAGAAATTTTCAGTGAGTGTCATTGAAAGTAGACAATACAAAGCGCAGGGAAGGGTCAGCGACGCAGCCATTGGCCAAATCCAGTTTTTCAACCCTCCGCGGGCAATTGCCAGACCTCCGATGATTCCTCCGGCGAGAAGAGCAATCACCCCGACAGTTCCATTGACGAATCCAACTCCGGCAGTTGTAAGACCTAATCCGCCCACTGCCCTCGAATCGACAAGAAATGGCTGAACCATCTTGATGCAGAGAGCCTCCGGAAACCGATAGAGGAGCATAAAGAGAAGGGCACTCAGAATATACCGCTTTTTAAAGAATGTGACAAAGGTCATGAAGAAGTTTCGGATAATGCTCTTTACCGAGTTTTCAACAACAGGTTTATCGTGAGCCGACCGTGGCATAAAGAAAAGGTGATAGATCGTTATGGCAAAGAAAAATGCAGAAAGCAAAAGGAAAGTCAGGCTCCATGCTTTTGGAATATTTCCCAGACGCGTCTCCAATTCTCCGGCAAGAATAACGAGTCCTCCCTGACCAAGTATGCTCGCAAGACGATAGAATGTAGAGCGCACCCCGACAAAGGCTGCCTGTTGTGTTGAGTTCAGCTCAAGCATATAATAACCATCGGCTGCAATGTCATGGGTGGCTGAAAAGAATGCCATGAGCCAGAACACAACCAATGTTGTTGAAAAGAAAGTTGAAGTGGGAAGTAAAAATCCCACGGCACCCATCGACAAGGCGATGAGGAGCTGCATGACTATTGTCCAACCGCGTTTTGAACCGAAAATGTCGACAAACGGACTCCAAAACGGTTTGATAACCCACGGAAGATAGAGCCATCCGGTGAAGAATGTCATCTCAGATTTCGAAATTCCGAGATTTACATACATTAGAACTGTCAGAGTGTTGACAGCAAAATAGGGGAGACCCTCTGCGACATACAGGGTAGGAATCCACCACCAGGGAGAACGTTTAGATAACTTTTGCATCTGGATAATTGAAAAAACGGTAAGTAATTTAAGTTTTGCAAACTAAACTTAAAGTTTATGAGTAAATCAGTTTACTGTATTCAATAGTCAGGCATGTCTCACGAATTAATGAGCAATGCCGGTGAAGAATCGTTTAATAGAGTTTCTTAATAGTTGCTCCGGGATAATAGAAACTTAGAATCTCTTCGGCAGTGTAACCTTTAGCGGCACAATGAGCCGCCCCAATCTGACACATTCCCACGCCATGTCCCCACCCCTTGCCGGAAAGGAAGAATGAATCGGGCGTTGAAGAGATTTCAAAGGCGGAAGAATATAGATGATTTCGGCTTAAAAGGCGTCTGATTGCAAGTTCCTTCCCTAATATCAGACTCCCTTTCTCTCCGTTAATTCTAAGACGGATAATTCTACCTGACGGACCTCTTTCAATCGGCTCAAGACTCAAGATTTTTCCTATGTCACGATTGAATTTTGTTTTCAGATTAGCAGCTACTTCCGACCTTGTGATAGATGATGACCATCGGTAACCTCCTTCTGTCTGACGGTCATAATCTTTCAGAATGGAATCGAGAAGTTTCGGGCGCTCGTTATCCTTCATGGAAGAGAGGTCACACCAAGGGTCAGGAAATGACTTAAGAGACGATGGCTCTGATTGTTGCCAGCACGAAGAGAAAAGCTCAGTCCGCCCACCACAACATTTGGAAAATCTGGCATCGACAATTTCATCGTTACTATCGACAAGAACCATCCCTGATGTGGAGTCGATTGCCTCGGCAGCCTCAGCCGATATTTTCTGAAGACCCTGATATCGCTGGCAATGGTCGTCGGAACATACGTCAAACCCGGAATGATCACCCGTGTCATTCCAAGTGATTATTTCGTCATTATTTGATATTTTTCCCTCATCATCATGACGATGACAACCAAGAATTTTTCCGACGGCCCAGCTTCTTGACACAATTGAATGACATTTCAGAAATTCGGCCGGCGCGGCAGGATTCATTTCGCTCCCTACCACACATTTCAGATATATCTCCAGAGGGAGAGTATTTACCGTAAGTTGAGAATTATCTGACAGATGAATTTCACCGGGAAAGATTCCGTTGATTTCCGATTCCCAATGGAAAGATTGTCCAATCAGCAGATTCTCAACCTTATTGAGAGGGATATTGTCAGGAATTGAATACTCGCCACGAAGAGCCTGCTCCTCGTTTATATCTAATTTTTTAATCACGGGCGAGCCGGAGAAAATAAGACCGACGTTGATATTCATGAGAAAAATAGCAAAGAGATTGAGATGCAAAATTAGTTAAAAAATGTTATTATGGCCGTTCAGACGAGTTAAAATCCCTGTAAATATGTAAAATATTTAGTAATTTTGTAGGATAGTGGGGAGATGGGATTTATGCCGTAATGACCTTGATAAATTCTATTTGGAGAATAGGTTGATAACGGCAAGTATATGGGGGAATATCACACCATAGAATTTCAAGATGAAGATAAAAAATAGCAAAACAGCTCTAAAACTGGTGGTAGTATTTCTACTGACCATACTCGGTTTTTCTGAGGAAAGCGTATCGGCTGCAGTCTCAGCCGTATCGAACTCTTCTTTCTCGACGTCATTAATGGTCAATGCCTCATCGTCGGCACGAAAGAAATCGTCAGGACGTCGCTCAAAAAGCAGTCGCAACAAAAGCGGAAACCGTAGGAAATCGACAGGAAAGAGGAGTTCATCGGCTCAAAAAAAGAGCTCTACCCGCACAACAGTCAAAAAGGCTGCGCCCGCACCGGTGGTGGAATATCCTCAGAATGACTCTCTGACTTTGCGTATTAATCAGGCTGTAATTGCCGGGATTCCGCAAAATCAGAATCCCGGCGGACTTCGTGTCAATAGTGTTCGGCCGGATGCCCGGCTGAAGACAGCGAAGGTGAGTCTTAACGAAAACTTCACATACCTCCCCGTCACTCAGGAGCTGATTAACGAAATGACACGCACTGTCAGAAGGGCTTTGCCGGACTCTATTTCAGACTATGGAGTGATGCTGAGTGTCGGAAATAAGAATCTTGCTTATTATATCAACCGTATTGATAAACTTCCTGCGGCAGCCCGTGTCAATGTTCCGTTTGTAGTAGAGACAGACCCTCTTACCGACCCTCATAAGGGGATGAAAAATGACATTGTAGCTCTGTGGCACAGCCACGGCCGATATTATAAACCGTCGGCAGCAGGCTGGATGTGGCAACGTCCTCTCTTGTTTGAGACTATTGAGGATATTTACACAATGGGATATATTCTCCCATACGTTGTGCCGATGCTTGAGAATGCCGGTGCATACGTGCTGTTGCCCCGCGAAAGAGACATAAATAAAAACGAAATTATCATCGACAACGACACCAACGAAGGTGGACAACTGTTCTCGCAAACCACTTATCGGGAAATGAACGGTACGAATAAGTGGCAGACCGGCGAGGGTGAGGGTTTCATCTATGACCTTCCTGACTTTCGCGACACAGAGAATCCATTTGAAAACGGAACTTATCGTCAGGCGGTGACGGTGAAGGATAATAACGGCAAATCGGTGGCAGGATGGTATGGCGACATACCTGAAGAGGGTGAATATGCCGTTTATGTCAGTTATAAGACTCTCCCTAACTCGACAGATGATGCCCGTTATACTGTTTATTATTCCGGTGGCTCAAAGGAGTTTAAGGTTAATCAGACAATGGGTGGTGGAACATGGATTTATCTTGGGACTTTCCCCTTTGAAGCCGGTTACAGTGATTCAGAGCCTCTTGTAACGCTGACTAATCAGAGTCACACGGCAGGAAAGGTGGTGACGGCTGATGCTGTGAAGATAGGTGGAGGTATGGGTAATATTGCCAGATCTCCCCGTCGCTCCGATATTTATTATGACCCCTCCACACCTGATTCCGCTCCGTCTTACGCATCCTCATCAAATGCAAAAGTCATGGCGTCGGCCGATGATGAGGATAATGATGAAGATGATGAGGATGAAGATGGTGATGATGAAGGCACAGATGACACCGGCACGACTCCCGCTTCTGACTTTTATAAGGTCTCGGAGCCGCAGCGACACGGTCCTGCTCCTGTTTTCAAAACCTCCGGTTACCCGCGTTATCTCGAAGGAGCCCGCTATTGGCTTCACTGGGCAGGCTTCCCGGAAGATGTTTATTCACCTTATCATGGCTCCGACGACTATAAGGATGACTATACTTCAAGAGGAAAATGGGTGAATTATCTTGCAGGCGGTTCAAGAGTTTTACCCGGACGAAAGGGGTTGAATATCCCTGTCGATGTTGCAATGGCTCTTCACAGTGATGCCGGAAAGAAGAGCGACGACAGTTTTGTGGGTACACTCGGAATCTATTTCACAAATAACGGCGATTCCTATACCGACGGAACAGCACGCATAAATTCACGAATGTTGGCCGACCTCCTTCTTCGACAGATTACGGGAGACATCCGACAGACCTACGAGCCGCGATGGACCCGCCGCTCAATGTGGGATAAGAGTTATGTGGAGGCCCGTGTGCCGGAAGTGCCCACTGCGCTTATCGAACTTTTGAGCCATCAGAATTTTGCAGATATGCAATATGGACTTGACCCCGGATTCAGATTCACTGTCGGCAGAGCTATCTATAAAGCTCTTGCGCGCTTTGTTGCTCAACGAAAGGATCGCGAGGTGGTCATTCAGCCTCTTCCCGTCAAGGATTTCATGATTGAACGCGAGAAGAAGAATCACTATAAACTCAGTTGGAGTCCGACGCCTGACCCTCTGGAGCCAACTGCCATGCCCACGAAGTATATTATAATGGAGAGAAGTGGTGATGAACTCGGATTCCACAAAATCGGAGAGACTCATTCAACCCATTATAATGTGAAGACAACCGACCATGATATCCACAGTTTCCGTGTGATAGCAGTCAACGACGGGGGCATATCGTTCCCATCGGAAACGCTCGCTTTCAGAGAAGGAGAAAACGACCGGAAGCAGGTGCTCGTCATCAACGGGTTTGACAGAGTCAGCGGTCCGGGTCATTTCAGCGACGACGGACGTGCCGGGTTCGATTCGGAGAATGATTTCGGAGTGCCCTACATACGCGACATCTCTTTCTCCGGTCATCAGACGGAATTCCGTCGTGGCGCAGGTGAAAGTTTCGGACGCAGCTCAAGCAGCTATGCCGACAAGGTGATTGCCGGAAACACATTCGACTATCCTGCTATCCACGGCCGTTCGATTGCAGCCTCAGGATATGGTTTCGTATCTGCCTCGGCCTCGGCTGTCGAAAAAGGTGAAGTGAAATTGTCGGATTTCAAAAACATCGACCTCATACTCGGCAAACAGAAAACAACGGTTGTTGGAAATGGTAAAAGCGGCCGTAAATATGAAGCCATCCCGCAAGCACTTCGCCATCTGCTCGAAAGATATGTCGACGGTGGAGGTAATCTGATTGTCAGCGGAGCATATATTGTGAGTGATCTGAACGACTATCGCAACGGTCAGAGCGCAGCGACATTCGCACGCAATGTGCTTGGTGTGGCTCCCGACTCACTTCAGAGCCGTGCGCGTCTCGGACGACTCACCTTCTATCCGACATCGGGAAATACCGTGCGTCAGAGTGTGGGTTACAGTGCAACACTCAACAATAAACAATACATTGTTGAACGTCCCGACATGCTTGTGCCCGTTGACTATGCCAACTCTAAGATTATCCTGACATTTGAAGATAATGGGAAGCCGGCAGGCATAACCACCCGTAAGGGTAAATCGACTGTTACCGTAATGAGTGTGCCGTTTGAGTCGTTGACCGACGAAAGACAGCGAAATCTTCTGATGAATGAATTGTTGGAGGATTAATAAATAAGAAAAAGGAAAGCATGATATATACATTCACTACAGTTGACGAACTGAAAGAAGAGATTTTCCGTTCCGGACTCTCACGTCATATCCTTGTGCGTGTTCCCGGAAAGGAAGGAGATATAGAATTTTATCCCGGAGGTGTCGAGCGAATGTTGCGCATTGGAGAAGACACCGACGCCACAATGGTCTATTCATCATATCGCACTCGCGAAAAAGATGGAGAAGAGAAGGCTCATCCGGTGATTGACTATCAACCAGGCTCGTTGCGCGACGATTTCGATTTTGGTGCCGTTGTCGCGCTTAACACTGCCGATGTGCTTGCATTTACTGAGGATTTCGATAAGGATGAATCTTCAATGCTCGACGGAGGTTGGTATGCGCTGCGTCTTCGCCTGTCGCTCGGTCGCGGCTTCGTTCATATCCCGGAGATGCTTTATTCGATTGAAAAGAAAGATTATCGGAAGAGTGGTGAGAAACAACATGACTATGTCGACCCTCGGAATCGGGAGTATCAGATGGAAATGGAGAACGTTCTCACCCAGCATTTATATGAGATAAACGCCATGGTTGATGATGTCAGAAAGACGGTTGATCTTGACCAAGGCGAGTTTCCGGTTGAAGCATCGGTGATTATTCCTGTGAGGAATCGTGTGCGCACGATAGGTGACGCTGTCAGGTCGGCATTGAGTCAGACAACAGATTTCCCGTTTAATGTGATTGTTGTCGACAATGGAAGTGACGACGGCACATCTGAGCTGCTCGAATCAATCGACGACCCCCGGTTAAAGGTTATTTCGTTGACAGGGAAGGAGGGACTCGGCATAGGAGGATGCTGGAATAAGGCGATTTTCAGTGAATATTGCGGACGATTTGCGATTCAGCTTGATTCTGACGACATGTATTCCGGTGACGATACTCTCCAACAGATTGTAGACAAATTCTATGAAGGAGACTATGCCATGGTCATAGGGTCATACAGCATGACTGACTTTAATCTCAATCCGATACCTCCCGGTGTAATTGCCCATAGGGAATGGAGTGATGATAACGGCCCCAACAATGCCCTGCGTATCAATGGTCTTGGTGCTCCACGCGCATTTTTCACACCGATACTTCGTGAGTTTCCACTTCCCAATGTCTCATACGGAGAGGATTATGCCGCTGCTCTCCGCATAACGCGCGAATATGAGATTGGCAGAATCTATGAACCTGTTTATTGTTGCCGACGCTGGGAAGGAAATTCAGATGCTGATTTGTCGATTGAGAAAGTCAATGCAAACAATAGCTATAAAGACTTCCTTCGCACCACTGAGCTTATTGCCCGCCTGAGAGAGCGCAATGAAGACGTTGAGCGCAATGAAGACGCGGAAGAGGAGGAGTGAGGAAATGGGATATTATTCTGAATTTATCAATAATCAGCTTGATCTGTGGGAGGAGGCCCGGAAGAATTATGCTGCTCTTGGCAAGACGCAGCGGCGGGCAATGACGTGCGGAGACATGACTGTCGGCATACAGTTCAATCCGGCGCGCATACGGTCTACATCTGCCAACGTCTCTGCTGATGCAATTAAAAGGAGAGAATGTTTTCTGTGTGCTGAAAACCGGCCGAAAGAGCAGATTGCACTTCCGATTGCCGGCAGGTTTGAATTGCTGATAAACCCTTATCCGATTTTTCCGGTGCATTTCACAATTGCATCCCTCAATCATGAGCCGCAGAGCGGGATGCCGGATGAGATGATGGTGCTTGCGGAAGAACTTCCCGGACTGACAATATTTTTTAACGGAGCAAAGGCAGGAGCCTCGGCACCCGATCATCTTCATCTTCAGGCGGTGGCAACTCACGAGTTGCCCTTGATGAAGTTTGTCGAAGAACATCATATAGGGTCAGAAGAGGGAGTGAAGAGATCAGATGAATTATCCGACAACTTTCCGTTCCTGTTTTACAGTGCAGTCATTGCTCCGACAGATGAAGGGATGAAGCAACTTCGTTGGATGATGAGTCAATGTGGTGTTGATGAAGAAGGGAGAAAAGACTACGGGAAAGTTAATTCTTTTTTCTGGATTTCAGAGAATGATGGAAAGCTTCGTGTGGTTGTAATACCTCGCAAATCACATCGACCGAAATGTTATTCGCTTCCTGAAGAAGAACGGAAGATGGTCAGTCCCGGTGCGGTTGATATGGCAGGCATTTTGATTACTCCAAGAGAAGATGACTATTTGTCGCTCACTGAATCAGATGTCAAAGAAATATATAAAGATGTGGCATATTCACCGAAGGATGATGTTAAATAAAAATTAAGAAATATTTGCATTTAATCTTAAAAATGATTAAATTTGCATAAATAAACCAAAAAGAGAATTATATGAATAAATTTTTACTCGCAGCAGCTGCAGTTGCAGCATTTATCCCTGCATTTGCGCAGGACGCAGACACAGAACCGATTGATTACCTGAACGCAGACTATTATGTGATCGGATCAAACGTTAACGGAAAAAGCTGGGCAGAAGGTGCAGATGACGCTAAGTTTGAAGCAAAAGGTGACGGTGTTTTCGAATGGACCGGCGATGTTCTCGGCACAGGTTTCAAAATCAACAACGGCACTTGGGCTGTACCTGAACTTAACTTCGGAGCCGCAAGCGAAACTCAGACAATCACTCTCGACAAGTCATTCACTTTGACTGCCGGCAACGAAAGTAAAAACATCGGTCTCGCTGCTATCGACGGTGTTGACTATTCTAAAATCAATAATCCTAAGATTGTCTTGACTGTCAATGGCTCTGAGGTATCTATTGTTCTTACCGGCGAGCCCGCAGGTGAAGCCGGTTGGTTCCTCCCCGGTGACTACAATGACTGGAATGTAGAGAATGAAGAGTTCCAGTTCAAGAAAGGTGATGATGGTCTGTTCACTCTTCGTGTAGAATTTGAAGAAGCCGGTGAGTTTAAAGTGGCATGGACAGGTTGGGCCATGGAATATGGTAGCGAAGGGTCAGGCGACGACCAGCTCGTGCTTGGCATGGGTGAAGACTCTGCAAAACTCACTAAGAAAGGTGACGGTGTGGATGTTTCAAATGTGAAGAGCTACTTCGTTGGAAAATATGATGTGACCTGGAATCCTGAAACTGCTGAAATCTCTTTCGTAGAAGTTACAGAAGATGCTGTTGAAGAAATCGGTGTTGACAATGGTGAGGCAACTTACTTCACTCTTCAGGGTGTTAAGGTAATGGAACCCGCTAACGGTCTTTACATCAAGGTTGTCAACGGTAAAGCAAACAAGGTTATCGTAAAATAATCATGTTATAGGTATTATCACACGATTGTGTGACACGGATGGTGAGTCAGATTTAATTTTGACTCACCATCTTTTTTTAAGTACCGACTCAGAGATAAGCTGAAAATTTATTATATTTGCAGATTGAATTGAAAATTCAAATAACTTAGGCAAGCTTAATTTAAGTAAGCTTAACTTAAGGTATAAAATAATAATCAGTTACCTCTCCGAAAAATTATCATTGACTTAATCTTGTAAAAAGATAATATCGTAAGATGAAAAATATCAGAAACTTCTGCATAATCGCCCATATAGACCACGGTAAATCAACACTTGCTGACAGATTGCTGGAGCGCACAGAGACCGTATCGGCAAAAGATATGGAAAATCAAGTGCTTGATGATATGGACCTCGAGCGTGAGAGAGGTATCACAATCAAGAGCCATGCAATCCAGATGGATTATCATGAGAATGGAGAGAATTATGTGTTGAATCTGATTGACACTCCGGGACATGTCGACTTTTCCTACGAGGTGTCACGCTCAATTGCCGCATGCGAGGGAGCATTACTCATCGTCGACGCTTCGCAGGGCATTCAGGCTCAGACAATCTCTAACCTTTACATGGCGATTGACCAGGACCTTGAAATCATACCTGTAATAAATAAATGCGACCTTGACAGTGCCAACCCCGATGAGGTTGAAGACCAGATTGTCGACCTCTTAGGGTGTGACAGAAGCGAAATCATTCGCGCCAGCGGTAAGACAGGAATGGGTGTTGACGAGATTCTTCATGCCATAGTTGAGCGTGTGCCGGCGCCGAAGGGTGATCCGGATGCACCTCTTCAGGCTTTGATTTTCGACTCTGTATTCAATCCCTTCAGAGGCATCATCGCTTATTTTAAAATTGAAAACGGAACACTGCGCACAGGTGATTTTGTTAAATTCGTTGCGACCGGAAAGGAGTATCATGCAGATGAAATCGGTGTGCTGAAACTTGAGATGTCTCCGCGCAAGGAGTTAAAGGCAGGGAATGTGGGTTATATCATTTCCGGCATTAAAACTTCAAGAGAGGTGAAAGTGGGTGACACAATCACCCATGTCCAGAATCCATGTAAAGAGGCAATTGACGGATTTGAGGAAGTAAAGCCAATGGTGTTTGCAGGTGTCTATCCTATCGAGACGGAAGATTTTGAGAATCTGAGGGCTTCGCTTGAGAAGTTGCAGCTTAATGACGCCTCACTGACTTTCCAGCCGGAATCGTCGGCAGCGCTCGGATTCGGATTCAGATGCGGTTTTCTCGGACTGCTCCACATGGAAATCATCCAGGAAAGACTTGGACGCGAGTTCAACATGGATGTCATCACCACCGTGCCGAACGTTTCATATAAGGTTTATGATAAGAAAGGGAATGTGACAGAGGTACATAATCCATCCGGACTTCCTGAAATAACCCTGATCGACCATATTGAAGAGCCATATATACGGGCATCTGTCATTACGCAGGCTGATTTTATCGGACCCATCATGACTCTTTGTCTTGGAAAGCGCGGAGAACTTGTGAAACAGGAATACATCTCCGGCAACCGTATGGAACTGACATTCGACATGCCGTTGGGCGAAATTGTCATCGACTTTTATGATAAACTGAAATCAATCTCAAAGGGGTATGCCTCATTTGATTATCATATCAGTGAGTTCCGCGAATCGAAGCTTGTCAAGCTCGACATCCTGCTCAACGGAGAGAGTGTCGACGCACTCTCGACCCTGACACATGCCGACAATGCTGTCAAGTTCGGACGAAGAATGTGTGAGAAGCTCAAAGAACTGATTCCGCGCCAGCAATTCGACATTGCCATTCAGGCGGCTATCGGTGCCAAGATTATTGCCCGCGAGACGATTAAGGCTGTCAGAAAGGATGTGACGGCAAAGTGTTATGGCGGTGATATATCACGCAAACGTAAACTTCTTGAAAAACAGAAAGCCGGTAAGAAGAGAATGAAACAGATCGGGTCGGTTGAGGTGCCGCAGAAGGCTTTCCTCGCTGTCTTGAAGCTTGATTAAGACGTGGTTTCCAAATATTTGTTAATGCTTGACCGCCTCAGCGTTGACAAATATTGGGGTGCGTGGTCTAACGATAAACCGAATTGACAGTGGAATTGTTAGAAATAAAAAGATTCCACGACTATGTCAAAAGTATTCTATACCGCTCGGAAAACACTCCGGAATTATGCAAACGGAGGAAATGTGCTGATGCTGGCAACGGCATTGGCACTTATTGTTGTGAATCTTCCTTTCCTGCATGATTTCTATAACGGATTATGGACACATGAGATTGCTTTGCAGGTCGGAGGATTCAACCTTTTCAGTCATCATGGTGAACCAATGAGCATTATGAGCTTCATCAATGATGCTCTAATGGCTGTTTTTTTCTTCTCTGTCGGACTTGAGATTAAACGAGAGATTCTGGTCGGAGAATTATCATCTTTCAGGCAGGCATTGCTTCCTATTGTGGCTGCTATCGGAGGAATGGGTATTCCCGTTCTGATATTTTTTATCGTTGGATATGGAAAGGACTATCTTGGAGGAGCCGCTATCCCGATGGCCACAGATATAGCTTTTTCACTTGGCATCTTGTCGATGTTGGGAAAAAGAGTGCCTATCGGACTTAAGATTTTTCTGACCACACTTGCGGTTGTCGACGACATAGGCGGTATTTTGGTTATTGCATTATTCTATTCCACTCACATCAGTTACTGGATGCTTATTGTGGCGGCTTTGCTTCTTGCTGTTCTGTTTATAGGGGGAAAGCTGGGAGTGCAGAGCAAGATTTTCTATCTTGGGGTGGGAGCGTTCATCTGGTTTCTTTTCCTCAATGCCGGTATTCACCCGACAATTGCCGGAGTGCTCATCGCATTCTGTGTGCCGGCGAAACCGGTTTACCCGCCGAAAGAATTTGTAAGGACAATCCGCCGAAACATCAGCCGGTTTGCAAGCGAAGATGATGAGCGTCTGGTTTCGCGCACCATCCTCAGCAAAGACCAGATGAACTGGCTCAAGGAGATCGAGACAGCTTCCGATAAGGTTATTTCTCCACTTCAGGATATGGAAGACTCCCTTCATCCGATTGTCAATTATATTGTCGTGCCACTGTTTGCCTTTGCCAATGCCGGAATCTACTTCGGCGATATGAACCCGGCAAGCATTGTCAGCGGAGTAAGTCTTGCCATTATTCTCGGACTCGTTCTGGGCAAATTTATTGGTATTTTCACCTTTTCATGGGTATGTATCAAGCTTGGATGGGCTCCGATGCCGGAAGGCACAAACTGGAAACAATTGGCGGCAGTGTCGGTGCTTGGAGGAATTGGATTCACAGTGTCCCTCTTCATTGCCAATCTATCATTCGGAACAGGCAATCCTTATATGTCGCAATTGCTTGACAATGCAAAGCTCGGTATTCTTGTGGCCTCTTTCCTTGCAGGTTTCTTAGGATGGCTTTTCCTGAATCTGACCTTACCTAAGGAAGAGGCAGACCAGGGCACGGCCGAATGACATGCTTACCAATTGTGGCAGCATAATTAGATTTTTAGTAAAAAAGAGAAGTAAGTTTTAATAAGTAAGTTTCGATAAAAATAACGAAAATAGTTTAATATGGAAAAAGGTGATAAGTTTCCTGACCTCCTCGGTGTGGATGCTTCCGGAAAGGAAGTGAGACTGTCGGATTACCCCGGCAAGAAGTTTATAATATATTTTTATCCGAAGGATAATACTCCGGGTTGCTCTGCTGAGGCATGCAGTCTGAGAGACGGCATGGAATCGTTTGCTGCCGAGGGCTACCAGATTATCGGTGTCAGCAAAGACAGTGAGGCAAGCCATCAGAAGTTTGCAGCTAAATATGATTTGAAATTTCCGTTGGTTGCCGACACTTCAACAGAACTCTGTCAGCTTGCAGGAGTATGGCAGAAGAAGAAAATGGCGGGCAGAGAATATATGGGAATTGTGCGCACAACCTTTGTGACCGACGAAAACGGTGTGGTCACAGAAGTGATACGCAAGGTGAACACTAAGGATGCTTCAGGTCAGCTTAAGGAGTTGTTGAAATAGAGTTGTACGGCATCGTCAAGCCCTGCATCAACTTTGTCGGGATGATGAGCATCTGTGCTGAATATGACCTTAGCGTTAAGCTCTTTCAGAAGATTCCACCAGCGTAGGTCGGGATAGAATCGACCTCTCGAACCGTAGGCTTTTGTGTTGATTTCGATTGTCAGATTCTTCCTTACGGCTGCTCGGATTGCATCTTCGACCAATTGCTTATACCAATCGGTGTTTTCTATTTCCGAATCAACCTCAGATGCGTTGCCTGCAATCTTGTCGATATGTCCCACAATGTCAAACCCTCCGGCTTCAATCATTTTCGTAATCTGGGAGAAATAGGTTTTGACAACATATTCAAGATCACCGTTGAAAAACTCAGCGAGATATTTTTTGAATCGTTCGGGGTTGCCATCGCAGTCGACAAGGACTCCTGTTTGTGTCGGCACATAATGAACAGACCCGATGCGATAGTCGAGGTTGATATTCTGATAATATGGTGACGAAGGGTTTGATTGCTTTGTCAGATAATCAATTTCCATGCCGGTGAGGATTTCCATTCTCCCGGCATATTTCTTTTTAAGACGGGTTGCCTCGTCGATGAAGGCTTCGACATCATCCGAACTCATATTGCAGGGGGATTCAATCGGCACAGGAGAATGAGGGGAGAATCCCCATGTCTCAAACCCCTTATTGAAGGCAGATTCAGCCATAATGTCCATTGAAGCTTTCCCGTCGCAAAACTGAGTGTGGGAATGGAGATTTACTTTTTTCATTTGCTTACAGATAAATTATTTTTACGGAGATTCAGCCAATTGAAGAAAATCAGATAGAAGGAAATAGCGGTCAAAATGCCGATGCCGACAGAAATATAGTAGGCAATTTCAACGGAGAGACATTTCTGGAGTAAGACACCGAACCCTTCAGGAGCGAAAAAGATATATGAGACGGTCACTACGGTCATGAATAGAGCCGGGAGAAGAGTTATAAGGTAGAGACGGCTGTTTCGTGCGAGATAAACGGTGATTGCCCAAAGAGTAAAGACTGAGAGGACCTGATTGCACCAGGCGAAATACCTCCAGAGCGCATCGTAGGGGAGAAGCATAATGACGAAGCAGAGAGCGAAAATCGGCAGTGAAACCGCGAGACGTTTAATAATCGATTTCTGATTGATTCCGGAAAAATCAGCGGCTATCAGACGCGCACTTCGCAGGGCAGTGTCGCCCGAAGTGATGGGAGCAGCTATGACACCGAGCACTGCAAGGACACCTCCGACCGTGCCAAGCCAGGAGCGTGAGAGGTCATCGACAAGGAGAGCCGGCGAGCCGTTGCCGAGATAGGTCTGAAGATTATCATATCCTCCGGTGAATGTAATTGCCGCGGCAGCCCAGATAAGAGCCACGATCCCTTCTGTCACCATAGCGCCATAGAAGATGGGTCGCGCATGTTTCTCATTTGCCAGACAGCGCGCCATCATCGGCGACTGAGTGGCATGAAATCCGGAAATAGCTCCGCAGGCTATCGAAACGAACATCATCGGGAAAATTGGATTTGCCTCCGGATTGGACTTGTGATTATAAAACTCATCCCAAATTTCCGGCATTGAGGAGGAGTGGAAGTAGAGCATTACCAAAATTCCGACTGCCATAAAAAGAAGGGCAATTCCAAAGAGCGGATATAATCTGCCGATGAGCTTGTCGACCGGAAGAAGAGTGGCAAGCATGTAGTATATGAAAATCGTCACAATCCAGAATGTGCGGTCAAGATAGTGCGGAGTCTGCATCGCAAGCAGGTCAGCGGGATTATAGACGAAGACAGCACCTACGAGTATCATAAGCAGCAAGGCGAAAACTCGCATCGTGGTTTTGATTTTCCCACCAAGTTGTTGTCCCACCAGTTCCGGAAGAGAGGCGCCATTGTTGCGCAGCGAGAGCATGCCTGAACAGTAATCATGGACAGCTCCGCCGAAGATGGTGCCGAAGACAATCCACAAAAAGGCAGACGGACCATACATCACTCCCATAATGGCTCCGAAAATCGGTCCGAGCCCGGCAATATTCAGAAACTGAATCAGAAAGATTTTCCAGTTGGGAAGACGCACGAAGTCAACACCGTCTGCCATGGAATGAACCGGTGTCTGCCGAGTGGAATCTTCTCCGAAAACGCGACTTACGAATTTGCCGTAGATGAAATATCCGGCAATAAGAAGGATTAGAGCAAGTGTAAATGAAATCATCTGGTTCCTTTTTCGGTTGAGATTATTTTTCCACGGAGAACGTTGAGCTGGCGACTGTTCTCTTCAACTTTGGTTTCAAGCGATTTGATGTTTCCGCTCAAAGCGTTTCGGCCTGATAGGTTAGACTCATGATATTTCACACGGAGTGATTTCAATTCCTCAATATCGTTTTCAAGAGCTTTCTTATCGGCCATATATTTTTTCATCATTGAAGCAGCCGACGACGATTTGAAGTCACTCATTGACGTGTATGTCAGTCCGGCAGCGACAGGAAATATAAATTCAACCTCTTTTTCGGCCACTCCAGGTTTTATTTCTCTAATCATCCTTTTGAGTGAGTCGAGGTCAGTGTCTTCTTCAACTGTGAGATGAGTATCCTTGAGCGATGCAAAATCAATGATGTTCTCGTTGTCGGGATCATGATTGACACGCATGTCGTTTACAAGAAAGACATAGACCGTCAATTGTCCGGGAATAAGGTTTCTGTCGGAAGCCCACCATCCGATTCCGTTTTCTTCATCGATTGCAAGCATATAATCGTCGAAAGGAGAGTTATAGGGCATCCCCATATTCTGAGGCTGTCGATATTCACCGGTCGATAAGTCTTTGCCTGCAATGAAAATATCATATCCTCCCATTGAGTCTTCACCATCAGAAGCAAAATAGAGGGTTGTTCCGTCGGCCATCATAAAAGGATAGTCGACATTCCCTCCGTTGCCTAACATGTCGGGTAGGGGAGTAGGCTCCTCCCAGCTCCCATCGGTAAGTCTGAAAGATTCCACAATAGAGGTCATGCCGTTTTCGTCGGTGCGACTCCACATCATGAAATTACCTTTTTCGTTGACGAATGTCATTGAAGCATCGTCGGCATCTTCCTTGAATGGTATTTCAGACGAATCTGTCAGACGGCCGGCAGAGATGGGAAGACGGTAGGCTTTGAAAAAAGTGTCGGCATCAACTTCAATTTCATCTATTATCTGAATCTTTTCAACACGTTCCAAGGCATTCTCAGCCAGATCGAGCTGGTTCTCAAACAATTCGAGTTCGGAATTTGAATCCGATTTTTTCAGCGTGCGCCGGTATTGGGAATATAAACGTCGGGCTTCATCAAAATCATATTCAAGAAATGCAAGTCTACCCTTTAGCAGCAGGTCATTCTTTGATGTCGAGTTGTCAAGGAGTTCATGAGCTTCAGCCAGACGGCCTTCATCAATCAAACTGCGGGCAAGTTCCGGTTCTGATTGAGCAAAAACAGCTGTCAGGGCAGAAGATAGAAGTAATGAAAGAAATATGCGTTTCATGTTGAAATGTTTATTGCGCCGGACGGAGAATATCCTGAGCGGGATATGGTCTTGTTATGTTGCAAAGTTACAAAAATTTGTCAGACACCCAAAGAGTAAACCCCGCGACTTCAATAAAATCGGAGGGATGGGACGGAAAGTTCTGCCTTGGGTTGGATGATTGGAAGGGTGAACCAAAATTTTCATTTTGACTCACCCTCCCTCAATAATAATATGCAGAACTGTTTATTTTCTCACGGTTATTTTCCACCTGCTGTTGATCTGTCGGCGTCGGCATTGGCGTTGACAAGTTTGTTGACACCGCGTTTCTGTCGTCCCCACTGAAGATTCCATGAAATGGAGATGTAGACTTTTCTCGTGTTGACGCGTGTGTGCTGTTCGCTTTCCAGAATAGGGCTAAGCGATTTGCTGCCCATGTCATATTTCCCAAACGGCATCATGACTCCGACCGAAAAACTCCATCTCTTCCAATTGTAGGCAAGGTCGATCATATTCATGTCTTCACCCCACGATATTTTCTGACCCCACAGATCACGCTGTGCTCTGACATATTGGGCGGTGAGCCAGAATCCCCAGTGGTAAAGCTCAATCTGAGCATATCCGCTGAATGCATTGCTGCGCAGGTCGTAGCCCGTTCCGCGCATACGTTCCATTCTGTATTGCAGATAACCGCTGATGTTCAGCCAATCCGGAATCACAAAAATGTAGGGAGCGAAGAAGAAACCGAGGTTTTGCAGTCCTTTACTGTTTTCGTAGGTATTGATCAGGCGGTTGTCGTGCCAATAAAACAGGGGAGTGATCGCATTCGGAGAAGAGTAGGCTCTAATTCCGAATATGCTGTTTATGCGTGGCAGATTCAACCCATAACGGAAGGTCAGCATGTATGATGAGGAGGTCTTGATGTCCTGGTTTCCTATGCGCCACTGGTAGTCGTCGATTTGCTGAGGCACGATATTGGTTTCTGCCAAGGTGGGGGTTGACTGCCATGAAGTGAAGTTTAAAGAAAAATTATTCTTCTGATTGGGAGTGAAAGTCAGAGTGGCTTGCGGGCGCGGATTCCAGGAGTGGTTCCCTTCGTCGGTTTCCTTGAAAAGAAAATCGGTGTATTGGGCACCCATCCCGACAGTTGCCGACCATTTCCCCATCCGGCGGAAGTATTCGGCATAGAAATAAACCTTATCCTGGCGTTGGTGAAAGATACTCCCTCCGAGATTCTCATATTCAGATCTGTTGCGGTTGGCATTGTAGGATATGCCTGCCGAGAAGCGGTTCATGCCACGTGTCAGAATATAGTTCGCCTCAATGCCGTAGGCCTGATTGCGGTCGTTGATATTGGTGTAGATGTCTGTCATGGGTGGCAACTGACTGTCTGGAATTGTCATGACATAATCTGAAAAGGTTCTGCCGAAATAAAACGAACTGTTGAAGCTGACGGCAATTGTCTGTTCCTTTGTGAGATTCTGCTGAAGATAGAGCGAAAGAGAGGGTGTCAGACCGTTGTTGCCGTTGAGGTCAGTGAGATGATAATTCAAAAGGGAGTTGCTGTCCCACACCTCGCTGGTGTAGCATGTTTTGTCGGAGAATGTTTCCCTCAGGCCGAGATCGACAACAAAAACTGTGGTGTCGGGCTTGATGTAGTTATAGGAAGCTCCGATTCTGCCGTAGGTGTTGTTGAGATAGCCGCCGATCGGATTTTCCTCTCGTTTGAGGCTTGTTCCGTCCGGGAAGTTGAATGTTTCGTAAAACTCGCGATGAGCCTTAATCCGGTTGGTCCATTTGAGGTTAGCCCCAACTTCCCATTGCGATTTGCCTGAATTGAATTTGGCGTTAAGATAAGAGAATCCCCAACCTGCGTTAAAAGCCGGACGAATGTGAGATGAAAACGAACCTCCGGTTGTCGGATTGCTGACAATAAAATTCAGAACGGTCGTTGCTCCGGCATAGCGCAGTGAAGGGTTCTGAATCCATTCCACTCGTTTTACCGTTTCCGGCAGCAGAGTGCGAAGCTGATCGATTGTTGCCTGACGGCCGTTGATTCTGATTTGAACAGACTCGCCGAGCGACGAGACAGAACCCACAAGGTCGTTGACGTTGATCGAGGGGATCTGAAGATTCCTCAACAGCTCCATTCCGTTTTTTGAATGTTCGATTGCACTCACCGACGGATGATAGACATCCATGTCGGCTTTATGAATCACTTTCGGAGCGTCGATTACAAATTCCAGAAGATCTTTCGTCGAAACGGAATCAGGAACTTCCGTTTGCGCGGAGACTGCCAAAGAAGAGGCTGCCAGGAAAAGATATGCTATAGGTCTCATGTCGGTCAGTTTTAAAATGATGATGCAAAGTTATGTGGTGTCAGCCTGACGTGCATCAACATTTGTTGAAAACCGATTTTCTCAGACGACTCAGGTGGGTGGGGGTGATTCTAAGGAAAGAAGCGATATCCTTCAGGGGGTAGATGGCGAAGAGATCGGGATAGTGGGAGATGAGGTCGAGATAACGCTCGCTTGCCGAAAGAGTGTAAAGGTTTTTATAACGGTCGTAAACCATTCCGAAAACCAGCTCGGTGGAAGCAGCGATCATTTTCATCATGTCGGCATTTTCCCTGATCATTTCACCAATTCTTTTTGAGGGAACACACAGAATGTCACACGGTGTTACGGCAACAACCGACAGCCGGGATTTCTGACCGGTGAATGAGAAAGGGAAATCTGTCACGAAGCCGTTTTTGAATTCCAAGCCCATGACATGCTCTGTTCCCTCTCTGTCGTAGGTGACATATTTGAGGGCACCTTCCAGGATATGTCCGAAATAGGGGGCGACTTCACCTTCCTGAATGAAATGGTCGCCCGGTTCATAATGACGCAAGGTCCCTTCCTCCCGGCAGAGATTTGTCCAGAATCTTAATATTTCTTCGGAATCAGCGTATGAATTAAAATTTTTACCCATGCTTTCGTGTGTGATTTTCACCCATGCTTTTGAGTGAAAATGGAATTTATTGCAAAGTTGTGTTTTTTTTTTGAATTGCAAATAAATTGATGAAATTTCTTGAAAATATTTCTGTTTTTGATAAAGACGTGTGATTGGTAGGAGATGTGACAGGTAGTGTAGGAAAATTAAATTACGGATTAGCCTTCAGGAATTTGAATAAGCCGTTTAAAAAGTCAAAAAACGGTGTAATTTTGATAATTCATGCGGAATTATTATCTTTGCGATTCCTTAGACCCTATTGAAAAAATAAGAAAAATAACAATAAGGAGAAGAAATTCTTCTAAAAAGAAAAACGTTATGAGTTTAAATATCATAGTGCTTGCAAAGCAGGTGCCTGATACAAGAAACGTCGGGAAAGACGCGATGAAGGAAGACGGCACGGTCAATCGTGCTGTGCTCCCCGCAATCTTCAACCCCGAAGACTTGAACGCACTTGAACAGGCGTTGCGACTTAAAGAACAGTATCCCGGAAGCAAGGTTACAATTCTGACCATGGGTCCGCCGCGTGCTGCAGAAATCGTTAAAGAAGGTATGTATCGCGGAGCCGACGGCGGCGTAGTGCTCTCTGACAGAGCATTTGCCGGTTCAGACACCCTTGCAACTTCTTACGCGCTGAGTGCTGCCGTTCGCAAACTTGGTGAGTTTGATATTATTCTTGGCGGTCGTCAGGCAATCGACGGTGACACTGCTCAGGTAGGACCTCAGGTTGCTGAAAAACTCGGTCTGCCTCAGGTGACTTACGCTGAGGAGATCTTGAAGGCTGAAAACGGAAAAGTAACGGTTGTCCGCCGAATTGAAAGCGGTGTTGAAACCGTTGAAGCTCCGATGCCTCTTGTTGTGACTGTCAATGGTAGTGCGGCAGATTGCCGTCCGCGCAACGCAAAGGCACTTCAGAAATTCAAATATGCTGCTGTGCCCTCAGAAGTTGCTAACGATGAGGCTAAGAAAGCTTTTATTGAAAAACGTCCTTACCTTGAAATCGGTGAATGGAACGCGTCAACTGTTGATGCAGACCTCTCTCAATGTGGTCTTGCCGGTTCTCCGACAAAGGTGAAGAGTATCGAAAATGTTGTTTTCGCAGCTAAAGAAGCTCGTCGCGTTGAAAATGAGGACGGACAGCTTGAAGACCTTATCAAAGAATTAATCGCTAACCACACTATCGGCTAATAATTATGGCAGACAAAAACAATCTAATCGTCTATTGCGAATTTGAAGACGGCAAGGTAGCCGACGTGAGTCTCGAACTTCTCACCAAAGGTCGCCAGCTTGCCGATAAGCTCGGAATCAAACTTGAGGCAGTGGTTGCAGGCGACAATCTGAAGGATGTTGAAAAGCAGGTGATGCCTTATGGTGTCGACACTCTGTATAAAGTTGAAGATGCACGTCTTTATCCCTACACTTCACTTCCTCATTCTTCAATCCTCATCAATCTCTTTAAGGAGATCGAACCGAGAATTGCGTTTATGGGTGCGACCTCAATTGGTCGTGACCTCGGTCCGCGTGTTTCGTCAGCACTTCATAGCGGTCTGACAGCCGATTGCACCTCACTTGAGATCGGCGATTACAAAGATGCCCGCACCGGAAAGGAATATAAGGATCTTCTCTATCAGATTCGTCCGGCATTCGGTGGTAACATTGTTGCAACAATCGTTAATCCCGACTGTCGCCCCCAGATGGCAACCGTGCGTGAGGGTGTGATGAAGAAAGAGGTTAAGGATTCCAACTATCATGGCGAAGTTGTCGACCTTGATGTGAATAAATACACATCTCCGGAAGATTTTGTGATCAATATCATTGACCGCCATGTTGAGAAATCAAAGGTTAATCTCAAGGGCAGCCCGATCATCGTGGCAGGTGGCTATGGTGTAGGAAGCAAGGAGAATTTCGATCTTCTTCAGCAACTCGCCGACACACTTGGTGCAGAGGTTGGAGCAAGCCGTGCGGCAGTCGATGCCGGATGGTGTGAACATGAGCGTCAGATTGGTCAGACCGGCGTTACAGTGCGTCCGAAACTATACATTGCATGCGGTATTTCCGGACAGATTCAGCACATTGCCGGAATGCAGGATTCGTCGATTATCATCTCAATCAACTCCGACCCTGAAGCTCCGATCAACACTATCGCCGATTATGTCATTACCGGACGTGTCGAGGATGTACTTCCCAAACTCATCAAATATTACAAAAAGAATTCGAAATAATGGCAAATTTCTATAACGATAACCCTGTTCTGAAGCATTATCTTAACCATCCTTTGATGGAAAAGATTGTAGCTCTTAAGGAACGTGACTTTGCAGATGCCGACAAATATGACTACGCACCTCAGAATTTTGAGGATGCGATGGACAGCTATGACAAAGTTCTTGAGATAGTAGGCGAAATCTGTGGCGATATCGTGGCAGAAAACGCTGAAGGAGTAGACCATGAGGGTCCGCAGGTGGTCAACAACCGTGTTGTTTATGCCGAGGGCACCAAGCGCAACCTCGATGCTTGCCGTAAGGCCGGCCTGATGGGTATGGCAATGCCTCGTCGTCTTGGCGGTCTTAACTTCCCCATCACTCCCTACATCATGGCTGCCGACATCGTGAGCCGTGCAGATGCAGGTTTTGAAAACCTCTGGGGTCTTCAGGACTGCGCTGAAACAATCTACGAGTTTGCCAGCGACGAACAGAAAGAAAAATATATCCCCCGTGTGTGTGCCGGTGAGACAATGTCGATGGACCTTACAGAGCCTGATGCAGGTTCTGACCTCCAGTCGGTAATGTTGAAGGCATCTCAGAAGGAAGATGGCTCATGGGTGCTTAATGGTGTGAAACGCTTCATCACCAACGGCGATGCCGACATTCATCTTGTGCTTGCACGCTCGGAAGAGGGAAGTCACGATGGTCGCGGTTTGTCAATGTTTATCTATGACAAGCGCAACGGTGGTGTAAATGTGCGCCGCATCGAAAACAAAATGGGTATCAAAGGTAGCCCGACATGCGAGCTCGTCTATAAGGATGCTCCTGCAGAACTCGTAGGCTCACGTCGTCTTGGTCTTATCAAATATGTGATGGCGCTGATGAACGGTGCCCGTCTTGGCATCGCTGCACAGTCTGTCGGTTTGAGCGAGGCTGCTTATCGTGAAGCTCTTGATTATGCAAAAGACCGTAAGCAGTTTGGCAAATCAATCATTGAATTTGCAGCTGTCGACCGTATCCTTTCTGACATGAAGGCTAAACTCGACGCTTCTCGTGCGTTGTTATACGCATGTTCACGCTATGTGGATATGTATAAGATTTATGACGACATCGCTAAAGAACGCGCCTTGACAGTCGAAGAGAAGAAAGAGGCTAAGAAATACAGCCGTCTTGCCGACGCTTTCACTCCCCTTGCAAAAGGTATGACTTCAGAGTTCTGTAACCAGAACACCTACGACTGTATCCAGATTCACGGTGGCTCAGGCTTCATGAAAGACTACCGATGCGAACGCCTTTACCGCGATGCTCGTATCACCAGCATTTACGAAGGCACAACTCAGCTTCAGGTTGTCGCAGCAATCCGCCACGTCACCACCGGCACATATCTCAACTGGATTCGTGAGATGGAAGAGATGACAGTGAAGCCGGAAGATGAGGCAGTAAAGAATACGCTCGTATTCATGACTCAGCAATATGCCGATGCTGTCAAGGCTGTAACAGAAGTTGAGGATTCTAAATTCCAGGACTTCATGGCACGTCCTTTGGTTGAGATGGCAGGTCACATTGTGATGGGTTATCTTCTTCTTGATGACGTACAGCGCAATGACGATCTTCGTCGCAGCATGAATGTCTATGTGAAATATGGACAGGCAGAAGTTGCCAAGCATGCTGACTTCATCGGAAACTTTAAGCCCGAACAGCTTAAAGATTATCTTTACGAAGAGTAATCCTACGACATCTTAGCGGCCACATATTGCCGCTTCTGAGATAATTACAAAACGGCACTTACGGAATGGTCAGAAATAATCTGCTCCGTAAGTGTCGTTTTTTTTGTTAGGAGCGAGAAACTGAGAGAAACCGCGCTGAGTCAGAGAGTTCTGTGTCGGAAAATTTGGATTATTGAAAAAAAATGAGTAATTTTGTGGCGCTTTTGAACGCGAGGGTATGAGGATTTTACTCTAACGTTCAGATTGTCAAACAAATAAACAAATAAAACTTTATGAACCATTACGAAACCGTTTTCATTTTGACTCCCGTTTTGTCTGATGACCAGATGAAGGAAGCGGTAGGAAAATTCAAAGCTCTTCTCGTAGAGAATGGCGCTGAAATCGTGAATGAAGAAGAATGGGGACTTCGCAAGCTTGCTTATCCCATTCAGAAGAAGTCAACAGGCTTCTACTGCCTGCTTCAGTTTAATGCAGAGCCGAGCGTAATCAAGACTCTTGAAACAGCTTATCGTCGTGATGAGCGTGTGATTCGTTTCTTGACATTCCGTCTTGACAAATACGCAGTTGAGTACGCAGAAAAGCGTTGCAACCTGAGAGCAAATAAAGCCAATCAGAAACCCGCAGAAGCGTCTGCAGAAGCATAAGGAGAACTTATCATGGCAGTAAATTCAGAAATCCGTTACCTCACTCCGCTGACCGTCGACACAAAGAAGAAAAAATATTGTCGTTTCAAACGTAGCGGCATTAAGTATATCGACTACAAAGATCCCGAGTTTCTTAAGAAATTCCTCAACGAGCAGGGCAAGATCCTTCCCCGCCGCATCACCGGTACTTCACTGAAGTTCCAGCGTCGTGTGGCTCAGGCAGTGAAGCGTGCACGTCACCTTGCACTTCTTCCCTACGTAACCGACTTGATGAAATAATCAGTCGAGGAAAGAATGCTTTCATAACGCATAGGTGCTGAGACTGATTGCATCTGTCGTTTCGGAGCAGATTAATAAACACAAATTAAAACAAGAGGAAAAATGAAAATCATACTTAAGGAAAATGTAGCTGATCTCGGCTACAAGGACGATGTGGTTGAGGTAAAAGACGGCTATGGCCGTAACTATCTCATCCCGCAGGGAAAAGCAGTTCTTGCTACTCCCGCGAGCCTCAAGCAGCTTGCAGAAGATCAGCGCCAGCGCGCTCACAAGATCGCTCAGATCAAAGCTGAGGCTGAAGCCGCTGCTAAAGCGATTGAAGGTCTTAAACTTACAATCGGTGCTAAGACAAGCTCTACCGGCACTGTGTTCGGTTCTGTCAACAGCATCCAGATTGCTGAAGCTCTTGAAAAACTCGGTCACAATGTTGATCGTAAAATCATCTTCATCAAACAGCCTGTTAAAGAGGTTGGCACTTACGTTGCTACTGTTAAATTCCATAAGGAAGTTGCAGTTGATATTGAATTTGAAGTTGTCGCTGAATAATTTCAGTCGCTTCGAAAGCTTATCAATTACAGCATAGAAGATTTGACACTTCCGGATGACGTTTGTCGTTCGGGAGTGTCTTTTTTGTGCCTCCACTTTTTGGAAACCGTATTGCACGGTTAGGAAGTTGACGCTTTTTCTGTGATAATAATTTGAGATTCAACAAAAAAAGTCAGTGAAATAATCGGCGTGTTTTGAAGTCTGCGATAAAATCATTAAATTTGTGGGTTAAAAGGATGAATTTGGAATAATTGAAAATTACATAACACTATATAGGCAATGAAATTCAACGTTCAAGGAAAAGCTTTTCTGAACCAGCTTCAGTCAGTCAGCAAGGTTCTCAATTCAAAAAACGCCATTACGGTGCTTGACAATTTTCTATTTACAGTAGAGGGAGACAGACTGACCATCACCGGAAGCGATTCAGAGAATATCCTCACAGCATCCGTTGAGATTTTTGAGTCGGAATGTGATGGTGCGGTAGCGGTTCCGGCAAAACGCTTATTGGAAGTGGTGAAAGAGGTTGCATCTCAGCCCCTGACATTTGTTATCAATGACGTAACTAAAGAGATTGACCTTGTCTTTCTGACCGGTCATTTCAGCTTTATGGGTGTTAATGCGTCAGAGTATCCCGTCGCTGATAAGGGGAATGAGGAGACAATCAAGCTTACTGTTCCTTCAGACGTTATTGTAAAAGGAATCGACAGCACTCTTTTTGCTGTCAGCACCGACACAATCCGTCCCATGATGACCGGTATCTATTGGGACATTCATAAGGAAGACATTACGTTTGTCGGAAGTGACACACATAAACTTGTGAAATATGTCAATTCAGAATATGCTCCCGGCATAGAGAGCTCGTTTATCCTCCCTGCAAAACCCGCGGCAATCATCAAGGGATTGCTTGAGAAGGAGGAAGGTGATGTTGTTGTTGAGATGGATTCGAGAAGTGCTATCTTCAATTATGGAGATTACTCACTTTCATGTCGCTTCATCAATGGCAATTATCCCAATTATAACCGCGTGATTCCGGTCGATAATCCCTATTCACTGACAGTTGACCGTGTGACGCTTCTTGCAGCCGTGAGACGTGTGTCGATTTTTGCAAGCAAAGCGTCAAACCTTGTCAAATTCCGAATGAGTGACAGCGACCTCAGACTCTCGGCGCAGGACCTTGACTATTCAACTCAGGCTGAAGAGAAGGTTGAATGTGAATATTCCGGTCAGGAAATGACAATCGGTTTTAACGCCGGACACATGATTGAGATGCTTAACAACCTTCATTCCGACAACGTTATTATCAAGGTTTCTGACCCGGCTCGCCCCGCACTCTTCGAACCGCTTGAAAAGACTGAAGGTGAGAGTGTCGTGATGATTCAGATGCCGCTTCAGGTGATTGAATAAGAAATAAATAAATTCAAAACTTGAAGAAGATGACACTGAACCTAACGCGCCCGATAATCTTTTTTGACCTTGAGACAACCGGCACAAGCATCACACATGACCGCATTGTTGAACTGTCGTTGATAAAGGTTTACCCTGACGGGACGACTGAAGAGAAAAGCCGTCGGATTAATCCGGAGATGCCTATTCCGCCGGCAAGCACTGCCATTCATCATATTTCAGATGCAGATGTGGCGGATGCTCCGACATTTAAACAGATTTCTCACAGCCTTCTCGAAATTTTCGAGGGGTGTGATATCGCAGGCTACAACAGCAATAAATTTGATGTGCCCCTCCTGATGGAAGAATTTGCCCGTGCCGGATTGACTTTCGAGATACGCGGAAGACGATTCATTGATGTGCAGACAATCTTTCACAAAATGGAACAGCGCACGCTGATTGCCGCCTATAAATTCTATTGCGGTAAGAATCTTGAGGATGCTCACTCTGCTACGGCCGACACACGCGCCACTTACGAAGTTCTTCTCGGACAGCTTGAACGTTATCCCGACCTGAAGAATGATGTCGACTATCTTTCTCAGTTTTCCGGCGGCGGCAACAACGTTGACCTTGCCGGTAGGATAGTGCTTGACGAGAATGGTCGTGAACTGTTTAATTTCGGTAAGCATAAAGGGAAACCTGTCGAGGAGGTGTTGCGTCGCGAACCCTCTTTCTATGATTGGATAATGCAGGGAGATTTTCCGAAAAATACCAAAGATGTTCTGACAGCTCTGAAATTCAAATACAGATCAAAGCAGAAATGATACTTAAAGGGAAACATATAGTATTGGGAATTTCAGGTGGAATTGCTGCCTATAAATCGGCGACTCTTCTTCGTCTCTTGGTGAAAGGTGGCGCCGAGGTTCAGGTTGTAATGACACCCTCCGGTAAGGAATTTATCACACCTGTCACACTCTCGGCTCTTAGCGGAAAGCCTGTGGTGAGCGAATTTTTCACCGCCAACACGGGGGAATGGCATAGTCATGTAGACTTAGGATTGTGGGCAGATCTTATGGTGATAGCTCCCGCAACGGCGTCGACACTCGGTAAGATGGCCAACGGAATTGCCGACAACATGTTGATTACAACCTATCTCTCGGCAAAAGAACATGTGATGGTTGCACCATCGATGGACCTTGATATGTTCGCCTCACCGTCGACGCAACGTAATCTGGCATTGCTTAAGGCCGACGGAGTGGAGATTATCGAACCTAAAAGCGGAGAGCTTGCAAGTCACCTTGTCGGTAAGGGGCGCATGGAGGAACCGGAAGAGATTGTAAGAAGAATCGAAGCGTTTTTTTCTCGTTGCGAATCGCTTGGAGGGAAAAAAGTGCTTGTGACGGCAGGTCCGACGTATGAAAACATCGATCCCGTGCGTTTTATAGGTAATTATTCAAGCGGTAAAATGGGATTTGCACTTGCCGGAGAACTTGCACGCCGTGGCGCGGAGGTTACTCTCGTGGCAGGCCCATGTTCGTTGCCGACACCTCCGGGAAAGGTCAGCAGGATTGATGTCGTGTCTGCCAAGGATATGCTGAGTGCTTGCGAGGCTCACTTCGATGATTGTGATGCAGCCATACTTTCAGCAGCTGTGGCTGACTATCGGCCCGAAGTTTGTGCAGAATCTAAAATCAAACGTGAAAAAGAGGGCGACATGGAAATGCGTCTTGTCAGAAATCCTGACATTGCTTCCACACTTGGCAAACGTAAAGGAAACAGACTTCTTGTGGGATTCGCTCTTGAAACAGACAATGAGGTTGAGAATGCTCTCGGAAAGATGGAGCGTAAGAATCTTGACATGATTGTTTTGAATTCTTTAAAAGACCCGGAAGCTGGCTTTAACAAGGATACCAACAAAATCACCATAATACGACGCGACGGAGAGCAAATGTCATTCCCGTCAAAGAGCAAGCAGGAGGTGGCAGGCGATATTGTCGATTGCATGTTCAGACAGTGATTGTTGATGTCAGGAGATGGTGACGGCAGCGAAGCACACCGCTAATCGAAAGAAAGGGAAAGAGATGAGAAAAAGGATATTGACGGCAGCTGCCTGTGTGGCGTTTGCCATTGGGGTTGGTCAGGCTCAGGAACTGAAATGCACTGTCGAAGTGAACTCTTCAAAAATCGAGGGTTCAAGCAAGAGTGTGTTTGAAACTCTGAAACAATCGCTGACCGACTACATGAATGAGACAAAATTTACGAATCTCACTTTTTCGCCGGTCGAGAAGATTGAATGTCGGTTGTATCTCACTGTCGGTGAATATGAAAACGACCGTATAAAGGGAGATTTGCAGGTGCAGCTTTCGCGTCCTGTCTATAACAGTACATACACCACGACCCTTCTTAATTTCAAGGACACACGAGTTGAATTTGATTATCGTGAGGGCGACCCGCTGGTTTTTAATGAGAGTCAGAGTGAAAATAATCTGACTGCCATTCTTGATTACTACGCTTATCTTTTTCTGGCGCTTGACAGCGACAGCTTCTCACCGATGGGCGGCCAACCGTTTTTCGACAAAATGGCATCAATTGTGCAGCAGGCTCAGTCAAGCGGTGAAATCGGATGGAAGGCATTTGAAGACAATAAGAACCGGAGTGGGGTGCTGAGCACATATACCGACAGTAACACGTCGGGCATACGCCAGATGAACTACGACTATTATCGCAAGGGTCTTGACGAGATGGTGACGAGTCCTGATAAAGGGAGAAGCGTCATCACCAATTCGCTCAAGGAGATTCAGACGGTCTACAAGAATGCACCGATGTCGGTAGCCCTGTCAATTTTTCGCGACGCGAAACTTGATGAAATCGTTAATATTTATTCAAAGGCTCCGCAGAGTGAAAGAGAAGAAGTTTATGAGCTTCTTGAGCCGATTTATCCTGCCGATCATGACCGATTGGAAAAGATAAAGAATCCGGATAATTGAGAATAAGACTATGTTGGATAGACTGACAATCAGTAATTACGCGTTGATTGACCGGCTTGAGGTTAATTTCACCAACGGCTTTTCCATAATAACCGGCGACACCGGGGCGGGAAAGTCGGTGATGATGGGCGCACTCAGCCTTCTGATGGGTAACAGAGCCGACATGAAGGTGCTTGCCCATAACGAGGGACGCTCGGTGATTGAAGGTGTCTTCTCAAATGTAGCACCATCGCTCAGGACAGCTTTTGATGACAATCAGCTTGATTGGAATGACGGCTATGTAATTGTCCGCAGAGAGATTAATCCAAACGGTCGTTCCAGGGCTTTCATCAATGACTCACCCGTGACTCTTCCGCTTCTTGAAGAAATAAGTTCAAGCCTTGTCGATGTTCATTCGCAACATTCCAATCGTCTTCTCTCGATGTCATCTTATCAGAGAAACATCATTGATATCTTTGCAGAGCATGGAGGAGAGTTGGAGGAGTATCACAGGAAGTTTCGTGAGTTTGCCGAGATTCGGAGAAAACTGAAGTCTCTCCGTGAGGAGGCAGAGAGAAATAAAGAGAATCGCGAGTTGCTCGCATTTCAGCTCTCACAGCTTGATAAACTTAATCCCCGCTTGGGAGAGTTGAAGGAGATTGAAAGAGAATTTGACCTGCTCAGCGATGCCGATGAAATGCGAGGGAAGCTTCAGGAAGCGGCCGGATTGACAGGAGAATACGACATGTCGGCAATGATGAATGTCTCGGCAGCTGCCGAATTGCTTTCAGGTGTCAACATGAGTCTTCTTGAGGGTGAGATTCGAGAAGGAGAATCTATTGCTGAGAGATTACGCTCGCTATATGTCGAGTTGAAAGATGTTTCAGAAACTTTAAATGGTTATCTGTCGCAGATTGAAGCTGACCCGGTCAGACTGATGAACATCACCGCAAGGATGAATCGTTATCATGAGGCTTGCAAACGATTTAAGGTGAGCGACGGTGATGAACTCGTCGCTCTGAGAGATGAACTCAGACGCAGAGTCTCAGGAGCAGACGGTAGCAACGAAGAATTTATTGAATTGGAGAAAAAAGGGAAGTTGCTGGGACAGGATTTGAAGCGACTTGCCAACTCCATTTCCGAGCGTAGGATTCGTTCGGCGCAATTCTTTTCGTCGGAACTTGTAAACCGTGCGCGACCATTGGGATTGAAAAATCTTACTTTCGAGGCGAGAATCTCTCAGGGTAAGCTGACTATCGACGGAGCAGACAGTGTTGAATTCTTCTGTTCGTTCAATAAGAATCAGGAGCTCATGCCCCTTGCCAAGGTTGCATCCGGTGGCGAGATGTCGCGTCTGACGCTTTGCATAAAAGCGATGGTTGCCGGCAACATGAAACTTCCGACTGTAATCTTTGACGAGATAGACACCGGTGTCAGCGGAGAGATCGCCGACAAGATGGGTGACATGATGCGCAGTGTGGCAGAAGAGATGCAGGTCATTGCAATTACTCATCTGCCTCAGGTGGCTGCAAAAGGAGATAATCATTATCTTGTTTATAAACGAGACTTGGAGGACCGCACTGTTTCAAGTGTCAAGGAATTGAACAGGGAAGAAAGGGTTATGGAGGTTGCCCGCATGTTGTCAGGCAGCGAGATAAATGCAGCCGCACTTGAAAATGCCCGTTCTCTCCTTGGAATGAGTGTTGACGACTGACGAGATAAGAATGGGGGAGAGGGATAAAAACTGATAAATAGAAAATGGAGAAGAACGACTATATTTACGGACTTAGAGCTGTCATTGAAGCCATAGAGTCAGGGAAGCAAATTGATAAGGTCCTTATCAAGAAAGACCTTTCAGGCGAGCTTTCCGGAGAACTTATGGCTAAAATCAAGGAATATGGAATAGTCAGCCGCAGGGTGCCGGTTGAGAAGATTAACCGCATCACCCACAAGAATCATCAGGGTGTAATAGCCTTTTTATCGGCAGTGACTTACGACAGACTTGAATTTCTTGTGCCCCGCCTTTATGAAGAAGGGAAGAATCCGATGCTTCTTGTTCTTGACGGTTTGACCGATATCAGAAATTTCGGAGCAATCGGCAGAACGGCTGATTGTGCCGGATTCGACGGCATCGTTATTCCTCGCAATGGCTCGGTGTCTGTGACGCCCGACGCCATGAAAACTTCTGCCGGAGCGTTGCTTTATGTGCCTGTATGCAGAGAGCGCGACACTCTGAGTGCCGTAAGGTTTCTTAAGGATAATGGTTATCGCATAATCGGAGCTTCTGAAAAAGGGGCTGTCAACTACACCGAATGTGATTACCGCGACCCCGTTGCAATCGTCATGGGCTCGGAAGAAACCGGCATTTCGGAAAATGTGCTCCGCCAATGTGACGAACTTGCATGTATCCCTATCCTCGGCAATATAGAATCTCTCAATGTTTCAGTGGCGGCCGGAGTGCTGATGTATGAGGCAGTTCGACAGCGCAAAGAAGCCGAATAACAGTTCTTATTTGCAGGATTGATTACAAAAATGTAATTTTGTAATCTGAAAACATACCGTCGGAGAGAGTTCCGATATGGTGACATGAATAGAAAATAGAGACAATGATAAATAGAGTTCTGATTCGAATAAAGGTTGTCCAGCTGCTGTATTCATACCTGCTTGTCAACAATACGTTTACTATTGAATCGCAACCGTCAGCTCCGACAAAGGAGAAACGTTTTGCCTATCAGTTGTATCTTGATACCTTGTTGCTGATGGTGCGTTTGGCAAACGACATCACAAGAAGGGGTGCTGGCTGTCCGCTTGCAGACACACGTTTCATTAAACTTCTGTCAAACGATGAGCGTCTGAAGCCACTCGCAATGCGTTACAGAAATGAATATTTCCCTCTTGAAGAAGCTGAGAATGAATTGATTGATATAATCCGAGATTCAGCTCTTTATAAGAATTTCCTTAAGGAAGAGGCAACTGAAAGAATTTGGGAGGATATTTTCAGAGTTCTTATTGTTAATAATCCTCGTTATCGTGCAATAGCATCGCGTTATCAGAATTATACGGTCAATGGTTTCGACAGAATGATTGAGATGATGACCGTTACGTTCTCTAATTTCTTTTCAGCTCAGCTGAATATTCCGGAGGCTGTCAAAGTGCTTCAGAAGAGTCTTGAACAGACACGCGAGCTGTATTTCCGTCTGCTGTTGCTTCCGGTTGAGCTGGTTGCTCTTCGCGAACGTGAGCTTGAGGAGAGGAGAAACCGTTACATCGTCACCGACGAAGACTTAAATCCGAATCTTCGCTTTGTTGAAAACAGTTTTGTTAAGAAGCTTGCAGACAACGAAGACATAATAGATTATGTCGAGAAAAACCATATTTCATGGTTGGGTGCCGACGAACACATGCTCAAATCGTTGCTGAGAGCCATAGAGCAGTCAGATGCCTATAAACAGTATATGGAGGCTCCGACTTCCGATTATGCTTCTGATTGCGAGTTGTGGCGCACGCTGTTTAAGAAGGTCATCTTTGTTAATCCAGACTTTTTGGAAGTGATGGAAGAAAAGTCAGTGTTCTGGAATGACGACCTTGACATTATCGGCACTTTCCTCCTTAAGACAATCCGCAAGATGCAGGAAGATGATTCGGCTCCTATTCTTGAGATGTATAAGGATGATGAAGATGCACGTTTCGCGCCCGAACTGTTCACCTTTACCGTGCGTAATCGCGAAGAATACCGTGCGATGATTGACAATGCGCTCAACACTTCATCCTGGGAAAGAGATCGTCTGGCTTACATGGATGTCATTATCATGATAACAGCCATTGCCGAGATTATCAATTATCCCAAAATTCCGGTCACTGTCTCGATTAATGAATATATTGAGATTGCCAAGAGTTACAGCACACACAAGAGCGGTAGCTTTATTCACGGCATTCTTGGAAATGTCGTCAATCATCTCCGCGAAGAGGGTATAATCAATAAATGATAAAAATAAGTTTATAGAAACAAATCAAGATATGAATACAACAGGTATGATAATGCTTCAGGCTCAAGGCGGAGCAAACAGTTGGTCGGGCATGTTGATGATCGTTGCCATGATTGTCATCTTTTATTTCTTCATGATTCGTCCGCAATCAAAGAAGCAGAAAGAGATAAAACAGGCTCGTGAGGCCATGAAAAAAGGTGACAAGGTTGTGACTGCAGGTGGTATCCACGGCACAATCCGTGAAGATAAGGGTAATACAATCCTTCTTGAGGTTGCACCCAACACCTCAATACTTGTCGATAAGAATTCCATCTATCCCATCGGGACAGACGAAAAAGCGGTTAAATAAAGACGTCAGATAATGACCGGGCTGAGTAAAAGGCTTGTCGAGAGCTGGAAGGTGCTTAAGGAATCTCCCGGATTCCGCAATGTGCTGACATTCCTGATTTTCGTTGTTATAGCAACGATTTTCTGGCTTGTTATGGCTCTTAACGACAATGTGCAGAAAAGTGTTACGTTCAGACTTGACATTGAGAATGTGCCTGACTCAGTCACTTTTATCAATATTCCTCCCTCCGAGATGCATGTCGTTGTGCGCGACAAGGGAACGTCACTTCTTCGTCTGACAGGGTTTCATCATCCGACACTTCATTTCAATTTCAAAGACTTCAGCCACGACGGAGTGTTTCGCCTGACAGGCAGAGACATTCAGGCTGCCATGAAACCATCGTTCGGCTCATCTGCCACTATCCTTTCAAATTCACTTGATTCCTTACGGTTGCATTACACCACAGGGAAAGGGAAGATGGTGCCGATTGTTGTTGTTGAAAACGTCAGCACAGCTCCCGGACATGTTGCCGGAAAAACACCTGAAACGAATATCTCCAGAGTCACAGTCTATGGAGACCGTCAGATTCTCGACACACTCACTCGTGTCTTTACTCGTCCGATTGTGAAGACGAATCTTTCCGAGCCGACAACGGTTGAGGTCGCGCTCCAGACGATTCCCGGAGTGAGAATCGAACCTGCTAAGGTTAAGGTTAAGATTCCGGTGGAACCTCTGGTTGCCAAAACGTTTTATGCAACAGTCGTGGCACAAGATGTGCCGGAAGGGGAGAGTCTTATTCTCTTCCCCTCAAAGGTCAAGGTGTCATGTTTCGTGCCGATGTCGCGTTTCGGGATTCAGGATCCTGATGTCAAAGCGTTTGTGACATATAATGATTTGAAGGAAGGTTCATCGCATCTTCAGGTGCATCTGATGGTCGCTTCAAAAGGTGTGGTCAATCCTACTTTGGAGACTGACAGTGTGGAATACACACTTGTGAAGTAGGAACGTTATCATTTTATGAAATGGAAGGTTGTGATTGCCGAAGAGGAAGGATGCTGATTGGAATTGCCGGTGGTATTGGCAGCGGCAAGAGTGTCGTTTCGCGCATCCTGAGGTTGAAAGACTTCCGGGTCTATGATTGCGACACCCGTGCCAAACAATTGATGACTGAGTCGGAATCTCTACGAAAGGAAATTGTCAAAATTGCAGGAGAGGAGGCTTATAGTGCTGACGGCTCACTTAACAGAAAGTTCCTGTCGGAGTGTCTGTTTTCTAATCAGGAAGTGAGACGAGACATAAACTTGGTCGTGCATCGTGCTGTTCGCGACGATGTTGAAAGTTTCGCGGCAGCGACCGAGGAGGATGCTCCGGTATTTGTGGAATCTGCAATTATGGCGGAATCCGGACTTGCGGAGAGTTGTGATGCGATTTGGCTTGTCACAGCTCCCGAAAATGTGAGAATCGACAGAGTGATGAAAAGAAACGGACTCTCTCATCAGGAAATACTCAATAGAATAGAAGCTCAGAAAAAAGAAACAGAAAAGCTGATGGAGTGTGGAAAAAGAATTGTCATGATAGAAAACGATGATAACTCTTCACTTCTTTCTCAGCTTGCAAAACTAATATAATTTATGCTTAAGAAAATATTGTCAATTACCGGAAAGCCCGGATTGGTAAAAATCGTGTCTCAGGGAAACCGTATGCTCCTTGTGGAGGATATTACAACCGGAAAACGCTTCCCTGTCGGAATGAGAGATAAGGTTGTTTCACTTGGTGACATTGCAATGTATACTGAGGCTGACGACCTTCCGTTGCCTGAGATTCTTGACCGTCTTCACAAAAACCGCAACGGTGAGGCCATCGATGTTAAATCTCTTCAGGCAAACGATGGTCTGAGAGAGTTGTTCGCAGAGATTGTGCCCGACTTCGACCGCGACCGTGTCTATGTAACCGACATCAAGAAACTCTTCACATGGTATAATCTTCTTCTTGCAGCCGGACTGACTGATTTCAATAGCGAGGAAGCTGAAACACCTGCTGAATAAAATTAGATAATTGAATTATTCCTTCTATATTGCACGTCGACTTTCTTTCTCTAAAGGAGAGAGAAAGTCGTTGCCCGCTGTAAAGGTAGCAATTTCTTCGGTTGCCATTTCAGTGGCTGTCATGCTTGCCTCTGTCTGGATTGTGCTCGGCTTTAAGCATGAGATAATGGAAAAAGTGACCGGCTTTAATGCTGATTTATCAGTTTATGTTGCCGACACGCAGGAAAGCGAATCAAACACAATCCTGTTGACAACGTCTCTGTTTGAGACAATAGAGGAGATTCCTACGGTCAGGGAGATTGCCCCATCGCTTTCTATGCCCGCCGTCTTCAAGACTCCCGACGATTTCAAAGGAGTTTACATAAAGAATCTATCGACAAAGCGCACCTCTGATTTCATTGAACACTCCCTGATAGAAGGGAAATTGCCGGATTATTCTTCTCCCGGCAACGACAATAGGATTATCATATCGCAAAAAGCCGCGCGTGCCCTTGGACTGAAGGCAGGCGACAAGATTGACACATATTTCATCACCGATGCTGTGAGAGTGCGCCGACTTGAGATTGCAGGCGTCTACAGTTCTCATTTTGATGCCTACGACGATATCTATATGTTCGGGTCGCTTCAGCTGTTGCGCGGAGTGCAGGGATTGAAAGATAACAGAGCCACCGGGCTCCACATAACAATCGACAATTTCGATAATGTCGGAAACTCGGCAGTGGCACTTCAGAATCATCTTTTGAAAGCCTACAACGACGGCACGGTTCATCAGCTTTATCGAGTAGACTCAGTTCTTTCATCCGGAGCAGGTTATCTTAACTGGCTTGGACTTTTGAATACGAATGTCATAGTCATTATTATACTGATGCTTGCCGTCGGCTCTGTCACACTTGTAAGCGGTATGCTTATAATAGTGCTCGACAAGAAGAGGTTTATCGGAGTGATGAAGGCGATTGGATGTCCGTCGCGCAAGCTGCGCCGGGTATTCATTTATCTGTCGATGCGAGTGACTTTTACAGGCATAGTGATAGGTGACATAATTGCAACGGGGCTACTGTGGTGTCAGTCGAAATGGCATTTCATTCATCTTGACGCTGACGCCTACTACATCGACTTTGTGCCGGTAAGCATGGATTGGCTTTGGCTTATAGCGATAAATGCCGGAGTGATTTTTGTTTCCTACCTTGTATTGCTCATCCCCTCACGACTTATATCAAGAATATCGCCATCTGAAACGATGCGCGACGAATAGGGTATAGGGGATCGGGGTTTAACAGATAACAGACAGAAGCGAGTCTCTATGATAAGACCCGCTTCTGTCTGTTATCTTAAGGTTTCTCAAGCGAAGGATAATTATAGAAGTTCCACGCTGCGTTTGATAAATTCGCTGAGCGATGCGCCGGAGAGAAGGTTGCTGCGGAGCAGGGCAAGGTCGATTATCTGACGCACAATGGGTTTGGTCGACGCATAGTCACTGATTTCCTTCTCCATGCGTGTACGAAGCTCTGTAACCTTTTTCTCAAGTTCAGAAATGTCGGTTGAAGCATCCTTATTGTCGGCGGTCTGTTTGCGCTGGTCTTCAATCTGTTTGTTAAGAGACTCAATCTCTGATTTCAGCGGTTCGACAGAGCCTTTAAGAGATTCTGTTGCCTCCTCTGTGATCTGTTTCACAGACTTTTGAGCTGTGTTTACAACAAGGTTGAAGCTGTCAGGAAGCTGACCATAGAACCCGGCACCCGGCTGAAGGGCTGCCATATCCTTCATGCGTCGCATAAACTCTTCTCGGGTAACGGTGGCAGGCATTTCACTTTCCGGCAGAGATTCAAATGAAACCAGGAACATGGTGTTTTCCTTCTCAGGAATCTGACTCTTGAAAAGAGTGGTGAGAATCTCCGTCTGAAGAGGAGTAAGGTCTGACTCCTTGTTTTCATCTTTGGCAATCAGACGTTCAGGAATGTCTGAATCGACGCGCACGAAACGAACCTTGTCAAGTTTGCTTTCGAGCAGTCCGATGATGTGAGAATCAAGCTGACCATCCATCAGGAGAACATTATACCCCTTTTCGCGTGCCGCTGAAATGTAGGAGAACTGAGACTCTTTATCGGTGGCATAAAGATAAATTACCTGACCATCCTTGTCTGTCTGTGAAGCTGACACAAGAGTGTTATACTCTTCAAGGGTGAAATATTTACCATCAACGTCCTTGAGGAGGAAGAACTTACGGGCAGATTCAAAGAATTTTTCATCGGTCAACATTCCATATTCGATGAAAATCTTGATGTCATCCCATTTCTTTTCAAACTCAGAACGGTTGTCGTTAAACATCTTGTCGAGTTTCTCGCTGACCTTCTTTGAAATGTAACCGGAGATGCGTTTCACCTGACGGTCGGCCTGAAGATACGAACGGGAAACATTAAGCGGAATGTCGGGAGAATCGATCACACCCTGCATAAGTGTCATAAACTCCGGCACGACGCCCTCAACCTGGTCAGTGACGTAAACCTGATTGCTGTAAAGCTGAATTCTGTTTTTCTGAAGATCGATATTCGCATGAATCTTCGGGAAGTAAAGAATACCGGTCAGAGAGAAGGGGTAATCGACATTGAGGTGAATCCAGAACATCGGGTCGTCATTGCCCGGCATGAGTTCATGATAGAACTTCAGGTAATCGGCATCAGAGAGGTCGGCGGGTTTACGGGTCCAAAGCGGTTCTGTGGCATTGACAACATTGTCTTCAGAAGTGTCGACCATCTTTCCGTCTTTCCATTCCTGCTTTTTGCCGCTGATTACCGGCACGGGAAGGAATCGGCAGTATTTCTTGAGAAGAGTGTCGATGCGAGACTGTTCAAGAAACTCCTTGCTGTCATCATCAATATAAAGGATAATGTCAGTTCCGCGTTCAGATCGTTCAATCGGCTCCATGGTGTATTCCGGAGAGCCATCGCAGCTCCACATCACACCCTTTGCACCCTCCTTGTATGACAGAGATTTGATTTCCACTTTCTTGGAAACCATAAAGGCAGAATAGAAGCCAAGACCGAAGTGCCCGATAATGCTGTTGGCAGTATCCTTGTATTTCTGAAGGAACTCTTCGGCTCCTGAAAAGGCTATCTGATTGATATATTTATCAATGTCGTCGGCATCCATTCCAATTCCACGGTCAGAGACGGTCAGAGTGCCGGCTTCCTTATCGACGGTGACTCTGACATCCATTTTGCCGAGTTCACCCTTAAATTCGCCGAAAGAAGCGAGAGTTTTCAGTTTCTGAGTGGCATCCACAGCGTTAGAGACAAGCTCACGCAGAAAAATTTCATGGTCGCTGTATAAGAACTTTTTTATGACGGGGAAAATATTTTCAGTAGTAACCCCGATTTTACCAGTTGTCATAGTATTTAAATGTGTTTAAAGTTATTTCAGATTTTATAGTTATTTCCGATAAGGTTATAATCAAAAATCGTGCCATAGTGGAAACAAAGCACCCCTTAATAAGGTTTGAAAACGAAGTATAGTCCTTATGAAACCAACGTAAGAAATAAAAAACAGACAAAAATGAAGTTTTTCTTTAGAAATATTTGGTGGATTTAAGGGTTAATGTTAATTTTGAAGAGCCAAACGAGCTTAAGTGATTGTTTGGAAATCAAAATATCCGTAAAAATCTCATTCGGATAAGATGATTGCAGAAATAAATTAAAACTGACATAACAAATGGAAGAGAATCTTGTTAAAACGTGTCTTCATGACCGTCATGTAAAACAGGGCGCGCTGATGTCGCCCTTCGGTGGTTTTGATATGCCGATTCAGTATGTTGGAATTACTGAGGAACACAACGCAGTTCGTAATCATGTCGGTGTATTCGACGTTAGCCACATGGGTGAGGTTCGCGTCAAAGGTCCCGATGCTTACAAATATGTAAGCCACATCTTCGTAAATGATGTGACAGGAGCTCCCGACGGCCAGATTTTCTACGGCATGATGTGCTACGAAAACGGTGGTACAGTCGATGACCTTCTCGTTTACAAAGTGAATGATGAGGAATACTTCCTCGTTATCAACGCTGCTAATATCGCGAAGGACTTTGAATGGATCATGAAGAACTCTGAAGGCTTCAATGTTGAGATCACCAACGAAAGCGACTACTATGGTGAGGTTGCTGTTCAGGGTCCCGAAGCAGAAGCTGTCCTGATGAAGATTCTTGGTCTTCCCCTTAACGAAATAGCATTCTATAACTTCAAGACTTTCCACATCGACGGAGAGGATGTGATCATCTCACGCACAGGCTACACCGGTGAGGATGGTTTCGAGGTTTATGGAAGCCACGAATTTACCGTGCGTCTTTGGGATAAGCTGATGGAAGCTGGTGTTCAGGCTTGCGGTCTCGGATGCCGTGATACTCTTCGTTTTGAAGTAGGTCTGCCCCTTTATGGCGACGAACTTGCAGCTGACATCACTCCGCTTGAAGCATCACTCAGCATGTTTGTTAAGCTTGACAAACCCGAATTTATCGGTAAGGAAGCGCTTGCTCAGCAGAAAGCAGAAGGCGTTAAGCGTCGCATCGTCGGCATCGAGCTTGAAGGCACTGCAGTTCCTCGCCACGGTTATCCTGTAGAGGTTGACGGTCAGGTTGTTGGTGAAATCACAACCGGCTACAAATCAATATCAACCGGAAAGAGCGTAGCTATGGCTATGATCAACAAGCCCTACGATAAGCTCGGCACAAAGGTTGAGGTGAGAATCCGCAAGAAAACCTTCCCCGGCACTGTCGTTAAGAAACGTTTCTACGACAAGAACTACAAGAAATAAAAATAAAGAAAAAACGTAAAAAATATTAATCACGGATTCATCGGATTCCGTATTTACGGATTCCGATGCAGTCCGGATGAATAAAAACTCTATAGAATCATGAGCAAAATTTTAGAAAACCTTCGTTATTCTGACTCTCACGAATGGGTAAAAGTTGACGGCGACATCGCCACAATCGGTATCTCTGACTACGCACAGCACGCTCTGGGCAACATCGTTTATGTTGACATGCCCGAAGTTGGCGACGAAGTTGAGGCAGGTGAAGATTTCGGTGCAGTTGAATCAGTAAAGGCTGCCAGCGACCTCGTTTCTCCCGTTAGCGGTGAAGTTGTTGAAATCAACGAAGCTCTTGAAGACGAGCCCGGTCTTGTCAACACAGACGCTTTTGAGAACTGGATCATCAAGGTTCGCCTTAGCGATGCTGCTGAAGTTGACGCACTTCTCGACGCAGCTGCGTATGCTAAAATCTGTGAAGAATAATTTGTAGGTGAGTTGCGTTGATAATCGTTCAGCACCTCTTTTTGTTGACGATTGCGGCAAACCTTACTTATCAGACGGCTGAAACTAAATATATCTGTCAGGTTATGTTATGACAATAATGAGTTGTTTCAGCAGTTGCTTATCAGAAATAATCATTAATGCAGAATTGTAGAATATTTGCAATCTGTTTTTGAAGCATAAGAGAGGGTGATGTCAAGATTAATATTTTGATTTCACTCTCTTTGCGCATTGAAAAATATAAAAAATGAGCAATAAATATATACCGCACACTGAAGCCGACATCAAAAAGATGCTTGACAAAATCGGTGTGGCATCTGTCGATGACCTCTATGCTGACGTGCCTCAGGAGGTAATCTTTCGTGAAGAATACGACATCCCTGAAGCAATGTCGGAAATCGAACTTCGTCGCCACTTTGATGAGCTTGGCAAGAAGAACTCACTTCTGACAGTCTTTGCAGGTGGTGGCAGCTACGATCACTATTCACCTTCTGTAATCGGTCATCTTCTTTCACGCAGCGAGTTTTACACTGCTTACACTCCCTATCAGCCTGAAATTTCACAGGGCACACTGACTTATATTTTCGAATATCAGAGCATCATCTGTGACTTGACAGGAATGGCAGTTTCAAATGCGTCAATGTATGACGGTGCTACTGCTGCTGCTGAGGCTGCAATGATGATGGTGAGCGCGACTAAGAAGAAAAACCGTGTTGTTATTTCAGGCACAGTGGCTGACCGTGTGGCAGTGGTTGTAGAAACTTATGCCAAGTTCCACGGAATTGAAATCACAGTTGTTCCTGCGAAAGATGGTGTCACTGACCGTGCAGGCATCACAGCTGAATTGGCGAAGGGTGATGTTGCAGGTGTGATTGTTGCCACTCCCAACAAATATGGTATTATCGAAGATTATGCCGGACTTGCTGATGAGATTCATGCAGCAAAAGGTCTTCTCACCATGACAGCCGATCCTTCGACACTCGCTGTTCTCCGCACACCTGCTGAATGGGGTGCCGACATAGCATGTGGCGACGGCCAGTCACTCGGTATGCCGATGACCTTTGGTGGTCCCTCTCTGGGTTATCTTGCATGTACAGACAAATTGACCCGCAAACTTCCCGGTCGTATCGTTGGTGCTACCACCGATGCCGACGGAAAGCGTGCATTTGTTCTTACACTTCAGGCTCGCGAGCAGCATATTCGTCGTCAGAAAGCAACTTCAAACATCTGTTCAAACCAGAGTCTGATGTGTCTTTATGCAACAATTTACGTTGCTCTTATGGGCAAGGAAGGTCTTAAGGAGGTTAACCGTCTGTCATGCGACGGTGCACACTACCTTTACAACCGTCTTGTAGAAAGTGGAAAATTCACACCTGCTTTCGAGGGAAAACCATTCCTCAAAGAATTTGTGCTTAAGACTGATATGGACGTTAAGGCAATGAACGAACGTCTGCTCGAAAACGGCATCATGGGTCCGATCGACCTTGGCAACGGTCTTGTTGAATTTGCTGTTACCGAAAAGCGCACAAAAGACGAAATCGATAACCTTATCAGCCTCATCCTTAAATAATCCCAAACAACAATGAAATACTACGATAAAGTAATATTCGAACTTTCCCGCCCCGGCAGAAAGGGATATGAACTCCCTGTCAATACGTTCGGAGTGGACGGCGAAAAAACTATACCCGCTGATTTGATGCGTCAGGCTCCTCTTGAATTGCCTGAGGTCAGCGAACCCGATGTGGTGCGTCACTACACAAACCTGTCAATGAAGAACTTCGGTGTTGACACCGGTTTCTATCCTCTTGGCAGCTGCACAATGAAATATAACCCGAAGATTAACGAGGAGCTTTGCAACCTTCCTCAGTTCACCGGACTTCATCCCCTTCAGGATGCGGAGACTGCTCAGGGTGCATTGGAACTTTACTATAATCTTCAGCATGCGCTTTCTTCACTTGCAGGCCTTGCAGAGTTCACACTCAATCCGTTTGCAGGTGCTCACGGTGAGTTGACCGGTCTGATGATTATGCGTCAGTATCACGCAAGCCGTGGCGACAACAAACGCATCAAAGTTATCGTTCCTGACTCAGCTCACGGCACAAACCCTGCTTCTGCAATGGTTGCCGGACTTGAAGTTGTCGAGGTGAAATCTCGTCCCAACGGTTCAATCGACATTGAAGACCTCAAACCTCTTCTCGACGATACCATCGCCGGAATCATGATGACCAACCCCAACACTCTCGGTATGTTTGAAACCGAAATCGTTGAGATTGCGAAACTCGTTCACGAAGCAGGCGGTCTTCTCTATTATGATGGAGCAAACCTGAACCCGATGCTCGGCAAGGTACGTCCCGGCGACATGGGCTTCGACATCATGCACATCAACCTTCATAAGACATTCTCAACTCCTCACGGTGGTGGCGGTCCCGGTTCAGGTCCTGTCGGTGTTGCTGAACATCTCGTTGAGTTCCTTCCCAATCCCCGCGTGAAGAAAGTTGGCGACAAGTTTGTCGTTATGAATGGCGATAACAGCCTTGGCTCAATCAGCACATTCCTCGGCAACTTCGGTGTGATGATGAGAGCATACGCTTATATTCTTACTCTTGGTAAGGAAGGTATCCGCAATGTCGGTCCGATGGCTACTCTCAACGCCAACTATATTAAGGAATCTCTTAAGGATGACTATCTGCTTCCGATCGAGGGTGTCTGCAAGCACGAGTTCGTGTTTGACGGCTTGAAAGACAAGTCAACAGGTGTGACAACACTTAACGTTGCAAAACGTCTTCTTGACTATGGCTTCCATGCTCCGACAATCTATTTCCCCTTGCTCTTCCACGAATCAATGATGATTGAGCCGACTGAAACCGAAAGCCTTGAGACACTCGACGAATTTATCGAAGTGCTTCATAAGGTCGCAAAAGAGGCTCGTGAGACACCTGAACTTGTGAAAGAGGCTCCTGTAACCACTCAGGTTAGAAAACTTGACGAGACAAAGGCTGCCACAAGCCCTGTCCTGAACTACAAGACTCTGAAAGAAAATGCACAGTGATCTGATTATAATCGGCGCAGGCCCGGGCGGTTATGAAACCGCTCTGGCTGCTGCCGCTCGCGGCAAGAGTGTCACACTCTTCAACGGTGACAAACTTGGCGGAACATGCCTTAATGAAGGTTGTATTCCGACAAAATGTCTTTGCCGTAATGCCGAGATTGTTGCTCAGTTTAAGGAAGCTGAAAAATTCGGTATTGACGATTTTACGTTTACCCTCGACTACAATAAGGTTGTAGAACGCAAAAACGCCGTTGTCAGCCAGCTTCGCGACGGAATCGCATCAATGATGACCGCAGCGAAGGTGAATGTTGTCAATGCAATGGCATCGTTTAAGGATGCGCGCACGGTGGTTGCCGACGGTGAGGAATATACTGCCGACGATATTATCATCGCAACCGGTTCTGTTTCCCGTTCGCTTCCAATCGAAGGTCACGACCTTCCCTGTGTGAAGGATTCAAGCGATATGTTGTCGATTGATTATGTGCCCGAATCTTTGACAATTATCGGTGGCGGTGTTATCGGAATGGAGTTTGCCGGAATCTTCAGTGCGCTTGGCTCACAGGTCACAGTCATTGAGTTCATGAAGCAGATTCTTCCTCCGTTTGATTCTGACATTTCAAAGCGTCTGAAACAGACACTTTCAAAGAAAGGAATCAAGATCATCACCGGAGCAGCTGCAAAGAAAATCGAGCAGAACGACAATTATGAAATTGTTGTCACTTACGAAGCCAAAGGTAAGGAAGACACAGTTGTGTCAAGTGACCTTCTAATGGCTGTCGGACGTGCTCCCCGCATTGCAGGACTTGGACTTGAGAATACCGGTGTGGAATTTTCACCGCGAGGCATTGTTGTCGACGACAACATGCGCACCAATGTTGAGCACATCTATGCAATCGGCGATGTCAATGCAAAGATGATGCTCGCCCACGTTGCCTCATTCCAGGGTGAACGCGCTCTCAATGCAATTGATGGCAAGAAAGATGAAATTCGTTTCGATATAGTGCCTTCAGCTGTTTTCACTGTGCCTGAGTGTGGCATGGTCGGCATGACCGAAGAGCAGTGTAAGGCAGCCGGCATCGAGATTCGTATCGGTCAGAGCTTCTTCCGTGCCAACGGAAAGGCTCTTGCACTCGGAGAGCCCGATGGTCTGTGCAAGATGATTTTCCGCAAGGAAGACGAGGTGCTGATTGGTGCCCACATAATGGGTGTTGAAGCAGCCGATCTTGCTCAGCAATGTGCCGATATGATGAATAGAAATGTAACAAGAGAACAGATTTGCGACACTATCTTCGGTCATCCCACAGTGAGTGAGGTGATTCTGACAGCATGTCGCACCGTGAAATGAGTTGCAAGCGAATATGCGCCATGACGATGGTGCGTAATGATAATTTCTTTTTGTCCAGATGGGTGCGATATTACGGCGCCCTTCTGGGCAAAGAGAATCTTTTTGTTTGTTTTGACGGCGAAGACCAGACGCTACCTGATGATTGTCAGGGAGTAAACGTAGTTGTCAGGCGGCATGTCGACATGGATGTCGCATCAGGCGACCATGACAGGGCTTCATTTATGTCAGATCAGGCGGCAGCTCGTTTTGCAGAAGGGTATGAGCGTGTCATCGGAGGAGATGTCGACGAATTTCTTGTTGTTGACCCCTCTCTCGGCAAGACATTGCCCGAATTACTGTCGGAGAATTTCAGAGGATCGTCACTTTCCGGACTTGGGGTTGACGTAGCTCAGAATATGATTTTCGAAAAAGAACTTGACAAGGGCAGGCTCTTTTTAGAACAGCGCGAATATGCACAACTCTATCCACGCTACACAAAGGCAGTCGTTATGCTGAAGCCGGCGAGGTGGGGTTCAGGTTATCACCGCATCAAGGGACATGACTTCAGGATTGTGCCAGGACTCTATCTCTTTCACTTCGGATGTGTGGATCTGGAGATGTTGAGAAGCAGAAGCGGTGACAGTGCGAGAGCGCAGGCAGGTTGGTCACGACATTTGAAAAAGCGTGCCCGAACCATTGGGATAGTCAGCCATTATTCACCTTGCAACTGGGATAAGGTTGTGGGTTATGTGAGATGGTTTCAACAATTGGCTCGTCCGATTTTTGCATGGAATAAGCCAACAATGTTTGGCAAGCGAATAGTTGTCAGAATCCCGGAGAGATTCAGAAATCTTGTCTGAGAGAGAAGAGAGATTCGAAAAATCTTGACTGAGAGAGAAGAGACAGCAAATTAAATTTTTTATGGATATAGACGCAGTTATTACATGGGTTGACGGGAATGACCCCAAATTCCGGAAGAGAAGGAATAGTTATCTCTCGGCAGCCAGAGAAGATAAATTTCAGGATATCGGAGGCGACCAACGCTTCGTTCAGAGTGACGAGATAAAGTTATGTGTCGCATCGATTATTCGTTTTGCGCCTTTTATAAAAAGAATATTTATAATTACCGACGGTCAGATTCCTGACATTTCAGACTTTCTGACCAAGAATTTCGGTGAGGATTATCCTGAGGTTAATTTTGTTGACCATCATGATATCTTTGTAAAGAATTCGAGTTTGCTTCCGGTGTTCAACTCTCTGTCGATTGAATCGATGATGAGCAATATCCCCGGTCTTTCTCAGCGATTTGTATATTTCAACGACGATTTTTTCCTGTTAAATCCGATAAAATCGACCGATTGGTTCACCCCGATGGGTATTCCGATTGTGTATGCGTCGATATGGCCGACATGGGTTTTGAGGGTATTGAGATACTTAAAGCCACGCAAACACGGTCATAAAGTGTTTGGATTTAAGGACTCCATGTTAAATGCAGCTCTAATCACCGGCAGTCAGACCGTACCGGTTATTACGCATACGCCTCATGCCATGCTGAAGTCAGGATGTCAGGCAATGTTGCGTCGTTACTCCGGGTCAGTGATGAAGAATGTGGCCCACAGATTCCGTCATCCATCTCAGTTCAATCCTCAGGTGCTGTATTATCTGACACAACCGGTTGAGTTTCGTAACTCTAAATCGGTCAGAGTGTTTCTGAAACCTCAAAAAGGACGGCACGGATATATCAAGAGGAAGCTTAAGGAGATGGATCGTAAATCCGACAAGCTAAAATTCGGATGTATCAATTCCGTGGAGCAGATGAGTTTCCAGGATAAGAAATTGTTTGAAAACTGGATTTGTCGCCGATTGAACATAAAGCTGTAATAACCCGATTTAACTGAAAGAAAAGAAGATATGGAACCGATAGACGCTGTGATAACATGGGTTGACGGCGACGACCCTCTATTTGCCAGAAAAAGAGAGTCATATATGAACGGCAGTTCACTTCTCGAACGAGATGATATTGCCGGCATAACGCGCTATCGCTCATCTGGAGAGATTGATTGGTGTGTATGCTCAATCATGAAATTTGCACCTTGGATAAGGAAAATATATATTGTAACCGACGGTCAGAATCCTCATGTCGAAAGAAGCATCCGAAAGGTGTGTCCTGACAGTGAGATTCCGGTAGAGGTTGTAGACCATAAGGTGATCTTCAAGGGGTATGAGCAGGTGCTTCCCGTATTCAACAGTCTGTCAATCGAGACAGTGCTGTGGAGAATACCCGGACTCAGCGACCGGTTTATCTATTTCAACGACGACATGATGTTGTGGAACCCGGTGCAACCCTCCGACTTTTTTCAGGGAGACAAGCTGGTTGCCTACGGCTATATGCACAAGATGTTCACCGCGCGCTTCTGTCGTTTTATTGGAGGTTTGTCTCGCAATCCGCGCGTAACATTTCGCGATACAATGCTTAACGCTGCGTTGCTCTGGGGAGAGAATACATGGGGTAACTTCCTGCGTCTCGGACACGCACCTTATTCGATGGATAAGAGATTCCTGGAGAAGTTTTTTGGACGTAACAGAGAGGCATTTTTCAATAATATCCGTCTGCGCTTTCGCGGACGTGACCAGTTTAATACTGTTGAACTGGGTGTGCTTGATGCCATGAGCGAAGGGAATCTTATTGTACGCGACAGTCGAAAATATCTGTTATATATCGAACCGCGCACAGAAGATAACGAACGCTTCGTTAAGGTTTTGGCAGCATGGAGCAGAAATCCGAAGGCTCTCTTCTGTTGTGTCAATTCTCTCGACCGTGGCAACTCCGAACAAAAGAGAATCCTGACCGAGATTATTAGCGAGAGATTATTGAATTAATTATAAGAAATATCGCTGAGATTAATGAGGAAATTCAAGAATTTGCTCGAGATGTTTATCTTCGGGCTGGTGAAGTTTATCTCGTTATTCCCTTTTTGGATTCTATACGCTTTGAGCGACTTTTTATTCTTAATCGCTTATTATCTGATAGGTTATAGAAAAAAAGTTGTAAGGAAAAATCTAAGGCTTGTTTTCCCGGAATTGGACGATAAGGAGAGGAAGCGTATAGAAAAAAGATTTTATCATCATCTGTGTGATGTTATGGTTGAGACAATCAAATTGCTTTCCTTATCTGACAAGTCACTTGGGAAGAGAGTGACTGTGGTTGATGCTGAATTGGTCGATAAAAATTGTGAGGAAGGGAAATCGACAATATTGTTTCTCGGACACTACGGCAACTGGGAGTGGGTGCCATTCATAACCCGTCATTTTCACAAACAGCAGGTATTCGCACAGATTTACAGTCCGCTTAAAGATTCAGCAGTAGGCAAAACTGTTCATGCAATCAGAAATCGTTTCGGAGCGGAGAATATTTCAAAGGAGAGAGCCTATCGTCGGCTGCTTGAAATTCAGCATAATGGCAAAAGGTTTGTAACCGGCTTTATCTCCGACCAACGTCCGCTCGGAACCAACCTGCATCATTGGACAAACTTTTTGGGCATTGACACCGCATATATGGCCGGAGGAGAGACAATCGGAAAACGCCTTGGTGCAGATTTTCTTTACCTTGATGTCAATAAGACCGGTCGCGGACGCTACACCTTGACATTCCGCCCTCTTGAGGTCAGAGAAGATGGTGAGGAGAATCCGGTCACTCGTGCTTACCTTCGAGAGATGGAAGCGACCATACGCCGCGACCCGGCAATATGGCTCTGGAGTCATAACCGGTGGAAAGCGCGACGTTAAGTTATCAGACGTAAGGATTTGATTCTTTCTCGCGTCCGATTGTTGTCTGACTCCCATGCCCCGGAAAGACAGTCACATCATCAGGCAATGTGAAGAGTTTGTTTACAATGCCATCGGCAAGATTCTGATAATTTCCGCCCGGAAGGTCTGTTCTTCCGATGCTCCCTTCAAAGAGGATGTCGCCGTCAATCAGAAATTTATCTTCCTTATCATAGAGAGCTATGTGACCGGGAGCATGTCCGGGCACATGAATCACATTGAGCTTCCCATTACCCAACGAAATAACATCACCCTCCTTAAGTTCATTGACATCGGTGATATCGTCAACCTTAAACGGCAGCCCGAACATCTGAGCCTGAGAGGAAAGAATGGAGCCTAACATAAGGTCAGCAGGATGAGCCATTCCCTTGACACCATATTTTTTTTCTATATATGAATTGCCGATGCAATGGTCAATATGAAGATGAGTGTTGATGAGATATTTCACCTTCAGACCATTCTTTTCGATAAAATTGTCGATTGCTTTTCTCTCCTCATCGTTTATCATTCCGGGGTCGATTATGGCACACTCCTTTGAGTCTGAAGAATAAACAACGTATGTATTGATTCCGAACAATGAGAATCCGAAACGGGCAATTTTAAGATTAGGCATGGGTATAGACAATTTTTTTAGTTTCAAAAAAAGGAAGGTCAAAGCTTGGGTAGAGGTCCATCACTTCCGAAGAGTTTTTGATTTTGCGTAACTCTGCATTCAGGTCGCCCCCTTTTAAGGTTATGAGGCCGTTAGGCAGAGCGTTCCGTTGTTGCTTTGAAATATTTTTGCGGCAGAGTTTCAACAAATCTTCCTGAGGCATCACAGCGCGACTAACGACAAAATCGAACTTATCATGACATTCGCCTATGTCGCCATGTTGAAACGTCACATTTTTCAGACCGGCAGCCTGAGCAATCTCCCGCGCAACCTTTATTTTTTTTCCAATGCGGTCAATTAAATGGAAATGCACCTCCGGAAACAAAACGGCCAAAGGGAGACCGGGAAGACCGCCGCCGGAACCGAAATCAAGCACCTCTGAACCCGGAGTGAAACGCAGCATCCTTGCAATGGAAAGGGAATGGAGGAGATGATTTATTTCCAGATTGTCGATGTCTTTGCGCGAAATGACATTGATTTTCTCGTTCCATTCAGGATATAACTTCATCATTGTTTCGAGTTGCTGTTTCTGCACCTCCGTCAATGATGGAAAATATTTTTCAATGTTGCTAATCATGTTATAAGGTTGTGGGAGAGTGTTTGATGTGTCGTTACTGACCTACAAAATTAATAAAATAACCGGTAAAAATATAATTCTCAGAATAAAAAAGAGTTTGGCGAATTAAAATAAAAGTTGTAAATTCGCATGTTAATACTGATTAGAGAAAAAGAAAATGTGTGTGGTAAAATCGAAATAGAAATTATCTTGCACGCTTTCATAAACTGACAATAAATAATGGAACTCGAAGGAAAGATTATTCAGGAACTTCCCCTGCAGGAAGGTGTATCAAAAGCCGGTCGACCCTGGAAGAAAAGAGAATGGGTGCTTGAGACATTCGGCAACTATCCGCGCACAGTTAAATTTCATGTCTTTGGCGATCGTGCAGACACAATGAATATTGAGGTTGGAAAAACTTACTCACTTTCCATAGATATCGAAAGCCGTGAATATGCCGGAAGATGGTACACAGACGTGAGTGCATTTGCAGCACGCGAAATAGCACCGGCAGCACCTCAGACCACATTTGGCGCGCCCGCTGCTCCCGCTGCACCCGGTGTCGGTTCGCCGATTCCTCCCGTTGCTCCCGCAACAGACTTCATGCCTTCATCTGATGCCGGTAATGATGACCTTCCGTTTTAAATAAAACTTTAGATAAAGAAAAGATTGAATCCTGTCTTAACTTTTAAGGCAGGATTCAATCTTTTAAGTTTTCTGTCAAACCATACCGATTTTATGCCTATTTTGAAATATTGTTGAAAATGATTAACTTTGCAATTATCTGAAATAAAACTGGAAACGATTGTTTCGCATTTATAAAGAGGGGTAAATTTTTTATTGTGCATTCCCCCGACAGGTAAAAAGATTTAGAATGGGTAAAAAAACAGAAGAGAAAAATAACGATACTATCGGACTTCTGACAGAGGTTAGTTGGGAAGTCTGTAATAAGGTCGGAGGTATTTTTACCGTGCTTTCAACAAAGGCACGTTGTCTTAAAGAGCAGTTTGGCGACCGTTTGGTTTTTATAGGTCCCGATGTGTGGACTGACGATAATCCCTCTCCTTGGTTTGACGAAAAGAAGAGACTTTTGAAATCAGCCTCTTCCAAGATGAAACTTCCAATGGGTATTTCCATCAGAGTGGGACGTTGGAAGATTCCCGGCACACCGATTGCCGTGCTTGTCAAGTTTGACGGAGTTTACGAACATTTAAACACTGTTTTTGGAAAGATGTGGGAGGAATTTAAAGTTGATTCCCTCCATGCTTACGGCGACTATAACGAAGGGTGTGCTTTTGCCGTTGCCTCAGCAATCGTGATTCGCTCGCTTGTGGAATATCTTGAAATTGGTGAAGCTGAGACTGTTGCTCACTTCAATGAGTGGACATCAGGCATGGGCTTGCTTTATCTGCGTTCTGTAATGCCGCAGGCCGCCTCAATCTTCACCACCCATGCCACAAGCATCGGACGCAGCATTTGCGGCAACGGTAAACCTCTTTATGAATATTTTGAGAACTATAACGGCGACCAAATGGCCTACGAGCTTAATATGGAAGCCAAACACTCGCTTGAAAAGCGGGCTGCGCAATATGCAGATTGTTTCACCACCGTCAGCGATGTTACGGCTCTCGAATGTAGTCAACTCCTTGACGTCACACCTGATGTTGTCACTCCCAACGGGTTTGAACCCGATTTTGTCCCTTCGTCGGCAAAATGGAAGAAACTCAGAACAAACGGGCGAAATCGTCTTTTTGAGATTGTTGAGGCACTGACCGGTCATCGTCCGGATTCCGAGGCCCTGATTGTGGCCACATCCGGAAGAAATGAATATCGCAATAAGGGGCTCGATATGTTTATCGACTCGATGGTTGCTTTGGCAGAAAAGAATGAGGAAAAGGAGATTTGTGCCTTTATTCTTGTCCCTGCTTGGGTCAAGGAACCATCTGAATCACTTCTTAAGAAACTATCAGGAAACGGAGGTGAAGCGGAATATCCGGATTTTGCAACTCATCGTCTGAATAATGAAGATTCCGACAACGTTTTCCGACGTCTGTCACAACTACGCGCTGAAGGAAGAATAGGAGGAAATCGTAAGGTCAGCATAGTCTACATACCGTGTTATCTTGACGGCTCGGACGGAGTGTTGAATATTGCATATTACGACCTTCTTCCGGCAATTGATATGACCATCTTCGCCTCATATTATGAGCCGTGGGGGTACACACCTCTTGAAAGTGTAGCTTTCGGAGTTCCAACTCTGACAACCGACAAGGCCGGTTTCGGAAAGTGGGTTGAAGGTATTTCCCGCAACTCTTTAAGCGAGTTCGGTGTTAAAGTAATAGAGCGGAATGACAATAATTATGCTTCGGCAGTTGGTCAGATTGCCGGAGAGGTGTTACGTTATGCCGCTTCGGGGAAAGAAGTGAGAAAAATGGCTCGTGAAGGCGCTGAGAAAACAGCATCTCTCGCCGATTGGTCAAAATTTATCGGTTATTACGACCAAGCGTTTGAAATTGCAATGCAGAAACGCAACGCGCGTATGGCTGAAAAAAATAAGAAATAGAATGAAAACTCCGGATTAAATATAGCTCCGGATAATAAATAGAGAGAAAAAAATAGTTATCAATAGATATGAAACTACAGGTAAGTAATTCAAATCAGCCGGTCTGGCACAACATCACAGTGACCTCCGAGCTGCCCAAGGAGCTGAAGCCCCTTGAGGAAATGAGTAAGAACCTTTGGTGGGTATGGAACAGTGAGGGAAAGAAACTGTTCCGCGATCTCGACCATGATTTGTGGCGTGCAGTGGGAGAGAACCCTGTCATGTTGCTTCAGAAAATATCTTACGAACGATATAACGAGATTCTGAAAGACAGCGTAATGCTTGACCGCATCAACGATGTTTACGCATCGTTCAAGGAATATATGAAACAGCCGATGCGCGATGACATCCCCTCTGTTGCATATTTCTCAATGGAATATGGTCTTTGCAACTGTCTGAAAATCTATTCAGGAGGTCTCGGCGTGCTTGCCGGCGACTATATCAAGCAGGCTTCCGACAGCCGCGTCAACATGGTAGCTGTCGGTTTCCTTTATCGTTATGGCTACTTCACACAGTCGCTCAGCCTCGACGGTCAGCAGATTGCCAACTATGAGGCTCAGAACTTCGATCAGCTTCCCATCGAGCAGGTGCTCGGTGAAGATGGTCTGCCGATGCTTCTTGAAGTGCCTTATCCCGGCAGAATCATTTACTGTAATGTTTGGCGTGTCAACGTCGGTCGTATGAAGCTTTATCTGCTCGACACCGATAATGACCGTAACTCCGAATATGACCGCCCGATTACTCACAAACTTTACGGCGGCGATTGGGAAAACCGTCTGAAACAGGAATACCTTCTTGGCATTGGCGGTATCTACATGCTCAACCGCCTTGGCATCAAGACTGACATCTATCATGCCAACGAAGGTCATGCCGCTCTTATGAACCTTCAGCGTCTTGTTGATTACGTTCAGAAGGATCATCTTCCCTTCAATGTGGCTCTGGAAGTTGTGCGTGCATCATCACTTTACACCGTTCACACCCCCGTGCCCGCCGGACACGACTATTTTGAAGAATCACTCTTCGGAAAATATCTTGGCGAATATCCCGCCAAACTTGGCATCTCATGGAATGACCTTATCAACATGGGTCGTGAGAACCCCGACACAAATGAGAAATTCTCAATGAGTGTCTTCGCTCTTAACACATGTCAGGAGGCAAACGGTGTCAGTTGGCTGCACGGAGAGGTCTCAAAGAAGATGTTTGCCGGTGTCTGGAAGGGTTACAGTCCTGAGGAATCGCATGTAGGTTATGTCACCAACGGTGTGCACATGCCGACTTGGGCAGCCTCTGAATGGAAGGGTTTCTACTATGAGAAGCTCGGACCTGAAGTGTTTAAGGATCAGAGTAACCCTGAGGTGTGGAAAGGTATTTTCGATGTTCCCGACGACGAAATCTGGAACATGAGAATGACGCTTAAGAATAAATTTATCGACTTTGTCCGTGGCGACTTCAAAGAGAAATGGATAAAGAATCAGGGTGACCCCTCGCAGGTGATGAAGATTGTCGACAAGATTAATCCCAATGCTCTGATTATAGGTTTCGCACGTCGCTTCGCCACATATAAGCGCGCACATCTTCTCTTCACCGACCTTGATCGTCTCGCAAAGATTGTCAACAACGAGAAATATCCCGTTCAGTTCATCTTCTCAGGAAAGGCACATCCCGCCGATGGTGCCGGACAGGGACTTATCAAGCGTATCATTGAGGTGAGCCGCATGCCCCAGTTCCTGGGTAAGATTATCTTCCTTGAAGACTACAACATGATTGTTGCGAAACGTCTTGTCACCGGTGTGGATATCTGGTTGAACACACCGACACGTCCGTTGGAAGCATCCGGCACATCCGGAGAGAAAGCTGAAATGAACGGTGTGTTGAACTTCTCAGTGCTCGACGGCTGGTGGTATGAAGGTTATCGTTTCGATGAAAAAGCCGGATGGGCACTGACAGAGAAACGCACATTCACCGATCAGGCTCAGCAGGACCGTCTTGACGCAGCTACAATCTATTCTATGCTTGAAAACGAGATTGTTCCCCTTTACTTCAATAAGAATTATAAGGGTTACAGCCCCGAATGGATTCAGTATATCAAGCGTTCAATCGGTCATATCGCACCGCATTTCACAATGAAGCGTCAGCTTGACGATTACATCGCACGTTTCTACATCCCCGAATCACGTCGCTCGGCACGCCTTGAGGCTAACGACTTTGCAAAGGCTCGCGAGATTGTAGCCTGGAAAGAGGATGTGGCTTCAAAATGGAATCAGATCGAAGTGCTCAGCGTAAACTATGATGATGATCATGGCTCGACATTCCGCACCGGCAGCGAGCTCACAGTGAAATGTCAGCTTGACACAAAGGGCCTTGGCGATTCAATCGGTGTGGAACTCGTTTATTACCGTGACCACGACGGAGTGAGCACATATCAGGGAGCTGAGGATTTGAAGATTGTGGCTGTCGACGGCACAGTCGCTACCTACGAATTGACAACCAAGCTGAAAGAAGCAGGTTCAATTCGCTACGCCTTGAGAATGTATCCTAAATGCAGCGAACTTCCTCATCGAATGGATTTCGCTTATGTTCGCTGGATTTGATGAGAACAGAGAATTGTAACTTATATAAAAAAAGAAACTGTTCGACAAACTCAATTGTCGAACAGTTTCTTTTTTATGAGGTTGTCTAATGACCAGGTTCTTTGTTAACGCACCATTACTTTGTGAGTCTTGGTTTGAGAAGAGGTCTTGACAGTGACGATATATAGACCTGCCGGAAGTTCGATTTCGCCCGCTGTGTCGATAACCGTAATCTTTTCTCCACCGATGGAATAAACTTCGGCAGCGATAAACTCACCTGAGATTGAGAATCCGGTCGGGGTGCCGTAAATCACAATATCGTCTTCAATCTCTTCCACACTATTATTGGGATTCTCTTCCGGGCTTTTAGCATTAGTGATTATGTTTTTGGCGCCGGTTACTATTTCTCCCTTCTCACGGTCGATCAGAAGAGCGATGACATGAGCATTGCGATGGTCGTCGACATCAGAAAGGGTGATATCGAAATTATACTCATTTTCCTGATCGGCGATTATCTGAGCGGGGAGACTGCCAATCTTACCGTTCCAGCCCCAGATATGACGAGCGACATCATTATATATCAGCGGAGTCTTTGAAGGGAGATCTTCAAACCCCTCCATTGCGCCCTGACTTCCACCAGAATAATAATTCAGTTGCATGTAGGGACCTACATTATCTTCAGTGACGACAAATGCAAGACCATATTTATTCAATGAATTGTCAATATCTTCATTAAAAGTGGTTGTCACTTTCATCACAGCATCATTGTAGGAATCATCCTTATAGTCAGCGGTGAGTTCCATTTTAGCATTACATGGATGATTGGCGATTTGGTTGTAGGCAGCGATGAACTCATCTTTGGTGGCATTGTTGCGTGTCTGACGGTTGGCAGTTGCCTGAGGTGCCCCTGCAACGTAGGAGTTAGACCATCCGTAATAGGTGAGACACGACATGGGGTCGTTGCCGTAATTATGAACTGCAATCAAGATAGCATCGTCAGGATATGTCTCTCTCATATATTCCATCCCCACATACCCTCGCGGACAAAATCCACAATCAATACCGGTGTATTCTTCAATCACCAATTTGCGCGGAAGAGGATTCAGAAGAGCATCGAAATCAGTTTCAGTAACAAGAAGGTCAAGCAGATTGGTCTCATTGTTTACCTTCGATATTGAAAGGTTGAGGTTGACGTTTTTAGCCTCATTATCAAGGATAAATCCATTGACATCGACATCTTGAATCGAACCGGGAGTGATGGGGGAATCAAGATTGACAGCGATGGTTTTTAACCCTCCGCTGAGATTTGTATAGCTCACATCAAAACTTTCAACATCTTTAGCCCCCATATTCAATAGAGACATTCTGACAGAAAAATCCTGATTGGGAATTGCGTAAGGGGGGTTGACAGTTTCCATGGGGTATAAGATAGCTCCCGGCAGGTTGTCGCCTTCAAAGACGGCACGCAGGCAAAGATTGCCGAAATTGGCAGAGAGATTTTGCCAATCAGACTCCTGATCGCCGGCTTTTGTCTTCAGATTACACCAGTCGGGAAAAGGATTTGCCGACATGTCGACAGCGACCGGAGTGTAGTATGCGTTGTTGCACAAAAACTCATAACCGATGTAAAACTCTTCGCCGTCACATTCAAAAGGAGTGTCGAGAGAAAGCTCTACATATCGTTCACTTCTGACAGTGAATTCCTGACTGTAAAGATTTGAGTCATCAAGATTGCGGCGTATGAAGAATGTGGCGGGAGCCTGTTTCAGATAGCCGAATGCAATCTCCATTCCGGTGAGACGGTTGCCCTTAAGAGCTTTTGCAACGTTTCCGCTAATCTTTGCGGCAACCGTATAGGTTACGTTTGCCTGTTGGATAGAGATGTTCGAGTAATTGTCGCGGCAGGGTCCGAAGACCATGTTTTCCTGTGCCGACAACCCGAAGATTGTAAAAGCTGTGATTAGTGACAGCAATAACTTTTTCATATATTAATTGGATTAGTTAATTTGAAAAACAAAAGTATATAAATTTACAGTAGTTTACAACTCTTCCGGAGAAAAAAGTTGATATAGCTCAATGATAGATCGAATTGCTCATATTTGACAATAATTTATTAACTTTGTAGGTTATTTTCACCGAGATATTATGAAAGCAAGTCAAGTTAATATAAAGAATCGTCGGGCTACGTTTGACTACGAGATTGGCGACACATATACGGCAGGTCTCGTCTTGACCGGAACTGAGATAAAATCAATAAGAGCCGGCAAGGCATCTCTGACCGATTCATATTGTGTTGTGGATAACAACGAGATATGGGTCAAGGGTATGCACGTTTCCGAATATTTTTACGGTTCATATAATAATCATGCTACAAGACGCGACAGAAAATTGCTTTTAAGCAAGAAAGAGATAGCCAAGATTCAGAAGTCAGCTGCCGATCCGGGCTACACAATAGTGCCGTTGCGCATATTTATCTCCGACAGAGGGTATGCCAAACTTGTGATTGGTATCGGACGCGGTAAGAAACAATTTGATAAACGTCAGTCAATCAAAGAAAGGGAGGACAAACGAAATATTGACCGTCTTTTCAAGAAATAATGGGGAATAAGAAAAATCTGTTGCGCCCGCTTGAATTGCTTGCACCTGCCGGTAATGTTGAAATAGCGCGCGAGGCAATTCTTCACGGAGCCGATGCTGTCTATATCGGAGGTCCGAGTCATGGCGCACGAAAAAATGCCGGCAATTCAATCGAAGACATCAGAGATCTTGTCGACTTTGCTCATCAGTTTCGGGCAAAGGTCTATGTGACAGTCAATACGATTGTTTACGATAAGGAGTTGAGAGATGTCGAGCGGTTTATAACTAAACTTTACCAAATCGGAGTTGACGCACTCATTGTGCAGGATATGGGTATTCTGCGCCTTGATATTCCCCCGATTCCCCTTCACGCATCGACTCAGTGTGACACACGCACAGTCGAGAAAGCCCGTTTCCTTGAGGAGGTCGGGTTTTCTCAGATTGTGCTCGCGCGAGAACTTTCGTTAAAAGAGATAAAAGAGATTTATCAATCGGTCAGTGTGCCGTTGGAGTGTTTCGTTCATGGAGCATTGTGTGTCAGTTATTCCGGCAGATGCCATGCGAGTCAGTTTGTTGGAGGGCGTTCCGCCAATCGTGGAGAATGTGCACAACTATGCCGGCTGCCCTACACTTTGAGAGATGCCGACGGAAAGGTGATAAAGGAGAAAGCTCATTTATTGTCGCTCAAAGATTTTAACACAATCGACGTGCTTGAAGAGCTTGTTGAGGCAGGAGCTTCATCTTTTAAAATTGAGGGAAGATTGAAAGAGGCATCCTACGTCAAAAACGTAACGGCTGCTTATCGGAAGAGATTGGATGAGATTATAGCCGCCAATCCCGACAAATATGTGCGGAGCAGTTGCGGATGTAGTGAAATATCATTTGAGCCGTCATTGTCAAAAAGTTTCAACCGAGGATTTACAAGATATTTCCTTGACGGCAGGAAGACGACGATGAGAATAGCGTCGCTTGCCACACCCAAGTCGATGGGAGAGACCATAACCTCCGTCAATCAATTGAATCCGGGCGATGGAGTGAGTTATTTTGATAGGAATGGAGAGTATTGCGGACTCACAGTCAACGGTGTTGACAGAGGACGAATCATAAGCCGTTCCCCTGTCAACATTCCGAAGGGGACGGAACTTCATCGCACCTTCGACCGCCAATGGACCAATCAACTCAACGGCAACACCGCGGTGAGAAAAATAGCGTTGAATGTTGAGATTGACGACAAGGGATTGAGCGGATGTGATGAAAGAGGAGTTAAGGCGAGAGTAGCTATTGAGGTTGCTGATGAAAAAGCCCGCACTCCGCAAAACCCGACAGAAACATTGTCGAAACTCGGAACCACAATCTATGAGGCGGTTTCGGTTGAGAATAATTTGAGTCCGGAAACTTTTATTCCCGCTTCCCGGTTGACAGCTGCGCGTCGTCGGCTTGTCGAGATACTTGATGCCACCAACCGCTCGACATATCCCTACGATTACCGCCGGAAGGAAAATAAGGACTATCCTTATCCATCTAAGGAATTGGATTACAGAGATAATGTTGCCAATCACCTTGCCCGCGAATTTTACATTCAGCATGGTGTTGAGCGAATAGAGCCGGCTATGGAGGTGAGCCGCCCCGAACCGCAGCGAGGTGAGAAGGTTGTCATGACAACTCGTCATTGCATCTTGCGAGAGTTGGGAATGTGTCGTCGGAAAAGTGGAGTGAAACTTTCTGAACCGCTCACAATCAGCGGTGGAAAAACTGAGTTTGAGTTGCGTTTCCGATGCAACAGGTGTGAGATGGAAGTTGTTGCTCCATTCAATAAATGACCCCTCTTTTTCGTTCTTATATTTGAAACTTATGAAATTACATTTTGCACCGTTGCAGGGACACACCACTGCACCGTATAGATATTATCATTCAAAAAATTATCAGCCTGCAGAGGCATATTACACACCCTTTATCCGTTATGAAAACTCGGAAGTCAAGAAGCGAGACAAGCGTGAAGTGACTTCCGATTTAAATGAGGGTCTTAATGTCATACCTCAGGTTATTTTCAGAGATGAGAACGAGTTGTCGTCACTTGTCGGGTATCTAAAAGAGGAAGGATTCAATAAGATCGACCTTAACATGGGTTGCCCTTTTCCACTTCAGACAGGGAAGGGGAGAGGAGCGGCAATGATTGCCAATCCTGAGACTCCCGAAATATTGAAGCGGATTGTAGAGGAAAATCCGGAGATCGCTTTCTCGTTGAAGATGCGACTTGGTATGTCAGAACCTGATGAGTGGAAGAGTCTGATGCCTGTTGTCAATTCACTCCCTTTTAAGCAAGTCGTTCTTCATCCGCGTGTGGCTCGTCAGCAATATGGCGGAGAACCTGATATGGAAAAGTTTGCAGAGTTTCTCGGAGAGTGTGAACGCCCTGTGATTTATAATGGTGATTTACTGACACCTGAGGATGTCGACAACGTATGCCGGAGATTTCCCAATCTTGCCGGCATAATGATTGGACGAGGTTTACTGGCGCGTCCCTCATTGACAGATGAAATGAATAGCGGCGAAGAATGGAGTCGGGAGAAACGTATTGAAAAACTGTTGCTCTTTCATCGGCAGTTGTTGTCTTATTTTGGGTCTGTGCTTTGTGGCGACAGTCAGATTCTCGACAATATCAAGTCATTTTGGGAATATTCGGAGAATGAAATCGGTCGCAAGCCCTGGAAAAATATCCGGAAGGCATCTAATATGGCAAAATATGTCAGCGCCGTTGCGATGATTGACTAAACAGACAAGGGGAAAGGAAGATTTAGAAAATATGAAGAAAACAGAACAACGCTATATCAACATAAAGGGGGCGAGAGTCAATAATCTTAAGAATATTGATTTGAAACTTCCGTTAAACAAATTTATAGTGATGACCGGGGTCAGTGGCTCCGGGAAGTCATCGCTTGCCTTCGACACACTTTATGCCGAGGGTCAGCGTCGATATGTTGAGAGTCTTTCGGCTTACGCCCGTCAGTTTCTCGGCAGAATGTCGAAGCCGGAATGTGATTACATCAAGGGTTTGCCTCCGGCAATAGCCATCGAACAAAAGGTCAACACCCGTAATCCGCGAAGCACGGTGGGCACAGCGACAGAGATTTATGATTATCTTCGCATGCTCTTCGCACGCATCGGCAAGACTATTTCACCCATTTCAGGCGAAGAGGTCAAGAAGGAGGGGATTGAAGATATTGTAAGAAAGGTCATATCGCTTCCGGAAGGTACAAGGATTGCTGTGCTCAGTCCGCTTATCATACCGGAAGGCCGCACTCCGAGAATGCAGCTTGAAATCCTTGTGAAACAAGGTTATTCACGTCTTGAAAAAGATGGAGAATTTTATGATATTGCCGAACTTCTTGAAAGTGGAGAGGAGGAATTCGAGGGTTATACGCTTTTGATTGACCGTCTTTCAGCTTCTTCCGACAAAGATAATGTGGCTCGTCTGACCGACTCAATCGAAACGGCATATTTCGAGGGGCGCGATGCCTGTCTGATAAAGGTGTGGGAGAAAGGGAAGGATGTTGCCACCTTCACATTTTCCAAGCAATTCACAGCCGACGGGATCGAATTTCGAGAGCCATCCGACCTTATGTTTAACTTTAATAACCCCTACGGCGCTTGCCCCACTTGCGAGGGTTTCGGAAGGGTTATGGGAGTCAGCGAAGACTTGGTAGTGCCCGACAAGAGCAAATCTGTCTATCAGGATGCGGTTGTCTGCTGGCGAGGTGAGAAGATGGGGGAATGGAAAAAAGAATTGCAGCGGAGAGCCTCATCCATTGGCTTTCCGATTCATAAACCATATTTTGAACTCACTGAAAAGGAGAAGGATATTCTCTGGCATGGTTCCGGGAAATGGGAAGGTATCGACGGTTTTTTCAAATGGGTTGATGAGAATCAATATAAGATTCAGTATCGTGTCCTGAAGGCACGCTATCGAGGGAAGACATTGTGTCCGACATGCCATGGAAGTCGTCTTCGCCCCGATGCTCAATATGTAAAGATTGACGGACATTCAATTTCGGAACTCACAACGATGCCGGTTTCTCAACTGTCGGAGTATTTCAAGAATATCACACTGACCGAACAGGAAGAAGCAATCGGAAAGCGATTGCTTGTCGAAATACAAAGCAGGCTTGAGTTTCTGAATAAGGTAGGACTTGGTTATCTGACACTTGACCGCTTGTCATCTACGCTTTCAGGTGGGGAAAGTCAGCGAATCAATCTTGCCACGTCACTCGGCTCGTCGCTTGTCGGCTCGCTGTATATCCTTGACGAACCGTCGATAGGACTTCATTCACGCGACACTGAACGTCTCATATCGGTGCTTCGGAATCTTCAGGAAATAGGTAACACAGTGATTGTGGTTGAACATGACCGGGAGGTTATGGAAGCAGCCGATGAAATTGTGGACATTGGTCCTGATGCCGGCAGGCTTGGAGGGGAGGTGATGTTCTGCGGAGCTGTCAACTCTCCTGAGGCAAAGAAGTGTAAGAAGTCATATACGCTTGATTATCTTTCCGGCAGGAGGGTGATTGAAACGCCTTCATTGCGCCGCCCCTGGAAGAAGTTTATTGAGGTGAAAGGCGCAACAGCCAATAACCTGAAGAATATTGATGTCAGGTTTCCGTTGGGCGTAATGACGGTTGTCAGTGGTGTCAGCGGGAGTGGAAAGTCGACACTTGTCAGAGAAATTCTTTATCGTGCTGTAAAACGCAGTTTAGGTGATGTTTGTGACGCTCCGGGTTCATTTGCTGGTCTGGAAGGTGATTTGAAAGAGATTGCCGCCATTGAGTTTATTGACCAGAATCCGATTGGCACATCGTCGCGTTCAAATCCTGCGACCTATCTGAAGGCATTCGATGAGATAAGAAAACTTTTCAGCGAGCAACCGCTTGCAAAACAGATGGGCTTTACTCCCGGTTATTTCTCTTTTAACTCCGAGGGTGGCCGATGTGAGGAATGTAAAGGTGAGGGTACGGTCACAATCCCCATGCAGTTTATGGCCGACATTAAGATTGAATGTGAGGCTTGCCACGGGAAGCGTTTCAAAAATGAAGTCCTTGAAGTGGAATATCGTGGAAAGAATATTTTTGACTTCCTTGAAATGACCGTTAATCAGGCCATTGAGTTCCTTAGTGAATCAAACGGAACAATAGAGCAGCGCATTATCAAAAAGCTCCTTCCGCTTCAGCAAGTTGGACTTGGCTACGTTAAGCTGGGTCAATCGTCGTCTACTCTTTCAGGTGGTGAGAATCAGAGAGTGAAGCTTGCCTATTTCATATCAATGGAGAATCAGGCCAAGACCATGTTTATTTTTGATGAGCCCACGACAGGTCTTCACTTCCATGACATTTCAACACTCATGAAGTCGATGACAGCCTTGGTTGAGAAAGGTCATACGGTGATAATAATCGAGCATAACATGGATGTTATCAAATCGGCCGACTGGGTTATAGACATCGGTCCTGAGGGAGGTGATAAAGGTGGAGAGGTTGTTGCCGCCGGCACCCCCGAACAGGTTGCTGATTCTCCTGATTCCTACACGGGGCAATATCTCCGTCAGGCTCTTGAGAATTGAGGCTGTAAGTAATCAAATCAATCACCGTAGAAAAAAGAAGGGTTGTGATAATTAAAGAATCTATAAACCGGTTGGTGTTATTGTCGTTCATTCTTTCGGTCGGAACAGTATTGGGAGGGTGTAATTCGCAATCGGATAACAGAGAAAACAGTGATGCCCGGCATCTTTATCGTGAATTGCGGGAAACAATCAGATTATACACTGATTCAATGAAACAATTGCATGACAGTGTGAGCACTGACGAGCTTTCCGAACGATACGAAAAACGGATTGCCGACATCAGTTTCAAATATCCTGCCGGCACAGATAACCTTCTGACTGAAGGGGAAAATAATGAACTTTACAGATTGATGAAGGGATATATCAAGGCGCGGGATAAAGGGTATAGACCATTGTCATCGTCAGACACAATACCGTCAGACTCGATCGCTCACCGGGTTCCTGCGAAAAAACCTCACCAGATTCCTTCAGAAAAACCTAATCAAATTTCTGAGTGATTTATATCTGGCGTAATCTGCCGTCAGGAGTGACTTTAAAACGTATTGTCCGCTTCTCTGCCAAGACTTTAAGCTGCCTGCTGTCAGGTGCATAGAGTTTGAGACTGCGACATCGCGGCAGGATTGAGAAGCATGAGTCGGTTGAGTAATACCACGAGTGAGAACAGACCTTATCCCATGTTCTTATTTCGCGGTCAATCTGTAAGATCATCGTTACTGCAAAGCGAGCGATAAGAGTCTTCCCATCAGTCATTTCGGCCAGACAGATATATGATTTCTCCGGTTTCCCGACGGTCGGAGCAGAATGTTCCACCGGTATGTTTCGGTTATTTTCGATGCATAGAGCGTCGGAGGGCTTCTCTGCAGATTGCCTGCCGCGCATGGAGATTGTTATGTGTCGACCTAACTTACTGTTTATGTGATTCATGTAGTGTCTGAAGATTCTGCCATGAGGTGATGAATCCCGAAGTCCTTTATAGGTGATGAAGAAATGTATCATCTCATGAATTATTATGTCTTCAACAACCTGACGCGGTCGTGATTGGAAATTACTTAGAACAATTCTGAACGCGGTCGGGTTGATTTTTTTTGTTGCGGGATTGTATTTATTGGTCCACTTGAATTGCCCTCCGAATGTTCGTGCCGACGACATTCGGAAGTCGGGAGTTGGCAACTCATTGCTGAAAATCAATTTGTTGAAATGATGAAATGAATTGATGAGAAATTTCAAATCGGGCTTAATTAAATCAGACATATAGAAAGACACAAAATGAATGTGGATGAGAGAATCAGAATTTTTTTACGACGGGTCGTGTTGACAGAGATTGCCAATATGGTTATTCCGGCAAGCCACAGACACACGGAGATGAGGGAAGGAGAGATGCGTACAACGGCTTCTCCATGAGCTGAGATAAGATTCAGCAATGACAGCAGACCTGAATAAGAGGAATCAATCAGTGTGGCTAAAAAGTCGAATTGAATCCCGATTGAGTGAAGAATAAGATAAATAATAGCAACCGACAGATAGAGCGGCAAGAGGGGAAGGATAATGATGTTGGCAGGGAGAAAAAGAAGAGGTAATGAGGAGAAGAAATAAGCTGTAAGAATCCATGTTGCAAAAGTGGCGATCAGAGATGTGGTGATTAGACCGAAAAACTTATAGAGATAAGGATGTTCTGCCATATTTATCGGATTCATGGGCTCTGAGAATATGATTATCGCTGCCACACAAAGGAAGCTGAGTTGAAGGGAAATGCTGAACAGGGCTTCCGGCGACACAACAAGAATCAGCAGACAGGCAAGACAAAGAGCATTGAATGATGAGTTTTTTCGTTGCAGCAACATTGCAATGAATGAGAAGGAAGTCATGAGGGTCGCACGCACTATCGTTTCTGAAAAGCCGCTTATGAAAGCATACACCCAAAGGAGAATGAAAGTGACATAATAGCGCAGACGATAGTTTCCTGTGAAGTTAAGAGGGAAGAGAAGAGTCATCAGGATGAAGACTATAATCCCTATGTGCATTCCGCTCAGGGCGAGCACATGTGAGACACCGGCGTCGGAAAATGTTTGGGCTGCGGTCGGGTCAAGGAATGACTTATCACCCAGAAGAACGGTCACGAGAAACGAGACGGTAGGCTTCTTCAACCCTGAGTTTTCAATTCCAATCTCAAGATTCGTGCGGATATGTTGCGCCAGGATTGCAGGCGATGATTTATATCCGATGATTGAGACCTCGTTTGGTTTGCACTTCGCAATGGTCGTAATTCCGATTGAGAGGAGGTAACGCCTGAATCCATCGTTCATACGGTTGGTTGAATCGTTCACCCGCGACAACTGCCCTCTGCACCTGATTATGTCGCCCTCCTGAAATTGTCCTGACGATAAGCGCATATACCCTTTGATGCCGGTTTTGGAACATTCCGGTGTGAGATATTCCATGATTATCATATCACCGGTTGCCTTTGTCTTTACTTTCAGCACTTCTCCATAGAAATTACCGTCGCTGTCGGTCGGAGGAAAGGATATTATCGGACGGTTCAGAGACTCCGTGAGAATGCCGAGAGAAAAGAAACAGCTTATAATACCGGCTTTCAGCAGCTTTGATGCAATTCCGAGATAATTGAGATTACCATGTAATTTCAACGATATAACAATCAGAATCAGGGAAGTGGGAAGTAAAATCAGAGGGGCTTCGAGCGGAAGATGGTATGTATGTGACAAAAAAATTCCGACAGCTAATGCAAAGAGCATCAGCAGAATGTCGGAACTTATAGGTTGTGGACTACGCGCGTTTAACGGACTCATTTTTGCCAGATTTCCCAAGCGGCATCAGCCTGAGCATGAAGCATTTCCAATCCGTTGGTTGTCTTGGCACCATGTGCAGCAGAAATTCTCATGGCTAATGTTTGAGTAGGGTTGTAAATCAAGTCGAAAAAGAAATGATGTTTCGATAGATATTCCCACGGAAACGGCGGAGCAGCGAGTGTGTCGGGATACATTCCGGCAGGAGTGGTGTTGATAATCAGACGATGCTCGTAAATAAGTTCGGGCGACAAATCGGAGTATTCAATAACCTTTTCCGATTGACACATCTGTCCGGAAAGTTTCTTTGAACGAGTCAGGAATAGATATTTAATGTTGAGCTTATCAAGCGCATACGCCACAGCTGCCGACGCACCGCCCGTCCCTAAAATCAAGGCACGCTCAGGGTAAGGGTGACTCTCCGAAACGTTTTCTTTCAGGAACTTTGTCAGGGCACGCAAGAATCCGGCCACATCAGTGTTATACCCTTTCAGTGTGGTTTTGCCGTTATCTCGGATCACCTTGACGGTGTTGACAGCACCGACATGCGATGCTGTCTCATCAAGTTTGTCAAGGTGAGAGATTATATCCCGTTTATATGGAATGGTGACATTAAATCCGCGCAACTCCGGCATTTTTTCAATCATTTCAGTCAGCGCGTCAATCGACGGAAGCTGACGGAGGACGTATTCTGCCTGAATCCCCTTTTCACGGAACATTGAATTGAAATATTCAGGAGAAAAGGAGTGACCGAGCGGATTACCAATCAAGGCGTATTGAACGGGCTTGCTTACCATATTTCAACTCTTTCGTTTAGCGGACGGAACATTTCGTCGCCCTCCTTGATTCCGAACGCATCAATAAAGGGAGTGATGTTTTTAAGAGTTTCATTCACACGAAGTTTTCCGGGTGAGTGTGGGTCTGTCTGAACGGATTCGCGAAGATATTCATCCCTGACATTGTTTGCCCATACGCCGGCGTATGCAAGATAGAAACGTTGAAGTGCCGAAAAACCGTCATCCCCGACAGCATCAAGGTTGGCGCCTGACATTTCGTAGGCTGTGCGTGCGACACGCAGCCCTCCTTGGTCGGCAATGTTTTCCCCCAAGGTGAACAAGCCGTTGGCATACACACCGGGGAGAACTTCAACCTCGTTGAACTGCTTGACAAGACAGTCGGTTTTCTCCTTAAAGCGGGTAGTATCCTCAGCAGTCCACCACTCATTAAGGTTTCCGTTGGCATCGTAGCGACGCCCCTGATCGTCAAATCCATGAGTCATTTCATGTCCGATTACGACTCCGATTGCTCCATAATTGCAGGCATCGTCGGCATTGATGTCGAAATATGGAGCCTGAAGTATCCCTGCCGGAAAACATATCTCATTGTTGAGCGGACTGTAGTAGGCATTGACAGTCTGCGGTGTCATGTGCCACTCGGTTTTGTCGACAGGTTTCTTGAGGTCATTATAGTTGTCGCGGATAAACCATCTTGACGCGTTCAACACGTTTTCAAGGTAGGAGAGTTCCGGGTTGATTGACAGTTCAGAGTAATCTTTCCATTTATCCGGATAGCCGATTTTTACCTTCATTGAAGATAGTTTTTCGAGAGCTTTCTCTTTTGTCTCATCGCTCATCCAGTCGAGATTACTTATATGTGAGGCAAGAGCTTTGCGGAGATTTTCAATCAGCTCGGTCATATAACGTTTATTCTCTTCCGGAAAATATTTCTTGACATAAAGCTGTCCGACAGCCTCACCAAACATTGAATTTGGAATTGCCATGGCACGTTTCCAGCGAGGTTGCATCTCCTCTTTGCCGCTCATGGCTCTGTCGAAGAGGTCGAAGTCTGCCTCTTCAAAATCATTACTCAGAAGACCGGCCGCGTTCATCACTATCTTGTAAGTCAGGAAGTCACGCAACTGTTCTTCGGAGAGAGTGTTGACAAATTTATTGACAAACTCCATATACTTGGGAGATGAGATGTTGAGGCGACGCTCGTTTTTAATGCCTATTGCATTGAAATAAGTCATCCAATCGATGCCGGGGTATTTTTCGAGCAATTCTTTTTCAGACATCGGATTGAAAGTGTTTGTCGGATCACGACGGTCTTCCCTGGTCATTTTATGCTCGGCAATGGAACGTTCGATATGAATCACCGACTCCCAGATTCTTTTCTGCTCCTCGGCTGACTTTCCGATAAGTTCCATCAGACGGAACACATATTTGTGGAAAGCCTCCATAATTTTGGCGTTGGCTTCATTTTCCACAAGGTAATAATCTCTGTCGCCGAGGGTTAGACCTCCTTCCCCTACGAAGAGGATATGGATATTGCTGTCTTCAAAATCCGGACCGGCTCCCGTGCCGAAGAAAGCACCTGCAGGACCAAGATGCAGCCATGCCATCATCCGGGCGAAATCAGCAGGCGTTGAAAGAGGGAGGTTCATCATTTCCTCCACCAGTTTCATAACCGGTTTTTCGGCCTCCTCGTTAAGGCGTTTCTCATCCATACCGAGGTCATAGATGTCGCTTATCTTCTGTTCAATCGTCCCGCTTACTTTTGATTCCGGATTTTCGCGAAGGTTGAGTATGAGGTCTTTAAGTTGCAGGCGTGCTTCCTCACGTATTTTATCGAAAACTCCAAAACGGGCATACTCTCCCTGAAGAGGGTTCTCTTTTAGCCAGCCGCCGTTGGCATAACCATAGAAATCGTCTTGCAGACGAATTGAGGTGTCGAGGTGATTGCTGTTTATTCCGTATTTGTTATTCATAATTGTTTTGCTGTAAGTTCATCATAATCCTGTTGAGCCACTTCCCAGAGTGACATCATATTTTCGAGGTTCTTCTTAGCCTCGTCATATTCCTTAAGAGTTTCGGAATCAGACGCTCCGGCTGCAATCTTTTCTTCTATTGCAGCTAATGTTGACTCTGCTTCCGAGACTTTATTTTCGGCTTCTTCAATCTTTTTTGCTGCCCGGCGGATTGTTCTGTCTCTCTCTTTCTGCTCAGCGTATGAGAGTTTACGTTCCTCGACCGGTGCGACTGAAACTGTCTTCTCGGCTTCTGACACTCCTGAATTTTTGGGAGTTGTCTCAGCGGAGCGTGACAATTCAAGGTCCTTAAGTGAATCAAGATTCTTGGAGCGAAGGAAATCGTAGATGCCTCCGAGATTTTCTTTCACCTTTCCTTGACCAAACTCATAGACCTTTTCAACGAGACCGTCGAGAAATTCCCGGTCATGGCTGACCACGATGACAGTGCCGTCGAAATCTTTTATGGCATCCTTCAGGATGTCTTTGGTGCGCATGTCGAGGTGGTTGGTAGGTTCGTCAAGAATCAGCAGATTGACGGGTTCGAGAAGGAGTTTAATCATTGCAAGGCGGGTCTTTTCTCCTCCTGACAGCACACTGACTTTTTTATCAGAGGCTTCTCCACCGAACATGAAGGCACCGAGAATGTCGCGTATCTTGGTGCGGATATCGCCCGTTGCCACTCTGTCGATGGTGTCGAACACGGTTATGTCGCCGTCAAGAAGCTGAGCCTGATTCTGAGCGAAGTAACCAATTTTGACGTTATGACCTATTTTTAAGGTTCCGGTGAAAGGTATCTGACCCATGATACACTTGACCAGCGTGGATTTTCCCTCGCCGTTTTTGCCGACGAACGCAACCTTTTCGCCACGTCTAATCATAAATTCGGCATGATCGAAAACCTGATGATCTCCGTAGGCCTTACCGACATTTTCAAGAATCAACGGGAAATCTCCCGAACGGGGTGCCGGCGGAAATTTGAGTCGCAGGCGTGAATTATCAACTTCATCAACCTCGATCGGAACAATCTTCTCCAATTGTTTGATTCGGCTTTGAACCTGCACGGCTTTTGTGGGCTTATAACGGAAGCGTTCGATGAAGTCTTTTGTGTCGGCAATCAGTTTCTGCTGATTTTCGTAGGCCTTCATCTGTTGTTCAACACGCTCTTTTCTAAGCTCGACAAAAGGGGTATAGCTGACTTTATAGTCGTAAATTTTTCCACATGAAATTTCAATTGTCCGCTTGGTGACATTGTCGAGAAAGGCGCGGTCATGGCTGACAAGAAGCACTGCTTTCGACTTTGTAGCGAGGAAATTCTCAAGCCATTGGATTGACTCGATGTCAAGATGGTTTGTCGGCTCGTCGAGAAGAAGAATGTCGGGATTCTTAAGGAGAATCTTTGCAAGTTCGATTCTCATTCGCCAACCTCCGGAAAACTCTGATGTCGGACGGTTGAAGTCAGAACGATTGAAACCAAGTCCTACGAGGGTGCGCTCCATTTCAGCCTCCATGTTCGACGAGTCGCTCATGGCGATACGTTCTGAAAGGAAGGCCTGACGGTCGAGAAGAGACGCATAACCTTCAGAATCATAATCTGTGCGTTCGGCTATGAGAATATTGACCTCTTCAAGCTGCCGATTGAGTTCGTCGATATGACTGAATGCTTTGCGTGTTTCATTTATCAGAGTAGTCTCATCAGCCAATTGCATCTGTTGCGGCAGATAACCGATTGTTACCTCTGAATTCATAGAGACATTTCCCGATGTGGGAGACTGCATCCCGGCAATAATCTTGAGAAGTGTTGATTTGCCGGCTCCATTCTTGCCGACAAGTGCAATACGGTCATTCTTGTTTATGACAAAAGAAATATCCTTGAAAAGCGGACGGGCTGAAAACTCAACTGAAAGGTTATTGATTGATACCAAGGTTATCGTATTTAAGGATTCTGACGGATAAAGATAGGGCATAAGCAAGTTTGCAAGTTCTAATCTTGCCAAGATTAATTTCGAACCTTTATATAAACTATTTATCGAAACTTACTTATGTCGTGCCAAATCTTACTACAAAATTAATAAAATCCTCTTGATTTATCAGGCTGCCGGACAAAAAAATATCAGGCGCGTTTTAGTGATGAATATTTTTTGTTAAATTTGCATAGATTAACCTGTTGTCTTGATATGAATTGAATTAGGTCATGAAACATGCCTATCTGATTGCTGCTCATAATAATTTCGCTCATCTTCAGCGTTTAATACGACTGTTAGACGATAAGGATACTTATTTTTTTGTGCATATTGATAAGAAATCAAGTGTGCCTGACAGTCTTAGAAAAATGAAGACAACTAATCCGCTGACAATCTTAAATGAATATAAGGTTGAATGGGGAGATAGCTCAATAGTAAAGATGGAACTTGCTCTTTTTCAGGAGTCGTTGAAAGTGAAAGAGATAGAGTGGTTCCACTTGATATCAGGCAATGATTTCCCTTTGAAGCCGGCAGCAGAAATAAGAAGCTTCTATGACAATGCAACCGATGTTGATTGTTTCATGGAGCATGAGCCGTTCCCTTCTTCAATGGGATATAGAAATGAACTTTACCATCTTTATATCAGACGTAGATCGGATTCCAATGGTTTTTTAATGTGGTTTAATGACAAGTTAAACGCCCTTCAATCACTAATCGGAGTGAAGCGAAAGCCGATTGATGGTTTGCCCTATCGTTATGGTTCAAACTGGGTTGATTTAAGGCGTAGGGCTGTTGAATTACTTGTGGATAGAAGGCAGCGAATCATGCGTGAAATCCGATTTACTCTCATACCTGACGAAATGTATATTCAGACTTTTCTTCAGAATGACGGTTTGAGAGTTGTTAATGACAACCGGCGATATATAGACTGGAGCGAAGGGAAGCCATCACCGAAATCGTTGGAGGAGTATGATTATAAGGCTGTCATGTCGAGCGGAAAATTATTTGCGAGAAAATTCGACACACCTCAGTCGGAAAAATTGGCTGATTTAATACTAAGCCCCCGTTCCCCAATATTATGAAGTGAACTCTAAAAGTTTTGTGTTCAACTTTTGGGATTCACGTCAATAGTCGGGTAGTCTCGCTTCTTTTTTATGTGAATTTAATCAGGCTATCTCCCTGCAAGCCGAATTTGCCTGAATTTATATAATCTTAATACATTTTAATTTTGCGGTGCAAGAATATCTCTTAATTCTCCCGGCATGGCTGCTCCAAGCCCTTAAAGACGGAGGCGGTGTTAAGTGAATTTTCCCTTTCTCGGCGATACACTTGAATACCTTCATATTGAATTGCCGATTATACTGAACTCGCGTTATCTGTAATGGTAAAGTACAGATCTTTCGGTCACGATGCAACGGCATTTCTCCCTCACCGCGCGAACACAGCTGCATACGCTTGACCCCCTCAGCGTTAACAAATATTGGGGAACGGGGTCTAAAATCCTGTAATATCTGAAATAACCATTGAGGCGAGAGTCAGTCCGAAAATTGCTGTTATGTGCATCATTGACCCGTTGCCTGAATCCGTAGGATCCGGTTGCCGATTGGTCAGAAGTTCATCGCTGAAAACACATTTGAATTTTTTTGCGGGGAAGATCTTTGTGCGTTTGAAACGTTGACGCAGCGCGCGGGCAAGCGGACACCCTTTGACTTTGTAGAACTCTGCCACCTGGATTCTTGAAGGATTCATCTTCAAGGCGGCTCCCATCGAAGAGAAGAGTCTGGCGGTTGACCGTGTAGCCAGTTCTATGAGCAGGGCTTTGTCGGCCACAGAGTCAATGGCATCTATTATGAAATCATAGTCGTTTAGGTTGAATTGGGAGGCAGTCTCGGCTGTAAACCGTTTGTAGACAGCATTTATCTCGGCATCAGGTGAAATTTCTGCAAGACGTTCTTTCAGTACTTCAACTTTAGCTCTTCCAACAGTAGCGGTCGTTGCAGGGAGCTGCCGGTTGATGTTTGAGGGAACCACCACATCATTGTCGACGATTGTGATATGACCGATGCCGGAACGGACAAGACATTCCGCACACCATGATCCGACACCTCCTACACCAAACAAAAGGACTCGCGCTTGTTTCAGCTTTTCAACATTTTCGTTGCCCAAAAGTATAGCTACTCTGCTGAGATAATCATTCATAACATAAAATTTGCGGTAAAATTACAAATTAATCCGGAATTAACAGAATAAAAAATTTAGGGTGTATCGGCCGGTTGTTAGCCAATACACCCGTCGGGTTTTATTACTTGCTTTTGTTGGAGAGATTAGTATATTTGGGTTATTGCTTCCATTGATATGTCGGTTAGTGTATTAACCCAGTCGACAACGTTTACAGTGTATTTAATCGGACCACCAAGTACCTCCTTACCCGGAGTCGGGTCATCAGGGTCGACGTTGCCGCCACCATGAGTGAAGTCAAGTGTGTAAATATATTTCTTTCCGGCTTCCCACTTGGTGTCGATAGGTATGGATGCCCAGGCATATTCACGTTTCTGTCCATTGCTGTCGAGTTTAGTATCTGAAGGATAGGGGTAGAGCACAACTCCTTCAGGAGTGGTAATCTTAATCAGCACTGACAGATAGGATCCTCTCGCTGCATTGTCGGGGTCACCTTTAGGAGACCAAGGAGTTAGCTTCTGCGGCAACAGCATAGCATTTCCTGAATCACCCATAATAGAAACCGGTGTTGCCGACAGCGTCACAGGTGAAGAGAGTGAAGAATCGTAAACAGCTTTGTCATGCCATTCGTCAAGAGTCCACTCGGAGGTAGTGAAATCGAAAGTGCCCATATATTCGGCTCTACCGATTCGGATGGCAGAGACTTCAACTGTGTAGTCCTGAGTGTCAGACTTCGCCTGAAGCTCAATCTGCGAAAGCTGATGATTGAAGGTCAGAGGCACTCCGGCTGTCTCATTATTATCTTTTGTGCCGGTGGCAGTGGCTGTAATAAAATCAATTTGGTCAGCAATCTCATCGGGAATTGTAGCATTTTCCAACTTTTTCGATGTAGCGTCCCAAGTTAATGTTCCGTTCAAATTATCAATGTCCGAAGAATAGGCATAAAATGTTAATTGTGAATTGTCAGCAGGCCATAAATAGTTATGTTCAGAAGTGTAAAAGCCATCGTTCCCTTTGGCAAAATTCACATTTTCAAAAAACTTTGTATCGCCGAGAAATGCTGTGACATTCATGTCGTTCAGGTTGGCATTGGTAGTTTCGGTTGCTCGTGTGAATGATCCCATTGCCGGACGGAACTCAATAGCATCTCCGAGATTGACCGAAGTTGACACATCATCGGAACAAGAGACTAAGCCTAACATAGCTAATGGAATCAGTAAAAGTGTGTTTTTCATAGTTTTCATGGTTTATGTTCTATATGTATAACAAACGAGATTACATTTTGATGTAAATATTTTCAGTTTCCCAATCATTTACATCGGGAATTAATCCTCCGCCGTGTCCAATCGGTTTCGGAATTGTTATTCCTCTCACCACAATATTGACGTGGGTCGGGTCAGCAGCTTTTTTTATCTGATCGGAGACATCGAAATTGAAAGTGTGTCCGGTGCCGTCGTTGTAGACCATATAGAGGCTTAAAGTGTGAGGCACATCCACATCGGGAGTTTCTCCAAAAGTGAGAAATTCAGCATGAAGAGAATTGGGTGTTGATTTGCTTACGGAGAGAATGAAAGGGTGAGTGACCGTATTGTTTGTGGCTGCATGCACTCCGATATGATACCCTTCTGCCATTCCGCTGAGGGTTGCATCGACCTGTGAGCCGTCAAGGTTATTGATATTCTCGACGTTAAGCACATCTACGGTGTAGTGACAGACAATTTCACGCGGATAATAAGTAATTGTCTTTTCATCGGTTATCTGAGAGAGGTCAATGTGGTCAACATTGTGAGCCCATGCCATGCCGGGAGTGGTGGCAAAACGTTCTGAATTGTTTGAATCCGCAGCGGGTAGCGCACGGGTTGATAAGCCGGAGGCGGGGAGGATATCAGAATCTATGGTGTAAAGCTCAAAGCTCTGCTCATCGTCCGTATATCGTAACTTGGCCCAGTCCTGAAAATCACTGTTGAGGCAAAGGCTGTCGTAAAGACCGAGAGGCACTTTAATCTCACCCCCGTCACGTCCGGTGAAAATGTATTGTAAAGGGTCGATGTTCTTTTCCTCATCAAAGAGAGTCATGCTCATTGATTCCGGATTGGCATCGGGGGCATATCGCCAGTCGAAAACAACATTGATATGGGTTGAATTTCCCGAATCGAAACAGAGCTCCTTATGTTCACACGAAGAAAAAAGCAACGCTGACAGGACCAATGCGGAGGTCGGTAATAGTAATCTTTTTAATGTAATGTTATCTGTTTTCATAATGAAACGCCTCCTTTCTTTTGATTGAAGTTTCCATTGCCAATCAGCCAGGTAAGAGATATTTCGGCTTTAGTCGGTCCGAACCAGCGTAGTTTATGGGTTGACTGCCATACATAGCAACCGTTTTTTGGAATATATTTATAATACGTGCCGCCCATGTATCCCACACCTAACGTGAAGTCAAGATTAAGGCGTCGTGCCAGTGGCAGGGAATATCCATATTCAACGCCGGCCACAACGTTTACTCTGTCCCAGAGAGTGCCGCCCGGCTTGCCGCCCATATAACCTGTTCCTCCGAACTCAAAATCGTAGGTCAGGACACCTCCGTAGATGCCAATGTGATGTCCGGTCAGAGGCTTGTTTCGTGCAGCACTTCCAAACCACCATCTCAAAGCAATGTCGCCACCGTAGGCACGCCAGTAACGATGAGCTGAATCATTATCCCACCATCCGTAGGTCCAGTTGCCGACAAATGAAAGATTCTTTCCCAGGTAAAACTCCACACCTAATTCCGGAAGTGCGAGTGCGTCGGAAATGAGGTTGGTCTTTAGAGCCATATAAAAAGGACGTGAGACAGAACCGGATTCGGAGGGGAGCGGAAAAGTTACAATTGTCGGAATCGTGCTCACTTCCGGAACAACCGGTATTGTAATGTTATCACGGGGAGTGAGAAGCTCCGGAAGACGGAATGTTATGAATATTTTGGAATAACGAAGCTTTGGAAAAAGGTTATCATACATGTAACGGTAGGGGAGTCCGCCATGTAGTGATTTCAGGAGATTTATCCGGTCGTGGTCGGGGCTCTCAGAGGAAATTATTTCATCAATAACCTCAAGTGTTTCTTTATGATAGGGCACTTGTTTGTCGGCAATCACCAGTTCTCTCAATCCAATCCAATCTCTGCCGGTGAAGGATTCGCTGACAATTGAATCGGAAAAGTCCGTAATGTTTCGTGCGTAATCAAGAATGGCATTTGCACGTCTGTGAGACAAACCAATATTATAGTTGATGGTGCCCTCCGGCGAAGCCGCTCCCTCAATGCTTATGCTGTTGATTTTCAGGGATGCGGAATCTGAATCTGCGGCATATTTGAGGAGCCTGTCGAGTTGACCGGAATTTTGAGAAAAATTGCGGTCGATTATAGAGGAGGACTGATGAAATCTTATGGCAACAGAATCAGTGTCGGCCGTTTTGGAGAAGGCGGGCAGAGCAATCATTGATGCCAAAGTCATGGAAGACAATATGGAGAATGCTCGTAAGTTCATAGTGAAAAAAATAGAAGGTGAGTGTTTTTCATAAAATTGGAGATAAGGTTCACACCTCTCCATATAATATCAACATTTGATTTCACTATAAGTTTTCCTGTGTAGATTCCAAAACGAAGAGCAACACTGAGCGAGGAACATCTACATTTCCTCTCTCATTGTGGAGGGGGATGCCCGGGCGGCGGGGGCGGCCTAAACCGCCCCCAAGAGCGGAGGATGTCATAGGGAAAACTGGCAATACAAAAAAAAGGAGACCGAAGTCTCCTCAGGATTAATTAATTTTGTGTTGCTATGTAC